>NZ_JAGEMG010000003.1:0-357942 GCF_040148835.1 Allomuricauda sp. NFXS6 | reverse complement strand
TGGGATATGTGTCCCCTAAACAATATCTGGAACTCAATTCCTTGTGCGGTACCGCACAAGGAATTGAAAACGATAACTTTGATGAAGTTTTAGAAAAATAAGCAGTTCTATCTAAGGGAAGTCTACAAGTGTACGATGTCCTTGGAGTATATTTTGAATGAAGATTCAAAAAACAGGGCTTTATCCTATATTGTTTGGAACATTTTCAAAGATCTTGATTTATATGAAAAACTAGATTCAACAACCAAAACTGGCAAGTTATTCAAAAAAGAAATAGAGAAAGATGCTTTGCTTCCAAACGCAGATGCTTTAACGAAAAGCTATGATTTAGAGAATGCGACAAAATACTCTAAAAGCGTATTAGGACTTAAGCAGAATGAAGATATTGTAAAGGAATACCACAGAACTGCGACAAAAAACAAAAACTTTCAATGGTACTCAATGTTTGACGGACCAAAGAATATTGAACAACTTTCAAAAATATTATCAAAGCACGCCTCCTATGAGGTATTTTATCGTCAATTGTCAAAGGATGTGCATGCTACCAATGTCCATGTTAGAAAGTTAAGTTCTGAAAGTAAAGGTGATGTTTCTGTTATCCAATTAAGAACACCTCAGGATACTGGAACTGTGATTCAATTGGTCGACAACTTCATTCTAATGTCATTTATGAAGTATATAAATGTAAGGTTACCTGAAAGAAAAGATGAATTTAAAAATTGGTATATGACTTTTAGAAAAGTATAAAATTCCGACAAGAATATCATGCCCTTTTTGTTATGAAACCCAAAAGAAACAAACGCTTCCAACTCACAACACTCAAAGGAATAAAGCCTGTAAAAACAAAACAGCAACCCAAAAAGAGTTGCTGTTGATTCCATAGTTTAGTTGAAAACTTTTACCATTTCAATTCTTTTAGTAGGTCTCCTTTGGTTCTCTCAATGTTCAAATAATTAGAACATTTGATTTTTCCATTTTCTATATCAATGACGGTCAACTTATTTGAAGTTATCATACTACCATCATTCAAGGTATTCAAGAAACCGTAAAAGTCCTCAGAATCGAACCTGTCTTGTGTTGATGACTGAGCTAAATCATCATCATATAGAACTCTATCCGTTGTTCCATTCTCTGAAACTAAAACTCCAATAGAATAAAAGTGAATTACTTCCCCTCCCTCTATATAGAACATCAAAATTGTTCTTTTGAGACGATGATTGAAATTATTTTTCAACTTCTTTAAAAGAGTTTCTATGTTTTCCGATTCCTCTTTCACAATAATCTCCGCACAATTAGAATTTTCAAGGACTGTGCTTGAAGATAAATCATCTAACCTAAAAAGCTTTTCTTCTTGTGAAACCCCCTTGCAACTAATCACAAAAACTGATAGTATTGAGATAAAATAAGTTCTAATAATACTCATAATGCACTCCTTTCTTTTTCTTTCCTTCCAACTGTCTTGCAGGTAACCCATGTTCTTTTCTTATTTTGTTTTCTCCCACTCTAGTTTTCAGTTCATATTTTGGAAGAACCACTATTATACCTTTTTCCAAGTTATCCGGGTCTAAAACCGCAGGTTTAGTTAGGTTATAATCAGCAGTACCTTTGGTGAAGTCTCTAGCGTGTATTAACTCATGAGCAAGTCCAATTTCAGTCGCCCTCTGCTTATTACCGTTTTCATCGATTCCTCCTTCTGTTTTATTTAAGTTGAATGAAATATCACTCCCACTGCCCGAACCAGGTGTTCCATCACTGTTAACTAAACCATTACCACTCTTAGCCTGTGTTTGGTTTCCTCCGTCGGTAGATTCAATAGTTACTACCTTATCACTATTTACTAAATCACTTACAAGTTGAGTACCTTCAGACAATTCACCGCAATCACAATTTTCAGAATTCTTTTGAACAATCTGAACTTTCCCATTATCATCTAAACTTAATTCATCATTTGTAAGGGCTTGCAGATTAGCAAGGATTGCCTGTTTCTCTTTATCATTGCCTTTAATAATAATATCATCTGGCGACATCCCATCGGGATCGACAAATCTCATTGGATCATTAAAAGCATAATTATACGGACTATGCCTCCGCATCTGCTCCGCCAACGGATCAATATTCATCCACCTACCGAGTGCCGGGTCATAGTTCCTTGCACCAAAGTCGTATGTGGCTATAGCTTCATTGAGCCCATCCTCATATTCCTTACCGCCAAACTTCCACTTCTGCGCCACACTGTTCCCGTAGGAGGATACCACCTCATTGTACCCTTTGTGCTTAAGGCCGAAAGGATAGTAGTTGTTCTCCTCGATGATCGTGGGCGTTCCCGGATTGCTCGGGTCATCGGCATAACTCAACCTGATGTTGCCCAAATGGTCCTTGTATTGGTACACATAGTCATAACCTCCCATACCGTTTGGTGTTGCATACCCCTTTGGCTGGCTTAAAAACTGTAAAGTTTCCGTTGTGGTACTACCTGAATACACATATCCACCCGCATAGCTTGTCACAGAACTTCCCACGGTCTTTTGTAATTTTGTCCCCGCGGCATCATAAACATACGAAATATTCCCTGTATCCGTCACAATATTTGTAGGAAGATTCATATGGTTGTATTCAATATCCGTGATTCCCTTGTTTGTATCTGAGATCATGTTGCCGTTACCATCGTACTGATAATCGACCGAATTGTCAATTATGGATCCCACTATATCATCTTTAAATCCATATTGATCCGTAGTATTACGATCATCCACTATGGTCAATCGGTTGCCCGAATAACTATAGATCAGATTGTCCATGGTTCCATAATCATTAACATTGTTAATGCTCGGATTGGCCGTTACATGTCCCATACGAACAAGACTCTTGATATTACCGTTCTTGTCATAGGATATAGCATCGGTCAAATTCCCTGAGCCGTCAAAAGTACCTACATTGAAATACCCTGTATTATTATTGGCTCCTACTATTCTATTCAGTGCATCGTATTCATATCGATACCATTTCAGTGAAACGTCGGTGTTACTGGTCTTCCATTCTGTTTCTGAAATGTTTCCGTTATATAGTGGCGTTCCACCATGAACGGGATCATTATAGCTAATGGCAAAATCGAACAGATCATTGTCACTGTTGTCACTATCCCCGTTGATGCTCTTGAGCCAGCCCCTAACATTATAGGCATAATCCACTTTTTGTAGACCCGATGTCAAGGCGTATGTCGTATCCGGAGCACCACCCACTTTTTTCTCTAGTAGCTGGCCCAACTCATCATATTCGTTGTAAACAATGAGTTCTTCATTAGAAATGGCTCCGCCGGAACCTCCACTACTAGCATTCGGGTCTATCGCTAAGGTAAGCGTACCGGTCAATGTCACCGATTCCGAAGCACTCGGTGGCGCCACCGTAATACTATTGGTCGCCGTTGTACTACTTGTAATATTGGCTGCATCCAATAGAATATCCGTAGCGACCGTGGATTCATCACAGCTGTAGCCCAAGGTACCATCACCAATACATTGGGTCTGTTTGAGCAATCTGCCCACATGATCGTATTCATAATTATCTATAGTCACCACGGTGTTCCCATTGCGCGTATGCTCGCTTCGTACCTTTATGGGTTTGCCAGCAAAGTCTAATTCGGTCTCCACTATGTCCGTGGTCCCAAGATATTCGTTCATGGTCGCCTGTAAAATAGCCCTTCCCTTTTCATCATATAGCGTCAGGCTTAAAATCCATTGCTCGGGACCGTCTACCAACACCCGTGTGGTGGTAGCGGTCGGAAGTCCCTTAACGTTTTGGGATACTGTCTGACCCATGACTGTTGCCGGTATTACAAATCCGTTCAGGTCAAAATCATAGTTGTCATAATAATTGACCGTATAACCTTCATGTACCGTTGTCATCAACGAGGGATAGGTATCCATTGTGTAAAATCCGTTTTCAGGTTCTTCATCCTGGGCAGAAGCACTGTATACGTTCGACTGGGCCTGCTCTCTCGTTTCTGAAAGATCTGCCATTCCAGTGTATGCCACCCTTCCAAAGGTATCGTACTTGGTAAAGAGCCATTGGTTGTTGGCCCGCATAATGGAATCTTGGGTCATTACTGGTTGATCGAGCTTATTGTAAACAATATGTTCCCAACCCTTTCCGGGAATACTCTTTTCCACCAACCGATTGCGATGGTCATAAACATATTGGTAACCAAGGTCGTCCAAATCATTGATGATATCTGTCAAGGTGGAGGTCGTGGCATCCATCAGTGGTGGCAATACATATGTCAGGTTTCCAAAGACATCATACACATAATAGGTGTCATGCGGCTCTTCCACAGCACCGACCAAGGCATAGGTACGCTTGAGCACTACCCTACCCTGCTTGTCCTTAAATTCTTCTGTAGTGTGAAGTTTACTGGACGACCCATCATGGTTTTCATCTTTGGTAACGCTTTTATAGAGTTCCCCAGACAAGTACAATAGGTTTGGACTTTCCTCGATTAACTGAGGATTATAGGTTACTACTCCATTGATGGTATTTTCGGTAAGGTCTATATCAAACTGTCGCACTTCGTCGCCAATAAGGTTTGACCCATAATCAAATTCTATTTCGTGTCCTTGACCCAAGGCCCAGTCATTTCCAGCTGCCGCTTGTTTTACTACCCTGTTTTGGGGAGAAAACTCCATTTCCTTTTGACTGTATGGATTTAAGGTATTTCCGTACTTGGAAACATCGTAATAGTCCAAGGTCGACTGTTTCGCCGCCCCCTTTATTTCTCCAAAATTGCCATTGTCAGAAGCAAAGGGCATCCATTCTTTTTCCATTCTTCCAAAATCGTCATATTCCACATGGGTCACAATGTCTTTCTTGACTCCATTCACCAAAGGACTTTGCTCCAATCCAATGGATTGAATGTTCCTGCCTAGACCGTCAAAATAGGTGATGTCCTGAATTACACTTTCTGAAGCGGTGAAAAAATCAAAAGTCTGCTGATCGATACCTTCTTCCACCAACATTTCTTGAGCACTTTTTTGATAAGAACGTGAATAGACATAATTATCACCGATTAAATTACCCGCATTAAGATCACAGTCGTTGCTTGGATCATAATAATCCGGACAGGTATCATCGCTGTTGGCCACATAGTTTGCCGGGGCCTCACATAATGGTGAACTTGGGTTATTGCTATCCCCGAATCCATCTCCATCCTGATCCAGATACCAAACTCTTGGGGCCGTCAATATGGCTTGAATGGATCGTCTAGTTAAACTTACGCAGCCCGTTGACGTATTAATACCTTCCACATAATAGGTCGTGGTTTGGGATATAACAGGTGTGGTATAGGTTAAGCCAGTGGCAATTGGTGTTTCATCCCCAATATTATTGTACCACCTTACCTCATCGGCATTATTGGGCAAATAAACTTCCAAGATTACGGCAGAAGCTTCACAAAATTTGACATTGGATCCAAAGACATTGCTTGGCTGCCCACTGCCATATATAATATCATAGGGAGTTCGTGTTTCGGAAACACATAGCGAGTTTTGATCGTAGCTTTCCGCATAGTATGTAGCATCCCCAACAATATTATTGACCACAAGGCTTTGAGTGCCTTCCCCAACCAATGTACCACCTGTTGGGGCATCATACCATTTAACTACAACGTCTGGACGAAAATGGGCATAGAATGTGACCGTTCCCTCCGTACAATAAGACTGATACGGATTAGTTGGTGGTGCTGGCTGGTCCAGCATATCATAGGATACCGTTAATGGTGGCCCCCAACATTCAACCCCCCCTGGTCCCGATAACCTTGACCTGAGATACAAGGGACCGGAACTAATGGTCAAGGTATCGTTGGTGTTCCATGGGGCCGTTTCCACGCCATTGGGTTCCGTCTGCCAATACCATTCTTCATAATTGGTATCCAAAGGGTCACCTTTGATTATTCTAGCTTGGCCACATTCAGGCACATTACTCATGACGGTTGGTGGTTCGAAATCCTTAAAAGTAATTTCTATTTGGTCCGTACCATTACCGCAGGTGGATGTTCCCGTCAAGGAATACGTGTCCGAAGTGGTTACGGTTACGGAAACTCCGTTCCCAATGAGGTTGCCCGAACCATTCCTCCATTCACCACTGCTGCCATCGCTGGTCTGCAGTGTGACCGTTTCACCAGCGCAATAAAATACTTGGGCTCCCCCGAGCACCTCTATTTGCAGTGCAGGTGTAGTATTTAATACAAAGCTCACTTCGCGTCTTGTACTTTCCGTTCCATTACAGACCGCTGCCACATAAAAGGTTTCATTTCCCGTAAAGGTCTTGGTAAGGGTGGATATATAATATCCCGAAGCTGGCGCTGTATTCTGTTGTACCCCGAATGTTATTTCACTTCCACCTGTAGGGGCGGTATACCACTTGTGGGAAGAAACATTGTCGTAGCCATAGCTCCTAACGGAGATGACACCTGTTTCCCCGTAGCACACATCGCCCGGTATACTACCAATAGTCGGTTCTGGAACCGGGTTTACGGTGGCGGTGATCTTTATTCTGCTCGTCGCCGGACAGGAAATACTTGAATTATAACTTTCTGCGTAATAATCCGTGGTCGAACTTATGGTCCTTGTGAGTGAAGTACCCGTTCCAATTACGGACCCTCCAGTTACGGAAGTGTACCATCGGATGGTATTACCTCCGCTTCCGGGCGAAGCGGATAAAGTTACACTTCCCGGACCACATCTTTCCACATTGGATCCTGAGGCTATCCCAGGAGGAGAACCTACAGTATAGTTTACTGTTCTTGCACTACCCCAACAGTCTAAACCATCAACTTTAGATCTTAAGTATAGTGCCCCTGAAGTTACATCATAGGTTGCACTCGCATTGACAGCTCCAGTGAGCGTACCATTTGGATCGGTCTGCCAATACCATTTTTCACCAGAGGGAGGTGCTCCTCTGGTCACTGTCGCATACCCGCACTTGGGTTGTGAACTTGGATTTGATGGAGTTGTCGCACTTTTAAACGTTATTGTTATTTGGTCCGTCCCGGTTCCACAGGTAGAGGTTCCAGACAATGAGTAAGTATCAGTATTTGTTACATTCACAGAAATTCCGTTCCCAATGAGGTTGCCCGAACCATTCCTCCATTCACCACTGCTGCCATCGCTGGTCTGCAGTGTGACCGTTTCACCAACGCAATAAAATACTTGGGCTCCCCCGAGCACCTCTATTTGCAGTGCAGGTGTAGTATTTAATACAAAGCTCACTTCGCGTCTTGTACTTTCCGTTCCATCACATACTGCTGCCACATAAAAGGTTTCATTACCGGTAAAACTCTTGGTAAGGGTAGAAATATAATATCCCGAAGCTGGGGCCGTATTCTGTTGTACCCCGAATGTTATTTCACTTCCACCTGTAGGGGCGGTATACCACTTATGGGAAGAAACATTGTCGTAGCCATAGCTCCTAACGGAGATGACACCTGTTTCCCCGTAGCACACATCGCCCGGTATACTACCAATAGTCGGTTCTGGAACCGGGTTTACGGTGGCGGTGATCTTTTTTCTGCTCGTCGCCGGACAGGAAATACTTGAATTATAACTTTCTGCGTAATAATCCGTGGTCGAACTTATGGTCCTTGTGAGTGAAGTACCCGTTCCAATTACAGACCCTCCAGTTACGGAAGTGTACCATCGGATGGTATTACCTCCGCTTCCGGGCGAAGCGGATAAAGTTACACTTCCCGGACCACATCTTTCCACATTGGATCCCGTGGCAATAGCTGGCGCGGTTCCCACCGTATAGCTTACCGGAATCGCTGCCCCCCAACAGACCACGTTGGTTCCTGTTATCCTAGGCCTTAAATATAGGGAACCTGAACTGATCACATAGGTAGAACTTGCATTAGCAGCTCCTGTTGCCGTATCATTGGCACTTGTCTGCCAAAACCAAGCTTCATCCGAATCGGTAGGACTATTTCGTGTTATCGTAGCATTGCCACAACCCGGTGTCTTATTTGCAATGGTAGGGGTAGTCGTACCTTTGAAGGTTATGGTAATATATTTGGTTGCCGTAGTACTGCAACCGGTGCTACCGGTTAGCCTGTAGGTATCAGTGCTATTAACATTTACCGTAGACCCACTACCTATGGTAACCCCAGAACCATTTTTCCAACTGTAGTTACTTCCACCACTCGCGGTCAGGGTAATCGTTTCGCCAGGACAATAAAATTCCTGTGTACCACCCTGAACCCCAATAATCAAATTGGAAGAAGAGGTCATCGTAAAATCAACTTTGACCCTCGTCGTGCTTTCAACACCGTTACAGACAGCCGCCACATAATAGCTTTCACTTGAGGTAAAGGTCTTCGTGAGCGTCGAAATGTAATATCCAGATTGAGGAGCAGTATCCTGTTGAATCCCGGATGTTATAAGGGTTCCACCCGTAGGAGCAGAATACCATCTATGGGAATCTACATTCTGATATCCGTAACTTTGAGCTGAAATTGGTTTTGTCGAACCGGAACAGCCGGTATTGTTAACAGCAAAAGGCGTAGGACATTGGGCTGATAAATTGGACACCCCAAAAAGGCATAATACTATAAATAATCGATATACTGTTTTCATGGAGCCTCGCATTATTGGTTAGTTTTATATTGATAATCATAATCGGTAATCAAATTACCTTCGGCATCTTTCACTGCGTTAAGCCTATTGAATTCATCGTAGGTATAATACATCGTATAGCCCTTGGGGTCAGTAACGCTAGTCACTCCTATGAGCGGGTCATAGGTATAGGTGGTCACCATGGCCTGGGGAAAACCATCCCGTAATAACTGAAGTTCAGATCGTAGGATGTTTTCAGCACTTTCGTCGGTTTCATTAACGGTAGCTGCTATGGCATTTTCAATTAAGGTAATCTGACTACTTGAAATCGTGTTCGGGTGTCCTGTTTCATAGGTTGCATTTTCAATTTTTGCAATAGGATAAATACTATTGTAACCCCAGACATAACATGTATGTACACCATCTGATTTGGACACTTCGATAGGATTGCCATTATCGTCATACCTATGATAATTGACCCTGCTCTCCAAAGCCATTGTTTTTTTCGAAGCCTCCACAAAATCAGGAAGTACAAAACCTGTATTATCGATCTTGGGGTTGTTCCGTTGAATGGAGAGTAACGTTTCTGTTCCATCGACCCTTTCATAGGTCTCTACCTGAATGGGTTCCGAGACTTTGTTCAAATCCGAGGAAATATCACTCTGAATTGATTTAAGCTTATTGACCGCTGGATAATTCGATAGACCTCCTCCCGGAATATTCGAACTATCATAGAGCGTGGTACTCGTAGCAAAATCATCAGGGTAACGGGTCTTGGTCACTATGGTCTGCCCATTACTTTTTTTATTCTCACTCCTGGTCAATTGAAAGTGATAAGGGCTCTCATAAAAATATTTTTGCTCCGTTACAACAGGGTTTTCGCCATTTAGGTCATATGTAGTGGTCGTTTTCGAGCTCAACTCCACCAAATTCACATATAACGGATGGAACTGAAAAGTTTGATGTAGACAGGGATTGGAAATACTTAGGTCGGTGATGTATTGATACTTTGCGGTCAAGAGATAGTCGGCTGTTCTGAACATTTCCTGATAATCAAAATTTTCAGCATCAACATCTTTGTTGATCATGTAGTCCATATCATTTCTTGATATCATGGTATAGGTATTGTCATTATTCCTTTTGTAGTTCGCCTGATGATACATGATCCCATTATGGGGCAATCGTATTTGCGGGAATTGATACATGGAAGGAAAAAAGGGAATGCCAATATTATCGGTCACCTCAAAATCTTGGTAGTTAAAAAACTGGGACACTGTTTTTCCATTGTCCTCTCCATATCTGTTCTCGAAGGTGACGGTTACCTGATCGTACCCTACATAACTGCCAAAATCCTTCGAATATCCATTATTGGAGTAGGTACGCGCCACAAGGCTTGCTCCCGCCACTTGATTGGTAGATTTCACTATTGGATGTAATGCACTGCCCAGATGGTTTTTGGGGACTTCCTTGATCAACCCATAAGATCGTTCGACCGGATTACCAGCAATGGTATCCTTATAGTGATAGTCAAAGGTCCTTTTTCGCACCGGTTGGTTGGTGAAATCATAATCGGTAATACTCTTGATTCTCAGGCCACCCCCCAAGGCGAACTTACCGGGATCGCCATCATTGGAATCTCCAACCTCAAGTTCATCCCATTCCACAACGGCACTTGCCATTCCAGAGTACATTCCACCGTAATCATTAAAATATACCTCAAAGGTGTAACCGGACAAAGGAGCCGTCCCTATATTGACTTCGGCAGTTTGGTAAACTGTTCCAGAGGCTTCAAATTGACTGATGGCATCACTTAAATAAAAATATCTGGTATACGACTCTCCCGAAGTGTTGTCCGTATACTTTACGTACATGTCACTGGCGAAATCGAAGGGGTGGTTGCTAAAATCGGTCACCGTGGTCGAATAGATGGCAAGATTCATTTTTATGACCGTGTTTTCGCCTTTAGGTTCAATCACCTTGCTGGTTACTTGGGCACCTCCAAAGGTTTGTAAAATATCGGATTTCGGCACGGTGGCCGGTGGCGAGTCGGTTTGTGTGGGAATGCTTGTATACAAGGTATTATAGGTGTTCGATTCAAAATCAAATACCGTATATCCCTTGGTAGGATAGGTTATTCTTTTCAAGCTGAATAGCTTGGCTTTACTTTCGACTGGATACCGTTCTGCTTTCCATTGATTGCCGAGTGCACTGAAATTAGGGGTTCCAAATCCAATAAAAGAGCCATTGTTTTGGATACCATTATAAAAACCCCAATAATCTTGGCTCATGGATGTTTTATTGGGTATAATATTGGCATCATGATAATCGAATTCGTGTGTTTTTCCATTGGATGCAATTGAATCCAGTCGTAATCGCAAATTCAAATGGGGATTCGTTGAAGCATTATATCCATTAAGCTCACTAATATAATCACCAGTTTCGCGCATACCGGGCGTTGCAGCAGGATCTCCGAAATAGGAATAATAAAAATCATGTTGTTCCACCAAGTTTGAATTAAAATCCAGTACTTGGATATTCCTCAAATAAAAGGCAGTGGGAATGTCCTGTCTTGGCGTACCACCGGTGTCGGAATAATTGAATTTTAGCTGTCCCGTGACGGTATTGCCCAAGACAACTTCCCCATTGATGACCTCACCCCTCCCATAGGATATTTTGGTTAAATAAATATCATCGATGGCAACTTGTGGTCCAGCAATATTCACTAAACCTGTGGGGCCTCCTTGACCCTGGTTATAATACATCTCCTGAACAAAGGACTTTATCGGGTAGGATTGGGTTTCATTCAAGCCCGAACTGGTATTGACCTCATACTCATACAGCACCACATCATGGGTAGTGGAAACACTCTTGGTTAAATACCATGTGGATATATGGTATTTAGTAAGCGGGTAATCGGGCTGAGTTTTCCCAAAATGTTCAAAATAATGCTTGGTCCCGTCCTCAGTAGTTATTGCAAAAGTATAATCATATGTGCCTGTTTGCTCCCATTGGATATAATTGCTGTTCTTATCCAACATGTAGATAGAACCATCCTTTTCCATCACAAAACTTCCCGAATACCCATTAAAATTAAATGTGTATAGATCCGGAAGACTGTCCGGTATATCACCTTCGGGTAAAATATTATACCCAAAATCGTACGGCACGCCATTGACATCAAATTCACAGCTATCAGTGGCCCTGATAAATGCATTTTGGGAAAGATCAAAATAGGATGCACCGTTTATTGGATTGGTAGTGATCACCGGATCAGGCGTCGGTTCGGTACTTTCAAAATACGGATTTGCGTCTTGGTACTCATCAAAGTCAGGGTATCCATTTATAGTCCTGTTGATTACTCCACCAGCATTTAGTGCCCAACCAAGACCAACACTACCAGATTCCTCTCCGACCTTGATACCTCCGGTATGATAAGATATTGAAACGGGAACCCTAATACTCTTCTGATCGACATTGTAAATGGGAATCTGGACATTGGGCAGCCCTGCATATTCCGTTACCGGGGTTAATGCCGCTTTCATCAACGAAGCAACATTGGGGTTTTCAGGTACCACTTTGTTCAAATCTATCTCCGTATCTATCTGGCCATTGACCAAAAGGGACATAGGAAGTAAAAAAAGTAACCAAACATATTTGTTGGCCTTAACTTGATTAGATAAATATTTCATTTGGCTAGTATTTTATTTTTTCCAATTCGACAATCCTTTTTTCCAACTTCTGTTGGTTCTCTTGTTGTTGTATGATGTGGAGTGTCAACTCCTCTATTTTTTCTAATAGCAATCGGTTCATCTCACCAACTTCCAAACCATTTTGTTTGACTTCATTGGCTGAGGGAATATTGGGCAGGTGACCGTTTTCTTCAATATATTTTTTGATTTCCGCAAGGGACTTCAATTCATAATCATCCAAAAAAACATAGTCCGGCCAAACATCTTGGTCCACACGGATCTCACGGGTCCGGATATGGCCTTCGACTACTAGTTGGTAGCCAGAGGGAACCGCGGTCGTTCCTATGGCCACATTTCCAGTATAGCTTACAGTACCTGAACTTTCGTCCCAAACGGAAACCAACCCTCCAACAGTAGAAGCGTCCGTGGTCACCGTTATCTGGTTACTGTTCGCGCTTTCATTTCCTGCTGTGTCAAGGGCGGTTACGATAAAATCATAATTGGTGGCCGCAGTAAGGCCGCATACTTGATAGGAACTGACATTACCCAATGTTGCCTCCAAAGCACCGTCTTGGTATACCTTATAGTTTGTTACTCCCATGTCATCGGTAGCTCCAGTCCAAGAAAGGTCTATTATGTTTTCTCCTTTTGCCACAAGTGACAACATGGGTGCAGTTGGAGCTTGTGTATCCGGACCACTATTGGTAGTAATCGAAATTTGATTGCTATCAGTACTTTCATTGCCGTCCGCATCTACCGCACGAGCCTTAAAGTTGTAGGTTGTGTTGGCCTCAAGTCCCGGAACAAGAAATGCTCCTGTACCATCAGTATTGCTAAGATAACTGCCATCCCTGTAAACCATATGCCCAATGACACCAACATTGTCAGTAGCACCGCTAAACGATAGATTAACCGTAGTATCCGTGTTAGCAGTGGAGGTAAGTGTTGGTGTGGTCGGGGCCTGGGTATCGGTACCTGACATAAGGGTTATCGATAGCGCATCCACATAGACCGTATTACCCTGAAGGGATGGTAAGCCGGGATATATATTGATATCGATGGTAGGCCCAGATGCTGTAACAGGTATGGTAAAAGTCTGCCAATTACTCGAAACCCGCGCATATCTCTGATTCACAACATCGCCGCGAATATTGATTTCTGGGTTTTCAGTACTTGTGCTCATCGCTGAAATGGTAATCAGGTATGTTTCCCCTTGGGTCGTGGCCAATTGATACTTACCATATTTCCAACCATCACTGGACGCCTCAAACTTGATTGAATAATTGCCATGAAAAACTTCATTGGATTCAACAACTCCAGTTATGTTTCCAGATGTCCAGCCGTTTAATGCGTTGGATTCATTGGTCATACTGGTTGGATTACTTTGGGTATGAAGTTCTTGGGATTTGACCAAAACAGCGGACAAGAATATTAGAACCGTACAAAGGGATTTGATTAGGTTTATTATTTTCATTCAAAAAGATTTGGGTTTGACTCTCAATTTTCTTGAGGTCGTTTCAATTTTTAGTTTTTAGGGTATTTACTTCTTCTTTGAGTTTTATGATATGTAATGTCAACTCCTCAATCTTCTCCAACAATAGCTTATTCATTTCTCCAAGATCCAATCCATTAGCTTCTACTTCTTTTGCAGATGGAATATTGGGCAAGTGCCCATTTATATCTATGTATGTTCTGATTTCCGAAAGGGACATCAATTGATAATCATCCAAAAAAACATAGTCCGGCCAAACATCTTGGTCCACACGGATCTCACGGGTCCGGATATGGCCTTCGACCGCTAGTTGGTAGCCAGAGGGAACCGTTGTCGTTCCTATGGCCACATTTCCAGTATAGCTTACAGTACCTGAACTTTCATCCCAAACGGAAACCGACCCTCCACCAGTAGAAGCGTCCGTGGTCACCGAAATCTGGTTACTGTTCGCGCTTTCGTTTCCTGCCGCATCCACAGCGGTAACGATAAAATCATAGGCAGTGTTGGCGCTAAGCCCGGTGACTTGATAGGTGCCGACGTTTCCGGGAGAGACCTCCAAGAACCCATCCTTGTATATCCTATAGCCCGTCACTCCCACATTATCTGTTGCTCCTGACCATGAAAGGTCGATGGTGGTGTCCGTATGGGAGCCACTCAAGAGCGACGGTGCAGTTGGAGTTTGGGTATCCGCTGAACTATCCGTGGTTACGGATAGGTTGCTCGCCGTACTTTGATTTCCTGCGGCATCCAACGCCCTAACGGCAAAACTATAGGTGGTCGAAGCAGTCAAGCCCATCATTTGATAGGAGGTCACATTGCCTAAAGTTTCCATAAGGACGTCGTCCCTGTACACCTTATATTGGGTAACCCCGACATTGTCCGTGGCGCCACTCCAAGAGAGATCTACCGTAGTGGCCGTTTGTCCCGTACTTGTAAGGGATGGGGCCGTTGGAGCTTGGGTATCCGTTGAAGCTTTTTGTATCGATACAGAGTCAATGTAGACCGCATCACCAACAGCTGCGGGATATGTATTTCCAGTATAAACTTTAATAATAGCTGAAGTATCGGAAGCTGTAACACTGAATGTATACAATGTCCAGTTTGTACTTGTCACACTTTGTGAGACAAAATCACTGAAACCTTCCCATAAAAAGAAACCAGGTGTTTTTGTACTTGCTTTTTTAGCATAAATACTGATATCATAAACCTCTCCTATTTCCGCATTAAAACTATAAGATGCAATGGCCCATCCTGCTGAGGTTGCAGAAACCTTCATGCTATAATTCCCGTCAATAAATTCATCCTGCACCGAGCTAATGGATCCAGCGCTAGTAACGGACCAACCCGATGTGGCATTGGACTCATTCACAATACTTGCCGCATTGGAATGCGTATGTATTTCCTGGGCATAGCTTATCCCGACCACTAAGAGCGATAGGATAAATATCTTGGTGTTACAATTTCTCATCTGTCTGTTTTTTCAGAATTTTAATCTCACTACGTAATTCTTCATTTATCATCATTTGTTGTTTGTACTGCTCCTCCATTCGTATCGCAAAAAGCGTCAGCTCTTCGATTTTCTCCAATAACAATCGGTCCATCCTGCCCAACTCCATGCCATTGGCCTCTACTTCATTGGCTGATGGAATATTGGGCAAGTGGCCCTTTTCTTCAATGTATTTTTTGATTTCCCCAAGGGATGGCAATTCATAACCCTCTAAGAACACATAATCCGGCCAAGCATCTTGGTCCACTCGGATCTCACGGGTGCGGATATGTCCTTCAACGGCCAATCTATAACCTGTGGGAACCGAAGTCGTTCCTATGGCCACATTGCCGGTATAGTTGGCCGTTCCTCCGCTTTCCGACCATATGGTAGCTGTAGATTCGCCACCGCCGGAACTTGAATCGGTGGTCACTGCGACCATATTGCTGGCCGGGCTCTCATTGCCAGCGGCATCCAAAGCACTTACGGTAAACTCATAATAGTTTTGGGACACAAGTCCGCTTACCTGATAACTGCCCACATTCTCCAATGTGGCTTCAAGCTCATTGTTCTTAAACAGCTTATATCCGGTCACTGCGACATTGTCGCTTGCCCCATTCCAGCTCAAGGACACCGTTGTATCGGTTTGTGCGGAGCTTAAAAGGTTTGGCGGAGTCGGAGCCTGGGTGTCCGATACTGGATTGGTCAACTCATTATAGATGTTTTGAATTTCAGTTGCTGAAAGTGCTTTACTGAAAATCCCAATGTTCTTTATGTTAGTTTCAAATTCAAAACCTAGTCCTGTATTTGTACTTTCAACATCACGCCGCGCGCCGATCAATACATCCACATTCACCAAATCTGTTCCAACACTTCCGCTCCCCCTGGTTTGTATAAGTTGGCCGTTCAAATATAATTTCGACTCTGTCGGAGATACTACAAGGACAAAATGTTGGTTCTCTTGGACAAGACCATTACTTGTTGTAAAATAATCCCAACTACTACCTATACTGGTCCAGTAATAGCTATTGTTGTTGATGTTGATACCATATTGCATATTATTATAAATCACGCCTTTGCAAACAAAAAAGCCAGCAGTTGGAATACCTGTTCCCGACATTCCCATGATTGTGAACTCATCGGTTCCCGGCATGAAATCCAATAGGGCAGGGTTTCCAAGGTTGATAGCATTGCCCGACCCAGTAAAACTGAATTCTTTTTTACCATTTCCATCAATATTCAACAGGACGGATCCTTCAATGGTGATACCGGATAGAACCCCTGCCTGATCTGTCACATTGGTAATCACAGAACCATCTGTACCAGTTTGTTCTTCGGCATCTATCCATGTTACCAATTCAGCAATACGGGCGCTTGGAGGAACCAAGGTCGTTTGGGTCTGTGCAAATATCAAGACTGGCAGTAGCCCACCCATTAATAGAATTATCTTCTTCATTTTTTGGTCTTTAAAGCATTGATTTCAGCTTGTTGCTTTGCGTTTTCTCTTTTCAATTCGATGAGATACAGTGTCAACTCCTCGATTTTTTCCAATAACAACCGGTTCATTTCCCCCAATTCAACACCATGGTCCTTGACCTCTTGGGCCGATGGAATATTGGGTAAGTGTCCCTTTTCCGCTACATACTTTTGGATCTCTTCTAGGGGCGGCAGGTCATATCCCTCTTTGAATACGTAGTCGGGCCAATTACCGCTCAGCTGAACCTTGATCTCCTCACTGATCAGTTTGCCATCGATGGCCATTTTATAATCCCCGGGCACCGTAGAGGTTCCCACCCCTACTTTTCCAGTATAACTGGCCGTTCCAGTGGTTTCCGACCAGACGGAAGTTGTTGATCCACCCCCACCGGAACTAGCATTGGTAGTGACCGAGATAACATTGCTGGTAGCACTTTCATTTCCAGCGGCATCCAGTGCGCTTACCGTAAAATCATAAGAAGTGGATGCGGACAAACCAGTCACTTGATAAGAGTTGATATTTCCCAAGGTGGTCTCCAGTATACCATCCTTATAAACCTTATAATTAGTGACCCCTGTATCATCCGTAGCTCCGCTCCAAGAAAGGCCCACTGTGATGTCAGAACTTGAAGTACTGGACAAGGTCGGGGTACTTGGTGATTGTGTGTCACCACTGCTACTTGAAACACTTTCAGGATTCCCTGGTACGGCAAAGGCAGCAGGACTATTCTGGTTATGGTATTCGGTATCCGAGAAGTCTGCGGATATCACCGTCTCCGAAATCCGAAGTTCGGCAAGCTCTCCGTAGAGTTCATTGGAATTGTTGGGACTTGTATTTCCCACGGTGATGTAATCACTTACTGAAGGACGGTACCAGGAATACCCGGTTGTAGGCAATTGGGTTGTCGCCAGACCATCGGCCCGCATCAGTTCGGTCTCACCTATAACGGTTGTTTGTGAAACGGAAAAATAATGCCATCCAACGGCATCCCCGGAGGGATACGCCCTTGCTCCCTCTCCATTGGTCTCGGTCGGAGGTTCGGAGCTGAACCAGGTCCGCGCAGCATTGCTTCCATAGCTTCTCAACAGAAACCACCCCGAACCATTTCTTGCAGTAAGGGCGGTACCAAAGTTGGAGGTCGTTGCCGTGTTCTTTTTCCAGAGGGAAACACTTAGGTTACCCGAAATGTCGAGTCCACTACTGGCCATATGGTTGTAATCCGTGGTACCATTGCCTTTCCAGCTGGTTCCTCCGTACGGGGTGGTACCTGTGGTCGGCGAACCGTTGACCGTCAGATATTGATTTGAGGCACTATCATATAACCCATCATGGGACACAAAGTGATAATTTGACCACACCTCTTGGCTCCCATATGTCGAATTGGCTACCGGTTGTACTTCCCCGGCTTTGTTGTACCATATATAAATTGTAGTGTTGCTACTGGCAGACACATTGGGTACCTTGACCCATATCTGGCACTTTCTGTTCGCCGGAGTAGCACTGGTCACAAACTCCACTACTTCGATGGGCAATGGATTGTTCCCGGCAGCATCACTGGAAAATCTAATATCCCCGCCACCATTCAATGCAGAATAAGCTCCACCATCAACAATCTCAGAATTCAAGTGATCCAAGGTGATCAACATCGGAAAATCCACTAAATCGGAAGACCCGGACACTTGACTGGCTTGAATGGTGATTGGCTGTTTACGGTTCCACCCGGAAAACCCGTACAAGGGCAACTCCAACGGATCAACTATTTCATTTTCAATAGGATTCGCAAACAATGGAGGCACAAACATGAGCATAGCCATGCCTAGAAAAATTAGTTTTTTCATTTTATACTATTTATAACAATGTATTTTTAGGAAAGGCTACTTCAATCGCTTTACATCAGATTGGAGTTGATCGATCTGCCGTTGTTGCTCCAGAATGTAGAGGGTCAATTCCTCTATCTTTTCCAAGAGGAGCCGATTCATTGTCCCCAATTGAACACCTTGCGAAGTCACTACATCTGCTGATGGGATATTGGGCAAATGGCCATGTGTACCAATATATTCTTGAACCTCTTGTAGTGATAAAAGTCTATAATCCTTATTAAAAACATAATCGGGCCAAGTGTCCTGATCCACCCGTACCTCCCGGGTACGGACATGGCCATCGACAGCCAACGCATAACCTGATGGTACGGAATTCCTCCCGATGGCCACATTACCGGCATAACTAGCTGTCGTGCCAGACTCGGACCATATGGAAGATCCGCTTCCAGTTGGGACATTGACAAAGGTGATGGAAAAGCTATCCGTTCCTTGGACTACATTATTAAGCTCATGGTCAACAGTAAAGGTATAGGTAGCTTGCAAAGGCCCCCAATTATTATAGTCACCGCTGTTGTCACCAAAAGCAGCATAGGGAGCCATACCCTCACCCTGTGAGTGTACTTCGGTGCCAACCAAATTCACTCTAAAAACAACACGGTCCACGGTATAGGAGTTTATGGCCTGCACGTTCAGACTATCGACATCTGCCAGATTCCATTCCATACCATCGGTTATCTGGACCAAAACAGTATCGGCCTCGGCGTCTATCAAGTTGTAGGTTCCCTCGGTAATCTGTCCATTCGAGATCCATGGAAAACAAAAGGCAACAATAAAGATGGAGAGAATAATTCCAGCTTGCTCTTTTAAGGCCAAAAGCGAGCCACTGTTTCCGTTTTTGGGCAAACGGAAAATTGGATAATTCATAATAGTTAGGTTAATGTTTAATACGTAATTTCTTTCTTTTAAAAAAGTATTACATGGCAAGTATATTTTATTTTTTTGACTTTTTTTAACGTTTTACATTATTTTCGATGAATTACATTATTTCAAATAAAACTCTATTTTTTTATTAAAAATGTATAATATTCTTACTTTTTTAAAGTTATCCCTATTATCAAATCCGATTTGACCACATATGACACTACCATTACGCATGAAAAAACTAAAGGCCTTGAACCTGCAGGAGACCCTGATCGTTCTGGCCATCATCGGTATATTGCTCCTCTTGGCCCTGCCCAATTTGATGCCCTTGATATCCAAGGCAAAAAGCATCGAGGCACAGACACAGCTCAAGGCCCTGTACAATGCACAGACGACTTATCGGTATATGTACAGTAAATATACTTTGGAGATGAACGAACTCGATTTTGTCCCTCCCCGGACGGTACAGGAGAACGGTACCGCCAATTACCGGTATGAGATTCTCTCGGCGGACAATGCGGCATTCACGGCAAGGGCCGAGGCCATTACCGATTTTGATGGGGACGGTATCCTCAATGTTTGGGAAATCGATGAAAACGGCAACCCCAAGCAAATCGTCCAGGACTGATGTTGGTATTACAGCTGTTATCCGTCGTCGGCTATGGTATCATGGCCTATCAGGATATCCATGACCGCGAGGTCATCTGGGTGCTGTTCCCCCTATTGGGAACTTCCCTGGCGCTGACCTTTGGCCTTCAGGTGGGTATGTCCCTTTATGCAATGACCATTCTAATCAACCTTATCCTGACCAGCTGCGTGATATTGCTCCTTTATACCATCACCAGGTTCCTCTTCAAAAAAACTTTTTTGAACGTGAGTTTTGGTCTTGGGGACCTGTTATTGCTCTATATAATTGCCCTTGGATTCCCAACCATGACCTTTGTATTCCTTTTGGTGGGATCCCTCCTTTTTTCAGTCGTGTCCTTTTTCACGATGAAACTATTGTTAAAAACAAAAACGGTTCCCTTGGCGGGGCTTATGGGCCTGTTCCTGATGGCCATGACGCTATTGTCCCTGATGCCGGGCACCCCCTCATTATACGCCTATTGAATGTCACAGCAACCCTATAAAATACCGCCCCAACTACAACAGAGCATCTCTGCGGACCAGGCCTTTCATTATCGCATCGTCCCGATATCAAAGAACGGCAGGGGCCTTGTACTGAAAACAGATAGCGGGACCCTGGATGCCCTGCTCTCGGAGCTGAACATCGTACTGGATACCCCGGTGGTACTGGAACCCTGCGACAGGGAAGAGCTCCAACAGTATCTGACCACCAATTACCGACAGGGTAAGCAGGCCGATGTATCCCAGATCGGGTACACCAATGATTTTTTGGAAAAGATCCTGCTGGAGGCCAAGACCATCGGCAGCAGTGACATCCATTTTGAGCCCTATGAGCACAAGAGTCGGGTGCGCTTGCGCTTGGACGGCAAACTCTTGGAATATTATAGCATCCCCATTGCGGATTACCCTACCATGGTCAACAAGATCAAGATCAGGGCCAACTTGGATATATCGGAAAAACGCCTGCCCCAGGACGGACGGATTACGGTCAGCTCGCATGGCGAGGAATTCGATATCCGGGTCTCCTCCCTCCCCACCCTGCACGGGGAAAAGTTGGTGCTCCGGATCCTGAGCCGGGATACGGGCAGTATCGACCTGACCGCATTGGGGATGACCGAAAGGGAACTGGAGCGCTATCGGGAAGGCATTAAAAAACCGAACGGCATCGTACTCATCTCAGGGCCCACAGGATCGGGTAAGACCACGACGCTATATGCCACACTGAAACGATTGAACGACGGGGCGACCAATATACTGACCATCGAAGATCCCATCGAATATACCTTGGAAGGGGTCAACCAGGTGCAGCTCAAGGAAAATATCGGGCTGGACTTTGCCAGTGCGCTGCGGACCTTCCTGCGCCAAGATCCCGATATCATCATGGTGGGGGAGATCAGGGACGTCAAAACGGCCAATATGGCCATTAGGGCCGCACTGACCGGACATTTGGTACTCTCCACCATCCATACAAATTCCGCCTGGGCCACCATATCCCGCTTGATCGATATGGGAATTCCCCCATTCTTGATCGCCAGCACCCTAAACATGAGCGTGGCGCAACGCTTGGTACGCCAACTGTGCGACCATTGCAAACAAAAAGATCCTATCGACCCTAAGACCTTTCCTTTAGGTTTTACCATTCCCAAGGACTTGGAACACCATTGGTCACCAGTGGGCTGCAACGAATGCCACCATACCGGATATCACGGGAGAAAGGCCCTTTATGAGATATTGCCCATACGAAAGAATCTGGAGAACGCCATCAAGGACAATGTACTCGAAATCGACACCTACATGGACGAACACCATATCTCCAGTTTACGGGACAATGCCCTGGACCTGGTCCGTCAAGGCATTACATCCGTGGAAGAAGTCCATGCCCTATTAAGCCATTGATCTATGAGAAAATACCTAGCCTTCCTATTATTGTTATTCGCTTTACAAGGGGCCTACCCGCAATATGACAGCGAGCGCATCCAAAGCATCCAAAACCAATTGGAGCTGTTGGCAATGGACCATCCGGCCTACAACGAGACCTTGAAACTGGACGTCAACGTGACCAATGTGACCCTGCCCAACTTTTTGATCGCGGTATCCAAGGTGCACAACCTCAATCTGAGCGTATCCAACGATATTGCCAATATTACGATCGTCAACAATTTCTCCAATGTGACCATTTCAGAACTCTTGGTATTTCTCTGCAAGGAATACGGGCTCACCATTGATTTTACGGGCAGTATCCTGTCCATCAAAAAGTATGCCCCTCCAAGGCCCGAGCCCGTGGAGAAGACCTTTACCGTGGACATCGACCCTGATTCAAAGTCCATTACCCTTGATGTATCGGAAATTCCCTTGGAACGTGTCTTCCGTAGGATCATGGAAGTATCGGGCAACAACCTGCTCTATGCCAACAATCTAAAAAGCCGGCCCTTGAACATCTATATAAAACAGGTGCCCTTTGATGCCGCCATGGAAAAATTGGCCGAGCTCAATGGGCTCTCCCACTCCAAATCAAGGGACGGGTTTTACCTGTTCAGTGCCAAAGAGGCACAAACCGAACGAGGGGCTCCCCATTTTGGCCCAGGTATCCGCTACGAGATCCTCGATACGGTCAACCAGATCCTCAACGTGGATTTCAATGCCACGCCCATTGCCGATATCGTGGGCTCACTGGCCCAAGACCTCCGGTTGGACGTCTATACGGCGACCCCTTTGGAAGAGGCGGGCAAGGTGACCTTCAATGCCAAGCACATCTCTTTTGACGACCTGCTGACCCATATCTTTGAGAGCCGGCAATCAGGGGCTTCTCCCGTGGAGGAAGAGCCCGTTCCCAATGGCCGTACCCGTAACCGTAATCAGGTCAATACGGTCGACACCGGAAACGCCCCCGACCCGACACGCTTCACTTTTAAAAAAGAGAACAATATCTATTTCTTCGGTACCGCCGACCAGCTCAGCGTGCGGAAAGTGGAGATCGTTCAGATGATGCACCGCTCAGTGGAGCTTTTGAGCGACCCTACCTCCTATTCGGGAGGCAATCGAACGGCCGGGCGTACCAGTTCGGGCAGCATCAACTATTTTGGCAATGGTCAAAACCAAGGCCTGAACGGCGGACAGAACAACTTTGGGAACACCCACAATATCAGCACCAGTGGTTCCAACGGTTTCGGAAACTATCAGGATACCGCGGATGCCCTGGTCAATATCGTTCCGGATGAGATCAAATCGGAACTCGACATCAAGGTGGATTTTGAGCTCAACAGTTTCTTGGTCAGCGGCCCATCTGCCAATATCGAGCGCTTTAAAAGCTTTATCAATGAAATTGACAAACCCGTCCCTGTGGTATTGATCGAGGTCATGATCATCGAGGTCCGAAAATCTTCCCTAGTGGAAACGGGCATCAGCTGGGGCATTGGCGACCAACCTGTGGAGACCCAGGGCAAACTCTTTCCAAGTGCAGATCTGACCCTAGGGGCCAAAACGGTCAACAAGGTGATCGGTGGCTTCGATGGGTTTGGATCTTTCAACATCGGGAAAGTGGTCCCGGAATTCTTTGCCACCATCAAGGCCTTGGAGGAGAACGGAAACATCAAAATACGGTCAACGCCCAAACTCTCTACCCTCAATGGCCACCGGGCGCATCTGTCCATAGGGGAGACCACCTATTATGTGGTCACCAACCAAAATTTCTTTGGTTCCCAGGTCCCCACGACCTCGGAGATCCGGAACTATGCACCCATCGATGCCGAATTGGGCGTAAGTATCAAGCCCTTGGTATCCGGGGATGGACAGGTCACTTTGAACATCAACGTGATCCAGTCCGATTTTAGTGGCGACCGCATTGAAGAGGACGCACCACCGGGGTTGACCTCCCGGGAATTCAGTTCCATCATACGCATGCAGAACCAGGACCTGGCCATCTTGGGGGGACTGGAGGAAAAGATCAAGAACGATTCCGGGAGCGGTGTTCCCTTTTTGGCCAGGATTCCGGTGATCAAATGGCTATTCAGTCAGCGCAAGCGCGAGGATACCAAACAAAAACTGACCATCCTGATCAAGCCCACGGTAATTTATTGACCATGTTCAGCAACATCACCCAACACATAAGTACCACTGAATATCAAGGATTGGAAATCTTTGAGGTCGCGGGCACCTTCCATTATGCGCTGTTGAAACTGCAACGCAAGCAAGGTGAACTGGAACTGTCCGGAGCATGGTCATCCACGGCCCTTGAAGACATCGCAACCCATATCGACGCCAAAAAGCCCCTCTTCCTCCAGATCAACACCGGCCGTGTACTCAACAAGCAATTGGACGGGGACCGGCCGGCACTGGCCGAGCAATGGGTAAAAAAAGCGTTTCCCAATTTGGACCTGCAGCAGTTCAATTATCAGGTCATTGACAACCCCAAGATCAAATTGGTCTCCATAACCAAACGGTCCGTGGTGAAGGAACATCTTGCGGAACTCAAGAAACTGGGCTTTGTTCCTGCAGGTGTATCGATCGGGGTGGCCGGACTGTCGCCATCCCTTGGTTTTATGCAACCGCCCATACGCGGATCCAATTTCAGCATACGGGAAGAGGAAGATTTACGTTGGACACTTTCTTTGGGAGAACCTTTGGTTTCCGAACAAATCGACGTCCGGGGTTTGCAGATGCCCTCAAGGCACCTTTTGTCCTTTTCCCAGCTTTTGGGCCATATCCAAGGCATGGAGGCCCCATCCAACCTGAAGGAGGTCAATGGGGAACTGCACAACGGCTTCAAGAACCGCCGGTTCTTTCAAAAAGGCCTCCAATGGGGGCTGGGCTTTCTTTTGGCCCTGTTGCTGGTGAACTTTTTGGTGTTCTCCCATTACCGTTCCAAGACCATTGCCGGCGATGGGCCAATTGACCCGGACCAGCAGACGGAGCTCTTGGAACGCATCCGGGAACGGGTCTCCGGCAAGGAAAAAAAGCTACAGGCCCTTTTGGGCTCCTCCAACACCCATACCACACCATATTTGGACAAGATCGGGGCGGGACTGCCCGAAAGCATCCTCTTGGACGCCTTGGCCTATCAGCCCCTGACCCGACCCGTACAACCGGACAAGCCCATCAGCACCGATGCCGACGTATTGGTCATCTCCGGGCAGACCAACGACAAGGAAGCCTTTGCAGCATGGACGGAACAGTTGGAATCCATGGACTGGGTAAAGGATTTGGAAATCGAACGCTATGAATATCTATCGAAGACCGTGGACAACTTCAGTTTAAAAATATATTGTGATGCGATTGGACAAACGAAATAAACTAATGATCGGTGGTTTTGTCCTTGGCCTTTTGGTGTGCTATCAACTGGCCATCAAAAAGACCTTGGCACTCCGATGGCAATATCTAAGGGAGGCCGAACAACACGAACTGGCCCGGGACATCCCGGAAAAACTTGCCGACCTACGAAACAAAGAATTGCAACTGGACGCCCAATTCGAAGCACTGAACCTGGGGTCCACCAATGTGCAGAACGAACTGTTGCGCTTTCTGAACCAGCAGGGCGGACAACATGCGGTAAAGATCATGGACTTTAAGGCACCCCATGTGGTCCGCGAAGGCAATACCACCACAAGGACCTATCGGTTCACGCTGGAGGGGCGTTTTACCGATATCCTAAAGGTCGCCCATGGCTTGGAGAGCAGGGGAAATTTCGGAGGGCTTGCACACATGTCCTTTGAAAAACAGCACGACCTGCGCCAAAAAAGAAACTACTTGCAGGCCACTCTGCACGTGCAGCAAATGGAATGACAACACCCCATTGTGCTTTGATTGCCATAGCGAGCGAAACGAGGTTTCGCGCTGCAAGCGTCCCAAAACTTACCCAAACAATCCCTACTGCGCTGGGCAATCTTTGCAACAGCAATCAATATACTTTGGCGATAAAGATCCCAGCCCATAGATACCACCCATAAGTCCTGAAATATTATTGCACAAAACCCCCAGTTTTTTTAAGGATTTCGTGTAATGTCGATTCAAATCCAATACTTATATTTGATTATCAAGCTTTTAGCTTAACAACTCTCCCCCAACATCGATTCAATTTAAACCAAACTACAGATGAGATTCAGAATCACTTGTATGCTCGCCGTATTGGGACTCACCTTGGCAAGGGCCCAGGAACGGGTCACTTTCGAACTTGAAGGGAAAAGCTATTCCTATCAATATCAAACGGTCAACAAACAATTCGGCATTTGTGCCCATCAGGAAAACCATAGTTTCAGTTGCGCGCTCCGTGCGCTGGAATCCGAAGAGGACTATGAGCGCTCGGAAACCGTACGAAGATTCACCGACGACTACTTTGCCAAACAAACATTCAGCGTCATGGGCCGGGAACTGGAACTTTCCCAGATCAAGGCACTATCCAATAACACATCGGAAATATCGATCCTTATTGACAGCTTGGAACTACAGGTTTCCACTAAGGGTCTATTGGATAGGGATACCAAGAAGGACACCATGCGCATTCAAGGGGAGGATCCGGGGAACTATTTTCTGGTCGACGTCCAAGGGGACAGTACCTATCTGGTTTCCTCCATGGGCAAGACGACCTATTTTGAACCCTTTGTCCTTGAAATGGATACCGCCAACGGTACGGACACCGAGGCGGTCAATGACCTTTTGACCAATGCCGTAAGACAAAAATTGAAGGACCATGCCCCCGCTATCCTCAAAAGGGCCCACAAAAAAATCCATGAGAAATACCGGGAACAACTGGCCGATTTTTACGCTGCCAAAATCAAGAAAAGCAAGGCCTATGTCCATTTGGCTACGGAGTCCATGATCCCGATGGGGGACACTCTGCAGGCCCCCTTTGTATTTCGCTATCTCAAGCAAGGGGAACGGTTCTTTGTGGAGGCCTGTAAGGAATCCGACATGGGAACCTGTCCCAAATATGGCCCTTTCCGTACGGGCATCCCTGCCGATGAATTTACGAGAAAGGTATACCAACAGCATGACCAGTTCCAGACCGGTAATCCACTGAACGACCAAACGATCCGACAACTCTACGAAATGCTTCAAAAAGAGCTGGCCAATGAGCAGCTGCGCGATGAAAATCGAGAGCTCCAAAAGGAACTCAGTGCCACCGTGGAGGCCCTGGAAAACCAAAAGACCAAGTACAGTGGCCAATTGGTGGTCCAAAAAAAGTTTGATATCAGGATCAAGGATGAAGAAAGTCTGCCTCCCAAGAGTTTCATCGTTGACTTTGCCACGGTTCATTTTTTCAACAACAGGGCCAACAAGATCGCCATCACAGGTCATTTGGAAGGAGAGCCCGATCATAACCGGGTGCTGATCAACAATTCCTGGAGCCTATCCTTAAGGGACCTCAACTATAAAGACCAGAGCAACCAGGTCTCTTCCAGGGATAGACAGGTGTTCACATTTCTCTACGATGATGCCCTGGACTATATTCCCTATGACCGTCACAATTATGCCGTAAGGAACGGAAACGTGAAACTGGTACCAGGTGACACGGTCAAGATCAAGGAGCGCAATATCGGGGATTATTTTACAGGGGTATTCTTTTCCGATTTTTTGGGACTAAACTCCAACAATGCCAATGGATTTATCGTGGCGGAAGGACGGATCCGGGTACCCATGAACCTGAGAAGCTTCAAAAAAATAACGCTTTTGGACAATATCTCCGCCTATGTATCGGTCAATCTGGTAGGGGGCTTTGAAGACAATTCCCGCAGTGTGGAACTGGGAGAATATCAACAAGGAGAACAGTCCTTTGAAACGGACAATTTCAATCTCTTGGGCAGCAACAATGTGGATGCAGGCCTACAGGTGACCCCGATAAGCTTTGAATGGAAGGGTGCTTCCACCTTTATCCATGCTCGCTACGGGCTCAGGTTTTTGAGGACACGCGCATCCTATGATTTTTTGGTCCAGTCGACCGAAACGGACGGCACTCCGACCAATACCTTGGAAACGGCCGATTTTCAGATCTACTCCATTGGCCAGGAAGCGGAACTCAATTTTGAGATACGGCCACAGTCCACGATAGGGATCGATCTTACCGTAGGGCTGAACTGGTTTGGGGCCACCGGCACCAACGATAACAACATCGATCTAGTCACCAACAACAATTCCCGCAACCTAAAGGTTATGGCCAACCTCTATTCCCTGGTCAGCCCTGACAACAGCAAGTCCGGCGTGTTCGTACGGATGGGCGGACACTACAACCATGGCAACAACAGGATATTTCCACAGATCATGGTGGGCTATGCCACCAATCTGACCTCATTTGTGAACAAATTCAAAAAAGACGACAATGGTAACTGAATCCCAAAAAAAACGCCCCATCATCAATGCGCATGCGCATGTATTCACCTCAGAACATGTTCCCCCGTTGTTGGGAAAACAGTTTATTCCCGCTCCCCTCTATTACCTTGTCCATCTATCCCTGGTCATCGGCCTGTACAAATTCTTCAACAAGTTTGGCAAGCTCCGTTATCAAAACTGGAACCGGAACCTCAAGAGAACCTTCTATTACGTCATGGTCACTATTCGTCGCAATACCTTATTATGGTTAGTGTCCATGATCGTAGGCGCTTGGCTCACCCTATTGACCTTTTATTTTCTCTATGACCTGATTCTTGCGCTCACCGACAATTCTGGTCAAGGCACGTCCCTGGGCAGGATCATCGAAGATATTCGACAATGGGCCACCGAGCATTACCTTTTTCCCAAAAGGGCCACTTGGGCGGTCAAGGCGGTTATCGCTCTTTTTGTGTTCGTGTTCGTCAAATCGGGCAGGAACCTTATCCTTTTCCTATTCAAAAAACTTTTTAAATTCTTAAAACTCCTGCCCGGAAAGGAGACCCAAAAACTCTTGGAGCGCTATCTTCTGATCGCTAAATATGCCGTTTATAAGCATCAGACCGATATTTTTTCAAGGATGAAAGATCAGTATCCCCAGGGATCGGGCTTTATCCTACTGCCCATGGACATGGCCTATATGGATGCCGGAAACTGCAAGGAACACTATTACAAACAATTGGAGGGCCTTCGAAAGATCAAGGACTCAAAGCATTATGCCGATCAGGGAACCAAGATCTATCCCTTTGTCTTTGTGGATCCCCGGCGTATCAGAGAAAACAAGAAAAATAATGATGGGCTGCCCTTTTTTGATTACAGCTGGGATAATGGACAGATTGTCCTCAAACCCTGTGTGATCAAGACCTACATTGAGGAATTCGGGTTCAGCGGGTTCAAGATCTACCCCGCCCTAGGCTACTATCCCTTTGAAAAAGAACTGTTGCCCCTCTGGAAGTATGCCGCGGACAACCAAATCCCGATTATGAGCCATTGCATCAAGGGCACCATTTTCTATCGCGGCAACAAAAAAAAGGAATGGGACGAACATTGGGTGTTCAGGGACGAACAAACGGACAAGGCATTATTGCTGCCCGAAACCAAAAATGTGGATTTCCAACGGAACTTCACCCATCCCATGAACTTCCTCTGTCTTTTGGAGGAGCCCTTCCTCAGAATCTTGATAGCACGGTACAACGACGCAGGCCTCAATGAGATTTTCGGGTTCAAGGGAGAAAATGCACCGATGGAACGAGATCTTTCGGAGCTCAAATTCTGTCTGGCCCACTATGGCGGGGAAGACCAATGGAACAAATACCTAGAGAAGGATAGGTACGCCTATAGCCAACAGGTGATCAAAAACCCGGGGACCGGCATTGAGTTCATCAAGTTTGTCGAAGACACCGGAAAGATCAATTATAACCATTTGGCCCAACTCTGGAAATATGTGGACTGGTACAGTCTGATCAGCAGTATGATGATGCAATATCCAAATGTTTATGCCGATATTAGCTATATCCTTTACAACAGGGAGATATTTCCATTGCTTCGGGAGACCTTGAAGCCAAGGTACGGGAAACTGCGGGACCGCGTTCTGTTCGGGACCGATTTCTACGTGGTCAGAAACCACAGCTCGGAAAAAGGGCTGTTCGTATCGAGCGACGCCGAACTGTGCGATGCCGAATTCGATCTGATCGCGAGGACCAATCCGCATCATTATTTAAAACACCGACAGCCATGATCTATGTAGACCGAAAGAGCGTACATGCCCCTTCCATCCTAAACTCTCCCAGGGTTTTTGATGAAAAAGAGCGGATGGCCCAATTCTTTACAGGTTCCAAAACAGACCGCAAACAAATGGCCTATCGATTCAACAACAGATTTCAACAGGACAAGGAGGTCAAGGATGCCCTGGACCAATTGTTCCATGGAAAATGTGCCTATTGTGAGAGTCCCTTGAACATAACCGCGCCCTTTGATGTGGATCAGTTCCGTCCAAAGAGCAAGGCCATGGATCTCGATGGCTCTGTCGATGAAAACCACTATTGGTGGCTGGCCTATGAATGGGACAATCTCTATGCCAGTTGCAGGGCCTGCAACCATGCGAAACGAACCAGGTTTCCGGTCGATGGAAAAAGGACTGCATATGGTGCCGACCTTGAAAAGGAAGCTACCCTTCTCATGGATCCCTGTAACAAAAAGGATTTTGCCACCTCCCATTTTACCATCGATGAGTCCGGTGAGGTCATCCCCTTGACCCAGAAAGGCGAGGTGACCATAGAAGTTTTCAAATTGAACCGAAAGGGCTTGATAGTCGCACGGAGGGACAAAATCGAGCAGGCCATCAGGCTACTGACCTTGATCGGCAATGAGGATACCAACGATGACATATACCAGGAGGCCCTGGACAACATATATCAAATGATCCGGCCCGAAAGCCCCTATTCCTTTGCTGTGCTGCAGTATATTGGAAATACCCCACTGGACAACGCATGGAAATCCAAGTTACTGAATGCCACCGGTGAACTGAGGCAGTTGATTGGACAATACATTAAGGATTTTGACCTGCCCAATCGTTTGTTCAAAGGATTTGAAAAACGTTTCAAACCTGAACAGGAAGAACTTTTTTATTCCTTGAACGAACTGGATTCCACCCCTCAAAAAGAAGCCTATTTCGGTTCTGCCAAAAGAATCCAAAAAATAGAGATCAAAAATTTCAAGATCATTCGCAACCTGGTCCTGGAATTTACCACGCCCACCGAAAAAGAAGAGCCTTGGATGGTACTGTTGGGTGAGAACGGGTCCGGAAAAAGTTCGGTCATCCAGGCCATTGCACTGACCTTGGGCGGGGAAAAAAAAGCCAATGCCCTAGGACTCAATGCTGGGGATTTTGTAAACCGGAATGCCAAAAGGGAAACAAAGGGCCATGTCAAGATATACCTGGAAGGACTAAAGGAAAGCATCGATCTCCATTTCAGCAAAGGCTCCGAACGGTTCCGTTCAAATTTCCAAGAACCAAAAATGGCCCTGCTGCCCTTTGGGTCTACGCGGTTAATGTCCAAACTGCGCGAACTGGAGGGAACCAACAACATTACGAACCTCAAGAACCTCTTTGATCCCTTTGCCCCCTTGCCGAACATTGAAAATTGGTTGGGCAACCCTAGGAACATTGATGTGGAGCTTTTCGATAAAATTGCTATTGCGCTCAAAAAACTCTTGCAGCTACCGGAGGACAAATTGATCTATCGCAGAAAAAACAGTAATGGGGAATACCGTCTTTACATCAAGATCAAGCCCAACATGACGGGATTTGGCCTAAGGGAACTCAGTGCAGGCTATCAATCCATCTTTGTTTTGACCCTCAATATTATGAAGGAACTTCTGCAAACCTGGAAGGACTTTACCATTGCGGAAGGCATCGTGGTCATCGATGAAATCGGCACCCACCTCCATCCCAAGTGGAAAATGCAGATCATTTCATCCTTGCGAGAGGTCTTTCCCGCATTGAACTTTGTGGTGAGCACCCATGAGCCGCTCTGCCTGAGAGGGGTCAATCAAGGGGAGGTCGTCCTAATGAAGTTCGATGATTTGGATGAGGTGATCGGCATCACCGACCTGCCCTCCCCAAAATCCCTTACGGTCGAACAACTGATCACTTCCAAGTTCTTTGGGCTGATCACCTCCTTCGATCCTGAAGTGGAACTGCAATTGAACAGATATTACCTGCTTAATTCCAAAAGAGAACGTAATGCTAGCGAGGAATTGCAATTTCAGGAACTCCGCAGTTCCCTTGAAGGCATCAATATGATCGATGAGCGGGACAATCTGGATGTTTCCCATAGCAGCCTGGACGTAGGTTGGATAGCCAATCCCGAGGGACAGGAAGCGCTCAAGAAAACCATTACATCCATTTGGAACAAAAAATAATACACTGAACGATGATTTCGATTTCAAAAAGCACTTCCGATCCGAACATCTCCGTGTACAAGCACAACAGGTGGAAAGGCCTTGACGGCAAAAAGACCACTTTGGCCAATAGGGACCTGCAAAAAGCCATAGCCTATTATGGAGACCCTACCAAATTCAAGAACAACCAAAAATTGACCGATGAAAAGTCCATCAAATATGAGGCCTATTCCCATAAGGACACCAAAGAGGTACTTAAGGAGGTCTTCCATAGCAAATGTGCGTATTGCGAAAGCTATATTGCCCATATCGAGCCAGGGGACGTCGAGCATTTTCGCCCCAAGGCCAAAGTGGTCACCGATCAGGGCAACTCCCTGATTCCCGGATACTATTGGTTGGGCGCATCATGGAACAACCTTTTATTGTCCTGTATCAATTGTAATAGGCCGAACCGCCTGCTCATCAATTCCACGACCGATGAAGTCCTTATGGGCAAGGCCAACTTTTTTCCTATTTCGGACGAGAGCAAGCGTTTACGAAACCATAATCAGGATATCGCGCTTGAGAATCCTTTTGTGCAATTGATCAATCCCTGTTCCGACGATCCGGAACAGCACTTGGATTTCCTTCCCAACGGAGAGGTGAAGGCACTCGATGAAAAGGGGGAGAAGTCGATTGCCATTTACGGCCTCTACCGCGCCGACCTTGTGTTAAGAAGAAAAAAGACTGCAGAAGGGCTGAGCAGAACGCTTGAATTCCTGGTCATGGAAATCAAGGACATCCAAGAAAAACAAGCCCACGGGATGCCCATTGATCTTTCCTTGGACAAACTGGCCATGCATTTGGAATCGTTAAAGAAGGCATTGGAGGAAAAAGCCGAATACCTGGCCATAAAAAAAGCACTGATAGCACAGTTCATTGCATCAAATCCCATTTCCAACAACAAGTTGGTGGACCTGGGCGTGGATCTGACCGACCTGCTATAGCTTACCACCCTATAACTGCCCTGCTAAGAAAATGCCCTGAGCACATCGGCATAGGTCCGGGCCTTGTCTGGACTCTCATTGATCAGAGAAGCAATGGCGATACCATGCACCCCAACGGACAGTAAAGATGGTATATCGTCAATTCGGACCCCCCCTATGACCAACAGCGGAATCCGTGGGCCGTCCATACGCTCCATGTGATCCACCAACCTACCTATTTCTTCCAGGGAAAGAAATTCAGTAATCTCAGGTTTTGTCCGTGTTTTTCTAAAGGTACCGAGTCCAATATAGTCCACAATGCCACGAGACTTGTGCCACAATGCCTCTTGCTGTGTATAGGCCGTCCCACCGATGATTTTTTCCGGGCCCAGCACCTTTCTGGCCAATTGGTGACCCGTATCACCATTGCCCAAATGGATACCATCGGCATCCACGTTCAAGGCAATGTCCAAATGATCGTTGATGATAAAGGTGGCCCCGTAATAGGCACATATCTTTTTGACCTCCCAGGCCATTTCCAACATTTCCGATCGCTTACGGCCCTTCAATCGCAATTGCACCAGATCTACCCCGGCACTACAGGCCTCCAGGGCCAATTCCATATGGGAAACGTCGGGCATGTCCTGTGTAATGTAATGGATTCTGGAAATCAGTGTATGGTCTTTCATGGTATGGGTTCAGTTAAAATGCCCCAATAAGCTGGGGCTGCTTTTCATAAATCTGTTCAGTAGCTCCTTGGCCCTGAGATAGCTTTCCAATAGATCATGCCCCATGGCCAAATGGGCGGTCAAGGCCGCCGAAAGGACACAGCCCGTCCCGTGCTTGTCCGCATCCACAAGGACGGGACTTCCTATTTCGTGCACCTGTTGCTCCCACAAAAGGCGATCATAAACGATATCGTCCACCATCCTAAAGGATTTCAAAACAATATTGGTATCGATATCCAATCCCTCAAGGGACTTGCCCTTGCCCCAAATACGTCCGTACTCCATCAGGTTGGGCATTATCACATCCACATGATCCAAAACAGCTGCCAACCGGCCCACATCGATAGCATTCCAAAAATCAAAGCCACTGGAGGTACGGAACACGGGGTCCCATACCAGGATAACATGGGGAATTCTGGTTCGCACATGACCTACCAAATCACTCAGTACCCCTTGATCCCGCGTCACCCCTATCTTAACCGCTCCAATTTCATGTTGGTCCAAAACAACGTCGATCTGATTCTTGATTTGATCGGTCGTCACCCACTGCAGACCACGGAACTCCCGTTCATTTTGAACTGTCAGGGCGGTCATGGCCCCGAACCCATAGGCTCCACAGGACAGAAAAGTCCGGATATCGGCCAGCATACCCGCCCCGCCCGAGGGATCGAAGCCTGAAATGGCCATGACCTTGTGCAGCTTCATAGATACAGGGAAGATCCTTTTTCCTTGAACTCCCCGGCCTTTTTATCCAGGCCATCTTCCAGCACCTCCCCGGCATCTTTGTTTTTCTCTCGGGCCATGGCCCGTATTTCCTCGGTGATCTTCATCGAACAGAACTTCGGGCCGCACATACTGCAAAAATGTGCCAATTTGGCTCCTTCCGCCGGCAGGGTCTCATCGTGGTACTCCCTTGCCCTATAGGGATCTAGGCCAAGATTGAACTGATCTTCCCAGCGGAATTCGAAACGGGCCCTGCTCAGGCTATCGTCCCAATGCTGTGCCCCCGGGAACCCTTTGGCCAGGTCGGCCGCATGGGCCGCAATTTTGTAGGCAACAAGGCCTTCCCTTACATCTTCTTTGTTCGGCAGCCCCAGATGTTCCTTGGGCGTGACATAACATAACATGGCCGTCCCAAACCATCCAATCATCGCGGCACCAATAGCACTGGTAATATGATCATATCCCGGAGCGATATCCGTCACCAAAGGCCCAAGGGTGTAAAAAGGGGCTTCATGGGTGAGTTCCAATTGTCGGTCCACATTTTCTTTGATCATATGCAGGGGCACATGTCCCGGTCCTTCGATGATCACCTGTACATTATGCTCCCAGGCAATCTTGGTCAATTCCCCCAAGGTCTCCAGTTCCGCAAATTGGGCCTGGTCGTTCGCGTCGGCAATACTACCGGGTCGCAGACCGTCCCCTAGGGAAATGGTCACATCATAACGATTCAAGATCTCACAGAGTTCCCCAAAGTGTTCATAGATAAAGTTTTCCCTATGATGTGCCAGGCACCACTTGGCCATGATACTTCCGCCACGGGAAACGATCCCGGTCACTCTGGATGCCGTCATGGGGACATAGCGCAAGAGTACGCCGGCATGTATCGTAACATAATCCACGCCCTGTTCCGCCTGTTCGATCAAGGTATCCCGGAAGAGTTCCCAGCTCAGGGCCTCTGGATCACCTCCCACCTTCTCCAATACCTGGTAGATGGGAACGGTACCCAAGGGAACCGGACAGTTGCGAACGATCCACTCCCGGGTCTCATGGATATTTTCACCTGTGGACAGGTCCATGATCGTATCAGCGCCCCACCTACTGGCCCATACCGCCTTCTCCACTTCCTCCTCAATGGAAGAGGTCACCGCGGAGTTCCCTATATTGGCGTTGATCTTGGTCTTGAAATTCCGTCCAATGATCATGGGCTCGAGTTCCAGATGGTTGATATTGGCGGGGATTACGGCGCGTCCCCGGGCCACCTCCTCCCGGACAAACTCGGCAGTGATTCTTTTGGGGATCGAAGCCCCCCAGGAACGGCCCTGGTGCTGGCCATTTTCCATCATCAATTGGTTTTCACGGAATGCCACATATTCCATTTCAGGGGTGACAATGCCTTTTTTGGCATAGTACATCTGGGTATGTACCTTTCCCTTGATACTGCGCAATGGTAATCTTCCCGCGCTGAAACGAATCGTATCCAATGACCCGTCAGCCATCCTTTTTTTTCCAAACTCGGAAGTCGGGCCTTCCAGGGCTTCAAGGGCCGCATCGGTGGCGATCCAGTGACGTGCCGTTGGCAGTCCCCGGAGCAGATCGATCTTTATGGAAGGATCGGTATAGGGGCCACTGGTATCGTACAACAACAATGAAGGGTTTTTACGACCTTTACCATCGATTTTGGTGCTTCCCTGCTCCACTTTTCGGAACGGAACCCGATAGCCATGCGCAGTGGCCATATAATGCTTTTTTGAACCCGGAAAGGGTTCCCTGCTTATCTTTGAATTATTGTTGGCCGGTATACGCTCATTTTTGCCCATAGCTGTTTTTTGATCAAATGTCCATGAAAAAACTTACCATGGATAGTACAGGCTGGCCCTTTTAAAAATGTCCAACCTATACTATTTGACAACTGGACCAATAACGATCTTCGTCTCTTGAAATACTTGGGTACCCCAAAAAACAAATTGAACCATGAACATACATATTATAGGTGCCGGCGCCATTGGAAAGGCCCTGGCAGTCTCCCTTAAACGAAAGGGCTGTGAGGTACAACTGGTACGTGGCAACATGGATGATGGAAGTACCCGCTACGAAGAAATCATCCTTGCCCTTGAAGGTGAGAGGAAACTCAGCGAAAATATCAAGGTGAGTACCCTTTCGGCCATCCCAAAAATGGAGGGCATCGTGCTGTTGACCAACAAATCCTTCGGAAACCAAGAACTGGCCAAAAGGTTATGGCACAAGACCCAAAAAACTCCGATAATCCTACTACAGAATGGTCTCGGGGTGGAACGTCCATTCATCGAATCGGGCTTTGACCAACTGTACCGCTGTGTGCTTTTCGCAACGGCCCAGACCCTCTCCGGGAACCAGGTCCGTTACCGTCCGGTCTCCGCCTCCCCTATCGGCACGGTCAGGGAAAAAACGCCTTTGTTGCGGACTTTGGTAGCAGAGGTAGACAGTCCGTTGTTCCGTTTCTCCGAGGTAGAAAATATCGAACCGATCGTTTGGAAAAAAACGATGGCCAACTGCGTGTTCAATTCCATATGCCCTTTATTGGAGGTGGACAATGGCATCTTCCACAGAAACAGTGAAGTTTTTGCGCTGGCAAGGGAGGTCATTGCCGAATGTATCGTAATTTCACAAGCCATGGGGATCGATCTCGATGCAAAGGATATAGAAGAACAGGTATTGGCCATTAGTCAACGGTCCGATGGCCAATTCATATCGACGCTGCAGGATATCCAAAACCACAAGGAAACCGAGATTGAAACCCTAAACCTGGAGATCCATCGGATGGCGCAAGAGCTGGGCATGGAAACGCAGGTAAAAAACACAAAGCTCTTGGGAGAGCTGATCAAGTCAAAATCAAAATTGAACCAATAGATGTACCAATTGTTCCAACCGCCCCATCATTTGCGCCACATGGTACGGCATTACTGGATGCTGGATAGGGAGGGCAAAAGCGGTATCACGGAATACCTGTTCGCCTATCCTTACGTCAACTGGGTATTTACCCTAGGGGAACCCTATACCGTAAGTGATGACCTACGAGGGAAGATGACCATTACCGATACTCGTGTCCTTGGCCCGCGCACCCATTTTGCGACCTATGGCCACCCCGAGGGAAACAGAACGTTTGGCGTCACCTTTCAGTTTGGTGCCGCCCTCCCAGTGTTCAAAACGGATATGGGCCTTTTGACCAACAATATTGTTGCGCAGGAGGATATCCTTCCCAGGACAGGATGGCTATCAGCCTATTTTGCCGAGACCACCTTGGATACCTTTCGCAAGGGCCTCAGCGATCAACTTGCCCATCTCAGTAAAGGACCAATGGACGGTAAGGGCCATAGGCTTTGGAGACAGTTTGTGGAACTATTGACCCATGGAAAACATTTTTCCGCCAACGCCCTTGACATGGCCAAAGAGCTCAAGATCAGCCAAAGGCAATTACAGCGTATCACGCTGCGTTATTCGGGCCTATCTCCCAAGACCGTACAATCCATGGTCCGGTGCAGAATGGCCCTTCGATCGATCCAAATCACGGGACAGATGAACGATTTATTCGGGTTTGGGTACTACGACCAGAACCATTTTATAAAGGAAGTAAAGCGGTGGTCGGGACATACCCCAAAAAACCTTCTGGAACTGTTGTCGACAAAACCGTCATAATTGCAAGCCGTGAATGGTTTTCATGATTAATGCAATATGATCATCTACCCTCTATAGCAGCCTCCCAGCCCATTAGGGCCACTTTACGGGTCTCGCCCCAACGATATCCCCCGAGATGGCCGGTCGACCGAATGACCCTGTGGCATGGGACAAGATATGCAACTGGGTTCAAGCCAACAGCATTGCCCACGGCACGGGAAGCATCCGAAGCCCCCATTTTCATTGCAATATCACCATAGCTCACCAAATGGCCGAACGGGATGTCCAAGAGGGTCTCCCATACCTTTAATTGAAAGTCCGTCCCCTTTAAATGCAACTTGATTTGATCAATATTGGACCAGTCCCGATGGAACAACTTTACCGCCCCTGCCTGTATCCCGTCCGAACGGGGATGGAAATCGGCATTGGGAAAACGTGCCCGTAGCTCTTCAAACCCATCCTTAACATCATCGATAAAGGCCATATGGCATATTCCCTTGGATGTCGATGCCACCAGTAGCTTTCCGAAGCGTGTGTATGGGACATCGTAATTGATGGTAAGGTCGCTGCCGCCATTTTTGAACTCCCCAGGGGTCATCCCCTCGATCTTGATAAACAGGTCGTGCAGACGCCCGGTTCCCGATAGACCGGTACGATAGGCGGTTTCGAACAAGGTTTCCCTGCTCTCCCTCAAAATGGATTTGGCATACTGTAAATTCGTATACTGCAAAAACTTTTTAGGGCTCACCCCGGCCCAATCGGTAAACAGTCTTTGAAAATGAAAGGGGCTCAAGTGTACCTCGTCGGCAATCTCCGCCAAGGTAGGTTGCTGCCGGTGGTTCTCCCGAATATAGGCTATTGCCCTGGCAATACGATCATAGTTGATGGGGTCCTTGATATCCATAGGTGCATTGATATGTTTCGAAAGTAACGATAGGGCCCATTGGTGCCAACCCAAAACTTGCTGTATGGAACATAGGGTTACATTTCCAGTCTCGACAGCATACGCAATGCCTCTTCCTCACTGGGGGATGCCAATATATACTTGGTCGCAAAATCCCGGGCATTGGGATACTCCAAAGCAGTGATATGTGCTGCCGCACTCCCCAGGTCATAAGGGGCATGCATCAAATGGACATCATCGTCCAAGAGCAGCCAATCCGCTCCGGTTCCCCCAAAACGCATCCCAACACTTCCCGCATTGACCACCCGTACCCCGGCAATCTTACGGTCAAACTGCATATGGGTATGTCCACAGATGACCATGGATGTCCCAAGCGTTCCAAAAATGGGTTCCAGTTTGTGCTCAGGGGTCAATGTGGTAAAGACATCCGTATCGTTCTCCGGAGTGGCATGGCAAAAAAGGATATCGCCCAGCGCCGGGGAGTTGACCTCCAATGTTTCGGCCCAGGACTCGATAAAGGCAATGTCCCTGGCATCCAAACAGTCCGCTGCCCAAACGGCCTCCCCTTTTGCCCTGGGCCCCAGTCCCAAGACCTCCTCACCTTTGGCATGCCGTAACAGATCGGTCTCGGCATTGCCCCGGATATAGGACATGGGAACCTCCATTTCCCGCAATAGGGAAAGGGTCTCCTTGGGCATCGGCCCGGCAACCACATCACCTCCCACAAGGACCATATCGACCCCCTGTCCGGAAATGGTCTTCAAGACCGCTTCCAAAGCAAAAGGGTTCCCATGGATATCATAAATAGCGGCTATTTTCATCTTAACAATTTAATGGATTTAATGTACGGCCCAAGGAAACCTATCACATATATTAGGTATATGGCATTACAGGTCCCGTGCTTATCATGGAACATCAAGCGTTCCTTCCAAAAATAATTGAAATCCAATCAAAAGAGATTAATTCATCTTAATATCGGTGCCCGCCTTCCCCAAGAATATCCATAAACAGCAACTTTTGGGTTTTACGGATAAATGGCCGCTCTTAGGTTTGTTGCTCATTTTAAATCATACGATATGAAATCCTTACAGGACAAAACAATCTTTATTACCGGTGCCAACCGTGGCATTGGAAAATCATTGGTCAAGGCCTCCCTGGAAAAAGGCGCCAGAAAAATATATGCTGCCGCCAGAAACATGGACAAACTCCCGGACTTTGGGGACAATAGGGTCGTTCCCATGGCCCTGGACATCTCCAATACCGAACAAGTGGTCCACTGTGCCGCCTTGGCAGTGGACACCAATGTGCTGATCAACAATGCCGGTATCCTGGAACCGGGGAACATCTTGGAAGGAGAAATGGAAATGTTCCGCCATATGATGGAAACCAACTATTTTTCCACCCTGGAAATGATGCGGGCCTTTGCCCCTGTCCTGACCAGGAACGCCCCGGGCATATTGGTGAACATCGTCTCCATTGTGGCCTATTCCCCATTGGCCTCCATTGCAGGATATTCCGCCGCGAAGGCCGCCCTGTATTCGGCGACCTTGTCGGTTAGGTGCGAATTGGCGGATCGGGACATCGTGGTGCATGCCGTCAACCCGGGAGCCATCGATACCGATATGAACAAGGGCAGCGAATGGGAAATGCCATCCCCCGATCGTATCGCACCCCGCATCCTCGAAGCGGTCGAACAGGGCACATTGGACATTGTACCGGATGATATGGGGCAGGGAATGTACGCCCAATGGAAGGAAAATCCCGAAAAATTGGCCAAAACCTTCCACGATATGTACCACATCGGCTAAAATTCCACCTTTTAAGGGGCGGATCGAACCGTCCGCCCCTCCATTTTTACCGCTCATAAAAATAACGGGGCGCTCGTTCATTTCTTAAGATATCTTAATTCAAAAGAAGGTGCTCTTGGGTACATTTATCTCAACTAAAAACCACAAAAGCCCCTAGAAATGAACATCTTAGTAAATACAAAAATAAGTTTCAGGAACAAAGTCCAGCCCAAGACGCATACCATCTTGTACAAAATTGCCCTCATGGGCCTATTGTTCTGCTCCTGTGGCACAGAGGATGATGGCCTACCCCGAGCCCCCATGCCGGACGACAAAGAGCTGATTACGGACATTGCACTGCCTGGCCTTCAGATCAATCGATTGGACTTTGATGGTGGATGGATCTATTTTATTGCCACCGATGCCATGTACCGATTGGACATGGCACAGGATGATCCCAATCCTGAGTTCATCCATGAAGATCCGGACGGCCCAATGGACCTCGCCGTTATCGATGGAAAACTCTATTATACCCCTTTTTGGGTTATGACCGAACTCAGGGCAATCGACCTGGAAACAAAAAACATGGTTCCCAGCGGAATAGACCTGCCATTTTTCAAAGCGGCACTGGCCAAGCGAGGGAACGAACTCATCTACCTGGAGACCGAATCCAGTTTTGGCTTCGACACCAAGGTCCACAGTAGGGACATGGTGACCGGAGGCCCGGACAGACTTTTGCACGAACTGCCCTTTGAGGAATTGGAGCATATGGTCCATTATAAGGGAGCACTGTACTTTTTCAGGACCTTTTATACCGGTGACAACAAAGGTAGTTGGTTGCTGCGCACCGAGCTCGGAAATATGGAGAACCGGCCAGAGGTACTTTTCCAAATAACCAGTGGCAAGGATATAATCTCCGCGGGAACGGGGCTGGCGGTCAACGATTCGGGCATCTACTTTACCCACTTGCTCGGTGAGGGACTTTACCATATGGAACACGGGGCCAAAAATGGGCAGCTGATATTGCCCACCGAAGCAGTAACGCCGAACACTACCGATGCCCTTGGCCCCCTGTTGACCATGGGGAACCATCTCTATATGGGGAGCAAAGACCATTTGTTCCAACTGGACCTGAAGCTACTGGAACACAGCAACGGGACAATCGCCGTATCCCGACAAACAGAACCTTAACTTATAAAAACAACAAACATGGAGCAGACAACGACAAATCCATTGAAATTGAGCGCCCTATCGGGCAAAGGCGACTATGCCCTCAGCGGCAACGGAAAGGAATTGGGCCAATTGAACTATACGAACTGGCTTATGGGAAAGGCAAGAATACAGGTGGAAGGTTCCACCATCGAGCTCAAACCCGTACATATCTTCAAAAATACCATAGATCTGATCAAGGATGGTAACAACATCGGACAATTAATGTTTTCTGCCGACCTCACCATGACCATTGAGCTGGGACACACGGACGATCCACATCATAATACCTTTACCATAAAGAACACCGGGGTGTTCAATCCCAAGTTCATCCTATGCGATGCTGCAAAGAACACCCTTTGTACCTTTAGGGGGAAGAACAATTGGAGAAAGTTCAAACATGATTTTTTTATAGATGATTTGAAGGAATATCCCCATATTGACCTACCTGTACTTTTATTGTGCTCGGCCTATGCCATCAATATCTTTTTTGAGCGGATCAGTGCCCTTTGACCTTCAACTGAGCAAATCATGGAAATAAGACCCGTACAAAGTGACGAGGTGGGCCTGCTGTACCACCTTATCCAAGACTTGGCCAAAAACCAGCATTTGGAAAGCTTCGTGGAGACCTCCCCCGAGCGACTGTCAAAAGCACTCTTCAGGGAACCACCTGATTTCGGGGCGTTGCTGGCCATGGACAAGGGAAGGGCAGTCGGTTACCTCACCTATACCATTTCCTATTCCATCTGGGCGGGCCGTCCGTTCCTTCATATGGACGATCTCTTTGTGACCGCCAAAGAACGCGGGAAGGGCATTGGAAAACAACTGATCCTCCATGTACGGAAAATGGCCATGGCACGGAACATTTCCAGCATAAAATGGGAAGTTGACCGGGACAACCAAGCTGCGATATCGTTCTATCAGGGATTGGGTGCCCAGGTCAATATCAAAGGAATCGGACGATGGGAGTTTTCAGGCGCTGACCACTCCCAGGGCACAGATAAGTAAGACCATCCAATGAGATCTTAGATCCAGCCCACTTTTGCCCTCCAGGCCTTTTGTTCCCGACGATGGCCTTCCATATCCTTGGGCGCCCTTTGACCTTCGCTCCTCACACGTAGCCGCATTGCTTCGGTCTGTTCCTCCAAACTGTTCAGTCCCAAGTCCCGCCTCCTGGCATTGACCTTATCCAGATTATCATATGGAGCCGGGCTCATCAAACCCTCCTGGTCCCAATCGAACTGGGTTCCGTACCATTGTTCCTGGCCCTCCATCATCCTGACCCTGTCGGTCAGATAGGCCAGTTGTATGGACAGGTCCTTATCTTTTTCGGCTTCCCTTTGCAAATGATGAAGGAATTTTTTCATAAAACTTGGAAGACCAATGGCGTGTTGGACGATCAACCAAGCCGCTTGATTGGCCTCCTTGCCCACTTTTGGGACGCTCGGATATCCGATCGCTTCCATGATGGTCTCCAATTCCCTTGCATTATCATTGTGAAGTGCCTCCATAGCTTCATTATACCCACTGGAAAGCGTCCCATTTTCCAAGAGCTTTTGTCGGAGGTCAAGATCTCTATCCTGAAGCTCCATGATTCTTTTTGCTGCGGTTGTCGATGTCATATAGGGTTATTTCCGTTCCCCGGTAGCAGGGAGATAGGCCACCAAGTCCACTTCCAATTTTGCGGTCGGTTCGTACAATCGGCTCACTTCCATCCAACTGGCAGCGGGGAAATCCCCTTCATAAAACTCCTTTCGATGATCGTTGAGCAGTTTCATGGCCTCTATATCCGTGGTGTACAAGGTCTCCTTGACCACATCCTGCGGTGTGGCCCCAAAGGATTCCAAACAGGCCCTAAGGGTACCGTATAACCGGGCAACCCCCGCTGGGGATAAGTCACTGGTCGGCACCCCGGAAACATAAATGGTGGGCCCCACTTTTACTACCTGGGCATAACCTGCAGCATCACTTTGTCCATTTTTGTTGTCCCAATGCCATTTCTGCCTTACATCCATTTGCTGTTCCTGGGAAACTGCCCTTGTGCCATCCTCACTATTTTTTCCATTGTTACAGCCGATGGTAACGAAAACAACCAGGGCCGCAAGGTATTGGATCGTATTTCTGTACATATCTTGATGGTTTGAATTCCACATTAACTGCTGCAAGATAAATAAATGGTCATTGTACCCAAGAAGCCAAAGACCGGAGGATATTGGCCGTTATCCACCTACATCGGCACCATCACTCTTTCCTTTAGCCAGTACGATTACATATATTTCTCGCTCACAACCTGTTTCCGGAACCTTCGAAAAACAGTGCTCACCTTATAAAATTTATCCCAACCTGTCACATTTCCCAGGGCCAAAACTGTCTACTATAAAAACAAAAAACATGAGCAAACAACTTATCAGTTCGGGATCGGCCTTTGAAAAACAGATCGGATATTCGAGGGCTATCGTACAAGGGGATTGGGTCTTTGTATCCGGCACTACGGGTTACGATTACGACACCATGGAAATTTCAAAGGATGTCGTGGAACAGACCGAACAATGCCTAAAGAACATTCAATATGCACTAAAGCGGGCCAATGCCACTATGGAAGATGTGGTCCGGGTCAACTACATCCTGCCCAATGCATCGGATTTCGAATCCTGCTGGCCTGTGTTACGTCGGTATTTTGGCGAATCCAGGCCCGCGGCCATGATGATATCGGCCGGACTTGCCGATCCCAAAATGAAAATCGAGATCGAAGTGACGGCCTTAAAACAAATAGACAAGGGCAGAAGCGACCTCATGGGTAGCCTCAAGAATTTTATTATAGGTGGGGATACCAGTGATATTGCGTTGTTGAGCGGCATCCTTCACAATGATTTCCGTAACGTGCAATCCGGTTTCTTTGAACAGGAGGGGGTATTTGTAATGGACAAGGAACGCTATTTGGACCTCATCAAAGAAGGAACTTTTGGCGGGACACCGCGAACGTTACAGATCGATTCGTTGGAAATAATGGGGGATTTGGCCTACGCCCGAGTTACCCTGGAGAGCAAAGATCTTCGGTTCCGCTCCTTGATCAATTTGATCCGTTCGGCAGGCCAATGGAAAGTTTTGGGCAACTACCCGGATATAGCGAACAAACAGCTCTAAATTGACATCAAAAGGCATTTCTGCCCGTTTCCCTATCACAGAAATGCCTTTCCGATCCCTTCAAGGGCACCAAACTCCCTTTTTCTTAAGACAGCTTAACCATTTTACGGCATTATTTATGGATTTTTAGCACCGCTACAATGAAACTTGTGGCTTTGACAATACAAAAACGAAAAGTATGGAAACCATAGTACTTATGCCTTCTTCCCAGAGCAAAGTATGCTCAAAAATATTCGCCCTAAAATTTTTACCCCTGTTCCTACTGTCGCTCATTTTTATCCAAAATGAGTTGTATGGTATGCAATACGAGGAAAAAACGATAGCATTCCAGTTTGAATCCAATGGAGACTTGCTGGCAGGAAGTTTACGTTTGCCCAAGGACATGCAACATCCTCCGCTTTTGGTTTTCATGCCCGGCTCCGGCAATTCCAGTTATAGGACAAACTACAAAGGGTATTTGGATGCCACCCTCCATACCCTGGTAGCCGATAGATATGCCCTGTTGAATTTCGACAAACCGGGCATCGGCAAATCCTCGGGAGCCTGGTGGGACATGGATTTCGAGGCCCTGGCCAAAAATGCGGTCGACGCCATTCGGTATGCCAAAGAAAATTTTCCAATTGACCCCCAAAAGATTGGGGTCATAGGACATAGCCAAGGGGGATGGCTGGTCCAGATCATTGCTGGCACCTATCCCGATGAAATTCAATTCGGGATAAGCATGGCGGGGTCGGTCACCACGGTATTTGAACAGGACGTACAGAACGCATACAGTAAGATCCGATGCGAGGGATTGGACAGTCTCCAGGCCATGGAGCGGGCCGTTTCCGAGGTTTATAAACTGTATACCACACCGACCATAAGGGCCGAGAAGAAAAACGACCTGCATTATAGGGTCATCAAGGGGTATGATCCCACAAGAGCTATCAGGAACATCCAAAGACCGGTGCTGTTTCTCTTTGGCGAAAACGACCCTTTGGTCCACGCCCAAAGTTCCGTTGACAAACTCAAGGCAATCTTTAAAGGCGATCCCCCGTCACTTATCCAATGGAAGATTCTCGAAGGTACCGATCACTCTCTGTATCGGATAAAGGAGAACTGTTTTGACGGGGATGTAAAAAAAGTGCCCACGAGCCAGGAACTCCACAAGGTAATGGGCAACTTTATCCATAAACAATTTACCCTTGACCGACCCTGACCTATCCCATAAATCATTAATTTACCAAAAAGTCCTTCTCAGGATCGTCGACCATACACCATCCATATCACCATGAAATACTTTAGGATCACCATCTCGACATTATTACTATTGGGCGGCACTGCCCTAAAGGCCCAGGCCGTCCCGGGGTCGCAGGAAACGGATTCCCTATTCAACAATGTCTTGATCAATGGCCAGAGTATGGGCATTCCCGGTATTTCCGTGGCCATAGGCAAGGGCGACAGTATCTATTGGAGCGGAACCATCGGTTATGCGGATCTTGAGGCCAAGACACCCATTGCGCTTGACTCCAAATTTGGTATAGGCAGCATTACCAAGACATTTGTGGCGGTCACGGCACTGCAATTGGCCGAAGAGGGCAAACTAGATCTGGAAAAGGTTCCCTCGGACTACCTGGACACCACTATGCTGCCGAATATCGCAAATCTTGACCAGGCCCCCATAAGGACACTGTTGAACCATCAAAGCGGCATTCCCACCTTTGAGTTTGATCAAGCATGGATAAGACAAGGAAGGGGAGCATCGGTCAGGCCAGAACATTTATGGGGCAAAGCGGAAGCGCTTGACTACATTGACGGGCAGGCTGCACTTTTCGCTCCCGGGGAAGCATATGAGTATTCGAATACCAACTACACACTTCTTGGTCTTATCATAGAAAAGATCACCGGCAACGAGCTTCATGAAGAGATCCGAAATCGCATATTAAAGCCCTTGGCCTTGAACAACACCTTTTTGGAGTCCTTTGAGAATGTTCCCGGGGGATATGTGGCAAACTACCATTATGCGACACCGGATTATCTAAAAGTCGCTGGACACTCCCCATATTTTCCGTGGGCGAACCCGTATTTGATCGACACGAGCAGGTCAAACCTATCCACAGAATGGGCAGCCGGTGGCATGGTATCCTCGTCCGAAGATCTGGTCAAATGGGCACAGGCCTTGAACACTGGGGATTTTTTGGACAAGGCGGTCTTGGAACACTATTTCACCTATCATCCGCCGAGGGATGGTGCGAACCCGAACTTCCAGTATGCCCAGGGCATTTACCGGATATATCCCTATTACCGTGGTCATGCGGTCCTAGGACACTCCGGTGGAGTACTGGGCTTCTCGGCCATGATGTTCTGGATCGAGGATACGGATATCGTCATTGTCTCCTTGGTCAATGTAGGGAACATGCACAGTGGTCTGAAACGTCCGCCCAGTAACCTTTTCTACCAATCAATACTCATCCCGGCGGTATTCGAACACTTCGGAATCGATAAAAAATAAAATAAAAACATGAACGCTGCCACCCCAGACCCCTTAAAGAAAAAAGTGCCCTTGGCCTTCCTGCCTACCCCCTTGACACAATTAAAAAAACTTTCGGCAGAACTCGGGCCCTACGAACTGTATATCAAAAGGGACGATATGACAGGACTCGGTATGGGCGGCAACAAGACGCGAAAACTGGAATATCTCCTCTATGAAGCCGTAAAGACTTCCTGTGACATTGTGATCACCTCCGGGGCCCAACAGTCCAACCATTGTCGCCAAACGGCCGCGGCCTGTGCCCAATTGGGGATGGAATGTCATCTGTTACTAGGGGGCGTACCGCCCAAGGTGTATGAGGGCAACTTACTGTTATCCCTTCTTTTCGGGGCCCAGCTCCATTTTACAGGGGAAAACCGTAAAGGCGAGGACATTGCGGAACTCCATGATACGCTTTCCAAAAAAGGGAAATGTTATCTCATACCCTATGGGGGCTCCAACGCCATGGGCGCCCTGGGATTTGTAAATGCGATGCGGGAAGTAAAAATCCAATTACAGGAAATGGAGCTGCAAATAGATCATATCTTCTTTGCCTCCAGTTCAGGGGGAACACAGGCAGGTATGTTACTGGGCCAGGCGCTGTTCGATATTCAAGCCTCCCTGCACGCGATAAGTGTGGACAAGGCCAAGCTACATGGGGAATCCCTTGAAGAAAGGATCTTAGATATCCTGACGACGGCTTCAAAATCCCTGAACCTGCCCAACACCTTTCAAATCGGGAATATTGTCCTGGATCGAAATTATGAAGCGCCAGGTTATGCGAACCTGACACAGCAAGAACAAAAGACCATCGAAATGCTTGCCAAAACCGAAGGTATATTACTGGATGCGGTGTATACCGCAAGGGCCTTCCATGGGATGATGGACCATATCCAAAAAGACCGACTTGCCCCGGGGTCCAAAATTGTGTTCTGGCATACGGGGGGCATGCCCAACCTCCTTACCCATGCCTTTGCAAATCGGCTGAACCATCAAGTCCTATAAATCCTTCGGACACTGCTCCCGTTCATACATGCCATAATCCCGGATCACTTCGGCAACACGGATGTTGTAATCCTTAAAAATGGATGTCCTCCCCCTATCTTGGGCCCTCCTGTGCATGCCATGGTCCCTCCAAGCCTCCACCGCAGCCTCGTCCCTCCAATAGGAAAGCGATAGCATTTTACCTTCATCGGAAATACTCTGAAAACGCTCAATGGATATGAATCCCGCAACCTTGGTCAATTCCTGTTTCAAGTTATGGGCAATAGCGAGGTATTCCCCCTTTTTATCGGGGGCCACATGGACCTCAAAAATGACGGCCATCATCGTTTTTCGTTTTTAATGAAGGTAAGGACCTCATTGAACAACGCCCATCGATTCTCCTCCAAATGCAGCACATGCGTACCACGGCCAACCACAACATAACTTTTATCATCGACATGCACCATATGGTCAAAAAGCATTTCGGCATCCCTCGCACTGAAGGCGGTATCCCATTCTCCCCGAACGATCAAGGTGGGCACCCTGAGGCTTCCGGGGTTCAAAAAACAGTTCCCGTTCCAGCAATCATAAAGATCCATTTGCCAATCACTGGGATATCGCACCGAACCTGTATTCCGGGCCCGTGCCGTGGGATCGCTCTTGACCCAGGCCTTTCCCCAATGCAGCAGTACATCCTGCTCCAAGACCATATCCTCGTCCTCGGGTACCTGGCCCTTGAACTGCTCCAATCGCTGTTCGGGCGTCTGTTCCAGGAACAATGACCTGATAGGTTTCCGATCCGTCGGACCTAAACGCTGTACAATGGGCGCAAAAAGTACCAGCCTGTCCACTTTCTCAGGGTATAGGGTCGCATAGTGTCCCGCTACCGTTCCGCCCCAGGAATGGCCCAAAAGCACCACCCGATCTATCCCTAGTTGCTTTCTGATAAGATCCACGGCAATATCCAGGTCACGGACAACTACCCTGCCCCCGTTCGGAACATCATCGACCTTATCGTCCTGGACCATATGGTCATACCTGTCCGATTCCCCATAGCCCAAGAAGTCCAGGGCGAAGACATCGAACCCAGTGTCTGCCATAACATCCATCCAAGAGACCCCTCGGATCCGGAAACCGGCCGAGAGTTTGGAAGGGAACGAAGATCCGTGCACAAAGATAACGGCCCCTCTCGAATCGGTCTTCCTTGATGCAGTGTACAGCAGATTCAACTTCTTTCCTTCCAACCTACTGGGAAACTGGAACGCCTCGTAATCCAACGCTCCATGTTGGGCCCAACAGCAGGTAGAGGACCATAGGAGCCATATCATTTTTTTCATCATATCATTAGTTGCTTTGGCCGACAAAACTAATGGGGGGAAAGATCTAATGGTTCCATGCAAAATGAACCATGGAACTCCAAAGCGGTGTATATTTGGAACCATGGACATAGCAAAGGAATTCAGTGCGGCGGCGGTACTGATCGGAGATCGTTCAAGGGCCAAGATGCTATGGGCCCTTCTGGACGGTAGGGCCTATACGGCTACAGAACTTGCCGGCTTTGCCGATTTGACCCGACAAGCGGCAAGCAACCATTTGACCAAATTGATCCATGGTCGTTTGATCGTGGTGGAGCAACAGGGAAGACATCGGTATTTCAGATTGGCAGGCCCGGAAATCGCACGCAGTATTGAAGGGATAGCGGGACTGATCCCACCACAACACGTGGAAGGTATCAAAAGGCCCGAACCAAAAGGGGGCCTGATGACTGCCAGAACCTGCTATGATCATTTGGCCGGTGAACTCGCCGTCAGGATACAGGAATCCCTTGTGGCCCAAAATATTATTGTCCACAAGGACAGTTCTTATCAAATTACAGCAAAGGGATGGCATTGGCTGGAAGCGCTCGGAATTGACACCAACAAACTATTGAAGGGGAAACGGATCCACGTCCGGCCTTGCCTGGATTGGACCGAACGAAAGCACCATGTGGCCGGTGCCCTGGGGAAGGCCCTTTTGGATTTTATGATCGATAGGGATTGGCTCAGAAAAAAGAGCAGTGGCAGGGAAGTGGTCATTACTTCCAAGGGAGCCCGGCTACTGAAGGAACATTTTCAGGTCTCTTAATGGGACGCACCACAATTCAACAGTTCTGGGCTTCAATTGCAGGTTCGGGGTCCGAACGGCAGCTGGCCATCCAGACCCCTTTTCCCTGACCCGGTCAAAATGGTTTTTTGGTCGCTATGGCAATACGGTTCCATGCATTGATGGTCACAATGGCCATGATGATCTGGGAGATCTCGTTTTCCGTGAACACTTGGTTCGCATGTGCATAGGTCACCGAATCGAGTCCCCCCTCATGGATCAGGGTCACCTCCTCTGTCATTCGGAGTGCCGCTCTTTCCTTCTCGGTGAACATTTCGGTTTCCGCCCAGGCATCCAATAAAAAGATACGTTTGGGGTCTTCGCCATCGGCCAGTGCCTCCTGGGTATGCATATTAATACAGAAAGCACAGCCATTGATTTGGGAGGCCCTAATTTTAAGGAGGTGCACAAGTCGCTTTTCCAAGGTACTTTGTGACAGGTATTTTTCCAAGCCGAACATGGCCTCATAGGCCTTTGGCTCCGTTTTGTCGATTTGAATTCTTTGTTCCATTGTTCTATGTTTTATGGGTCAAAATTAAGGATGGAACAAGACAATACACTTCAACTGGTTTAAGAAACAGGCCAAGCCAAGAAGTATCAGTGGTGGAGCTCACGCCCCCGGAGCTCACTTAAATATTCCGGGGAAAGCCCCAGGAAGGACGCCAACAGATATTGGGGCACACGTTGCACGAAATCAGGCAATTTTTGGGCAAAGTCATGGTACAGTTCCTCTTTGGAGAGCCCATAGATGTGCTTCATCCGCACTAGGGAAGCCCCATAGGCCCTTTCATGAATTGACCTAAAATACCGTTCCAACTCGGGAAACCGCTCCAACAGATCCTTCTCCCCAGCCAGATCGATTCCCAACACTTTGCTCCGTTCGACGGCCTGCAGGTTAAACTCGGTGCGAGAGGAAGAACGAAAAGCCATAAAATCGGTAAGCCACCAATGCTCCAGGGCAAACTGTACGGTCTGGTTCTGGCCCTTGTTATTGATGAAATACATGTTCAGGCAACCCTCCACAACAAAATAGAGATGGGTACAAAGCTCCCCTTGTCTAAAAAGGTGTTCTTTTTTTCCCAAAGGCAACGCCGAGAGATAAGGTGCCAACAGATTGGGGTCCACTTGGAAATCTATAGTTCGCTCAATATGTTTTGCCAGGGTTTCGACCATCTTTATTCGGTATCGGGGCATATTTGACCATGCTCCAAAGTAACGTACCCCTTAAAATACGACCATCCCATCAATTTATGGTAAACAGCTCCAAAAGTTAAAGGATGACCAGAAAATAAAGGATTAAAAAAGCCCCCCGATACCTAACTCTACCCACTTGAATAACTAACAATGTACCAGGGGGCCGGACTATTTCGTTGTCATTTGGAGCTTTCCTTCATTAAAAAGTCTTGGACACTTGCCACAAATCTATCGCTCTCGGTTACGAAAGATAGGTGATAGCTGTTCTCAAAAAGCACAAAATCCTTCGGCCTCTTATAATCCCCGAACACTTCCTTGACCGGACCGGGCGGCACATTGGCGTCGTGAGCCGCTGCCATAAAGAGGATGGGGTTGGCCAGATCACCAATGGAATCTGTCACCTTGATGCCCTGCAGTTCCTCATCCATGGCCCGGGCAATGGCTAGCGCATTGGTTTGCCATCCCTCCCCCAGTCCCTCGATTCCCATACCGTCAAGGACATGGGACATGAAAAGCCCTTTGGATATTCCACCAAACGCTTGACTTGCCCATTTGCTCAATAGCATCTGCTCCCCAAAGGAATCGATGGGCAACACGATTTGCGTTCGGAGTTCACGGATGGCATCCGCGTTATTATCCCTTTTTGCCCATGCCAATGTCATGTCATAACTTTCCCGGGCATTTTTATTGGAATCAAAAGGAGGGGCCACTGCCACGAACCTATCGATTTTTTCTCTCCCAAGAATAAGATATAAGGTTCCGAGCATGCCCCCTCATGAATGTCCCATCAAATGGACCTTCTCCCGTCCAAAGCGTTCCAGCAAATAGTCGACCACGCGGTCCACATCATCCATATGGTTTCCCACCGTCTGGGTGGACAATGGCACTTGCCCGGAATTCCCGGTTCCCCTCTGGTGCATCTATACCATGGTAAAATCCTCCTCCAGTTTCTCTCCGATGTATACTTGAAAAGGATAGAGCCCCAGCATCACGTCCCCTGGGCCGCCATGTAAAAAAAGTACCACTGGATTGTTCCGGTCCTTCCCTTTGATATTCAAAAAAAGTTGGGTGCTGTTGCACTCCACAAAGAGCGTTTCGTCAATTGCACCGGTACCATTCCCCTTATCCTGTACCATGGAGCCCAATACGCAAAATATCAAGATCAGGCCTACTGTATTCCTAGCGTACAACAAGATCAAAACGATAGGGATTCCCCGTCACTGGGCACCATTATGCTTTCCTCGAGTCCCTTTTCCCTAACATAGCCACGAAGTACTTCCCGTGTAAGTATGCAATGGTTGATCGCTTCCAAATGGACAGCAACAACCTTTGTCATAGGTCTATGGACAGCTAATTGCACAAGCTCCTCTTTGGTAAGGGTCATGGTCCTGCCCGGTGCCAGCACTTCGTTCGGCTCACTGAACTGGCATTCCCCGGTATTAGCAATCACCAGATCGGGTTTCACTGCATCCAATGAACTTTTCAATTTGCCATCCAAGATCGCATCTCCCGTTAGCAATACTTTTTTTCCAAAGGCTTCGATTCCATAGGAAGAGGATTCCCCGAACGGGGGTTGTCCAGTTGCCCCTTGATGATGACTGGCCCCATAACGCGAAATTTGTATACCGGCCCACTGATGTTGCTTGTCGATCGCGACAAGATTGGTAAAACCTTTTTCTACCAATCGTTCCTTATCGCTGGGCTGACAAAAGATCAACATGTCCTTAGGCACAAACTCCTCGGCGGCACTGTCAAAATGATCGGGGTGATAATGGGTCACCAGTATCGCATCCACACCGGAAAGTACCTGTTCCACAGCAAAGGGAAGATCGACCAAGGGATTGTTCAGGCCATTGGAAAAAGGAATGGGATCCTGTGATCCTTTCCCTCCCAGGATAGGATCTATCAACAAGCTGCTCTCCCCGATATCCAAATGTACGGTCGCACTGCGGACCAGTTGCACTTCAATGGTATCATCGGAAGTGGAATCCACAGATCGTTTCGCACCGCAGCCCAGGGATAGCATCAAAAAGGACAGTGAGGAAAATTTCAAAAATTGGTTATAGGTCAAGGTATTCTTCATTTTGTTCTAGACTAATTTAAATTGAATGGACAGTGTAAAACCGCCGAGGGGTACAAGGATCCCAAACGGCGGTTCGTTGTTTTACAAACTAACTAAGGACAAACTTATGACCCATTTTGTTCATAAAAATTAAGACCTCTTAAGAAATGGGCCAGTCTGTGAATTTTCATTGCCCCACTTCCAATGGAAAGGATCTTTACATCGAACGCAGATAGGGCAGGTACATTCGTATACCCGTATGGAGCATCGTGGATATTCCGGAACTTGTAATGGTCGCACCGGCCATGGCATCGATGAGCCCGTCCTCCTTATTGGTGTTCATGGGGTCTCCATTCCCCTTTTTTACCGTAATACCCTGATAGGTGCCCTCCCCGTCCAGAAAATGTTCCCCGATAAAATCGTCCCTAAAGAAAGGTTCGGTCATGTTGGCCCCGAGGCCCGCGGTCTCCTTTTCATGGTCAAAGACCACCCCGCCCAAACGATCCAAACTTTGGCTTAGGCTCACATGGCCCCAGATATTGCCCCACAGCCCCTTGCCCTGTACGGGAAAAATATAGAAGGTCTCCCCATCGCGCTCCCCGACAAAAAAAGGGAGTCTGGGTTCGTATCCCGGATTGGCCCTTGCGATGCGCATTTCCTTCATCAGGTCCACCCCGAAGGCCTCTTGGGTACGCATTACGGAATCACCTTTGATCATATACTGCCGATCACCAATAAAACGTTCATACAGTTCGTCCACCTCTTCCCTGCCCACGGGCAGGTTCCCGTCCGAGCCAGACTTCACCTCCATGACAAAAAGGATGTTCTGCTTTTTCTCGATCTCTTTGTTTCGCTCTATCATAGGCTTCAAGACGACCGATAAAGTGGAGAGTCCAATACCTACCACGATGACCATGGCCACTGAAAACAAAACGGTATACCGATTACTGTCCTTATCAATTTTCATATAAGTTGTTAATTGGGTTCGCTGATTATTTATTGGGCCAGGATACTAGAACCATAAAGCCCGGCACAAAATTATAATGCGCCAGTTTTTTAAATCTTAATCCAGCCTAAGAAATGGCCCGGACTTGATTAATTTTCGGCATGGATGCTATGGACTGTCATAACGTAGGTCAAGGTTGCATTTTTAGATCAAAGATGATCTCACTGGTCTTGCCCGCTTTTTTCATTGCATGGATTTTTAGAGCCCCTTTCTTGCCATCTGTATTTTCAAAGAGCACAAGAAAAGGAAGACCATCCAAGGGCAATGCACCCTGATCTGCTGTAATATCAAGTGCCCTTAGCAGGGAATCGTCTATCATCCGGTCAAAGTCGGATATGGTAAAGCCCTCTTGGCCCTCGGCCTCCAAGTGCATAAAGATCGTGGGGCGGGCACCTGGCACTTGATCCAGTCCCCAATAAGATACCCCGTCCGGGGATTCAAAGAACCGGACACCCGGAAGTCCCACAAAAACGATATCCACCCCGGGGCCCGTTTCCCCATCCAATTCATATGCACGGACCACGGTGCCCTTGGCCGTGGAGAAACAAGCCCCCAGGGAATCCTGAAGGGCAACGCCTCCCAACCGGATGTCCCTATACGTGAGCAAACCGCCCCCCTGCCCTATGGGTTCCCGGGAACAAGAAGGCAAAAGTAGAGGGGCCAGCACTATCAAAAAGAACAGTCCCAAAAACCTGTACATCAGTATTTTATTTTGTTAATCCATAATCCCCCCTGAAAGTTTTCCAACCAAGGGCAGAACGGGACGAACCTAGCCATCTTTTTACCAAAAAAAATTAAGACATCTTAAAAAAGTCACCGATAGCGCCAAGGTATCGCTACATTCGTTCCATCTTTTTGATATGAATGATTACAGATCGAGGGAACTTTATACTTTTGGTGGGATACTAAATCCCATATAATCAAAACCAGAATGAAACACCTATTTACCTATAATTGGATGATTCGTGACGAATGGTTCGATCTCTTGGCGGACATCCCGAAAAAGGAACTGACCTTATCCAGGACCGGTGGGCCCGGCACTATCCTCGAGACCCTGTTCCATATCGTCAAGGTGGAGCACAATTGGATACGCGACCTCAAGGAGCGGCCCATTTCATCAACCACCTATGCGGACATGGACGATAAACTGGAAAAGATCAGGGAGCTATCGGACCGTTTTCATGAAGAGGTGCGAGAATTCGTAATGGAATGGGACGGGTCGAGTGAAGGACGGATGCTCCATTTGACCGGAGGAAATGGCAATGAGATACGCTGTACCTATGGCGAGGCGCTACGACATATCATTGTTCACGAGGTGCACCATATCGGACAACTCTCCATTTGGGCACGGGAGATCGGTATTCCCCCGGTTTCGAGCAATTTGATCCATAGGAGGATCATGTTGGCATAAAGGGGCTTACCGACCAACCAAGGAATTCAATTCGCGATCATTTCTTTCCCCTGGTGGATTTCTTAATCCCGCTTAACTTTTGGGAACCGGTCATTTTATAGTTTTAGCCCTTCATGATCGGAAGGGCCCAATAGCGATTCTTCCCCAATTGATCCAACTGTAAAAAAGACACCATGTCAACAAACAAAACCCAAGAACCAGTGGAGATTCCCAAGGGTATCCCGGAACCCGATTGGCTGAACAAGGAACTCTACCCCTTTAAAAGTAAGTACACCCGATTGTCCAAGGGCGATATGCACTATATCGACGAGGGCCATGGGCAAACGCTCCTTTTTGTCCACGGTACACCAACCTGGTCCTTCCTGTACCGGAAGTTGATATCCGAACTCTCCAAGGACCATCGATGCATTGCCATCGATCACCTGGGCTTTGGTCTATCCGAAAAACCCTTGGACTTTGACGGAAAGCCCAGATCACATGCCCAAAACCTATTGGAATTCATTGAATCCATGGCCTTGGAGGGTTTTACCATGGTCGTCCATGACTATGGAGGTCCTATCGGTCTTTCCGCCGCCATGGAAATCCCCGAAAGGATCAAGGGAGTGGTCCTGTTCAACAGTTGGCTTTGGAAAACGGCGGACAATCCTGAGGTCAAGAAGATAGACCGTATGCTCAGAAACCCCTTGGGAAAGTTTCTCTACCTCCGACTCAATTTCTCGGCAAAGGTGTTGTTAAAACAGGGCTTTTCCAATCAGGAACTGCTCTCCAAACCGATCCATGCCCACTACAAAAGGCCCTTCCATGACAGAAATTCCCGCTTGGCCCCTTGGCGCATCGGAAAGGAACTCCTGGGGTCCTCCCAATGGTACGGGGAACAATGGGGGAAACTGCCGGTGCTCACCAATAAACCCTGGCTGATCTTATGGGGAAAAAGGACCGATTCGTCTCGATGGCCTACCTGGAGAAATGGAAAAAGAGATTGTCCCGGGCCAAAACCGTTGTCCTGGACTGCGGTCATTTTGTACAAGAGGAAAGGCCCAAGGAAGTAGTGGACGAAATACGTGCATTCCTTAAAAAGATGGATTTCTAAAAGGAGCAAGAACCCATTAGATATCGGCCCATCCCAAAAACCAGTTTCAAAACCATACAGGCCCTATGAACACTCCAAATCTTACAAAAATCAGCACCGGTATGCCAAATAAATGTCACGATCCACCCGCTTAATCCATCTTAAGGATAGGATAGCGGTCTGTTGTTGGCGCCATCCCGGTATCAAAATCACGGATATGTTCGTTTTTTCGACGAACGCCGTTTATGGGAACTGTACTCCTTTCGGTACCAAAAATGAGGGTTTCGTCTAAACGACATTGACCGGAAAGAACAGTTAACCGAACTTGCCCGCTACGGGCAATCGTATCAAAAAATTAAGAATATAGCATGGACAAAAAAGATAGGGAAAAAACCCATACAAAGGGTATACCGCCTTTGGAGCTTCCTCTGGACAAAGAAGTACAAGAACTTATGGATTGGATATTCCCCAAGGAAATCCCGAGTCCCAACCTATACAGGATCCTAGCCAAGAACCCATCCCTGTTCCGTGACCTGATCGAATCCAGGTTCATCGGACCGACAGGGGTTTTTGACAAAAAAAGACTGGATCCCAGGACCAGGGAACTATTGATACTACGCACCTGTAGGGCCAATAACAACCGTTATGAATACGCCCTTCACAGGATGACCATTTCCCAGAAAATGGGATTGTTGCCAGAACAGATTACGGATATCTGGAACCACTCCCCAGATCCAGGACTTTGGAACGATCGCGACCTATCGCTCTTTGAACTGGTGGATAGACTGACAGCTAGAGAAGACACCCCTGCCTCCCTTCATGGACGTTTAAGTGGCCACTTTTCGGAAAGCGAGCTCATAGACATCGTACTGTTGATCGGGTTCTATACCTCGGTCTCCATGCTGGTCGCATTTAGTAGACCAACATTCGACCATTACAATGGATAGCATGGGAAGTGTATGGATGAAACGAATCAAATAACATAAGTGAAGCGATTACTAGCGGATATCACCAATACGGTCTCCCTTTCCGAACAGCAGCTCGGTAAGGTGACCAGGGCCTTTAAGACCGTGCAGCTGGCGAAGAAGGACCACCTTCCCTTTTTCGGGAAAAAGGCGGATGCCCTGCACTTTATTGAAAGTGGACTGGTCCGGGTATACTTCCTGGACCAAGGTGCCCGTGAGATCACCGTACAGATCGGAATGGAAAAAATGTGGCTGAACAACCTGCATAGTTATATAACACAGACCCCGAACAAACATTATGTGGAGATCCTCAGGCCCACTGTGCTCCACCAGATCCGGAAGGAGGACCTGGACGAGCTGGTCCAAAAGATTCCTGCCCTTGAAACGTTTATGCGCATCAAGATCCAGCAGGCATATGCCCGTTTGATGGAAAGGACCCTGGAACAGACCAACTTGACGGTCGAGGAACGTTACCTGGCGTTCCAACGAAAATATGCTCGCATAGAGGCCATGGTACCCCAGTATATCATTGCCTCATACCTCAACGTAAGCCCGGAACATCTGAGCGCGGTCAAGAACCGCATGCTGAACCGTTGATTTCTTAATCCCTATTAATGCAAATGGCCGGGGGCAGCTTGATATTTGCCCCATGCAAACCAAAGACATTTCCTTTCTCGAGTTCATAGCCCTAGTGGCCATGCTGATGGCCATGGTGGCACTGACCATCAATATGATGTTGCCGGCCTTTGACCAAATCGCCAATGACCTCCAGGTGGACGAGCGCTATGTCCACCTGAGCATTTCCCTGCTCTATTTGGGACTGGGGCTGAGCCAATTCCTTTTCGGGCCTATTTCGGATCGTTTTGGAAGAAAACCGTCCATTTACCTGGGCCTGTTCATTTTTGGTGCGGGCTGCACCATTTCCCTTATTTCTTCGCATATCGTCGTCCTGATCACTGGACAATTGGTACAGGGCATCGGCCTAGGGGCTCCGCGAACCTTGAGCATTGCCATTGTCCGCGACCGGTTCAAGGGGGCACGTATGGCCAGGACGATGTCCTTTGTGATGATCATTTATCTGATCACCCCGGTACTGTCGCCCATCTTGGGAAAACAAATAGTGGACGGCCCGGGCTGGCGCGTACTGTTCGTTCTGTTCCTATCGACCGGCCTTGTTCTGCTGCTCTGGATACGCTTGAGGATGCCGGAGACCTTGTCGCCCTCAAAAAGGGGCAACCTGCATTTCAAACAGCTATGGTCAGTGGCCAAACAGCTCTTGGGCAACGGGAACTCCATGGGTTTCGTGGCCATTCTTGGCATCCATTCAGGTGTGTTCATCGCCTATCTGAACCTCTCCCAGTCCCTATACGAGAACCACTATGCCCTAGGCGCCGATTATCCCTATTACTTCGCCTCCATGTCCACCGCCATTGGGATAGCCTCCTTTATCAATGGGAAAATTGTGGAAAGGGTCGGTATGCGTTCCATCGTGACCACCACGCTTATCGTGGAGTCGTTACTGACCATGGCCTATCTTATGACCATCTGGGCAGGCCATACGGAATTTTACGGATTCTTGCTCTTTATGTTCCTGCAACTGATGGGCTACGGTTTTATTATCGGTAATATCACGGCCCTGGCCATGGAGCCCCTCGAAAAAAATGCAGGTCTTGGCTCGGCCATTATAGGGGCGGTCTCCACGATACTGGCCACCCCCATATCGCTGCTTATCGGTTTCCTGGGACAGGGAGGTCCGACTGCCCTGGCCATTGGTTTTATGCTGGCTGCCCTGCTTGGACTGGTCATTATCAGCATCGGAAAGAGTTGATAACACCCTCGAAAATGATGGTTTCAACCAAAAAAATTGAAATAAATCCAAAATATGACTGGGTGGTCACTTTATTTTTGTACATTGCCCAAAACTAATCGGACCACATGCCCAAACCAACCTTTGACAAACTCCCCGAAGCGAAACGAAAGCGCATCATCGATGGATTCCTTAGGGAATTTGGCCGCAACGACTTCGATGTGGCATCCATCAGTCTGGTGATCAAAGATCTCGGGATATCCAAGGGGAGCATCTATCAATACTTTGAGGACAAAATGGATCTTTTCCTATTCCTTCTACAAGAATGCACACGACACAAACTAAAGTATATCGAACCCATAAAGCGAACAGATTTTCCCGACTTTTGGGAGTTTTTCAGGGCCCTGTTCCGTGCAGGGATCGCCTTTGACCGGAATTGTCCTTTGCACAGCCACTTCCTACACAATTTTGCCCAGCACGCCAATGCCCCCACACTTCGGGAATGGTACAGCCGATTGGAGCAACAGACTTTGGAAGCCTTTGTCGCCATGGTCGACCATGAAGTGGGCCAAGGGCTTTTCAGAACGGACATCGACCGTTTTACCCTTGGATACATCTTACAACAGATGGGCATTGGGATCCAAAAACAGCTACAGGTCATGGGAACGATCGACCCAGAACAAAGCATGGCCAACGGACTACCGGTCTACCAAGGCCAGGAGAAAGCACTCCAGGACATGGTGGAAACCTATATCAAGGCCTATCGCCCCACTTTTGAAAACATCGAACAATGATACAAGTAAAAGATTTGCGCTATCGCTACAAAAAAGAGGGGCCCGAGGTGCTCCAAGGACTTGATTTTTCCATTGCCAAAGGGGAAATCTTTGGCTTCCTGGGCCCTTCCGGTGCCGGTAAGAGCACGGCCCAAAAGATCCTCTACAAGATACTGGACGGCTATAGCGGTACGATTACGATCGACAACAAGGACCTTAGATATTGGGGCAGGGAGTACCACGAAATGATCGGTGTGGGCTTTGAACTGCCGAACCATTACCTCAAATTGACCGGTAAGGAGAACCTGGAATTCTTTGGCTCGTTCTACAAGGGCCGGTCCAAGTACCCTGCCAAGGAACTTTTTGAAAAGGTCGATCTGGGCCATGCCATGAACGATCCTGTGGAAACCTATTCGAAGGGCATGAAAATGAGGCTGAACTTTATCCGGGCCGTACAGCACGACCCTGAGATCCTTTTTTTTGACGAACCTACCTCCGGCCTGGACCCCATCAATGCCCGTACGATCAAAGAACTCATCAAGGAATTGCAGTCCGAGGGAAAGACCGTGTTCATCACCACCCACCATATGGAAACTGCCGATCAGCTCTGTGACCAGGTAGCCTTTATTGCCAAGGGTCGACTGATGGCCACCGACCCCCCATCCAAGTTCAAGGAGGCCCATGGCCGACCCATGGTCAAGGCAAGGTCCTTGGATGGCAACACCCGGGAATTTCCTTTGGAAGCTATTGGCCGAAACAGGGATTTCCTGGATTTTATACAGGATAATCCCATTGCCTCCCTAAAGACCCAGGAAGCAACCCTGGAAGAGGTCTTCATTTCCATAACCGGTGAAACCTTACGACCATGAACATCTTTACCTTTGCTCGACAATTGAAATGGCAGTTCCTGATCCTGGCCAAGAACCATATCGTAGCGATGAGCTTTATGGTGACCTTATTATATATCGGCCTGCTTTTCGGTCTTGGAAAAACCGCTTATCTGGACCAGGTGCTCATGGCCATCATTTTGAACGACCCGACCGTGATCGGGTATTTCTTCATTGGACTTTCCCTATTTACCGAACGCAGGCAAAATGTGCTCGAGGCCCTGGCGGTCAGCCCGGTAAAACTGGAAACGGTGCTAGTGGCCAAGACCGTTGCGATCACTACGATCGGGGTACTCTGTTCCCTGGCCCTGGCCATTCCCCTAAAGGGCCTGTCGTTCGACCTTGTGGACTTTACTATCGGCTCCATCGGTCTTTGCGCCCTTTCGGCACTTTTGGCCCTCTATGTCCAGACCTTTACCGATGAGTTCCTGAAGTTTGCCATGGTCTCCATTCCCGTATTTCTGGTCTTTACCAGTGTTCCCCTGCTCCAGTATCTCGGGGCCATCGACCTGGGCGGCCTGAAATACCTCTTGCCCGTACAGGGTGCGGTCTCCCTGATCGACCATGCCTTGAGCGGAACGGCCATAAACCCTTGGTACGCCTACGGCTCCATAACTGTTTTGGTTCCCCTATGTTACCTAATGGCCCGATCGAGGTTTGCCCAATTGACGAATCCTTAAAAAAGCACCTCATGAAACGTATCTTACAATTGGCCCTTTTGGATTTCAGGATCATCTTTCGCACCCCATTGCTAAAATCCTTTTTATTGCTCCCGCTCTTGCTTTTCGCCATGGTGCTGTGGTTCCTGCCCTCCCTCTTGGACAACTACCCCCATCTAAAATCCTACCTCAACGTTTTTATGATCGTAGCGGTGGTGGAAAACACCCAGATGTTCTCCTTTATCAACAGTATGGTCCTCCTGGAGGAAAAGGAGTCGGGCATTTCCAAGGCCTATGGAACACTGCCCCTTCGCAATAGGGACTTTATCCTGTCCCGGTTTTTGATACCTTATCTCATTACGACGGGACTGAACATAGCCCTGTTGCAGTTGCAGTCCCTTTTCCCCATCGACCTCCAGGATACCATCGCGATCTCGGTCCTTTGCGGATTGATAGTTCCCATATACGCCATGTCCGTTGCTTCCTTGGCCAAGGACCGGATGCAGGGCATGATCTATGTCAAGGTCTTCAACATCCTGGTACTTGTTCCCCTTATTGCCTATTTCATCCCGCCCGTGTACCAAGCCCTGTTCACCTTATTTCCGACACATTGGATATTTGCCGCGGTGGACGCTGCCGTACAGGGAACCCCGATCAAGACGATGGTAAGCACGGGGCTCATTTTCCTGGGTGGATTGGGTTTTGTGGTGGCCCTGGTCTTCAAAAGACGTTATGTGGCCTAACTGCATTGAACTTAAGATGGCTTAAGTATTATGTCCCGGGATATCCCGATTTTTGAGGAGAAAATCGATTTGGATATCGTTTCATTCCGAAATACATAAAGACCAAATACAATAACATGCCACATTTTATCATTGAATGCAACCAGGAAATCACCGAAAAAATCAAACCGGAGGAACTGTTACAAACAGTCTACCATGCAGCGGATGCAACAGGGCTCTTTGAAAAGTCCGATATCAAGGTCAGGATCAAGGCCTATGAACAGTATCTCAACGGGGGGATCAAAAAAGATTTCATCCATGTCTTCGGCAACATCCTATATGGACGAACGGACGAGCAGAAGACCATGCTCTCCAGAAAGATCGTGGAACAGCTCAACCACCTGAGTCCGAATACCGATATCGTATCCATGAACATCAGGGACTTTGACAAGGCCTCCTATTGCAACAAAAATATGATCGCTTAACGCACCATGGAAAAATACGATCGTATCGGAAGAGGGTACGACTCGACTCGATCGGCGGACGACCATATCCTGGGGCGCATGGCCGAACTTATGGGGCCGGTGAAAAAGGGCCGTTATCTGGACGTGGGCTGCGGCACGGGAAACTACACCGCTGGATTACATGCCATGGGCTATCCCATTGCGGGGCTTGACCCATCCATGGAAATGATCGCCACGGCAAAGAAAAAGTTTCCAAAGATCGATTGGCACCTCGGCAGTGCTGAGAACCCCGGCATGCCCCGGGGAAGTATCCAAGGAATCTTTGCCACCCTGACCCTGCACCACTGGCCCGACCTCAAAGCGGCCTTTAGGGCCCTGGACACCATTTTGGTACCCGACGGTCGGATGGTCATTTTTAGCTCCGATCCCCAACAGATGGCCGGCTATTGGTTGAACCATTATTTTCCTGACATGATGCAAAGCTCCATAGATCAGATGCCCTCCTTGGAACAGATCAAAAGGAGCCTATGGAACACCTCACTGGAGCTAAGGATGATCCAGAGTTATAATATCCGTCCAGATCTTAAGGATCTTTTCCTATATTGTGGGAAACACCGTCCGGAACGCTATCTAGATCCCGTGATACGAAAGGGTATATCCTCCTTTGCCGATCTGGCGTATGCCAATGAAGTAGCCCTTGGATTGATCCACTTGGAAAGGGACATCGAATCGGGTCAAATCGACCGCATTATGCAAACCTATGCCAACGGTGATGGGGATTACAGGTTCTTTGTCCTGGAAAAGCCATCATCCTCATGAACACCGGGACAGAAAACAAGGGCCTGACGTCCCTAACCCAACAAATATCCTATCTTGGGACAAAGGGCCATACCTTTCCCAGAAAGTCCAATATACCATAGCAATTATATGGAGGAAACCAGACAAAAACTGATTCATTACGCCTATACCATTCTCGGTTCCCTGGAGGATGCCAAGGACATTGCCCAAGAAACGATCAAAAAGTTCCTTGCCATGGAACGGGACCATATCAAGGATCCTTCCAATTACCAAATCAAAATGGTGATCAACGAAGCCATCAATTTCAAGAACAGGAACAAGCGTTCCGTAAGGTACGGCACCTGGTTGCCAGAGCCCGTGGAAACGCCGGGGCAACATTCTTCCATCGAAAAGGAACAGATCATCAACTATGCCCTGTTGGTGCTTTTTGAAAAACTGAACGCACGGGAAAGGGCCGTCTTTGTCTTCAAGGAAGCATTTGGTTTTGACCATAGGTATATTGCCGAACTTTTGGAAATCAGTCCGGACAATTCGAGGCAACTGTTGGCCCGTGCAAAAAAGAAGGTCCAGATCCGGTCAGGCGTGCAAAGACCTGCCACCAAGATCCAATCTCTCGAACCCTATATGGCCGCGATAAAAGATCGGGACGTCGCAGCCCTCGAGGACCTATTGGCCCATGATGTGGAGCTCCAGGCCGATGGTGGTGATAGCATCCAAGTGGTCACGGCAAGGCAACGGGGAAGGGACAAGGTCATTCCCTTGGTGCTACATGTTTACAAGGCTTTCCAACAAGGGCAACAGATTACCTATGCCAATATCAACCATCAACCGGCCCTCTTGTACCACGATAAGGGAAGTTTGGTCAACTGCCAGGTTTTTACGATCCGGGAGGGAAAGATTGTCCAAATCTTCTCCGTCCTAAACCCGTCCAAATTGAAATATCTCTCCCGGTGATAGGACTTCCAACTGTCACAAAACCCCATATACAACTGTCGTAAACATACCTAAACAGCGGATATGGAAAAAAAGGTGATACAGGTGATACAGGTGATACAACGGTACATCAAAGCGATGGATACCGGGGACATTGAACTGCTCAAATCGGTTTTACATACCACATATGTCAATTGCCATGGGGACCTGTTGCGCCCCGATCAGCCCCAAAGGAAGGACAAGGCCTCTGATACGAATCCTATGCGCTGGCGGTGGGCCCATGGTGCGGTACGCAAATTCAGCCTGCTGCAACTGGACATCCTTGGCTCGGTGGCCCTGGGCAAAATCTGGTTGGAATCGGAACCGGTGACCATGCTGTTGATCGTCCTGGTCAAGGAAAAAGAACAATGGTTCGTCATCGGGCATTATCCAGACCCAAGACCGTCAGTCCCCTTACCTCCCCATTGAACCTTATTGCATCATTTTCGAACCCTTTCGTCTATAAGGTAAAACATGTACAATTAAAAAAATGTAACCATGAAAGATCAAAGATCAAAAACCACAGGGACCGCAAAGGCCTGTTGCGAAGGTTCCAATGCGCAAAATGCAACCCTCAACGATGTCTGTTGTACCCAACCGGAGGACGGCAGCCCATGCTGTGACCCACGGGCCAGTAAGGAGGACAATGTCGTAAAAACCGGTTGTTGCTAGCACCCAAGGGATACCATTCAGCAGATCATCCTGGGAAAGCCCCGTTCAAAGGAGCATTGGCTTCGAGCGGGGTACTGTCCCTATCGGGCCTTGGTGATGCCCTACTGTACCCCATATTGCCCGTTTTTGGGCCAAGTATGGGGTTCACGGATTTGGGCATCGGTCTATTGCTTTCCATCAACCGATGGGTCAGGATTCCCGGTAACACCTATATAGCACATGGCCTTAATTATACGGGGATAAAAAATATGGCCTTGATCGCTTCCGTACTGGCCGTCCTGACCACTTTTTCCTACGGCATGGAACTTGGTTTCCTCCAATTTCTCTTGGCCCGTATCCTTTGGGGCTTAAGCTATTCGGGACTGAAGACTGCATCCCTGGCCTATGTTCTACAGGTCAAAAAACACAAGGGACGTATCTTTGGCATCTCCCACGGCATAAAATCCACAGGGGGCATCATCGCGATGGGAACAGGTCCCTTTATAATGGAAAGCATGGGCATGGCCCATGGATTTTTCCTATTGGCGGGCCTGAGCACTCTCGGAACGCTACTTGCCCTTGGTCTGCCCAAACTGCCCCTAGAGTATCAAAGGGTGCATTTAAAAATGAGCTTCGTGCCAAGTCCCTTCAACCTTGTTGTTTTTGGCTGTTCCATGGCCATGGACGGTATCCTGGTCGTTAACTTGGCCCACTTGCTCGAGGCGGGGACGGATTCCCCACAACGCCTGGTCGGCGTTATGGGACTTTATTTACTGATCAGGCACACCTTGGTCGCTGCCCTGCCCATGATTGTCGGATGGCTTGGCCGGACACGTTCCATACCCCAACTGTTCAACAGCTGTCTTTTGGTGGGAATCCTGATGTGGGGAGCCTTGGCAGGCGGCCACACCAGACCATCCCTTATCGTCATTTTTGCCTGTCAGGCCATCATTTGGGCCTATACCCCTTATATGGCGCATCACGAACATAAAAAAAGCCCTTTGCCCACCATTGCACAAGTGGGTTCATGGTCAGATCTGGGCAGGGCCCTGGGTGCCCTTACCGGGCTTTGGCTTTGGCAGTTGCTGGGCAAGGAAGTATTGTGCGCAATTTTAATGTGCACCATGCTGCTATTATACCTAAATTATATCCATCATGAAAGAAGAAATCGAGCCCCACTATAGACCGCTCCATAATTTTGTAAAAAAACGGGTGAACAATGCTCAGGATGCCGAGGACCTCACCCAGGAAATTTTCCTGAAGTTCGCAAAGTCCTGGGACGATAAGGTGCACATTCACCTAAAGGCATGGTTGTATACCATAGCCAGGAACCGTATAACCGATTATTACCGGACTCGGAAAACAAGTTCCCGGGAACTTCATGATATGGCCATGGAGGATGAAGGGGACAGGGACAGGGCCATGGAGGAACTCAGTGGTTGCATCCGATATTTCGTCCGAGAACTACCCGTACACTATCGACAGGTCCTGCAACTATACGCTATGGAAGAACTTTCACAAAAAGAGATCGCCAAACGTTTGGACATGAACCATGCCACGGTGCGTTCCAAGGTCCAGCGGGGCAGAAAAAAATTGAAGGGGCTCATCATGGCATGTTGTGAGGTAGAACAGAGGGGACGCGGAAACATCTCCGCATATACAAAAAAGGGCTCCTGTCCAGGGGAATGTTAAATGAATCGGTGCCCAAAAAGGATTGTCGGTTTTCACTCCTCTTTCCAACCAGGCCCCCTGAAATCACCCTGTACGGAACGCTCCAGACCCTCCAGATCCCCATGCGGGATGTCAAGGTTGCCCCCGAGCAGCAATATCTCTAAATTGTCCAGTGCCGAAAGGGAACGGACATCATGAAGCCTGTTATCGGCCAGCCCAAGTTCCCGGAGCCCAACGAGCCTCTCCAGGCCTTCCACCGTATCCAGTCCCGTATGCCACAGGTACAGTCTTTGTAATTTCCTAAGGCCCATTATGGGTCCGTTGTCCCGGATCGGATTTTCCGAAGCGATCAAATCGACAAGGCCGGGCAGCTTGGACAGAAAACCCAGATCTGCTATCCGGTTCCCTGCTATGTTAAGGCCCAATAGCCCCGTATGTATTTCTGCGACCACCATTCTTTTCATCCGGTTATTGGCCAGGTCGAGCTGTCGCAATTGCGGCAGGCTCCCTAACTGAAACTCGCCGGTCAAGAGATTGTCCGAGAGGTCACAGGTTCTGAGCCTTTTATGGTTTGCCAGTGCCGAAGCATCGGCAATATCGTTTCCGCTCAGATCGATGTTGGTCAAATACCCACAGTCCCCGAGACCTTCCAAGGTCCGCAATCCATTGTTGCGGAGGTTCAACCAGGTCAGTTTATGCCCCTCCGTAAAACAGGGGATATCATCGATATGGTTGTCGGAAAGGTCCAAGGCCGGCAATTGTGGCATGGAGCCCAATATCCCTGATCTTATCGATTCCTTCCATTCTTTTCCATTTCCATTATGGCCATCGTCAGCTTCCCTTTTACCGGGAACCTCCCTGGTCGGCCATAATCTTTAAAAAATTTTGTTTGTACACCCGTCCCAAGGGCAAATCCTTCCCGTTGATGGTCACTGAGGCATTGGTATAGCTGTCGATGTATTGTAGCTGCACAACAAAGGACTTATGGATGCGGACAAAATGGGTCTCGGGAAGTTTTTTTTCCATATATCCGATCCGGGAATAGGCAATAAGATCGCCTTTGGAGGTCACCAATCGGATGTAGTCCTGCAAGCTCTCGATAAATACGATATCCTTAAGGTACACCTTGGTCATTGCCCTGTCCACCTTGAAGTACATATAGGCATCCCCATAAGAGGTCGGACGGAGTTCCTCTTGTTGCTCAACCGCCTGATTGTACTTGCCTATACTTTTTAAAAACCGCTCAAAAACGATGGGCTTGACCAAATAGTCGAGCACCCCCAGGTCAAAACCATCGGCGGCATATTGCCGATAGGCCGTGGTGAACACGATCTTGGGTCGGGGCACCAGTCCCTTGACCAGTTCCAATCCGTTCATCTGTGGCATCTGGATATCCACGAACAATAGGTCGACCTGGTTCTTTTGCATATAATTATAGCCATCGATCGCATTGGAAAACGACCCCACTAGCTCAAAACCGTCCAATTTCACAATATAGGAACGGATCAACTCCCTGGCCGGCGGCTCATCATCTATGATCACACAACGTACGTTCATCTATTCGTCTTTATCTTTAATATGGCCATGAACGAAACCTCCTCTTCCAGCAGTTGCAATTCATAGGCCTTTGGATATAATATGTCCAAACGTTTTTTTAGGTTTTCAAGCCCGAGTCCAGAGCTTTTATCCGCTCCTGTGGACCTGTCTTCCACCAAACTGTTCTCGATCTTGATCGTCAGCCAGTCATCATCACGGGTAAGATCCATACGAATCCAACGTTGGGCATCTTCGTCCCCCAAACTGTGCTTAAGGGCATTTTCCACCAAGGGAAGCAGCAACATGGGGCTGATCCGAACATCCCCCATGGTTTGGAACACGTTCATGGAAATATCGAGTTCCCCATCATAACGGACACGTTCCAATTCGATATAGTTCCGGATAAATTCCAGCTCCTTTTCCAGGGACACGGTTTCCGCACTTACCTCGTACAGATTATAGCTCAAGAACGCGGAGAGCCTATAGATTAGGTCCTTTGTCCTAGGGTCACCGTTTTCGGCCAGGGCATAGATATTGTTCAGGGTATTGAACATAAAATGGGGGTGTACCTGCGATTTGAGCAATTGAAGTTCGGTCTCCACCTTGTCCTGTTTTAGGGCCGCACTGATCTGTTGTTGCCGATAGAGCTCCCGCACAAAATGAAACATGGCATACAGTCCTACGATAAGATAGATATTGACCAGATCGATCAGCAGCTTGGGCCAATAGAGATAGGGCATTTCCTCAAGGGCATGGGGAAGGTAGGTCGGATATATGTAAAAATAATGGAACCCCCTGCGCGCCAAGGTGAACACCAGGGCACTGAGCAACAGGTACAGCCAGAATTCCTTTCGGCGTCCCGTCACAAAAAATCGGGGCACCAGCACCTTTACGGTAAAAAAACTGGCCACAAAACTAAGGGGCACCAGGACACAGGCCGTTTCAAAATAACGATCGAACTCATCGCCCACCGAGGCGAGTCCGAGCCATTCGTACAGAAAATAGATCAGCCAAAAATAAATATTGAACCGTACTTCCCTATTGCGCACAACACCAGTTTAAATCCACATTGAATTACAAGATACCAAAAGAAATAGGTTCCGGCGAACCGGAACCCATTAAAAAGAAAACCAACTTTCCTCAACTACTCCAAAAAATAACGGACAAAGGGCTGCGAATACATCCGTTTGCCCGTGGCCCTTTGAAGTGCTATGGCCACTGCCGCCCCGGCAGGTGGCAATGCCGGTTCCCCCAAGCCTGTCGGCGCGTGATCGTTCTCCACGAAATAGGTTGCTATCTCCGGTACCTCACGTGCCCGGATCAGCCGGTAGCGATCGAAATTGGCACTGGAAGGTTTGCCCTTTTCAAAGCCAAAGTCCCCGAACATGGCATGGCCAATACCATCGATGATGGAACCCTCGATCTGATTGAGGGCCCCAAATGTATTGACCACAATGCCACAGTCCACGGCCACCGTTATCTTTTTTACCCTTGGAAAACCATCTTCAAGGATCACTTCGGCCACCTGGGCCACATAGGTATTGTGGCAAAAATAGACCACTAGCCCCTTGTACACGCCCTGTTCTTTATGATGGTACCCCGATCTTTCGAGTACCAGATCCATGACCCCCAACATGCGCTCAGGGGTATATTCGATATGCGCATCATCCCGTCCCTTGAACTGCGCCAGCATCTCCCTGCGCAATGCTATGGGATCTTTATCCAAACGTTCGGCCAGCTCATCAAAGAAATTCTGGTCGGCAAAACATAAAAAATTGGAATGCGGTGCCCGCCATGCCCCGGTCGAGATATTGCTCTGGTAATTGCCCGTATCCACTTGGTAATTATCGACCACCCCCGCTGGAAAAAAATGGGGGATGGTATGGTGCATATTGCCATTGATGGCCGCTTCCCGGATATGGTACCCGGTGATCTCTCCATCTTTTATGGCTGCCCTGAAACGATAGTGGATAGCGGGCCTATAGGTTCCCATGGTCATATCGTCCTCCCGGGTACAGACCATTTTTACCGGGCGGCCCACAGCATCGGAGATTTCCGCGGCCTCCAACACATAGTTTCCAAAAAGCCGCCGGCCAAAACCACCGCCGGTCCGGGTCATTTCCAAATGTACCGCTTCACGCTCCCTGCCCAAAAGATCGGCCACCAGACCGGAAGCCCATTCCGGCGTCTGTATAGGTCCCACCAAATGCACCGATGTTTCCTTCACATCGGCATAAAAGTTCATGGGCTCCATACAGTTATGGGGCAAAAAGGGGGAACTGTACGTTCGCTCCACAATATCGTCCGCCTCCAAGAATGCCCTGTCGATGTCCCCGTCCGTTCGTTGGGCCTCCATCGGCCCATGGTCCAACAGCCCGGTCAATACCTTGTCATGAAAGGCATCGTCCTCATATTCGGATTCCTGGACCCAAGTGGCTTTCACCTTCTCCTTGGCCTGAAAGGCAGCCCAGGTCGATCTTGCGATTACGACGACCTTGTCACTGTTGCCTACCATGCCCAGGGACTCCAGCCTGCGACGGTCTTCCATGCCCTCCATCATTGCCTTGAGCTTGGCACCGATCCGTATCACATCGATTACCCCAGGCATCGCTTTGGCCTGAGAGGCATCAAAATCATTTAAGACCTGCCCAAAGGCCGGTGGTCGTAGGACAGCGGCATATACCATTCCATCCGTCCTATAATCCATACCGTACATAGGTTGACCGGTCACGATCTTATGGTTGTCCACATTGGGCACCGGTTGCCCGATGATCTTAAAATCCTTTGGGTCTTTTAACGCCAAGGCTTCCGGGGCATCTGCCGTTTCTTCGTCCATCGCTTTCATGCGCTCGGCCTCCAACAAGGCCGCTTCCCGGACCACTTCCCCATAGCCAAGGGTCTGTCCCTTCCTATTTGAAATGACCCCATCACTGGTACTGCAATCGGATGGATCGACCTCCCAGCGTCGGGCCGCTGCGGTCACCAACATCTGCCGGGCATAGGCCCCGGTCTCCCTAAGGGCCTGCCAGCTCAACCGTATGGATTGGCTCCCACCGGCAGCTTGGCGTGTATATTTTATGGTATCCAAGGGCGCCTGTACCACACGTACATGGGTCCAAGGGACATCAAGTTCCTCCGCAATGATCATCGGCATGGAGGTCTTGACCCCCTGCCCTATTTCCGGATTGGGTGAAAAAATGGTGACCCGGCCATTGTCGGCAATCTTGATGTACGCATTGAAATCATGGTAATTCAAGGAGTCCAGATCCACGGGCATTTTCACATCCGGGCCACAGGCCGTAAAAAAATTGACCCCTAGCAATATACCTCCCCCGGCAAGCGAGGTGGTCCTGATAAAATTTCTCCGTCCGGGCATTCTGGCCCCTGCTTTTGATCTATTGTCCATCCCCTGTTATTTTTTTGGAGGCCAGTTCCACGGCCCTGTTGATCCTACTATAGGCAGCACAACGACAAATGTTCCCGTGCATGGCGCCTTTGATCTCTTCCCGGGAAGGGCTGGGCGTTTCGGCCAAGAAGGCCGAGGCCGTCATGAGCTGTCCGGCCTGACAATACCCGCATTGGGGCACGTCGGTCTCCATCCATGCCTCCTGTACCGGATGGGAACCATCCTCGGACAGTCCCTCAATGGTCGTAATCTCCCCTTCGCCGACCTGGGCAACGGAAAACAGGCAACTGCGTATGGCCCTTCCTTCCAAATGGACGGTACAGGCACCGCACTGGCCTATCCCACAACCGAACTTGGTACCTACAAGGCCCAAGTGGTCGCGCAATACCCACAGCAAGGGCATGCTTCCATCAACAGAGACCTGCTGCTCGCTCCCGTTGATCTTTAAATTAAATGTTGACATATCATGTTACTTATTCCAACAAGAAAGTTCAAATTCCAATGGAAGACAACCGGATTTAGACGAACCTCCCCATAGGGGAAACCAAAGGGACTGAACGACCATGAACGCCGTTCGTCGAAAATTCCATTGTGGTCCCGATCACAGATGTTCGCAGGGATGTCCCGCTTCCCGGAAGGCATTGAGCACCAAACTTCGATGACAGGCATGTGGGGCATCCTCCACACAGAAGAAAGCCACTTTTTGATGCCCTGCACCGGACCACCTTCCAAGGACACTGTCCATATCAAATCCTTCGAGCACCTCTTGGGTATAAGCCCGAACATAGGGTTCACAAAGGGTGGAACGTTCCCGCTGCTTTACGCCATGGGCCTTGTCATGGTCAAGCTGGAGCTGTCGGATCTCCGCGGAGGGTGCCAGGGACTCCAAGTGTTCATAGGCAATATCCAAGGATTTTAGTTTTTCTTGCAACCTGTTGCTGTTCACAAAGGAATAGGTGGCCCCCCGAACCCCGCGCCGCATTCGAATATCACAAAAAAGATCGATGCCATAGGCCACCAATTTTTCAAAAAATTCCGCTTCCGTACTGTTATAGACCCCTAGGGTATAAAATTTCATCCTCGTCAAGTTTAGGTGTATAGATCTCCATTCAGATAGCGCAGTCCGGTATCAATGATTACCGTGACCACTTTTTTCCCAGGACCAAGGGCCCTGGCACGTTCGAGGGCGGCCCACACATTGGCGCCGGAGGTAGTGCCCCCCAACAGGCCTTCCTTGATGGCCAGTTCCCGGGCCGTCCGATAGGCATCTTCGTCCTTGACCGGTACGACCTGGTCGATCAGGTCCCGCCGCATAATGCTCGGCACAAAAGAGAGCCCGATTCCTTCCAGTTTATGGGTCCCACTGGTATCTCCCCCGGAAAGGTTACGGACATGATAAGGCTCGACCGCGACCGTGCGCATGCCCGGGATATGGGCCTTGAGAATCTCCGTGTTACCGGAGATACAGCCCCCTCCACCGGCCGCCATGACGAACTCGTCGATATCGGTACCGAGCTCGTCCATGATCTCTTGGGCCATACCGTAATAGCCCTTTTTATTGTCCATGTTGTTCACCTGATCGGGCCAGAACACGCCTGGTTCCGCTATGAGTTCATGGGCCCGCTTGATCATTCTGTCGATGACATCGGCCGTCAGGACCCCGTCCTTCGCATGGATCAGTTCAACTTCCGCCCCGAAGGCCCGCATGGTTCGTATCTTTTCCTCGGCAAAACCGTTGGAGGACACAAAGTGTGCCCGATATCCCTTCATGGCACAGATCATGGCCAAGGAACTTCCGGTGCTCCCCCCGGTATACTCCACCACCTTTCCTCCGGGAAGGAGATCTCCTCTTTTTTCTGCCCCTTCGATCATGCTCAGGGCCATCCTGTCCTTCATGGAGCCCGTGGGGTTGGCCCCCTCGAATTTGACATAGACATCCGCCATATCCCCTGTTACCAATCGTTCAAGTCGAACCAATGGGGTATTCCCTATCAATTGTTTCATGTATGTATATTTTTGATTGCACGATCACAAAAATTCTGTTCCTCCAACTGCTGTTCCAACAGCTCCAACGCCCCCATAAAATGGGGGTTGGTCTCCAATAGCTGCTGTACGGCGAGCTGGCCCGCATCCCAAACGGACTCAAACTGTGGCAAACGTTGTTCGGCCTTTGATGATAGGGATACCAGTTTTCTGCGGCTGTCCGAGGGATCGCTTCCCATTTGTACATAGCCCATATCCTCCATTTTACGTATCATCTTGGTCACTGCAGGTTTGGACAGGTTCAGGATATTGGCAAAATCCAACATCCCCACTTCCCCTTGTTCCTTTAAGATCAGGAAGACCAGGTGCCAACTGGGCTCGATATCGATATCCATTTCCTGGTAGAGCTTCCTAATGCTATAAAACAGATTGTCGCTCAAGCGCTTGACCCTCGCGGTCATGCCCAGGTATTCCAAGGTTTTCAAATAATCCGGTTCCATGCTCGTCGTTTTATGGTAACAAACATAAATAATTTTAGTTAACTAGTTAACTTTATTTCAAATTTTTAACGAATAACCCATTAGTAGAGCCCAACGAATTAAAAAAGGCCAGGATTGCACCTGGCCTTTACCAACTTCGGCCCCATTCCCATCCCAGAAAACAATAACAGTCCTTCCCCGATGGATGTGAGGCCGAGCTCCAGGAGACCGGCCTAGGGGCCAACAGTCAAAAAACAGTGCTTAGGAAATCGACATCCCACCATCGGTAGGCAGTAACACTCCGGTGGTCCAGGTGGTTTTACCACCGATCAAGGCAATGGCGTTCTCCACCACATCGGCCACTTCACCCCGCCTATTGAGGGGTATCTCCCCTTTTTCATGGGCATGGATCTCCTTGACGGTCTGATCGTCAAAACCTGCCGCTTTGAGAATCCCCGTATTGGTCGGACCAGGAGCTATGGCATTTACCCGTATGCCCAAGGGCGCCAGCTCCAGGGCCCATACCCGAGTGAGCATATTGAGCCCGGCCTTGGCCGAGGCATAGGCCGTGGTCTGTGGATAGGCCTTGATTCCATGGCTACTGGTCACATTGAGTACCTGCCCCTTTGTCCTTTTCAAAAACTCCAGACATTTGGAGGTCAATAGGGACGGCCCGATCAAATGGGCCCGGTACATTTCCAAAAGGGAATCGGCCTCCAGGCCATCCAGCGCGCCAATGGCCACATGTCCCCCATTATTGACAAGAATATCGAGCCTACCATCCCACTGATCCTGGATAAAATCAACTATCTGCACCAGTTCACTTTCATCCGAACTGTGGTATACCATGGTCTGGATCCCGGGCATTTCCGAGGCCACCGCGTCCAGCTTGGACAGGTTTCTACCGGTGATCAGGACATCCCATCCCTGCTTATAAAAATGTTCAGCGATTCCCTTGCCTATGCCCGAGGAACCTCCCGTAATTAGAATTTTATTGTTCATTTGTTGTAATTTTGAAACAAACTTATAACACAATTCATTGTAAAACAATAACTTACATTAGGGTTAGCAACTACCGACACCGTTTGGAATATTGACTTGCAACCCCTTATAACGGAAAAAAAATTCAAAAAAATGAGTTATAGCAGATTATCCACCATCAATTGCGAACCCAAGTCGGTTTCGGACTGCAGTGTCGAGACCTCCCTTTCCCTACTTGGGGGAAAATGGAAGCTCAAAATCTATAAGACGCTGAGAAATGGGCAACAATTGCGCTTTAAGGACATCAAAGCCGAATTGGAGCCTATATCGGACAAGACCCTATCCGCACAATTGCGGGAAATGGAAGAGGACAGGCTATTGGTTCGAAAGGTATTCGCGGAAGTACCGCCACGAGTGGAATATCGTCTGACCCCACTGGGCGATTCACTGGAGAGCATCTTTTTGGCCCTAGATCAATGGGGCAAGGAATATAATAGGCTGAACAAATAATGAAGCATACAAGATCCTCCGGGACTATCGTTGGGCACTTGATCCTCCAAAGCGATAGGTCACCATGTGCCCGACCGGTTCGAACCCCATTTTTGAATAGATCCGGGCACCACCTTCGGAGGCCACAAGCCCTATATGCGAAGGGCCAAGTCCAATGGCCTCCTTCAACTGGTATTCTGTCATGGATCGCCCCAAGCCCATGCCACGATGTTCGGGCAGTGTTCCGATGATATGGATACCGGCACCATCCTTGTCATCCAAAAAGAGCAGACCACAGTTCGCCGCTTTGCCCCGATGTTCCTGAATATACATCCTGATCTTTTCGGTATCCTCCAAAAAGGGGCGGAACATTTTTGGCAAGATCTCATAACCAAAACTGACCGAGGCAATATGTGAAAAATCCGTAAGCTTCGCCATATCGTCCACCCGTTCTATCGGTGCCACATGGGTTTTGGGCCCCGGCATCCATTTGGCGTCCCAGCACATGGAACGCACCGTGGAGGTCTTTTGATAGCCCACGGTCTGCAATTGATCCTCCAATAGGGCATTTTCACCTAGGGCCATGGCCCTTGGGTATCTTCCGGAGCGGGCACCCTCCCGGAGTGCTTTCCAATTGCTAAAACCTTCATGCAGTCCGAACATCAGATCGGGCCATAGCCCTTCCTGCCGGATAAAGCGCAGCCCGTGTTCATTCCTGAGCAGATCCGCTTTACTGCCCACTTCTTCCCAGAGTCCGAAAAGGTTCTCCAAGACTGCCCCATGTTTATCCAAGATATTGTTTTCCATATGCTCTTATTTGGTCAAGGCAATACCTTGATGGTACAAGTTTATCACATTATACATTTCCATGCCTTGAGCCAGCTTAAGAAATGCACCTCTGAAAGGCAAGACCGCCCATAACCAATAAAGCCCTTGGGATCATTTTTCCAGGGCAATGATGACCCCAAAGCCATCGGGGTCGGCAAGTTCGAGTCCATTGTCACGCCAATAGGGATTCTTGGAGACCACAACGGGCACCTGCGCCACCACCGCCCTGTCCCGAATCGTTTCCAATTCCATAGCATCCTCCACATAGAAGACCATCAGGTCGTCCCGATCCGGCCGGTGATCGGCCCTACCATCGGAGGTAGTGAACTCTAGGTGCCAGTCCCTCCCCGGTAGGCCTAGGAATACCCCATCATAACGGGAATGGTCCTTAAAACTGCCCAGTACCTGAAAACCCATGACCCGGGTATAAAAATCTGTAATCCGTTCCAGGTCATCGGTATGTCGTGCATATCTAAATTTCATCGCTTTCTGTTTTGATCATGACCAATTTCAGTCCCCTATCCAGGGAAGTATATCTCTTTATAGGAGCAGGTCGCACAGTAAATTTGGTGAAATCACCGGGATGACCCAATAAGCGGTCTTAAGAAATCAGGTCTATTTCAAAAAGACATACCGGCACCCCTTGATAATGTGGTGGCAACCCAGTGGTATCGGAGGGCTCGAACAGGCCCAAAAAAGCAAAGCCGGCCTCCGTCTAGTGTCGGATCAACCGGGTATTGTCCCCTAAAGTATCCAGTCGTATATATCGCCCCCCTTCTCCTCTACATAGGATTTGACCCACTGCATCAAAAATTATCATATATTTTATATTTTGTTGGTTTTTACCAACACTAATAGCTATATAATGACTTAATGTTGGCATTTATCAACACTTTTAACGATCATATTATTTTTTATTTGTAGTTTTGTTGGTAAATACTAACATAAATACACCAAAAACGACTTAATGATGGGAAATACCAACATCAATTGGGTTCAAATGTCTGATGCGGCCATCGTACAACAGATTGGCAACTACCTCAAACATGAACGCCAACAACAGCACAAAACACAGGCACAATTATCCGAATCGGCGGGCCTGAACCGTTGGACCATCAGCCAGATCGAGAACGGGGAATCCATTTCATTGACCAGTCTGCTGCAAATCCTGCGGGCTCTGGACCGTTTGCACGTTCTGGACAATTTTGAATATTCGGATGAAATAAGCCCTTTGGAATATGCCAAGCTTAAAAAACAGCAACGGCAACGGGTCAGGAACAAAACCGCCCAAGAGGGTGAAAACGAGGATTGGGAATGGTAGATGTGGCCGAAGTACTGGTCTGGGGGGAATTGGCCGGGGCCGTCCGATGGGATGAAAGCAGACAGCTGGGCCTATTTGAATACAGCCCAAAATTCTTGGAAAACAACTGGGACCTTTCCCCTTTAAAAATGCCCATTTCCCAAGGTCCGAGAATTTATAGCTTCCCGGAACTTCGAAAAGGGAAAGATCAAACCGAGGACACCTTCAAGGGCCTGCCCGGCCTATTGTCCGATGCCCTTCCCGACAAATACGGGAACAAGCTGATCAATATTTGGTTGGCGCAGCAGGGAAGACCCGAAAACAGTATGAACCCTGTGGAAAAACTATGCTTTATCGGGAGACGTGGGATGGGGGCCTTGGAATTCGAACCGGCACAGATCAAAAGCGGTACCCGAAGTTTTTCCTTGGAAATGGACAGTTTGGTGGAAGTTGCCCAAAAAATGCTCAACCAAAGAGAATCCTTTTTGACCAATTTGAAGGGGGAAGATGAGAAGGCCATGATGGACATCCTAAAAATTGGAACCTCTGCAGGGGGAGCACGTCCGAAGGCCGTGATCGCCTATCATCCCAAGACCGGGGAAGTACGCTCTGGACAGGCCAATGTTCCCAAGGGTTTTGAACACTGGCTCATCAAGTTGGACGGGGTAAGCGGCGAACAGTTCGGTGAAAGCCATGGCTGGGGACGGGTCGAGTATGCCTACTACCTGATGGCCAAGGACTGTGGCATAACCATCAGTGAAAGTCGATTATTGGAAGAAAATGGCCGGGCCCATTTTATGACCAAACGCTTTGATCGAGAGGGCAATGTAAGGCACCATGTGCTTTCCCTATGTGGTATGCAACATTACGATTTCAATGATATGTTCGGATATGGTTACGAACAGGTATTTCAGACCATGCGATCCTTGCGGCTCAGCTATCCGGAAGCGGAACAAATGTTCCGTAGGATGGTCTTCAATGTACTGGCCACCAATTATGACGACCACACCAAGAACTTTTCGTTTCTCTTGAAAAAGAATGAAAAATGGCAATTGGCCCCTGCCTTTGACCTCTGTTTCGCCTTTGATGCCACGAACCACTGGGTAAACCAACAGACCTTGAGTGTCAATGGAAAAAGACTCAAGATCACGGCCGATGACCTGATGACCATTGCCCATGACAACAATATCAAGAAAGGGGAAAAGATCATCAAGGAAATCAACTCCGTCATCAAATCTTGGGGCACCTATGCCAAACAGGCCGATGTGGCAACGGGCCTTCGGCTCCGGATAGCAGACGACTTAAATACCATATACCATTAATTGATACTTTGGATATGTTGGAAGATGGATTCAAATCTAATCGGTACGGTGCCGTTTTGGGCAATCTATCCGATCATGGGTATCTGGAGAATACCGAGGTGGATATGCTGCTCAAAAACTACCTTTCCACTCATACCATCAACTTCGATAGGACCAGTGACGCGAAGGCCAAAATCGTTACTGAGGCACTCATTGATAATTACCATCGCATCAAAGGAAATCCATAAGCTCGCTCCATGCAATAAAGCCTTGTTCTTTGAGATTGGTTTAAGGATATCATAGATATTTACTTACATTGCCGTCACGTTTTTCCATCCCCGTTTGTCCTTTACAAAAGGACGAAACACAACCTTATGAAAGAACCCTTCTACCAAAGCCTGCTCACCTATTCCTACAACATTGTCGGTAGCCTGGAAGATGCCAGGGACCTGGTGCAGGATACCATGGAAAAGTATATCAACCTGGACAAGTCGAACATCAGGAACGAAAAGCAGTATTTGATCAAGACCGTGATCAACCTTTCCATCAATTTCAAGAAAAGATCCCAAAAATTCAGTAGGTACGGGGTCTGGCTTCCCGATCCCATTGCCACCGAACAGGCGGACTCGGCATTGGTACAAAAGCAGGTGGCCAATTATTCCCTTATGGTGCTGTTCGAGGAACTCAACCCCAAGGAAAGGGCGGTATTTGTGCTCCGGAAAAGTTTCAACTACAAGCACGATGAAATTGCGGATGTACTCGATATTACCCCCGAGAGCTGCCGAAAACTGTATTCGAGGGCAAAAACAAAACTTTCCAAAGCAGTGATCAACAAGGAACTGCCCCCAAAGGATTGTATGAACCCCTATGTCCATGCCCTGATGGAGGGGGACACCGAAAAACTGGAGGCACTGTTCACCGATGATATTGCGCTCATGGCGGACGGTGGCCATAGTGTAAAAGTGATAACGCGCATAACCAAGGGCAAGGCGGCTACGGCACTGCTCATGCAATATGTACATTCAAAATTCCTCGACAACAGGGAATATGAGTTCAATTATATCAACCACCAACCTGCACTATGGTTTATGAACAAAGAAAAGATCCTCAGTTGTGTGATCTTCCATTTTAACGCACAGAAAAAGATCGACCACATCTATTCCATAGTAGACCCCGAAAAATTGAACAGCCTGCACTTGAGAAAGTCGGTCTCCGTTGAACGAAAGATCGATGCCCTGCTGACCCAATTGAACCTGAACTGAATACCCGAAACTACCAGGCCCTACGGTTCCAATTGGTAAAGTACGGGGAGAATCTGACATATCGGTCACTTTTTTTATGGGCCGATGGTCTTATAAAAAAACAACGACATGAAAACACTTTTAAGAATCGATTCCAGTTTCAACCTACAGGATTCGTTCAGCCGTCAAGCGGGCGACCATTTTGAACAACTATGGAAAACAAGGAATCCGGAGGGGAAGGTCGTACACCGTGACCTGGCAAAAACAATACCGCCCCATTTGACACATAAGGTCTACAATGCCTTTTCCTTGGGTACGGAAGGCGAGCATGCACTAGAGGTATCCGATGAACTGGTCAGCGAACTGGAAAAAGCGGACGAGATCTTGCTTGGTTCCCCGGTCTACAACTATGGGGTCCCCAGTACCCTCAAGGCCTACATTGACCATGTGATCCGTATCAACAGAACGTTTGCTTACGATCCCAAGACCTATATCCGAAAAGGATTGCTCGAAAACAAAACGGCGAACATCATAGTGGCCCGTGGAGGAACACCCATCAATGGGGAGTCGCCCGACGGTGTGGAGGCCTATCTGGAGGGCATCCTAAACTTTATGGGTATTGATCGTGTAAACAGCTTTAGCATTTATGGAACGACCTATGAAGGTTCAGAGTCGGGCCTGCAAAGTTCAAAAAAAGCCATTAAAGAATACTTTAAGTCCATAGACCATGCAAAAGAAGAAGCCTGATTACCTGAGCGACGACCTCAAGGGAAGACCACAGATAGTCGCCCCTGATGATGGGGAACGCATCGGGATACACAACAGCAACGTTTTGCTCAAGATTACCAGTGCCATGACCCATGATCAGTTCGGGGTATACCAGATAGAACTTGCCCCACAGAGTATGGGGGCCGATCTCCACTATCACCGCTTCATGGAAGAACTCTTTATCGTGGTCTCGGGAAACCTGACAGTAACGACAAAAGATGCCCAGCACACGGCCAAACCCGGTACCATGGTACATATCCCCAAGTTTACGGTCCACGGGTTCAAGAACGACACGGACCAAGCTGTTAAGGTATTGCTGTTTTTCAATCCATCCATGGGAAGGGAGGGCTTTTTCAAAGGCCTGAAACAGGTGCTGGAGGAAAAGCCATTTGACCAAAGTCGATTTGAACAGCTCTACAACAAATATGATAGTGTCCCGTACAAGGAATAGGGTAGTATATAAAAAATAGTAAAGACAAAGGCCAATGGATCACTTGATATGCGGTGCATTCCAAATTTTATAAGAAAAAACAACGAAAAGTGGTATTTTATCCTAAATTCTTGACATTAATGGGTTATACGTTTTATCGATTCGCAGCTAGTATATATTACTCAGTGTTGGAAATAGATGAACAAAGTGGAAAAATGACTCGGAAGATTAAATTTCTTGACAGAGTTCAAAAGGAGGAATTGATAACAGACAAGTTTGACCCTAACCGATTTGAATTTTCTGAATCATCAAGAAGTGGAAAATCGAAGTTCTTAATGAATTATAGAACTCATAAAAACAATGAGTTGTTGGTGTTGAAAAACAAATCAGATAAAGAATTCATTCAAAAATATATTTCTGACAATTTTGCTATTGGATGAAATGTTAAACCAAAGTTCAAATAAACGATTGAACTGATTTGAACAGATGAAATATTGGATTTTAGAACATAAAATTGATATATGCTAGTAGATATCAGTCCGAAATTACCGATGCGTGACAAAAAAGTTACGCGGGAATTTTACTCAAAGCGATTAGGTTTTAAGGAATTTGGGAGTGCCGATTTCGATGGTTATTTGATGATGGAAAAAGACCAAGTCCAAATCCATTTTTTTGAATTTAAAGAACTTGACCCGAAAGAAAATTATGGACAAGTTTATATTCGGACTGACAACATTGACGAATTTTATAAATTACTATTGGAAAGACGAACCGATATTCACCCAAATGGAAAATTGGAAATCAAACCCTGGGGACAAAAGGAATTTTCGATTCTTGACCCAGACAGCAATTTATTGACATTTGGACAGACTATTTGAAGTGAAAATATGATAAAACTAACCACCAACAATGATGGGTATAAAGCACAGGGCGATGAGTGGTTTCCGCAAGTTTCGGTTTATGTACAAGCTTTGTCTCGGTGGACAATTATGCAGATCCAATATGCCCTACGTTTCATAACAGAGACCGTTACCAAAGTTTAAATTAACGATTGGACTTAACGGGAATATAAAAAAGTAACGTAATAAAGGCCGTCGAATAAATTCAAAAAAATAATGTTTAGAATAGCATTTAGCATACTACTTACCATCATATTTCTTTTTCCGAAAGACGGTGAAGCTCAGGAGGGCAAAATAACAACAGGACATAAAAATGGAACACTTATAGCAATTGGAGGTGGAGAAATCAGTGATACTGAAATTATGGCCAAATTTCGAAATCTAGCAGGTGGGGATTCGGCCAAAATTGTGGTGATACCCACGGCATTTGTTATAAATAATCAAATAGATACAGCATTGCTTGAAAGAAATTTTAATGAATATGGTATTCCCAATTTCACCATCCTACATACTAGCGACCCTTCAGTGGCCAACACCGATGAATTTGTTAAACCGATAAAAGAAGCCACTGGAATCTACTTTACTGGTGGAAGGCACTGGAGAATAGCAGATAGTTATTTAAACACAAAGGCACATAAAGAAATGTTGAAACTGCTTGACCGAGGGGGTGTAATTGCAGGGTCTTCTGCTGGCGCAACAATTCAGGGCTCATATCTCGCAAGGGGTGACACCAAAAACAATCAAATAATGATGGGTGATCATGAAATTGGATTCGGTTTTATTTCCAATATCACAATTGATCAACATGTATTGTCCCGAAATCGGCAATTTGATATGTTCACCATACTTGAAAGGAAACCTGAACTGCTGGGAATTGGAATTGACGAAAGCACGGCAATTATTGTTAAAGGAGATGTTTTTGAGGTTATAGGGAAAAGTTATGTGCTTGTGTATGATACAGCATTTTGGTCTAGAGAGGGCTTAGACATGAAACAGTTACCTGAAAAAAATCAAATGTTCTATTTTTTAAAAAGTGGAGACAAATATAATTTGAGAAAAAGGCAGGTGATTCAGGTATGGGAATGACAGTTTAAATCAATTTGCAAAAACCTTAAGTTTATAAAAGTTCAAATAAACGATTTACATAACACTTTGAAACACGACATAAAAATTCTGGATGATTACCTTAATAGCGGAGCCAAGGCTTTAGTTGGAATATTTATGATTTGGTTATTTTTTGGTTCACTTGATATATTTCGAAACCCTCTTTTTCTAAAGGACCTTGTTATTGGGGTTTTGTGTTTCGCAGGATTGATTTTTCTGGGAACTTTAATGTTCTCGAAGAAAGTAATCTTAATCGAAAATGGAGCAATTTATCAAGGGTTAATATTTGGGAGTCGAGTGTTTTATAAAAAGCTTATCGATATTGGAAATTGTAAAGCTCTAAAAGTTTATGATTTTACAAATCAAATAGTAATTCCTTGGTGGATAAGTGTGACTGCAAATTTATGGACAGACGAAAAGGCCTTTACGTTTAAATTGGTAACACAGCAGGGAAATGAAAAATATTTGATGTCCTTTAAAGGTTCAGATTCTAAAAATGATGCAATCGATTTTTTTAAAAGGAATACTGATTTAATAATAAAGTATTGCAAGTAAGAGAAGATAATTTTTTCTATAAATTAAAGTTCAAATAAACGATAATATGAAGTTCAAGAAATCTTTACAAATGGCCGTTTGTCTTATCGCTATTTCTCAGTCAGTTTCGTGTAATTCTCAATCTACTAATAGTTCCAACATACAGGGAAATTGGTTTCCAGAATATCTGGGAGATATTAACGAAGTTTATACGGAATTTTATATTGATGATACAAGCGTTTATTATTTTAATCCTATTTCAGAGACAATTTCAGCCAACGAATATTATATCACAAATTCAAAATTATATTTCGGAAAGGACAATGGTGATTCTGCCAAGCTCATGGGTACTGTCTCTATCAAAAATGATACTTTAACTATTGTTAATGAAGCAGGAAATAGTTCATTCTTGAAACAAAATGAATTACCAAGTTTGGAAGATTTGATTAATGATAATACTTCCTTAGATATTTTTTTCGAGGGATATATTAATCGTGAAGCTGTTTGGAATGAAAATAAGTACAAGCCGTAATAGAAATAAAGTTCAAATAAACGATGACTGTAGATATGTAGGTGGTTGATGAGAAGTCCCAAGAAAATATCGGTAACTAAGCTTTTGATTGTAATAAGTGTCTTTTCATTTATGTTGTCCTCATGTTCTAGGAATACAGCAAATCTATTTGTTGGTGTCTGGACAATTGAAGATATAGCCTATAAAGGAAAAGATATTGGTGAGAAAATCTCTTTAAATGCCCTTGTTTTTAAAGAGAACAATGAAGTTATGGTGCCAGGAATTGTTGGTGAGTTATTAAATAAAAAAGACAGACAAGGTAAATGGAATATTGATGAAGACGGGTTTTTAATCATAACTTCCAACAATCAATATATAAATGGAAGAGCTAAATATTGTTTTGAAAATAGTGAGGATGAAGAACTTCTTAAAGTTGTAATAGAAACAGAAGAACTGTATATGGAGGCATTTAAACTTTTTAGTAAAAATGACACTTATGGTCGGTTGCCTTGTATCAATAATGCCCTACCAAAATAGAATAATAAAAAAGAAAAGTTCAAATAAACGATTGACCGAAACTAATAATTTGAAATTGGATTTAGGGTGATTGAAAAAAATGACATAGAAAAACTGGTTCTCAATAGAAAGAAAAGCTCCCTTCGAAATCACTTCAATGATATGTTTTTCATGAACAATATTAGATACTCTGGAGAAATTAGGGAAAAAGAAATACTACTTTGGTATTCTTCATTTTGGCTTCGTGGAGCGTATCCAATATTTCATTTGAATTTTGATTCCGACAAGAAGTTGGTAGGACTTAAATTGGAAAAAAATCCATTCGGTAAACTCTTGGATAAAATAGCCTTGTTCCTAGTTTTGGTTTTTGCTTCTATTCCAATAATCATAAGTGGACTGGCTAAGGGTTGGGTCGGGGCGGTCTTTGTTTTATTCGTGGCATTTATTCTATTTCTCATTATGAGAAAAGCAGCAAAAACCGAGAAAAAAATAATGACTGAAGAATTGAAGGATACAGTTGAACGAATTGAGAGAGAAAAGTTTCCAGAAAAGTTTGCAGGATATGGGCTAAAAGAAAAACCAATAGAAAACGAATGGACAATTAAAAAGATATTTACCAGAATTTTTATGTATCCAATTTGTGTAGGTTTTATCTATGTGTGTGCTGCTCTACTTATTCCAAATGGTCAACTTGGAAAAGGTATTTGCGGCATCGCTATTTGTGGCGCATATTTATATTCTGATATCTATGCGATTTTAAAAAGCTCCAGATTCAAAAAGGAATCAAAAAATTTTAAAGTTCAATAAAACGATGATTTATTTACCTTCCATCCTTTCCACCAATCTTCGCATGTCATCACCAACTTTCCTTTCCAATACCCTTGCATAAATTTGGGTAGTGGTCAGTTTGGTATGGCCGAGCATTTTGGAGACGGTTTCAATTGGAACACCATTGGAGAGCGTTACCGTTGTGGCAAAAGTGTGCCTGGCAGTATGAAAAGAAATATTCTTATAGATTCCACAAGCCTTTGTAATCTCCTTCAAATAACTGTTGGTCTTTTGGTTGCTCAATACTGGTAACAACTTTCCGTGTATCAATCTTTCATTGCAGTTCTTATATTTATCCAAGATTTGTTTTGCTTTGGGAAGTAAGGGAACCTTGACCGCTTCATCAGTTTTTTCCCTTTTCGTATGGATCCAAAGGTTCCCATCTATACCGAACCGCATATGATCAATATCCAGTGCCTTTACATCTCCATAGGCCAATCCTGTATAACATGAAAAAAGAAAGGTGTCCTTGACCCTCTCATACCCCCTTCCTGAAAATGTTGTTTCCTCAATGAGCCTGAGTTCCCTTTCGGTCAAAAAAGAGCGTTCACTCTTCTTATAATGCTTTTTATAGTTTACAAACGGGTCTTTGTCCAACCATTCCAACCTCACGGCAAGGTTTACCATTTTCCTTAACCGCTCCAAATGTTTCATGGCCCCATTATTGGTACACTTCTTTCCCTTTTGAAGATCAGGCCCATTTATCAAATAGTTCTCAAAATCAGTAATGAACTTATAGTTCAATCGCTTTAAGTTAATGTCTTGAAGTCTTCGGGTATGCTCCAAAAACCTTTTGAGATATTTTTCTGTACCATAATAGTTTTTCATGGTTCCCGGGCGAAGCTTACTCTTTTGTGATTCGTAATGATATTTGATTAGCTCCATAAGGGTCTTGTGCTCTTCATCCTGTCCTAGATAACGAGCTTTGATGGCCTGTGAGGTTATAATCTTGTCCTCACGCAACAATTGCTTATGGGTATCCATAATCTCGCCATACACCTCATCCAAATAGCTGTTCAACAAACGGGCCTTGTGGGTAAGTCCATGGAGTCTGCCCTTATTTTCATCCCATTCATTCACCGAAACGTAACGTTTCAAACTTATCTCTGCACGTTTTCCATTGACGGTGATACGGGCATAAATGGTCAGTTTTTCAGGGTTGTTGGAAATGTCCCTGGTGAAGATGAGAACCTTTAAGGTGTTGGAATTGCGCATAATACATAATTTTTGGGTTTGACAAAACTGGTTTGCAAAACACCCATAAACAGCGTCAAACTGAAGCTAAATTATGCACAAGAAACGTACCGAACCATTCACCGAACTCTACACCTTTTATATGGTTTTATTTGATATCAGATGAATGCATCAAAAACAAAAAGCACTGTCAATCAGTCGATTAACAGTGCTTTAATACCACCTATTTAGTGGTTCGTCGGGGTGGCAGAAACCACATTCGATTTATAAGTATTTAATTATCAATGTTTTAACACCTTAATCCTAAGGGCATTCCCGTTAAAAACACGGAAAGCAAAAAACAACTTTTGAACACAATTTTGATGTGTTTAATCAAAGATAAAAATAGTGATAAAATTTGAACTATCTATTTTCATAATTAATAATCACTGTCGTTAAACTGCTTTTTCTTTTACCAGCATTGCTTATCAATCTTTTGTAAAATAGGTCGCATTCCCGAATTTAAAATACTTATCATTGGTCATTACAAAATCTTCAACAACAACCTTATTATTGTCTTTTATAAAATAATAAATTGTTTTTCCCTTTTCCGTTTCATCATCTCCCCATTTTATGGTCAGTTCATTCTCTCTTATATTACCTTTTAGGGGAAAGGTAATGCCTCTATTGTCAAACCAATTGCCGACCACTGTCGAGTCATTTACGAATTTGTAAAAGGCTGTTGCCCTAAAAACTATAGGCTCATTATCCTTTGTTTTTCGTTCGTTTTGAAACTCAAGTTTTATGAACTTGTTGCCCAAAACTCTTTGCCAATCCATTGAAAATATTGCTTCCTGCCCCATTAAGGTGCCCGAACCAGTCCAACTTTCATCAATAAGCTCATCTATAATGGAATATTCCTTCGGATTATCATCTTGACCACTTTGAGGGTATAGTTCAAAAGTTATGATTATCAAAACTAATCGGGATGACTAAATGGTTCTTTCTGTAAATACCCTTGTAACATTTTTTGATTTCTGCATCTAAAGCAAAAATCAAATACAGAAATCATGAAGAACACCATTCTTTCCTTGGCAATATTGTTTACTTGTCTTACCCAGGCGCAACAGATCGACCAACCTCAACCTGTTCATATAGAGGTTACGGGCAGTGGAACACCGGTTCTGCTCATTCCCGGCTTTACGGTCCCCGGCGAAAGCTGGGATTCCATAGTCGGACAGTTGGAGAAAAACCATGAGTGCCATATTCTTACACTTGCCGGTTTCGGTGGCAAAGCGCCCATTGAATTTCCTTGGCTACCCAAAGTCAATGAATCCATTGAAAATTACATCCACAAGAACCAACTGAACAACCTGACCGTAATCGGGCATAGTTTAGGTGGCACAATAGCCACCTGGCTCGCCAGCAGGGAGAACAACAAGATATCCAAAATCATATTGATAGACGCATTACCTGCCACAGGTGCGCTCATGATCCCAAATTTTGATCCTGAAAGTCTGGCATATGACAGCCCGTTCAACAACCGGTTATTGTCCATGGACGAGACCGAATTTGAGCAAATGGCCCAAGGTATGGCCCAAGGAATGAGCTTATATGCGGAAACCCAAGAAAGCATTAAAGACTGGTTGATATTGGCCGATAGAAAAACCTATGTGTACGGCTATACCGATTATCTCAAACTAGATGTAAGGGAAGACCTTAAGAATATTTCCGTTCCGGTAACAATAATCGCAGCGGACAAGCCCTATGGAAGAGCAATGGTGGAACAGACCTATACGGACCAATACGCTAACTTAGCAAAATATGATTTGATCATTGCCGATAATTCCGCTCACTTTGTCATGTTCGACAAGCCAGAATGGTTCATGGAACAAATCAAACAAATACTAGCAGTGCACTGAATGGACATAGAAAATGAATTCCAACAAATATATAATTCACATGCTCATAAGGTCTATGGATTATGTTTGGGCTATGCCTCAGGGGACGAAAATTTGGCGCAAGAGTGGCAGCAAGAAACCTTCATCAAGGTGTGGAACCATAGAAAGACTTTCCGGTCCGAGTCATCTCTTGGCACTTGGATTTACAGAATTGCCGTAAACACCTGTTTGGGAGATTTACGAAAACCCAAAAAACTTGTCCCGATCAACGAAGCCGTTCTGGAAACAGGTGCAACCGATGGGAAAAGCGATAAACGGGAAGCACAGATCAAAAGAATGTACCAATGTATCGATAAACTCAGCCCGACCAATAAAGCCATCATACTGCTAGAACTGGAGGAAGTTCCCCAAGCTGCGATAGCGGAAATGCAGGGAATCGCACACGGTGCATTGAGAACCCGATTGAGCAGAATCAGAAATTCACTTTTAAAATGTATCACAAATGAAAAACGATGATCTATCCCAAATTTGGAAAAGTCAAAATAGCGACTTGACCCTCGATAAGCCGGACAACATTATTAAAAAGGCCAGGAAACAACGCAATGGACAATTCGCAACAATAGCAGTACTATCCATAACCATAATAATTTTGATGGCCTTTGCTATCAAGTACGCCAGCAGTGACTGGAATAATTTTACGCTGGGCCTTTTGTTGATGATTTCCAGTCTTGGCTTTAGGGTCATCATCGAGTTTGTCAGCATTTACCGAAAGGAAAGCCAGCTGATCGCGCTGGACAATAGGACTTATCAAGAATATCTGAAAAAATATTATGGCATAAGATTGAAGGCAAATTACATCATCACCCCTATTTGTTTTGGAGTGTATATTTTGGGATTTACAATGCTATTGCCCTATTTCAAGAGCGGGTTTACCGAAGGATTTTACAATTACATTTTGATTTCCGGCATTGTCTCGCTTGCTGTCATAGCGTTAATTGTAATAAAAAGTGTACTAAGGGAACACCTTTTTCTAAAACAATTGAACAGAAGATAGCCAATTAGTTCTAGTGCCATTGTGAGGCAATTATGTTCATTTTATATGGTAGGTAAGCGCTGGTTGGAAAAGCCGGACAAAGTATATCAGCTTCTCTGGATAAAATTGAGCACCCTCGGTACTAACACAAAAACTTGACTTTCAAAATTCTACATCCAAATATTGGATGGCTAAAATTTTCCGTTTTGGATGGTCTCAACCATCCGGCACACCCTATCTATCCACAAAGATATGCCAATAAATGCATGTAGTTAAATGATAGATAGTTCAGATCATGAATATGCAGCGGATAACAATATCAGGACCATCCATTTCTCTGAAAGTTTTAAAATTTATGAAAAATTAAAAAGCACGGCTTGCACCGTGCTTTTCTCCTTGAATTTCTATCAAATAATTAACTAAACCAAGATAGATTCTTATTAGCCACGATCTTTTAATTGATCTGGACCTTTTACCATATTATCATTATGAATTTTTACCGCCTCATTGATTTTGGCAATGATTTCCGGGTTTTCTTTGGATATATCATATTTCTCGGAAGGATCTACATTCAAGTTATAAAGTAAAGGTGTCTCATGCTCCACAGCATCTGGACCATAGGGGTCTTGCGTAACATAATGTGCCTTATAATCCCCTACCCTCGCAGCGTAGAGTTTATCTCCGCGATAGTAGAACATATCATTCCTGGGGCTCTTCCGCCCCTCAAATAATACGGGGGCCAAATCCACTCCATCCATTACCCTATCGTCAGGAATTGGTACGTTTACCATATTACTGAAAGTAGTGAACAAGTCCATTGTTGTTCCCAAATCGGTAACTATTCCGGGTTTTATTCTACCAGGAGACCAAAAAATACAAGGCTCGCGCATGCCCCCTTCCCAGGTGGATCCTTTTCCGTTTCTCAACAGTCCAGCACTTCCCCCTTCTTCGTTCATAATCAACCAAGGGCCATTATCGGATGTAAACACCACAATGGTGTTTTCCGCGAGCCCATTTTGTTTTAAGGCATCGAGTACTTGCCCAACACTATGGTCTATCTCTTCCACGACATCGCCGTATAAACCTCTTGGGCTGGTGCCTTCAAATTCCTTGGAAGTGAACAAGGGCACATGGGGAAGGTTGTGCGCCAGATACAAAAAGAAAGGTTCGTCTTTTTTCTCTTCAATAAATTTTACAGCCTCTTCCGTATATCTCTTGGTAATGGTATGCTGATCGGCCGGACGTTCAACGATTTCCGTATCCCTCATCAAAGGAACATTAAATGTATTGATATCCTTTCGCTCTTCGGATTTCCAAAAATCAAAATACCCTTCCATCGATCTAAAGGGAACCAAATTGTCCATGTCGTTGCTGTAGGGGATTCCGAAATAGGAATCAAAGCCATGACTGGTAGGAAGAAACTCTTCCTTGTGCCCCAAGTGCCATTTCCCTATTGCCGCTGTTGCGTAGCCTGCCGCTTTCATCTGCTCCGCTATGGTAACCTCCGTTTGAGGCAACCCATTGTGCGAATCAGGAAAAAGCACACGGACTTCGCTGCTGGCCATACCGTTTCTCACGGGCAGCCTACCTGTCATTAATGCAGCACGACTAGGTGTACAAACACTGGCCCCCACATAAAAGTTGGTCCATTTTTGGCCTTCATGGGCCATTTGATCTAAATATGGCGTCCGAATGGTCGGGTGACCATAAGAACTTAAATCCCCATAACCCAAATCATCGGCAAAAATGATGACAAAATTAGGTTGATCGCTTAGCGCAACTTCGGTATCTTTTTCTTGGTCTTTTTGATTTCCCTGACAGGAGCAGACCGTTGTTACCACAAGAAATCCTGCAGTAACCCAAAGCATTTTGTTTATCTTTTTAAAATTGAACATATTGATTATTTGGTTTTTTAGATTAATAACCCGGATTTTGTTCCAAGCTGGGATTGGCATCCAACTCCACTTGGGGAATGGGGAACAACACATGGTAATCCTGTGCATTTTTGCCTCGAGCCTGGGCCCTGGAAATAAATACACCATGTCTTATCTGATCTTCACGGGCTTTTTCTTCCCAATAAAATTCCCATTCCCTCTCTTGCAAAATAGCATCACGAAGTGACGCTTTGGTAAACCCTGCCAACGTGTATGGCGCAGCTTCCGCCCTTTCCCTAACCTCGTTGATAAGATCGATGACTTCTTGGGTCGGTCCTGAGATTTCGTTCAAGGCCTCCGCCCTACTAAGTAGAATATCCGCATAGCGAATTACGGGAAGGTCGTTTCCTGCCCAAGCCCCTACAGAATTGGGCTCAAAAGGCAATTTATACGGAAAGGACTGATCGTTTCCAAGTCCTGTGACCAGTTCTCCAGTATTGGTACTGGTCCATTCCGTAATAATCTGCTCCTTACGGGTATCCGTTTCCTCAAAAGAATTCACGAAGTCATCAAAAAGGTACGTTCTTGCAGCAAATACAGAGTTGTTCGAAAATGGCACGGGAAAATCAGGTGGAAAGGTAAGTGCGTTCAGGCCTTGACCTGTCCCTGTCAATGTTGCCCCATCCTTTGGGAGCACCCAAATCAACTCCGGGTTACCTTCATTATCATATGCAAAAATATCCCCGTAATTTTCAAGCAATTCATATTTGCCCAAATCCATGACATCCTGAGCAGCATCAGCTGCTTTTTGCCATTGTTTCGTATTCAGGTAAAATTTACAAAGTACGGCTAAAGCCGTTCCCTTGGAGGCTCTTCCAAATTGTGGCTCTTCAACGGGCAAACCATTCACGGCCAAAGTAAGTTCCTGTTCAATAAACGAACGTGTAGCTTCCACAGTTGCTCTCGGTTGCAATAGCTCATCTTCCGAAGATGCGTAAATTGGAAGTTCCCCAAACCAATTATAGAGGGCAGCATAATTCCATCCCCTTAAAAAATGAGCTTCCGCCTTGGTCAATTGTTTAAACTCTTCCGAAAGGTTTTCATTGTCCAAATTGTCCAGAATAAGATTGGCATCACGGATACTGTTATAGTGCACCTGCCAAACTGATAAAAAATGCGCATGGTTGGAGTCCCAAGTAAAATCTATCTCGGCCACCCAAAGGTTTTCAATGGAACCTCCAAGCCCCCAAGTTTCGCCGGCGGTCATGCTACTCATATGATACGCGCCCCATGAGGCCTGAACGTCATTGTTCCTGTGCGCATAGGTATAAGAAGCGTTCAATAAAAATGACATTCCCTTTTCATTGTTCAAGAGATTGGAAGGGGACAGTTCAGAAAACACTTCTTCATCGAGCTTATCTTCACAAGCTGTAAAAACGGTTGCCAATAAGGCAATGATTATTATTCTATGTAATTTCATTTCTTTATGTTTTGAGTCTTAAAAATTAGCAGTCAGTCCCAAAAGGAAAGTACGGGCCAAAGGATAACTACTGTAGTCTACCCTTACATTACTTCTGCCAAATGAATTGGCCTCCGGATCAAAACCACCATAGTTGGTTATGGTAAACAAGTTCTGGCCTGTCACGTAAACACGGAGAGCGTTCATAAAGTCCAAGTTCTTTACAGGGACGTTATAACTTAGCATCACATTCTTCAATCTAAAATAGGATGCATCCTGTACTGTAAGGGAATTCACCTTGCTTCCACCATAGGCATTGGGGTTGACGGATGACGGCCATTTGGTATTCGTATTCTGAGGCGTCCAACGGTCCAAAACTTGTTCTGCTATCCTATTTCTCCTAAAGTTTGCGGGATACAAAGATTCTATGAGGTTAATATTGATCAAATCGGCCCCTTGCTGCCCTTGAAAAAAGAAGTCCAATTGGAAATCTTTCCAAGTAATGGAGTTTTGAATACCATAGGTGAAATCCGGGAACGGGTTTCCGATAATGGTTTGATCCAATGGGGTAATCGCTCCATCTCCGTTACGATCCTCAAAAATTGGAAAACCAGGTTGTGCGGTCGGTTGTGCAGAGCCTGCAATGTCATCTCCTTCCTGAAAAATACCGGTAACCACATACCCATAATAAGAAGCCAGTGATTCGCCTTCTTGAATGACAGCTGTATTTCCAACGGATTGGATACTTCCGGTAACGATACTTTCAATACGGCCCAAATCCACCACTTCATTTTTTATGGCCGAGAAATTCAATGATGTTTTCCATGAAAAATTGTCTGTGGATATATTGGTGGAGTTGAACAAAAACTCAAAACCGCTATTTCTTACCTCCCCTACATTCTGAAGGATGGAGGGATATCCTGAAGCTACGGGCAACGGCAGGTTGAACAAAAGGTCCTTGGAACTCTTAACAAAGTAATCCAAAGTAGTGCTAAAACGACCCTGGTGAATTGATGCATCAATCCCTATATTAAATTGCTCCGTAGTTTCCCACTTAAGGTCCGGGTTGGCAATTCGCTGAGGAATTGCAGATCCCTGTAGTGACCCATCCAGCACCACGTTGGGTCCGGTGCCAAAAGTAAGCTGGGAAGCATAGTTTCCAATTTCTTGGTTTCCGGTCTGTCCCCAACTGGCACGCAACTTTAGTTGGTTGAACATTTCAGGAACAAAATCCTCTTCTTCCAATTTCCAACCAAAAGCAAAGGAAGGGAAATACCCCCACTTATTATTGGTACCAAATCGAGAGGAACCATCTGCACGCAAGGAAGCCGTAAGCAAAAATTTATCGAAAAGCGTATAGTTGACACGACCTAGATAGGAAAGCAGGGTATTCTCTTCCTTACCACTTTGCAATTCATCATTATTGGTATTTCCCAATCCTAAATTATTGGTGAGCAGGTCATCCGTGGGAAAACCACTAATGTTTCCCGAGAAAAAACGGGTGCTGAATTTTTGGTACGTAGTACCTCCAAGCAATGTGAGTGCATGATCTTCATTGAACTGCTTGTTATAGGTCATTGTATATTCAAAAAGATAATTGGACCTCTCCAGTGCATTGATATTGGCGATCCCTCCCGCTGCTGCACCATATATCGTATTTGAATTGTTGTAGATGTCTCTTCTTGATGTTTGCCTATCGGTACCAAAATTAAATTTACCTGATAGCTCATCCGTGAAATTGTAATTTAGGAATACACTCCCAAATGTCCTGTTGGTTTCATTGGTACTGGATATGGCATTGATCAAAGTAACCGGGTTGTTGACGGTAAGGTTTGCCGATTGGGCAAAGGTGCCGTCTTCATTATAAATAGGCTCTGTGGGATCATATAGCAAGGAGGCATATATGGGGCCCGCGTTCTCATTGGTCTGGATACCGTCCACATTATTGTTGTCCTTTACCAAACTGGTGTTAAAGTTCAATCCCAACTGGGCTCTTTCGCCAATTTTGGTATCAAGATTGATTCTTCCTGTATATCTTGTTATACCCGAGTTTTTTACAACGCCTTCTTGATCAAAGTAATTCAACGAAGCATAAAAAGATGTTTTCTCCGATCCACCGCTTACGGATAGATTATGGCTGGTTATTGGGGCTGAACGAAAAACTTCGTTCTGCCAGTCTGTTCCATCCCCTATTGCGGCGATATCTTCGGAAGAGAATACTGCCGGGTTTCCTTGATCTGCCGATAACGAATTTATCACATCAATATATTCAGATGTGGTCAAAAGGTCAATTTTTTTAGCCACGGTCTGCAATCCTGCGTAAGCATCATAAGTGATGTTCACTCGTCCTTCCCCACCCTTTTTGGTAGTTACCAATATTACACCGTTTGCACCACGAGAACCATAAATGGCCGTTGCAGAGGCATCCTTTAAAATTTCAATGGATTGAATATCGGCAGGGTTCAATGCGTTGAGTGGGTTTCGTGGACTTTGATTGTCCCCTACCTGTGCGGCGCCTCCCCCACTTAAATTTGGGCTGTTGTCAATGGGAAAGCCGTCGATTACATATAAAGGCTCGTTACTTGCATTCAAGGAACTGGAACCTCTAATACGAATGGCCAATCCCCCTCCCGGAGCAGAACTTGATTGGGTTATTTGCACACCTGCAGCCCTACCCTGCATCATTTGATCTACGGAAGCATTGGCTCCTGGATTCATATCATCCTGCCCCAAGGAAGCGACCGACCCTGTCAAGTCACTCTTCTTTTGGGTTCCATATCCAACCACTACAATTTCATCCAAAGCGGCTGCACTTTCCTGCAAAACAACATTGATTGTCGTTTGCCCTGCCACATTGATCTCTTTGGAACCAAACCCAATATAGGAAATCACCAATACCGCATCCTCATCCGATAGTTCGATAACGAAATTTCCATCAAAATCGGTCTGCACACCATTGGTTGTTCCTTTTTCCAGTACACTGGCACCGGGCAAAGGCATGCCTCCTTGATCCGTAACGGTTCCTGAAACGGAAACCTGGACCAATGGATCATTGACTTTTAAAGGAACTGGAGGTGGTTTTTTAAAAATGATTACTTGACGATCCTGTACTTTGAACCCTAAATTGAATCGTTCCAGTACGGGTTCCAAAATCATTTGAAGGGTCGCATCCTTTTTGGTTACCGTTATTCGGTCACTGGTAGGAAGAGTGCCATCTTTATAGAAAAATATGTATTCGCTGTTCTTTTGGATCTCATCCAATAGGGTTTCCACTTTCACCTCATGTAAGTCGAGGGTCATTTTGGATTGGGCATTGGTTTCCTTCGCAAAAAGCGTTGTCAATCCGACAGCTAAGAAAAGTGCAAAAGATCTCATTAGGTCTAAAATGATGTGTCTGGTCACATTTATGCCCAAAAAATGCGCACATCTAGTGTGATAATTCATAATTTTGTTGTTCAGTTAATAGTTTTGTCGTTAATTCTTTGCGATAGAACGCATTACAGGCCAAGGGATGTTGGCGCATCCTTTGGCTTTTTTTATTCTTCTTCAATTTTTCATTGGCAGTAGTTGTTTGTGTTGGTTATTATTTGAGCAATATGCTTTCTTTGTTTTCTACAATTTGAAAATCTGTGGTTTCTTTTATTGTCCGGAGCACTCGGACCATATCTTCGGATAAATCCAATCGACCGGAAAAAGTTTGATATGCCAGTTCATTGTCCCCAAAAAAGATGGGTTTGTTATAATATCTGGATAAACGGGAAGCTATTTCCCCTAAACTGCTGTTGTCCAAGGTCAAGAAACCATCTCTCCAAGAGAAATAATCGTCTGGGTCGACTTCTTGTGTACTGATTTTTTTGGATTTTTTATTAAAGCTGGAAAGCGTTCCCGGTTTCATCAAAAAACCTTCATCTTCGTTTTCATAGGTAATTCTAATACTGCCCGATTTAAGGACAGTTTGCATGACCTCATCTTCGGAATAATGGGATACATTGAACACAGTGCCCAACACCTCTATACTTTGCTTGCTGGATTTCACCCTAAAAGGCCTGTCCTTGTTATGGGCCACTTCAAAAATGGCTTCACCTTCCAAATAGACCTCCCTTGACTTTTTTGAAAAAGCTGCGGGAAACACGAGCTTGGACCCTGAATTGATCCACACTTTGGTGCCATCGGAAAGTTTGATGAAACTTCTTTTTCCATAAGGGACCATAACGGTATTAAAGGTAGGCTTGTCGGTATCCCCTAGCCGTTGTTCTATACTTTTTCCGTTACCCATACTTACATTGGAACCTGTTTCCGAATATTCCACACGTCCCTCATCCTCATCCAAGGCCACTTGGTTCCCTTCCCCTAAAATTACAGTGACCTTGTCCGGGTTTTGTGGCGTGGCCGTGGGCATATCCCTAACAAACTGATCTATCGTGGGTTCGGCCTTGGACGCATTGAAAAAATACCCCAATGTCAATACAATCGGCAATAAAGCCGCTGCGGCCCCGTAAAATTGACGTCTTCTTCGACGCAGACGGAGTTCTTCCTCCTTTTTGGCAGAGGTGAGTATTCTATTTCGTAGATCGGCTTTTCTTTCTTTTGACCAACCTTTTTTTGGAGTATAACCCATAAGTTTTTACATATTCGAGGGCATAATTGTATCCCCTTTCATAGATAAGAGAAAGAAAAGTGCGGTGTATAGACAAAAAAGATTTTATTTTTTTATAACAGGAGCAATTGCACCTTTTCGCGAAGTATTTTTAAGCTGCGATACAACAAGGTTCTGGCGGAAGCCTTGGACACTTCCATGCGTTCTGCAATCTCACCATAGGATTTATTTTCCACAAACCGCAGGTGGAGGGCGTTCTGTTGATGGTTCGTGAGGGAGTCCATAGCAGTTTTTAGAGCCAGTTTTAAATATTCAAGCTGTTCCTCATCTATCCATTTGTTCTCCGAAGAATTCTCGATATGGTTTGAATCGTTATGCAACAATCGCTTAAAACTATCTTCTTCGATCAGCAATTCCTTGGATTTATTTCTCTTGAACAACCTTCGCTTTAACGAAGTGGACAGGTAAGCCTTAAGGTTTTGGATTTGCAGCGCTTTGTGCCTTGCTCTGAACAAATCCAAAAAAAGATCGTGAACCTGATCTTCCACCCAGGATACCTCTGTTACATAATGCAGCCCAAATTCCATCAAATGGTCCACATGCATATCGTACAAACATCCGAGCGCCTCCATATCCCCACGGTGCAAACGTTCCAACAGCTTCTGTTGAAAATCCAATGCATCACCCTTTTGATTATTTGAAAGAGGCATTCTTTGAGTTTGTTTAGTTAGTTGAAGTGGCTTGTAACGTCTAAAAAATTACAATTGTCATATTCACAATTATAAAGTTATATTTTGACAAGTTGTGTTCAAATATATAAATTTTTTAAATATATGTTAATTCAAGTGTGAAATCAAAAACACAATCACCGTCTTATCCTTTTCATTTTTTAGTGGTACACTCCCCTATTTGAAGAAAAATCCAGAGGCCTTGTCTATATCCTGGCTTGGAGTTACTCTATACTATAGCAACCCTATCAACTCCAAGGTATGAACTCTTTTTTATATCGTAAGACTATTTTGACCAAAACCAAATTATCCGTGTTGGTCATAATGTTCTTTGCCCCACTCTCTATTGTAATTTCCCAAAACCAACCCAATATTGTATGGGTGGTTTGTGAGGATATATCCCCTTATATTGGTGCTTATGGGGATGCTACGGTACGTACCCCCAACATTGATGCCTTGGCGCAAGAAGGGGTTCGTTTTACCCGAGTGTATACCACAGCAGGTGTTTGTGCGCCCAGTAGATCTTCCATAATAACAGGAATGAACCAAATATCCATAGGGACCTCCCATATGCGAACAAAAAACAGACCAAGCTTAATGCCCGAGGGAGTTCCCAGTCATTCAGCCGTATTGCCCAAAAATGTGAAGGCATTTCCAGAATATTTGAGAAAAGTGGGATACTATACCACCAATAATGCCAAGGAAGATTATCAGTTTGAAGAACCTGTAACGGTATGGGACGAAAGCAGTGTGGCGGCCTCTTATCAAAATAGAGCACCGGGACAGCCCTTTTATAGCGTCTTTAATTTTGCCATATCCCACGAATCCCAAGTAATTTCCCCGCCAGATTCCTTACACCATCAACCTGACGACATGGTTTTGCCGCTGTATTACGAGAACACGGCACAAATGCGGCACGATAAAGCAGCCTTATACACTAGAATTGAACAAATGGACAGTGATGTCGGCGAACTCATCACACAATTGAAAGAGGACGGCGTTTATGACAGCAGTTATGTTATTTTCTACAGTGATCACGGGGGCAACCTTCCATGGATGAAACGAGAGGTATTGGAACGGGGGTTGCATATTCCCTTCATAGTCAAATACCCAAATGGAACCAATGCCGGCACTGTGAACAATGACCTAATCAGCTCCATTGATTTTGCTCCCAGTATGCTCTCCATTGCAGGGGCGGAAATACCGGGTTATTTACAGGGAAAGGCCTTTTTGGGACCTAGTAAGAGCCAAGAAAAAAACCGATATGTATTTGCCGGCAGGGATAGAATGGCGGATAAATACGATCGGGTCCGTTCGGTTAGTGACGGCACATTTAGATACGTTTACAATTTTCATCCCGAAGTTTCCAAATACCAGGATTTGGCTTATCGAAAACAAATGGCCAGTATGAAAGAGATCATTGAAATGCGGGATGCCGGGACCATTACCAACCCCTATCTATTGGATTGGTTCAAGGCCCCGAAACCCCAAGAGGAGCTTTATTATACGGCCAAGGACCCTGATGAAGTCCATAATTTGGCAGATGAACCATCGTATCGGAAAAAGAAAGAAGAATTGAAACAAGTACTGTTCGAATGGTTGGAAGATGTTGGGGATATGAGTGAAATTCCCGAAAAGGAAATGGTGGTGGAACATTGGTGGAACGGAAAAAATGAACCTCCTTTGACCAAAAACCCAAAAATAAAAAAGAACAGGGAAGGCGTTGCCTTAAGTTGTGATACGGAAGGTGCCTCCATTGGGTACCGAATATTTGATGGCCCTCCGGCCGACACCACAATCAGCAGGCCAATACACACTTGGGGGTTTTATTGGTTATTTAGGGATGGGGACAAAAAAACCATTGAGGTACCCAAACCTTGGACCGTATACTCCGGTGGGACAATCCCTCTCAAAAAGGGACAGACCATACAGGTGAATGCGCATCGCATTGGATATAGACCCAATGAAACAACATACAGATCCAACTAAAGGTGCGGCAACATTTCAATAAAGAACAATCCATGCCCAGATGCCCTTTTATTAGTTTTAGCACTTAAAAGGCATCGTACACTTGTCAATTTCAAATACTATTAAAGACCAATGAAACATCAATTGAACAAACCAATTACCAAACTATTTTACATCTTTCTTGGGTGCCTATTAGTGGTTTCCTGCAAGGGTGACATCAAAAAAGAAGCAACGCAAAAAGAAGAAAGCAAAAAAAGGCCCAATATTGTTTTCATCATCAGTGACGATCATGCCTTTCAAGCCATAAGTGCTTATGGGGGACGATTGGCAGAGGTTGCTCCAACGCCAAACATTGATCGGATCGCCGAGGAAGGAATGCTTTTTGACAATTGTCTGGTCACAAACTCCATCTGCGGCCCCTCAAGAGCAACCATTCTCACGGGAAAGTACAGTCATCAAAACGGATTTATCGACAATACCATTGGCACCAAGTTTGATTTTAAACAACAGACTTTTGGCGAACTCCTGCAACAAGCAGGGTATAAAACAGGGGTGTTGGGAAAACTACATTTAGGAGACACCCCATCCAAAGGCTTTGACTATGTGGACATCTTGCCTGGACAAGGTTCTTACTACAATCCTACCTTTATCAACGAGGAAGGACAATATCAATTGGAAGGTTATACCACCGAAATCATTACCGATAAGGCGATTCAATGGATGGATTCCGTTAAGTCCGAAGAGCAACCTTTTATGCTGTTTCTTGGTCATAAGTCCCCGCACAGGCCTTGGCAACCTGGCCCCAATGAATTGGGCATGTATGAAAATGTTGAGATTCCTGAACCTGAAACCTTGTTCGATGACTATTCCGGAAACAGGGAGGTGGCCTCCTTGAACTATATGTCCATTTCGGAAGCCATGAAAATGGAACAGGACATCAAGATTACAGCGCAACCTCAAAACGGGTTTACCGAAGAACAACAAAAACAGTGGGACTCCATTTATGGGCCTATAAATAAAAAATTCAAAAAAGATAACCCCCAAGGCGATGACCTGACCCGATTCAAGTACCAGCGCTATATGCGGGATTACCTTGCCAGTGTGGCCGGAGTGGACAAAGGTGTTGGCCAGGTATTGGACTATTTAAAAGAAGCTGGTCTAGACGAAAACACAATTATCATTTATACCTCCGATCAAGGATTTTATCTTGGGGAGCACGGCTGGTTCGATAAACGATGGATGTACAAGGAATCCTTGCGCACCCCATTATTGGTAAAATGGCCAGGGATTGTTAAACCAGGTACGGTCAATACCGATTTGGTCTCCAATCTCGACTTTGCCGAAACTTTTTTGGATATTGCACAAACCGAAATTCCGGAAGACATGCAAGGAAAAAGTATCCTTCCTGTGTTAGCGGGGAATACACCTTCCGATTGGCGAAAAGCTCATTATTACCATTATTACGAGCACCCTTCGGAACATGATGTGAGACGCCATTATGGGATTACCACCTATCGGTACAAATTGATTCACTTCTATTACGATATGGATGTCTGGGAATTATATGATTTACAGAAGGACCCCAGTGAACTGAACAATATTTACGGAGATCCCGAATATGCAGAAGTTCAGGAGGAACTACATAAACAACTGGAGGAACTCAGGATAAAATATGAGGACAATGATTCCTTGAATCAACAATTTATCGAGGAATACAATGAAAAAGTGAAAAAAAATCCTTTGATCGAGTATTGGAAGCTTTCACCGGAAGAGATGCAAAAACTGTATCATGAATATCTAAAAAACAGGGAGTAAAGATTTAACTCCACACGACCCTTTGCAAAATACTTCGGACAAAAAAATTCAAAAAACCGAAAACAAAATGACAGCTCGGCACACCTATACTTTTTGCTTTTTACTATTGATCCTGTCCATATCCTGTAAATCCAAAACGGACCAATCAAAAGAAAGTGTTGGCAATTCCACAACCATAGAGCCTCCAAAGCCCAGCAAAGCTCCAGGTGAAGCTCCCAAAGGAATGGTATGGATACCGGGCGGGGAGTTCAACCAAGGCGCCTTGCCCAATGACCATATGGCGATGTCCCATGAAAAACCCACACACAAAGTACATGTGAATGGTTTTTTTATGGATATCCATGAAGTGACCAATGCACAATTCGCCAAATTTGTTAAGGAAACCGGCTATGTTACCATGGCCGAGCGCGAGATAGATTGGGAAGAAATGAAAAAACAGTTGCCCGAAGGTACCCAAAAACCCCATGATTCCATTCTGCAGCCCGGATCTTTGGTGTTCAAAAAAACAAAGAGCAGCGTTCCCAACCTCTATGATTACTCCCAATGGTGGGAATGGAAGATCGGCGCCAATTGGCGGCATCCCTACGGTCCTGGAAGCGATATCGAGGGAAAGGGAAATCATCCCGTGGTCCACATAGCCTATGAGGATGCACAGGCCTATTGTAAATGGGCGGGACGGAGATTGCCCACAGAAGCCGAATGGGAATATGCCGCCCGTGCCGGAAAAGACGAGAGCATATTCTTTTGGGGCAATGACAATTCCCTATTGAGCTCCCGTGCCAATTCTTGGGAGGGCGAATTTCCCGTGGAAAATACGATGGAAGATGGTTTTGAACGCAGTGCCCCTGTCATGAGCTACCCCAAAAACGATTTCGGTCTTCATGATATGGCCGGCAACGTGTGGGAATGGACCAGTGATTGGTACAACACCAATTACTATCAAAAGCTCGCTTCAAATGGAGAGGTCACACAAAACCCAAAAGGCGCAGCAAGCGCGTTCAATTCGAACAATGCCTATGCCCAAGAACGCGTGATTAAAGGAGGATCGTTCCTCTGCAGTGCCTCCTATTGTGCCAGCTATAGAATTTCTGCCCGTATGGCCACCAGTCCGGATTCGGGTATGGAACATTTGGGCTTTAGGACCGTTCGTTCAGCAAATATGCCCTAATTTTAGTGACGTATGGGTACAACGATCAAAGTGAACAACAAGATTTCCCGTGCACTGGATATCAAAATCGAGCCCTTCGATGTGAACAAGCGCTACACCAGACCGCACCGGCACAATAAGTACCTGGAACTGGTTTATTTCAGCAAGGGATCGGGTTTTCACCATATGGATCAAGATTCCTATGAAATCAAACCTCCCATTGCCTTTATCGTCAAAAAGGATGAAGTGCACCATTGGGAAATCGACAGTGTGCCCGAAGGGTATGTCATCATCCTTAAAGATGGCTTTTTGGACAGGACATTGGACAAACACCTCAATGATCAATTTAGGCAACTTGAAAATCACCGAGCATTTGAAGTGCCCGTGGATGCATCGCTCAATTCCCTCTTTCAATTGGCTTCCGAACTGGTGAAGGATCAAGCAAAAGGTTCCCAAATCACGGTGGAGGGAATCCTTAAGGCCCTGCTGTCCAAATTATTGCGCTATGCACCCAACAAATCCCATTTGGAACAGAGCTTGGCATTCAATTTTAAACAGCTCCTTCAAGAAAGTCCCAAAAATGATGTCTCCCATTACGCTGATTTGTTGCATACCACCTCCCAAAACCTGAACACCCATTGCAAAAAGGAGTTCGGCAAGACGGCATCAAAGGTCATTTCAGAGCATATTGTCCAAGAAGCAAAACGACAACTTACCTATACCGACCTTTCGATAAGCGAAATAGCATACGCCTCAAATTTTAAGGACAGCTCACATTTTATAAAATATTTTAAAAGGTTTGAAGGCGTGACCCCGCTACAGTTCAAGAAAAGTAAGATGTGATAGATACCATTCTTTTTTCAAAAGAACCATAATCGCGCTATTGCAGCACCTAATTTTGAGGCAACATATCATAGCTGCCTGAAACCATGTTCCCCAAATGCCCTCTTTACTTGTTTTTGCTCCTGTTCACTACCGTTACATCCGCTCAGATTACCGGTGAAATTGTCGATGCAACGGGTCAGAACCCCTTGGAATATGCCACTGCCGCCCTGTATGACCGATCATCGGAACAACTCATCACAGGGGTCATCACGGATTTGGATGGGGGTTTTCGCATAGCGGGAGTAAAAAAAGGCACCTATTATCTTGAAGCTTCCTTTATAGGGTATCGGACCAGTACCATCCGCGATATCGAGATCACGGGCAGGAACCAGAACCTGGACCTTGGCACCATAGCATTGTCCATCGGGGAGAATCAATTGGACGAAGTTATTGTTGCGGGAGAACGGGCGGCCATCATCAACAAAATTGACCGTCAGATTTTCGATGCGACCAATTTTCAGAACAGTCAAGGAGGAAATGCCACGGATGTGATACGGAACATTCCTTCGGTTACGGTAAACGGTCTGGGCGAAATCAATGTACGGGGCAACAGTGGCTTTGTGGTCCTGCTCAATGGCAAACCCGTGCAGGGAGGGGCATCGACCTTATTGAACCAACTGCCCGCCAATTCCATCGATCAAGTCGAGGTGATTACGGCACCTTCGGCCAAGTATGATCCGGAAGGGAAAGCTGGAATTCTCAACATAATCACTAAAAAAGGAGCTATTGACGGAGCATTTGCCCAAATCAATGTAAAGGGAGGATTTCCATCCATTGAAAACTATGACAATGCAGAGGCCCACCAACGGTACGGTATTGATGCCACATACAATATGATCAAGGGCGATTGGAACATTTCCCTTGGGGCGAACTACCAGAGGAACGACCTTGGGGGACGACGCGAAGGGGATGCCTTTACCATCATCGACGATACCTTGACCCGGTTTCCTTCCGATGGGGAACGTAGTTTTGACGAAGTTAACTATAGCGGAAGGTTTTCGGTGGACTACGCCCCGGATAGCACCAACTCCTATTCCCTTGGTTTTTATGCGGGGAAACGCAGTAAGGACAGGACGGCGGACATCCGCTATTACGATAATCACGCCATAACACCGGCAATGGGCGGTGATCGCGTGTATACCATGCAATACTATAACGAAAATCTGAGAATAAGGAAAGGGGATTTTGTCTTGGGAAGCCTGGACTATGCCCATACTTTTGACAACTCCTCCAATCTTTCCACTTCATTGCTTTATGAATATACCTTGTTGGGAGGCCCGACCACCAACCGCAATCTCGGGTACCCCGACACCAACACGATCCTGCAGGACGAATACAATACCAATGACAACCCGTTGCACGGAATTCGCTTTCAACTGGATTATAGGTGGAATCCATTTTCCTTCGGGCAATTGGAAACAGGCTACCAGTACCGATTGTTGGATCATACGGGCGATTTTGTTTATGAAAGAAGGAACAATGCCACCGGGCAATTTGAACTGGTGCCAGAATTTTCAAGCGAGGCAGACCTCAAAAGAAAACTACATTCCGGCTATGCACAATTGAGCGGTAAAAAGGGATCATGGGAATATTCAGCGGGAACAAGGGTCGAGGCCATGAATCGGGAATTTGACCTTAGGGACAAGACCAATACCATTGACACTACCTATGTATACGACTATGTAAGACTGTTCCCCTCCGCTTCGGTACAGTACACCTTCAAGGACAATACCAAAATAAAAGCGGCCTACAGCAAAAGAGTGGAACGCACCACCACATTTAAAATGAACCCGTTTCCAGAACGGGAACACTCGGAGACCTTGGAGCAGGGAGACCCGAGATTACGGCCTGAGTTCATCGACCTGTTCGAACTGGGAGCGACCAAAAATTTCAAAGGGGGCAATTCGATTTATGCCACGGCCTACTTTCAGGATGTCAAGAACCTCGTCAATCGGGTCAATACGGTGTATAACGACACCATCTTGAACCGTATCTACACCAATGTGGGCAAGGCCAGCTCCCTGGGCTTGGAAATCGGAGCTCAAATCAGCCCCACCAAAAACTGGTCCAACTTTATCGGGGGCAATCTCTATACCTACAAAATAGATGGCTCCTTTGATGGAAGACCCGTGGATTCCGAAACCTTTGTATATTCCATTAACGCCAATAGCACCTTTGATTTTTCGGAAACGGCATCACTTCAGTTCACCTTCAATTATATTTCGGATAGAAACACGGCCCAAGGAGAGGATTCCAGGTTCTATTCTCCCAACCTAAGCTTCCGAAAATCCTTTTTCAATGACCGACTGAGCGCAACATTGCAATGGCAGAATATGGACCTAGGGCTACTGGACACCAATGAGCAAAGAATCACCACTTTTAGGGAAGGTGGGTTTTATACCACTACAAATTACGTCTATGAAGTGGATATGATCATCCTCAACCTCTCCTATACCTTTAACAACAGCAAGAACAGATCAAGGTTCATTGACAGTGAATTTGGTAAAAAGGAATTTTAATTATTTGCTATAAGAGTTCGCTTGAAGCCAAATATCCAGCGCCACAGCGGTCAAAAAACCATCACTTATCTTTAGAACAAGTCCCGTCAAACTATAGTACCTGAGGGCTTTGAGCATTTCATTATCAAATTTGATGAGGGTGACCCACAAGCAACTTGGAGATCCACAAGGGTATAGAAAAATTGCATATACAAACCCCTTGCACCCTTACCCATTTCGATTATCGAAAAGCAGGTGTTTACGGTATGAGGATGCTTTGGACATAATAAGGAAACTTAAACTCCCCAAAGAGCAAGCGCGGTTCAACTCTTTAGAAGAATGGTCTTCAATGTCATGGCCCGCAACCAAGATGATTATACGAAGAACATTTCATTCATAATGGATAAATCCGGTAAATGGAGTCTGAAGCCCGCATATGATGTCACATATGCGTACAAACCAACAGGCCAATCGACCAATGGGCACCAGATGACAATTGCCGGTAAACGTTACAACTTCACTGGAAAAGATCTTCAATCCATCGCCAATGATATAAGTTATACAAACGCAAAAGATGGTATTGAAGCTATTCAGGTCACATTGAATCAATGGGAACATTACGCTGATAGAGCGGGTATTCCCAATAAACAATCCCAAAAGTTAAAAAAAAGCGGTTAGACTAAATCTTAAGGTATGATATTATATACGTAAAATCAATTAATTATTTTAATGTATATTATTTTGTACTTTAAAAATTACATTGTGCTCATCTTTTGGTATGACTTTCAAATAAATATAGGCTCAGCAGCAGCATCTCCTTGAAAGCAAAAGTCGCTCCAGGTATTTCAGCTTGCTTGATCATAAGGTACCACCTCCCCTGATAACAATCTGCTGCCAACCTTAAGTGCCATCCTGAGCATTTGATTTTCTCTTGGAACCGAGGTGTGTCTCCCCAGAAAAATTAAAGATCGATCCAATTCAAACGAACGATACCGATATCATTGTACCGTAAATACATAAGTTCCGTATTCCAATTCCATCGAGACCTTTCCGTTCGTTTGATTTAGTTGCCCGATCCCATTAGCGGCCTTAAGTTTCTTTCCGGATTCCTTCACTTTTTTAATGGAGTCGGCTTTCAACTTTAAGGTGGCGGTGGTATTGGCAGGGACACTTACCCGGTATTCCCATCCCCCGTCAATCAACTTCCATTCACTTGCTATTCTTCCGTACATGGAATCATAATGTCCCTTGGCCCAGGTCATCTGTCCCGTAGGGTCGGGTATCGGCTCCAAAATAAAGTGTTTGAACCCAGGGGAATCAGGATCTCTTTGTATGCCCAGGGAGTAATTGTACATCCAAGCGGCAACGGCCCCAAAGGAATAGTGGTTAAAGGAGTTCATACTGTTGTTGCCCCCAAACCCATCCTCAATGGTAAAGGAATTCAATCGTTCCCAAATGGTGGTTGCTCCATTGATTACCGGGTAAAGCCAGGACGGATAGGTAGTTTGCTGCAACAATTTATACGCTGTTTCATGCCTTCCGTTTTCGGAAAGTGCATGGTTCAAAGAGGCAGTTCCTATAAAACCCGTCATCAAGGAATATTCGGGTCTTTTTACCCCAAGTTCGTCCATATTGCTACGGACGATGCTCTCCACCAATCGATCCACGGCTTTTCCCTTGTTTTCATCATTAAATGCCTTTAGATGCAGTGGTATGGCATAAGATGCTTGGGTATCTACCAAATCGCCTTTCTTTGGTCGGTCTTCCTCCGATGGCGGTGGCCCAAACCCTTGACTTACAAACCCGGAATGCACGGTTTTCCCGGTATTTTGATTGACATAGGTTGCGTTAAAGAATTTCTTTTTTTGCTGATATTGCGCTTCGTAGTTTGATGCATCACCTGTCTTCCCGAGAATGGAAGCGGTCCGCTTCAAGATGTCCAAATTGTACAAATGATAGGCCGTCCATAACAAGGTGTTGTCATTTTTAAAGCCTTCGGGGCTCAACCAATCCCCCAATGGACCTTCATTCAAAATTCCAGCTTCTTCATCAATTTTAGTGTCCAAAAATCCAACATAGCGTTGCATGGCTTCGTAATGTTCCTCCAAGATCTTGACATCGCCATATTGTTGGTACATCTCCCAAGGAATAACGATACCGGCACTCCCCCAGAGTGTTCCCCCAAATCCACCACCAACGGGTGCCACATCGGTAAACCTGCCATCTTCTCTTTGAATATCGCGCATAGCCAATAAGTGTCTTCTTAAAAAGGGTTCCACGTTAGCCAAATAAGTAGATACCTCTGAAAATACATTGATGTCCCCACTCCAGCCCATTCGCTCGTTCCTGGCCGGGGTATCCGTGGGTATGGAGAGGAAATTGCCCCGCAAGGACCAGGTTATGTTTTTCCAAAAACGATTGACAAGTTCGTTCGAGGTTTCATAGTGGGATGCCAGTTCCTTTATGGAACTGACGACTTTTCCTTTTACGCTGCCAAGTGGAAGCGCTTTATCAACACCTGTTACCTCCAGATATCTATATCCATGGAAGGTAAATCTCGGTGTTATGGTTTCTTCCCCTCCTTTTCTGATGTAGATGTCCTGTGCCAGGGCAGCCCTGATATTTTCCAACATCACCATACCCACGTTGTTTCCTGAATCCTCTAAATCTGGATAGGTCACTTCGGCATATCTCAAGGTAATGGTGTCCCCTGGTCTTCCAGTGGGCAAATCAATTTCCGGAAACCCTACCATATTTTGCCCCATATCATAAACAAAAACGCCTGGCCTGACTTCTTTTACCGCTTTGGGCATCAAAGTTTTTACTATGGATGGGTTCTCCCCTATTTGCCCGACCAATTGCATATCATTATAATCCAAGGCTTCGCCTATAAAAGCGGTTCCTTTGAGTGGAACCTCGCTGGCAGATTTCCAAGAAGAATCATCATAGGTTGATGTGGACCAATCTTGAACGGCCCTATCTTTGTTGGCATCATAGACCTCGCCCTGAAAGAAGCTTCCATAACGTACGGGACCATCGGTGAACAACTTCCAATCCGTTGTATTGGTGTTCAAAATTTGTTCCGTTCCATCAGTATAGGTGACAACCAATTGACCGAATAAAGACTGTCTGTCCCCAAAATAGTTCCAGTTTTCACCACTATAGGTAATATTGCCGCTCCACCAGCCTTCACCCAACCAAGCACCAAGTACATTGTCCTTACCACCTGACTTTAACCGATCGGTAAGATCATATGTTTGGTACATGTGGTTCTTGTTGTACTGGGTGAGTCCGGGAGAAAAGTAGCTGTCCCCTACACGTTCCCCGTTACAGTATATTTCATAGACACCTCTGGAGGTTACGTACAATCTTGCTTTTTGTACTTCTTTACTTTCTAAAGCAAACACGGACCGCAACATGGGAGCTGCATTTTGGCTTGGGTCCACCAAAATAAGGGCCCCGTCATCAGCTCCATCAACACGGTATCCATTAGGGGAAATTGAAAGCCGATCGGACTTGGAAGCGCCGCTGAAAACACCCGAATACGAACCGAAATCTTTTACGTTTTCGTGGAACAAAGCATTGGAGGGTTCACGAAAATGCTTCACTTTTAGTTCGGAAACAAGCATTTTCTGACCCTTTTTGGCCCAAAATCCAATATCCCCGACCATCGGGAAACTGATGTAGTTGTTTCCTCTACCCACCGGGTTCAGGTTAAATCCTTGGCTTACATAAGGTGAAGGATTTTCCATATCAGATTTGGAAATCCTGTTCTCCCTTTTTCTGCCATCCAAGAAGATATCAAACAATCCAAAATTACAGTCTATGTAAATGGAGTGTTGCTCATATTTGTTTTCATCATTGATCAAGGATTTTGGGATGGAGAAACTAAAAAGTGGTGTTTCCTTTGTATCCTTGACATCATATCCTACGCGATATACGTGCATTTTTGCAAGGCCATTTTCGGAACCGTCCAAGGGCGAGATATCCAATTCAAACGCAATAAAGCTTTCATCAAGTTCATTTTCAACACCTTGGACGTTCAAATCCTTATCCATCAACCGTTTGTCGTTGGCACCGAAGACCAATGCCCCTTTGGTGGATTTTGATTTTTCATCCAACTGTATCCCATATTCCAATTTGTAAACGGATAGGTACTGGGAATAGAACACCATATCCTCATCGGATCCGCCTATCCACTTGGCATCATTCCAAGCTTCGGCATTGGCGTCGCTTTCCATAAGCCCGGTCTCAAACCAAGACTCCCCCTCGAAAGTGTTTCCACTTTCGTCCCAAACCGTGACTTTCCAAGTATATCGGGTTCTTGCCTCTAGCGTTTCTCCCTTGTATTTCACCCCTATGGATTGGGTGTTGTTTTGTCGTTTGGAATCCCAAACCAAGTCTCCTTCCGCATCGGTCACCATAATTTGATAAGCCTGTTGCCCATAGCCCCTTTTGGTATCATTGGCCTTCATCTGCCAACTGAAATTAGGATTGGTAATATCGATTCCCAAGGGCTTTTCCATATAGTCCACCTTTAAGTTTTCTATGGAAAGCTGGCCCGTGGCCCAAAAAGAAATCGTAAAAAATAATAGGAAGAGTGCGACTGTAATTTTCCTTATAGCACCGAATCGATTTTGATTGTGATTCTCCATCCCTGTTTGTTTAGTTTATAGGTCAAGTATAAGATATAACTTTCAAACAACTGTTCTTATCTGTTCTGACAAATCAGCGTGATCATCTTTATAACCAACAATGATTTGGAATAGAACATCAATACTGCGTTTGATGAAACTTCGATGGCATAGTTCCCATCAAAATCGGCACTTGTATCGTTTGTAGTGCCTTCTTCAATAACGGTACCCCCTACCCGTTTCGGCATCCGTAACTAATTTTCTGCTGTGCATTGGCTACAAATCCACAAAAAATTGCCATAAAAAGAACCCCTAACCATAATGTCTCTTTAGTCCTCATAGTTTGTTTTTAGTTACTTAATCTTATGAACCGCCCGATTTTGGAGAAATCAAGGCTGAAGCACCATCAATCGTCCAAAAATGACAATCGATTTGACACAATGGTAAGACAATGTTAGAGTGAAACTATTCCGTTCTGTACTGTTCTGATACGGTATAGATCTATGTTTTTATGAAGAAGAATTGGTTACAAAGAGTTTCTTTGTATCACATGGAACGGATTGTCCATATAAATAGGTTGGTTTTTAAGGATTATCTCTGCTGCTTTTCTTCCTAAGTTTTCAAAATCGGTGGAGATGACCGTGATACCATCGAGCAAGACTTCCTTCAAAGGCGTCTCGTTGTAGGATATAATGCCCACATCCCTGCCCAAAACGTAATCCGTTTGCTTGATTTTCTTGATCAACACCACCAAATCATTTTCTTTTAGGTTGATGTATGCTGTATGCTTTTCGATCTCACTGGATTCTATCTCTTCAACAAATCCAAATTCATAGGCAAATTGCCCACAGAATTTAATAAAGCCTTTTTTTATTTCGCCCGGATGATAAGTCTTCTTAGGGAGCAACAACTTAATTTGCTTGTATTTTCTAAGCTTTGGATTCAACTCAACCAGCGCAGAATAAATATCTGTTTCAAAATCCTGATAAATGGAAGACACCTCATTGGAAAGCCCATCTAGCCTTTTGTCCAGTACAATCAACTTTTCCAGAGGAATTTCTTTTTTGATAAAATTGAGCACATCGTCCCCACCTTCCTCAAAATGGCTGATTACTACATAATGGGTATAGGTATAGGAACGTTTTTTGGAATCCAAGATCAGTTCCTTGAAATGCCGATAATTGTTTTCATAGATAAAAAAGTCTATGGTGGCACTATCGCCCAACGCACGGGCAAAGGCATCGTAAATAATTTTTTTGTGGGGGCTCAATTTATTGAACAACAGAAAAACCTTGGCCTTCAGGGCAAGTTCATCCCTCTTTACATAATACCCCTTGCCCGGGACCGATTCGATAATTTTGTTTTTCTTTAAGTGATCGTATGCCCTGACCACGGTATCCCTGGAAATATCAAATTCAATCAGCAGTTCGTTCACCGAAGGGAGCCTATCGTCCAGTTTTATCTTGCCATTTTCTATGGCGGCCAAAATGGAATCCACTATCTGTTTGTACTTTGGTACTTTGGATTCCTCCTTTATATCGATCAATCCCAACATTTTACTAACTTTTACGGACTGTTTACTTAACAGTGCAGAACACTTAAAAGAAAATGGGTAACTACATTTACCGATAACAATAATAAAAAAAATAACCTGATGGGGATTAAGACTTTTAAACACGTGGATTATCTATGGGACGAAAAAAAGGCCTTGGAACTTGGCGATGACCAGGTGGCCCTTTTCCTTTACCGATCCAATATTTTGGGCTCCGATCTTAGGATCACGAACTACGGAGGGGGAAATACCAGTTGTAAAACGATTGAGAAGGACCCGCTGACCAACGAAGACGTTGAAGTCATGTGGATCAAGGGATCTGGAGGAGATATTGGAACCCTTACCCGATCAGGGATTGCAGGACTTTACACAGAACGTCTAAGAAACCTGAAAAAAGTCTACAAAGGATTGCACGATGAAGATAGAATGGTCGGCCTCTTCAACCACTGTATCTATGATCTGGACAGTCGAGCCCCATCCATTGACACCCCATTGCACGGATTGCTCCCTTTCAAGCATATTGATCACTTACACCCCGATGCCTTGATTGCCGCGGCAGCAGCCAAGGACAGTGAAAAGGTGACCAAAGAAATTTGGGGCGACACCATGGGCTGGGTTCCATGGCAAAGACCGGGCTTTGACCTAGGTCTTCAGTTGGAAAAATGTTTGAACGAAAACCCCGGTATTAGAGGTATTGTCTTGGGGAGCCACGGCTTGTTTACTTGGGGGGACACTTCTTATGAATGCTACATCAACAGTTTGGAGGTCATCGAAATGGCCTCGGAATACATTGCGAAAAAAATCAAGGCACAAGGCGACGTTTTTGGTGGACAAAAAGTGGAATCGCTACCTGCTGACCAACGCAAGGAAAAGGCTGCACAGTTGATGCCAATGTTGAGAGGACTGTGTTCTTCCGAAAACCGCATGATCGGACATTTTACCGATGCCGATGTGGTCATGGAGTATATCAACAGTAACGACTTGGAACGATTGGCCCCAATGGGAACTTCCTGTCCCGATCACTTCTTGCGCACCAAGATCCAACCCCTGGTACTGACATTGGATCCAAAAGAAGATGTGTCCCATACGGACGAGGTCCTACAAAAGTTGGAACCGGCATTTGAACACTATAGAAAAGAATACAACGCCTATTACGAAAACTGCAAACATGACAACAGCCCGGCGATGCGGGACCCCAACCCCGTCATTATCATTTATCCCGGGGTGGGTATGTTCAGTTTTGCCAAAAACAAGCAGACCACCCGTGTGGCCAGTGAGTTCTACATCAACGCCATTAATGTAATGCGCGGTGCAGAAGCCATTACCGAATATACTTCGCTGCCAAGACAGGAGGCTTTTGACATTGAATATTGGTTGTTGGAAGAAGCCAAACTGCAACGTATGCCCAAGGAAAAACCTCTTTCCAGAAAAGTGGCTTTGGTCACCGGTGCTGGCGGTGGCATCGGCAAGGCGATTGCGGATAAACTTGCCGAGCAAGGGGCCAATGTGGTATTGACGGACATTGCCGAAGATAGATTGCAGGAAGCTTTGGAAACATATCCTAAGGATGTTGCCAGCTATTCGGTCTGCGATGTGACCAGTTCAGCGTCCATAAGCAAAGCTTACAAGGATGCCTGTCTGGAATTTGGCGGGGTGGATTTGGTAATCCACAGTGCGGGATTGGCCATTTCAAAGCCCTTGGCAGAGACTACGGAAAAAGATTGGGACTTGCTTCAGAATGTATTGGTAAAAGGTCAATTTGAACTTTACAAGCAAGGTGTTGCCATTATGGAAAAACAAGACCTTGGCGGAGACATTATAAGTATTGCCAGTAAAAATGGATTGGTCTCGGGACCCAACAATGTAGGCTATGGAACAGCAAAGGCAGCACAACAACATATGGTGCGCTTGTTGGCAGCGGAACTGGGTGGCAAGGGCATCCGGGTGAACACAGTAAATCCCGATGGCGTTATCGTAGGGAGCAAGATATGGGAAGGAGATTGGGCCGAAGGCCGTGCCAAAGCCTACGGCATAGCAGTAGATGAGTTGCCTGCGCACTATGCCAAAAGGAATCTGCTCAACGAAATTATATATCCGGAAGATATTGCCAACGGCGTGTTCGCCTTTGTCGGCCTTTTGGATAAAAGTACTGGAAACATTATCAATGTGGATGGTGGCATGGCCAATGCATTTACAAGATAGGTTTTTAGTTTAGTCATTTACCATTCAAGTTACCGTAAGCCTGCATATGGCCTACGGTTTTTAAAGATTAATACACCCTATGATTTTAGATAAAGAACAGATCACATCCGAAAACCAAAGCACTATTGACAAGCATAATCAAAGCTTTGATTTTTTGGCCAATAACTTGACAAACCAAGGGTACGATGTTGATGGCCTGCTAAAAAAGATAAGTGACTTCCAAGTCGCCATTCCCAGTTGGGCCTTGGGCGCCGGGGGAACTAGGTTCGGGAGATTCTCCTATCACGGGGAACCGGGAACTTTGGAACAAAAAATCGAGGATGTTGGATTGATCCATGCCTTGACACAATCCGCAGGGGCCATCTCGCTCCATATCCCATGGGATGTCCCAGAGGATGTCCAAAAAATCAAGGTGTTGACCAAATGGCTCGATCTCAAGTTCGATGCCATGAATTCCAACACCTTCCAAGATCAGCCCGACCAAGAACATTCCTATAAGTTCGGTTCGCTTTGCAGCACCGATCAAAAGGCCAGGCAACAGGCCGTGCAACACAATATCGATGTGATCCGTTTGGGCGAAAAGTTGGGTTCCAAAAGTTTGACCGTTTGGTTGGCGGATGGTTCCAATTTTCCGGGACAGCATAATTTCCAAACGGCATTAAAAAACACCCAGGATAGTTTAAAGCAGATTTATGCAGCGCTACCTGAGGATTGGAAACTCTTAATCGAATACAAGCCCTACGAACCCAATTTTTACAGTACAGTAATCCAAGATTGGGGCACCTCTTTTATGTTGGCCAACGAATGTGGTCCAAAAGCCTATACCTTGGTGGATCTGGGGCACCATTTGCCCAATACCAACATAGAACAGATCGTGGCCACCCTGATGATGAAGGGGAAACTGGGAGGCTTTCATTTTAACGACAGCAAATATGGGGATGATGATCTTACCGTGGGCAGCATCAAGCCATATGCTTTGTTCCTTATTTTCAACGAACTGGTCTACGGTATGGAGAACAATCCGCAAAACCCCTACCCGGCCTGGATGATCGATGCCAGTCACAATCTTAAAGACCCTTTGGAAGACCTGATGCAATCCCTTGAGGCCATCCGTTCTTCCTACGCCAAGGCACTTTTGGTGAATCAAAAAGAACTTCGTGAAGCGCAAAAGAACAAGGATGTGGCCTTTTGTCAAGAAATTTTACAAAATGCCTACCTGACCGATGTTCGTCCCTTATTGGAACGTGCCCGGGTCTCCAAGGGAGGGGCCTTGCACCCACTGGATACGTACAGGCACTTGGATATCCGCAAAACATTGGTGGACGAAAGGGGAAAACATTCAACGGCAACAGGGCTTTAATCCAAACACTATGGCAACAGAGGCAATCGCAGTTTTTGACATTGGTAAGACCAACAAAAAATTCTTCCTTTTTGATTTGGATTTCAAAGAGGTCCATCGCGATTATACCTATTTGGAACCCATTGAAGATGAAGACGGGCATCCCACGGAAAACTTGACCGAGCTTCAACATTGGATCAAGAGCACCTTTCACAACATCCTAAAATCAAAGGAGTACAACGTAAAAGCTGTCAACTTTTCCTCCTATGGTGCCAGCTTTGTGCATTTGGACGACATGGGCAAGGTGGTCACCCCGCTGTACAATTACACCAAGCCCATTCCGGAAGAAGTCATTTCAAGATTCTACGGGCAGTATGGCCCTGAGATACCATTTTGCAGGGAAACGGGCACCACACGAGAGGGCATGCTCAATTCGGGCATCCAGCTCTATTGGTTAAAACACGAAAAACCTGAGGTTTTTGCCAAAATCAAGCACTCCTTGCACCTACCGCAATATCTGAGCTATCTGTTCACGGGAATTCCGGTCAGCGAATACACCAGCATTGGTTGCCATACCGCCCTCTGGAACTACGAAAAGCAGGATTACCACGATTGGGTGTACCAAGAGGAAATACATAAGGTATTGCCTTCCATTGTGGACACGGGAACCAGTATCAACACCAAGCTAATGGGGCATCCAATAAAAGTCGGCGTCGGTATCCACGATAGTTCATCGGCACTTTTGCCCTACATCCGAAGTATTGACAAAAAATTCCTGTTGCTTTCCACGGGAACGTGGAGCATCGCGCTGAATCCATTTTCCAAGGAGCTTTTGACCGATGAGGACACCAATTCCAATTGCATCAACTATATGCGCATCAACGGGGAACCTGTAAAAGCTGCCCGTTTGTTCTTGGGAAATGAGTACAACGAAAAAATCAAGGAATTGGCCCAACTTTTCCATGTGTCCGAAGACCACCACAAGTCGGTAGGTTTCAATCCGGCGCTCTATCAAAAACTAAAAGACAAGTTCACCCATACCTTTGAATGGACAAGTCTTGATGTGGAATCGCCCAAGCCCCCTGCTCCCATGAATTTCGACTCTTATGAAGAAGCCTACCATCAATTGATGATGGAATTGGTGGAATTGCAAGTGGACCGTATCAAAAGAGCTATTGGGAATGATGCGATCGACCAATTATATATCGATGGCGGCTTTGCCCATAATCAGATATTCGTGGAATTGCTGGCCCATGGTTTTGAAAACATGAAGGTCAAGACCACGGACGCCTCTTTAGGTTCGGCACTCGGAGCGGCCATTGCCATTTCCGATGTGGAACTGGACCAAAAGTTCCTCAAAAACAATTACGCCTTAAAAAAGCACAGACCCCTAATTACCAATTGATATGGCCCTAAGTTTCGATACCCGATACCCCTCTGTTGATGATCTGAGGGAGAAAGCAAAGCAAAGAATACCTCGATTTGCCTTTGAATATTTGGATGGCGGTTGCAATGAAGACATTAATATAAAACGAAATACCTCCGAAATCAGGGACATTACCCTAAAGCCCACCTACATCAAGGACTTTAAGGGCGCATCCATAAAAACCACCCTCTTTGGTGAGGAGTACGATGCCCCTTTTGGTGTGGCACCCGTGGGATTGCAAGGACTGATGTGGCCCAATTCCCCAGAAATTCTGGCCAAAGCGGCCAACAAGCACAAGGTGCCCTTTATCTTGAGTACCGTGACCACCATGGATATCGAACGGGCCAGTGAACTGACCGAGGGCAAAGCTTGGTTTCAATTGTACAACCCGGCCGAAGATGTGGTAAGAAACGATATTTTGAATCGAGCGGAAGCCGCAGGATGCCCCGTTTTGGTATTGCTCTGTGATGTACCGACTTTTGGGTACAGACCTCGGGATTTTAAGAACGGCTTGGCACTTCCCCCAAAAATGACAATGGCCAACATTCTTCAAATATTAGGTAAGCCAAATTGGGCATTTCAAACGCTAAAACACGGTATTCCCACTTTTGAAACCCTAAAGCCATACACCCCGGAAGGTCTCAATCTAAAGCAACTGGGCAAGTTTATGGACAAAACCTTTTCGGGCCGTTTAAACGAAGAACGCATCAAACCCATACGAGATAAATGGAAAGGCAAATTGGTGTTGAAAGGTGTGGCCTCCGAAGAAGATACCGAACAGGCCATAAAATTAGGCTTTGATGGGATTATTGTAAGTAATCACGGAGGAAGACAATTGGATGCGGGGGAATCCACCATTGCGCCATTGACCCGTATTGCGGAAAAATACAAAGACCAAATTACCATCATGATGGACAGCGGCATGCGTTCCGGTCCGGATATGGCACGTTCCCTCGCACGGGGAGCCGAATTCACCTTTATGGGACGCTCCTTTATGTACGGAGCCGCGGCCATGGGCCATAAGGGAGGTGATCACACCATGACCATTTTAAAAGTGCAGCTCCAACAGATCATGGACCAATTGTGCTGCGAAAACATCGAGGACCTGCACAAGCATTTGATCTAATAAACTAAGCACATAAAATTAACAATCAAACCTAACTAGATGAGCCAATATAATATTGATGAAGAGATTGAGGAAATAGCAGGTGGCGAATTCGAAAGAGAACCCGTGCCCCAATCCAAATTAAAAAGCTGGAAAAGCTTTTTGGGCATGTATGCCGGAGAGCACGCAGCAGGTACCGAATTTGTGATCGGCCCGCTCTTTTTGACCACAGGTGTCAGTGCTTTTGATCTGATCATAGGACTGCTATTGGGGAACCTTCTGGCGGTTTTGAGCTGGCGTTTTCTTACGGCTGAAATTGCCGTCAAATATCGGCTTACCCTGTACTATCAATTGGAAAAAATAGTGGGCAAAAAATTGGTGATTGGCTACAACCTCGCCAACGGGATTTTGTTCTGTTTCCTTGCTGGGGCCATGATCACGGTCTCTGCTACGGCCGTAGGGATTCCCTTTAATATGGAAATGCCCAAGTTGACCGATACCATGCCCAACGGAATTACCTGGGTGATCATCGTATTGGCCATCGGAGCGGTCATCTCCTTGATTGCTGCAAAAGGCTATGAGACCGTTTCCAAGGCGGCCAACTATATGTCCCCGATCATTGTGCTGGCATTTTTGGCCAGTGGAATCGTGGCATTGCGCGAGCTTGACGTGAACAGCTTTTCCGATTTTTGGAACATCTGGGGCGAAGGTGGCGAACCCTTTCCAGGACAGATCAAATATACATTTTGGCATGTGATGATCTGGTCTTGGTTCGCCAATGCCGCCATGCACGTGGGGATGTCCGATCTCTCCGTGTTCCGATTTGCAAAAAAGGCCAGTTCCGGTTGGACCACGGCCGCGGGAATGTACGTGGGCCACTATATGGCTTGGATTGCGGCTGCCTTGCTTTATGCGGTGTACCTAAAATCACCTGAGGCACAAGCAGCTTTGTCCGGTGGAACTGCTCCAAACGTCGCTCCTGGTCCATTGGCTTACAATGCTTTGGGAATATTCGGCGCCATTGCCGTGGTTTTGGCGGGTTGGACAACGGCCAATCCCACCATTTACCGTGCAGGATTGGCCTTCCAGGCAATCATTCCCAAGACCTCTACCTTTTGGGTAACCATCATTGCCGGTAGTGTGGCCACCTTGGCAGGCTTGTTCCCTGCCTTTGCCATGAAACTTTTGGATTTTGTGGCACTGTACGGCTTTATTCTGGCACCCATGGGCGCCATTATCGTGTTTGAACATTTTTACGGTAAAAAGGCCAACATCATTATGGATTATGCCGAAACAAGGCACGTGAAATTCAACCGGGCGGTATTCTGGGCCTGGGCCATCAGCTTTGGACTGTGCTACTTTGTATCGGTCACCTTTGACATATTCCTATCCTTTATGACATTACCAGCTTGGTTGTTGTGCGGGCTATTGTTCTTGCTGATGTCCAAAAAGAAAGAACAACAACCCGTAAAAAACGGATGACCCCAGTCAGGTCACTTTTTAACAAATCATAAGACATCAAAATCCTGTAATCTAACTGATTTACAGGATTTTGCATTTTTTGGCATATCATTTAATTTGATATAATATGGTTTAAAAGAGTTCACAAATCGTCAACATAGGTTTTTCAATTCGTCAACATGAAATTTTGGCATTGAAAATCGGACGATTTGACTGTATGGTTGATTTGACTTTCGTAGCAGATTGTTTAACCAAAAACCTTTCTCTATGAGATCGACCAACACATTTTCCATCCTAATTTGGCAATACGCCCAACGAGCAAATGCCAATAATGAAGCAAATCTTTACGCCAGAATCAGTCTTAACGGCAAAAAGGCCAACATCAGCCTGAAGAAAAAACTGAATGTCAACAGTTGGGACTCAAAAAAACAACGTGCCAAGGGCACCAAAGCATCCGCCAGATACTTGAACGAATACCTGGAGGAGGTCAGAATGGAAATTTTCCAACTGTACCGGGAACTAAAGGCAGCCCACGGTCTCGTTACCGTGGAAAAGATAAAATCCCATTATCTCGGTGAGAACCAAAAGGTACGTTATTTGAGCGAGGTCTTTGATTTCCACAATGAGACCAACAAGGAAAAATTGGCTCCCAAAACCCTTTGCCATTACAGGACCAATCAAAGGTATGTCCTTGAGTTCATCAAAAAACAATACAATAAAAATGATTATCCGTTGCACGAACTTGATTACCCTTTCCTTTTGCGATTGGAGAGCTTCCTTCGCGCTTATGACCCAAAGAAACATTACAGAAAGTCCATTGCCAACAATGCTGTGATGAAACATATCCAACGTTTCAGAAAACAAATAAAGTTGGCAGTTGAACTGGATTGGTTGAAAGACGACCCATTTAAAAAATTTACCCCTAAAATGGAAAAAAGGCAGAGGGAATTTCTGACCGAGGAAGAACTTAAGAGCATTGTTCATTTAGAAATAGCATGCGAGCGCCTTGAAATTGTAAAAGACCTATTTCTTTTTAGTTGCTATACAGGTATTCCCTATGGAGACATCGTACAACTGACCCATAAAAATCTTGTCATCGGGATTGATGGGAATAAATGGATAACCGCAAAACGAAACAAAAACGGAGTTCCCTATGAACTCCCCTTATTGGATGTCCCGCTTTCTCTTGTAAATAAATACCTTGGACATGCAAGAACAAAAGCAACGGGTACTTTATTGCCTAAAATATCCAACCAAAAACTGAACAGCTACCTAAAGGAGATTGCCGACCTGTGCAAGATCAAAAAGAATCTTACCTTCCATATGGCTCGCCACACCTTTGCAACGACCGTAACACTGTCAAATGGTGTTCCCATTGAGACAGTTTCTAAAATGCTCGGGCATACCAAACTGGCCACAACCCAGATCTATGCACGGGTACTTGAGAAAAAAGTAAGCCAGGACATGCAGGTCTTGAAAAAGAAACTGAGCTTTCAGAAAAAGTCAAGTCCAATATAAATCTTTGTTTTTGACGCAAACCTTGGCCTTGACTCTTGAACGAGTTTCTTGTTTCAATTTCCTATGATTGGAAAGGACGGACATAGTATACCACCTCCGCCGGATCAAAGTGAGCATAGTAATATTGATTGCAAACCCTTTTATGGCGTAGTCTGAAATGATTTTTTAAGTGGTTAAAAAATATCCGTTTTTAGTGGTTCACTTGGACCGTTTTTTGCAGCTAAGATCAAAACTGGAATTTTCGAATACCCAGAAAGTTCGTTGATTGGAACAATTTATAAACGCAGAATACAAAATACACACTTTTAAGATATAGCATATTATACTTTATTTGTATTTTTGTTATATTAAGTATAATTTAATATACCTAAAATGATATCTTCTAAATCATCAAATGAATCCATTTTGGAGGAACTTATGAAAAGGGTTCGTCAGCGACGACTGAATCTAAATATGACGCAAGAACAATTAGCGAATATAACCGGCCTACACATTCAAACCATAAAAAACTTTGAATCCGGCAACAATACCTCATTATTGACCTTGATTCAAATTCTTAGGGCATTCGGGGACCTTTCCGCTTTGGACAAATTCCTGCCTGATCCCGGGATTAGCCCGGTTCAACTGCTCAAATTAAAGGGAAAAGAGCGTGAGCGTGCGTCCGGTGCTGATTTTGATAAAGAAAAGATATCAGAATGGTAGATGTAATCGGTGTTACGCTATGGGGTGAAAATATCGGAGCCTTGAGTTGGGACGATGATCGTAATCTTGGTTCATTTGAGTTCCAACCCGGTTTTATTAGCAAGGGTCTGAACGTATCACCAATACATATGCCCATTTCTGGATCGAAGGCTAAGATTTACAATTTTCCATCTTTGGATGAGCAAACCTATAAAGGTCTTCCTGGAATGATTTCCGATGTGTTGCCCGATGACTTTGGAAACAATCTGATCGATAGATGGTTAAAATTGAACGGTATAAAAAAAACTGACTTCTCACCGTTGGACCGTCTCACCTATATCGGCACCCGGGGCATGGGAGCATTGGAATTCGAACCAGCTAAAAAATTAGGCTATGACCAATCGACGGCATTGAACATTTCAAGTTTGGTGGAATTGTCGGGAAAGATTCAACAGGAAAGGGAGAACATTTCATTGAATCTTCAGGAAACCGAGGCAATGAACGAATTGATCAAAGTGGGCACCTCAGCTGGAGGACAACGAGCAAAGGCAATCATAGCCTACAATGAAGCCACACAGGAAGTGCGTTCCGGTCAAACAAAAGTACCTAATGGTTTTGAGCATTTCATATTGAAATTTGACGGTATAACCAACAAGGAGCTCGGTGACCCTCAAGGGTACGGGAGAATAGAATATGCTTATTACCTGATGGCCATTGATTGCGGGATTGAAATGATGCCTTCAAAACTTTTGGAAGAAAATGGACGGGGCCACTTTATGACAAAACGATTTGATAGAATTGGTCAAGGAGAAAAAATACACATGCAAACGCTTTGTGCGCTTGGCCATTTCGATTACCGGAAACCTGGCATATATGGTTATGAAGACGCTCTAGATGTGATGAGGAAACTTCTACTTCCAAAAGAGCAAGCCATTCAACTCTTTAGAAGAATGGTCTTCAATGTACTGGCACGGAATCAAGATGACCATACAAAGAACATTTCATTCCTAATGGACCGATCTGGTAGATGGCAACTTTCACCTGCTTATGATGTCACGTATGCGTATAATCCGTCTGGTCAATGGACCAACGGTCATCAAATGACAATTGCCGGAAAACGTGACAACTTCACTAGAAAGGATCTACAAACGGTCGCCGACCAAATAAACTATAAAAACGCCAGTGAGGATATTGAAACCATCAGAAAAACGTTGGGTCTATGGGAACAATATTCCGATAAAGCAGGGATTCCCAAAAAACAGTCCCGAAATCTAAAAAAGGCATTTAGATTAAATATTTAAGTATATCATATTATACTTAAACACCCATTGTAATCATATGGTATAATTTATTATACTTTATAAATTGAATTGATATTAGGATCTTTTTGGAATGATTTCGGAGCTTAAATGGAAACCCCGGACATCGTATACCTGCTTCTGGTGGAAAGGACGGACATAGTATACCACCTCCACCGGATTAAAGTGAGCATGGTAATATTTATTGCAAACCCTTTTATAGCCTAGTCTGAAATGATTTTTTAAGTGGTTCAAAAATATCCGTTTTTAGTGGTTCACTTGGACCGTTTTTTGCACACTCGCTATAAAAAATGATACTTTATTTTTCCATTCAACATCTGACAATTTATATCTAATTGCTAAAAAAATGAAATCATTAAAAACAAGGGTTTTTAACTTAATCTCGACACATAATTTTCATCATAGGGCAGTCCTAATTTTGCAATGGCAAACGCTTGTTTCAATAGTTTGTTCGAGACGGCGATTGTAGACTTCCCCTTCCAATAGGGCTTTCCATTATTCCACGGCAAAATTATGGACAAAATAATCAATATAACTCGGGAGTTGTGTCCCCAGATAATAAGGCAGGTTCATCAATAGATAAGGTGTACCACTTGGGGTTACTGAATTTTGGATTTTAAATTCTCCTGCGTACATTCTAATGGCATACGGGTGGCCTACCCTATCCATAAATTGATGAAGGGATTTCAATGTGCCTGTTGCGCCCGATTTTATTTCTATCGGAATGACCTTGTCACCAAACTGATATACCAGGTCCACTTCTGAAGAAGCCTGCTTTTTCTCACGAACCCAGAAATGTGGTATTGAGTTGGTAATGGAATTCAATGATATTACCTCTTGTATGACCAAGTGGGGTATTATGGCCCCTTTAAATGCATTGCTGAGATCTTCCATACCCAAAAGTTGGGCTTGTATTCCCAAGGTATAGTTTACAATGCCAGTGTCCAAAAACTGAAGTCTTGGTGATTTACTGACATTTGGCTTGATAGGCGGTTCAATATCCGTTGTGGGATAGACCAACTGTATGATTTTAGCTGCATCCAGGTTTCTCATCGCTTCCCCCACTTCCCTCGACCGATAATTGGAGTTCCCAAAATTTTGAAATTTAATTCTTTGGTCAATGTATAGGTGGGCAGTATCCATAATATGCTTGATTACCCTTCTTTCACTTTCACCTGAAGTATACTTTTCCACATCGTTCTTATAGGTTCCCCAAATACTTTCATAGACCCTGGGCAACTCGGCCAAATTATTGCTCTCTATATCTGTGCTCACAATTTCGGGCATTCCCCCAATAATGGCATACCTATGGAAAAGTTCAATCAATATTTTATGTGCTACCGGTTTGACAGGGAGGGAATCCAACTGTTCCAAAGCCGTATGGTGACCAATCGCCTCTAAGTATTCATGAAAATTCAACGGATATAGGTATAAATACTCAATGCGGCCAACAGGAAAGTTCTCCACATCCTTTATGGCAAACTCCAATAGTGATCCAGCTGCTATTACATTCAATTCAGGTACTTCTTCATAGAAGTAACGTAGCGACTGAATGGCTTTGGGCAACTCCTGTATCTCATCGATAAAGAGCAATGTATCCCCTTGACCCTTTGAACTTATATTATTGGACAGAAACAAGGCCTCCACAAGTGTTCCGACTTCATCATATCTCTCAAAAAATTCCCTGTCAGCCGATTTTTCAAGATTCAGGTAGATATAATGTCCATAATTATTGGCAAATTCTCCAACCAGGGTAGTTTTTCCAACCTGTCGGGCACCTCTTAGTATTAAAGGCTTCCTATTCTTGGCGATTTTCCAGTTCTCCAAATAGGAAATTATATGTCTTTTAAAATTCATATTTTAAATATATGTAACAAAGTAAGGGTAATTTATTCTAATATTTGTAACAAAGTAAGGGTAATTTAATTGTTTATTTGTAACAAAATAAGGTATCCATTGGATTAACCGCCACTTGTGTACAACTAACTAGTTTCAATTGATATCTATGATCCTAGAAAAAAAAGTCCATCCACCCTATGCAAAAAACCCTTGGACATAAAGTCCAAGGGCCTCCTTTTTACATCTCTGCTTCTTGACCATAGACTTGTTGAGAATCGGTGCGATATCAAGGGGTCTTCTACCCAGCAGCTCTTCCAGAAAGCCATCCTTCTTGTTCATGGACTTACTTCAAAATATCAATAATATCATGAAACCCCTTCAGGATTGCCGTGTCAATTGGTTTATATCCCTTTACATTTGATATTTTAAAATCTGCTCCTTCTTCTTTGAGAAAATCAACTACAGCTTTTTTATTATTTTCAACTGCATGATGAATCGGAGTATATCCAGTTTTGTTTTGTTCATTGATTTGAGCTCCATTATCCAATAAAAGCCCAACTATAGCTTTATGCCCATAAAATGCAGCCCAATGTAAAGGACAACGGCCCGAATTATTTTTTCTGGTATCCAATGCATTAACATCAGCACCCTTTGCAATTGCATTTTCAGCCTTTTGAAGATTTCCTGAAATACATGCATCCCATAATGTTTCTTGGGATGGTGAGACTTTTACCGGATATTCAATTGGTGGCAATGTCAGTTTAGCTGGAAAAACATTTTTGTTTCCTGAAATAAAATCAACTACCAAACTTGGGAAGGAAGAGTTATATTCATATAACTCATATAAAGCATTATGTGTACCTTCTACAACTTCAATTAAATGGCCATTTTTTAAACCCATTAAGACTTCATGTGCATTTTCAATGGGCGTTGCTATATCCCAAGTACCATGAACCAATAAAACTGGAACTTCCGATTGGACGTTTTTTCTAAAGTTGGTTCCCAGGTCTTTTTCATTCCAAATACCCTCTCGCATCGTATATCCGTAATTAATGTCACCCAGAATATGAATTGCTTTATCATTTTTTATCTCTGACCTTCGTTCATCGCTAACCCCTGAAGCAAAATCCATGGCATTACTCATTGCATTTGGGGCTGAAACCTTATGCAAACTCAAAGCAAATTTTGCTGGAATAGTATAATCACCATAATACATATTCAAAATTAGGTTAGGCCAGTCCAATGGTCTATTTCTTTTTCCGGCCCTGTACATAAGTGCAGCTTGTGCCGCAAACTTATCGACTAAAACATCGATTTGGTGATCCCCTTTTCTTAATACCACTTTTTTCGGTTTCTTTTCAATTCTTTTTATAACCTGCCTGATCACGTACATCAACCCCTTGTTTGGAATTTTGCCATTGAAATAATCTGAATTTTCCGCACTTAGTGCAATTCTTTCCAATACATTTAATTTATGTGATGGCATATCCCAAGTATGGTCTGGACCTTCAACACCATGAAAAATAGCTCGTTCAACGATATCGGGAAATTTTCTTAACGTATGAAGTCCCAAATGAGCCCCATAACTTCCGCCTATGAGGATGATTTTATCATATCCAAAAGCTTTTCTTAAATCGTTAATGTCTGATGCGCTTTCATCAGTATTATAAGCTGAAATATCTACACCTTCTGCCTTCCAATATGCTCTACATTCCAAAGCCAACTTTCTCAATGCATCCTGTAAGTTTTCTCTTGACAAAGTCTCATTAATGGGTATTATCTTTTCCCCTTTACAAGTTAAACTTGGCACTGAATTCCCTGCGCCCCTTTGGTCAAAAATAACTACATCCGCAAAACTGCTATAAAAGGTTGCCTCATCAAACAGCTCCTCTTTTGCTAAAGCGTCAATATATGAACCACCTGGTCCTCCTGCTAACAAAAAAATTGGTTTCGCAGAAACTTTAGACTTTGATTTTATCCGATAATAAGCAATTGAGATTGTTCGCCCGCCATCGACACCTCTGTTTTCAGGCACATAAAACATCCCAGATTCAACAGTCAGTTTTTTTCCGTTTTCTGAAGTAACATTCTTTGGATTGGAGGTTAAATAATATGGTTTTTCCTTGTGTTGGGCAACGATATTTTGAGTACAAAAAAAGACAAACGCAGCCAACGAGATGATAATCGATTTGTTTCCCATTTGTTAAGCTAATTATCTCTTATTAAAAATGTGGTCCACACCAATGGCAGCTGTCAAATAATGATTGGTTTGATGTGTTGCATTTGGCATATAAAATGATTTCCATTTAAAAGTTTCAGGTGCGTTGCTATTTAAAGTTTGAATAGTTAATTCGAATGCATTTTTCATTTTGTTCACCTCTTTCTTTCCCATGCTAATAAACAAATCACCATCTACCTGTTTATTCTTCGAAAGAAACTCACCAAACTGCTTGACAAATACATTATTCTCCCTCCATAGTGCAGGACTTAGCGCAATACGAGCATCAAATAATTTTGGCCTTGCCATAATGGAATACATGACTAGCAATCCCTCCCTTGAATGCCCAATCACGATTTTTTTGGATACATTGTAATTTTCTTTGACAAAACGTATAACCTCCTTTTCAATGAAATCAAGATAATTGTCCGCTTCACCAAGAGAAGAGTCTTTGTCATCCAAGTCTTGTTTTAAAAAAGGCGGCGTCAAATCTCTTTGCCTTGATTTTTGATCAATGTTTGTTACGCCCACAACGATAACATCGGGTATATTACCTACACGGGACAATAAGCTTAAATCATGAACCACTGAGTATGTTAAGGAGTTTCCTCCAAGTACGAATACAACCGGATACTTTTTGTTTGCAACATAATTTCTTGGCTTTTTTATAATTATTTCCCTTTTCTCCTTAAGAAATGAAGACTGTATTGTAACCTTATCGTAAGATGAAGGTGTATCTGATGAATCTACAATTATCAATGTTACAATAGCAGACAAGAATGCAGCTGCAACAATAAGTATTATCGTATAGATATTTCTTTTGTCCATTTTTAAAATACGTTTTGGGCCATTCATAATTATTTTGGCAAACCTATGATAAGCTGACAAAAGAAGAGAAAAGATGGTCTGTCATTGACACGACATTTACGTGACAATTACCATTATTAGAATAAAAGAGGTATTAGCGAAGTCCAGTTCGAAGAATTGTTTTTAATACTTCTGTTTATTTGGAATACCACTAACACAGCTATTCCACTTAAACCAAAATATACTAAGATTGGTGTCGGAAATAGTTTTCCAACAACATATTGGCCATCAAAAAAATTTATGAACAAAGGAGTTAAAAATACCATGATAGCGGTAAAGCATATCCAGATTACTTGAAAGCTTAATACCTTTTTACAAATGAGGCTTGACTCAGCTGACCAATCATTATTTTTCCATATTACAAATGGAACCAGCAGAAAAACAATAGGAAACGTCAAGACTAAAAGGTTAGCCATGAAAAACCTATTGAGCTTTGCATCACTACTTAAACCTGAATCAGTCTCTTTGACCATTTCTGTGTTAAACTCATCCAATGTCGTATGTAGCACCTCTGCTAATTTTCTTATGGTATACGGCCTTGGAGTCACTTCACCTCTTTCTATCCGCTGTATGGTCCGCACTGAAATTCCAGACATCTCTGATAATTCTTCTTGTGATAATTTTTGCATGTTACGCAATTGTAGCATTTTCTCATTGAGCTTCATCGTTGCTTTTATTTACTTCAAGAAATTCTAGTTCATCTAAATATGCACATCCTACAGGCTTACCCTTTATCGAACAATCCTAAATTCATCAATTTTTTAAAGTGACCTCCTCCCAAAATTAGGTGCCGGTCTCAACTAGGGAATCCGGGCTGTTTTCATTCATTTCAATGTATTCATTGGGAGATATGTCTCCCAACGAGCTGTGCGGTCTATAGTTGTTATAGTCCGCTTACCAAATATCGAACTTTTCCTGGGCATCCTCCAAAGAGAAGAACCAATTGACGTTCAGGCATTCGTCCTTAAATGAGCCATTAAAACTTTCGATAAAAGGGTTGTCCGCTGGTTATTCACGGTTAGAAAAGCGCAGTTTGATCTTGCTCTCAAAGGGTCATTGGTACATTCTTTTACTGACGAAACCACTTCCTTAATCCACATAAGCACCTACCGGATATGGGGCCACGTCGCTAGTTATTTGATTGCAAATACATTCAGGGGTTCAGTATACCATGATTATCCCAAAGCAACCCCTAGCTTTTAAACAAACAAGTGTTCGCGCTTGTTTCTCTAACTTAAAACCTATCCAGCTTAACGAGATGAGACCCAATAACACCATAAAAACGGACCCTTGATTTGTAAGGTATAGTCCTATTTATGCATTTCAAAAAATCGCTTGTTAATTCGTGTCGTTTTGCAGAAATTGGGTCCAAAACATCGATACAGGTATTGCGTTGGAGTTGACGTTCATTGTATAATTTATAAATAAGTAATTTTACAATTAAATGAAGGTAAATATTGATTAGTTACTTATTTATAATAGGCATTGCCCAGGGCGTTCTTTTGGGGCTCAATTTTTTTCAAAAGAGCAGGCTAAAACCACCATATATATGGCTGGCCCTTTTGATTTTAGCTGCAACTGTATTAATTGGTGATTCATGGATCGCTTATAAAAACCTTGGCCTTAAATATCAGTTTTTTCATTTATTCTCCTCCGCTGTTGTTTTTCTCCTCGGACCTTTTTTGTATTTCTTTGTGAAATTTAATTCAGATCAACGTTCCAAAAAACTTCCAAAAATTAGCATTGGTTTTCATTTTATTCCTTTTTTAGTCTTTCTTTTTGTTCTAATATATTTTTCATTTTTAGCCAAAGAAAATATTTCAACTCAGGTATTTCATCCTGAATATACCCTCAAGGCAAACAGTCCTAATATCATAGTACCGCTAGTTAAATTGGCTCATTTATTGGTATATTCTTTACTCTCTACACAATTACTTTCGTACACTTTGGACAGTGCCAAAAGTTTACTTAGAATATTAATTTTTGGATTCTTAATTCTTCAAGGTATTATTTGGGTATTTTTTTTAATCACCATTATTTATAATTCCCAATTGTTTCAATCAACCGATGTAATCTTGGGAGTCGTCATTTCCATTTCAGTCTATATTTTTGGATACCTAAACTTGAAGCAATCAGATATCCTTCCAATAACCGTCAGTAAGGTTTTAAAAAAAAAATACAGAACATCCAATTTAAAAAAGTTGCAAAGCGAGGATCTTTACGAAAAGCTGATCGACTTTCTGGAAAAAGAAGAACCTTATTTAGATCCGGAGATAACACTTAAATCATTGGCTTCACAACTTCACCTTTCGCCACATCAACTATCCCAAGTGATAAACGAAAATTCCGATTTTAATTTTTCCAACTTAATCAATCACTACCGTGTAAAGAAGTTTAAAGTCTTGATTACCGAGAGAAGCTACAAGAACCATACCTTGTTGTCCATTGCATTGCAAAGTGGTTTTAACAATAAAAACAGTTTTAACCAAGCCTTTAAAAAAGAAACAGGCACAACCCCGTCGCAATATCGAAAGTCCCTATCTCCAAAATAATTTGTCATTAATTATAAATATGGGCGATTTGTAACCCTATGTTCCGCATTATTGCTGTAAAAATCTTATTACATGAGCAATAGAAGGGTTATATCAACAATTGTCCTTGTCCTATCCATAACTATCGGCAACGCACAGTCAGTAGAGGAAATCAGGAAAGCTAAAGACTTATTGGCATCTCAAAACTACGAACAGGCTGCTTTGTCCTATCAGCGTATCATTAATGGTAATCCATCCAATGGGGAATACTATTATCATCTTGCGGAATGCTTTTATAAACTAGAGCGGTACGATGATGCCGCCATGAATTACTTACAAAGTTTTGAAGTCGGCTTCAAATATGGCACATGTATCAAAAAACTATCAATGTGCTTCGCAAATACCGGTGATAAAGAAAAAATGCTTTATTGGCTCCACAAAGGCTTGAACACTCCCAAAAGCTTAACATTCAATGATATTCTTTCAATCCCAGAATTCGATTCATTTAGGAAAAGTGACACATTTAGAAGCCTCTACCCAAAAGATTCCACGCTTTCAAGAAACAAAAAATGGGAAAAGGATATACTTTTTTTAAAAGAACGGTTTGAAAGGAAACATTATGACGTATTTGGACAGGTCAGTGCTACTGAATGGGACTCCGATTTTAAAAACCTCATAGGCTCCATTAAAACAATCTCGGACGCTGAAATACTCGTCGAACTAATGAAAATCACCAAAAAAATAGGAGATGGGCACACTTTTATAAGGCCACCACTATCCGGTCAGTTCAAATTTCATTATTTCCCTTTCAAATTATTTGCTTTTGATGAGGGGCTCCATGTCTTGGAAACCACAGAAAAATATAAGGAGACCTTAGGTTGGAGGCTTACTAAAATCGAAAATGTCCCTATTGATGAAGTTGTTGAAACCGTTAGCCAGACAATTCCCGTGGACAATGAATTCGGTCTTGAGGAGCGCTTGGATTACAACCTTATGATTTCAGAGGTGCTATATGTCCTTGGGATAATCGACAAGGATAAAAAAGTGGTCTTTTCATTTCAAAACGACTCCAACGAATCTTTGGAAATCATTGTTGAACCAGGCACTTTCAATCCGATGAACATGACGGAAAGGTTGGTGGATAGATTAAAGGAAAAACCAATATACCTGAAAAATGAAAACAAATTCTTTTGGCATCAAAAATTGGAGCACCTTAACGCCATGTACCTTAAAATCAATATTAATTTATCCACCCCTGATCGAAATATCAAAGAGTATTACAATGAAGTGTTCGATAGTATTTCCGAAAAAAAGGTAAAAAATCTAATTATAGATATCCGTCATTGCCCAGGGGGCAATTCCTTTAACAACAAAACTTTGATTCAAAATATTTTGACAAATAAAAGCTTGGATAAAGAAAATGGAATATTCACCATAATCGGTAGAAGGACCTTTTCCGCTGCCATGAATCTAGCAACGGAATTAGAAAGCTGGACCGATACAAGGTTTATTGGGGAGCCAACTGGATCCAAGCCCAACTTTATCGGGGAGACCAATTTTATCACCTTGCCCAATAGTGGGATCAACGTAAGTATTTCTGATGCCTACTGGCAAAAAAGCAATTCTTGGGATAAACGAAATTACATTGCCCCAGACATATACGCTCCGATAACGTTCCAAGGCTATATAGATGGCAAAGATCCCTCATTGAACGCTATAGAGAACATAATTCTGAATAAAAACAATAATATGCATTAAAGCGTCAAGCGTTTATGAGCTATTGGATATATATTTTAAAAAATAAATCAATAGATGCCCAGCCGTCAACAGCGAGTATGATTTTGTCTTCAAGACTTTGATTTTTCCTAATTGCAAGAGTGCACTTGAAATGATTATATGTAATTGTGCCTCTTATTTAGCAATATTTGAAACACCACAAAATGATTTGGACCATAAATTAGATGCCTTTAAGCTTACCTTCATATGGTAAACCTTCCTCTTTCAGATTATTAGCACTCAATTACAGCCTATGGACACAGCATATCAAAATACCAAGAAGCAGCTTGTTTTATTTTTTTTATTTACTTACGGAATATCATGGTTTCTTTTTTTCATTGGTCATAAAACCGACGTACTACCGATCATTCTATTAGGTATTTGGTCCCCATCGATCACCTCCATAATCCTAAGTGCATATTTCTTTGGAAAAAAGGGGGTATTACAATTACTGGGCAGGTTTAAACGGGTTAAAATCAAATGGTATTGGTGGATACTGTTGTTATTTCTTCCGGCCTCCATACATTTTACCGGCCGTTCCCTATGGCAATTGTTTTATGATGGTGAAATAAAGGCCTCCATTTTAAACAGTTCCTATTGGTTAGGGGCTATTATCCCTTCGATTCTGATTGCAGGTTTAGGAGAAGAACTGGGTTGGAGAGGGTTCGCACTACCAAGGCTTCAAAGACATTTTCCACCGGTTTTAGCATCATTTATACTGGCTATAGTACATTTGTTATGGCATTTGCCAACCTATTGGCTTGGACAGGGTATACATAATGTTCCTTTTATCTACATACTTGCCTTTGCGCTCCCCTGGACCTTTATCTTTAACTGGCTTTATAACAAATCTGGAGGCAGTTTGATTTTTGCAGTTGGATTTCATGCTATTTCCAATGCTTCGCTCTCCATAGTCAGTTTTATGCCTTGGGAAAGTAAAGTTCCGATAACCCCAGAACTGTTAACACAATGGTCTTTCCCCATAGAATTGGGCGGTCCGTATCTTAGCGTGTGTGCTGTTTATTTCATTGTAGCGATAATTGTCGTTCTTAAGGGTAAATTCAACCAAACAAACATTGATATACCATAAACGATGATATATCCATTTCGATAGCTGTAATCCTGACTTAATCTGGATTTCAAATTGAGAGGGGTTTTTCAAGAAAGTTGCAATTTCTTGTCGTGTGCTGCCCTTTTTAAAGTGTTGTACATGGTTTTAAAACGTGGGTTGGCATAAAAAACAGCTGCTCGCTTTTTATTTGGTGTGTAAATAAGCATGCTGAACTCAGACCCAACCAAAAAAGATAAAAAATGGGTTAAAGAATGGATGACGGAAATGATGGAAATAATTCAGCAAATAACCAATGACTGAAAGTAAAAATGGTTATAAAAAATATGGAGCTATCATTCATTTAAACCAAGGGTAAGGATACACAAACAGGAAAATTGCTGGGAACAGGATTTTTTTTTGGGGGGACACATCATTTGTTTCAGTAATCGCGACACTTAAGGTTTCTTATGCTTCAGAAAAACCAAGTTATATGATGTTTGGGACAATTCTTCAACATCAATTTCTGAAGAACGGCCATTGATTTTGAAAAACATCTTATTGGATCTAATGTGATGTTAATTTCAGGAAGAATGCTGTACTATTCGTGTTTTTTTGAGGTGGAACACCCTATCCCACTCTATTTGAAATGATGTGAATTTTTTCATTGGAACTGAAAATTAGAAGCCAGCTATAGAAATGGGCCATACCCTATATTTGGTCAAATTACCAGACCAAGTTACCTCTCCTATTTAAAGAAACTAAGCCTTGCTAGGGTCTTTTTCCATAACTTCTATTAAGTAATGGCTTAGCATCCATTTCCTTGGATAAATAAACGGCATCTGCAAAACTGTCCATAATCAACCCGCTTTCTTTCAAATACGACTCAACATCAATCTTCTCTGTACCATAGATATATTTATCAAAAAAGAGATGATAATCTTCACCGCTGATCTCCGATACCATATTCTCGACATCTTTTGTAGTGATTTTTAATCCCCTTTCCCCAAATCTATTTTTTAGTTCAAACATGACATCATCCAGATTTTTCCGATTTTCCGTTGCTTTCCTTATTTCAAAATCAAGAATTAGTGCTATGGTTGCACCTCCACCATAAAGCAACAACCAGTTTTTATGTTTTTCCTTCCCCGCATTAACCAAACTTGTGCTTTCCACAGGCCACATGCTCTTTGCGACTATATATCGCGAGATATATTTCTCTAACTTTTTGAGATAAAGTTCTTCATCTATCATTCCGGTTCGGAGCAAGGACAGGCTTGCATAATATTCAGTGAAACCCTCAGTGAACCAATAAAGGGATTCGGGATCTTCTCCGACCAGAAAGAAATTTCCATTCCAATAATGGAATAATTCATGAGCCATGGTATTGCCCCAAACAATAAACCGATCATCGATTCTGTTAGCGGTAATGACCTGGTTGAAACTATCATGAAATGCTTCGCCGTCGTCGACATCCGCCTCCCGGATGGAAACCATGTAATTTCTTTTATCACTACCACCAAAAATTCGATTAAATTCAACAAGCTGAAGTTTCAACAAATCCACAAATGAATCGCTATGCTCCTCCAACACTTTATCAATGGCCATAATCAAATTCATATTATCATATGGAATCCTTACGTGATAAAAATCTCCGACTACCAGGCTGTTATTAACAAGGTTTATCCAAGAGTCCACATAATAGGAATTAGTGCCGTTTTCTTCCCAATTGGTTCCTATTTTCCATGTTTTGGGGATATTAAAAGTAACTTTGGCGTCTTTAACGCCTGGCGAATAAACAAACAATGCTTTGGTAACCAGAAAATGTGCTCTGTCCGTAACCTCAGGCCGTGAGTCGATACCCCCTGCCTCAGTCCAGTCATAATCCGAATGATTGAAATGAACATTGTAACTTAGACGGATTGTGGTACCATTTTTGGCATTTACCTTCCATTTACCCCACCCCTCTTTTTCAACTAATTCATATTCCAATGGCTTTCCTGCTTCATCGGTTATTTCCAATGTGTCGACAAAGGTCGCCCATCCATGTGTTAGCCATGGGTGACCCCATGAAACCATCTTGACGACATTCTCATGTAAGACAAGAGTTGCACTGACAGTAGCCATATTTCTGCTTTCTTCCGAAAAATGTATTTGATAATTGGCCTGATATTTATCTTCAGAAAATGCAAACGCTACGTTCGCAATTAGCAGAATTAGTACAAATACAACTGCCTTGGAATAGCAATTTGGAAAAATAGTCGGTTTGAACATCTTCATTTTAATTTATAATTGAATTATTGTTTCGAATGGAGCAATAGCTATTCCAGAAGCACAGCGTTAACTTTGAAATCCTTAAACTTGTTTAAACCAAATTGCAGCCCAATAGTATTGGCCTCAATAGATTTTTTTAGCCGTTGCGTCCGTAATTCAGTACTGCATATAACTAGGGCAACAAGGGAGATTGCAGTTGCTTTTTCATCAATTGAAATGTGCCTTGTGATATGATTAATTTTCATACCCTTTACCATTCGGATTCTTGTCCCATCTTGCTTATAATTGAATCCTGAAATATTTTTATCCATTCTCATTGTCTTCCTGATTGATCTGAGATTTTCCGCCATCAGCTAGTTATCCTTCCTTTGACACTCGCCTTCATTGTCAATACTAGTAATTAACAGTTAAAATAAATATAGTGACATTGATCTACCGCTACTAAAGGTGCTTAGTTTCAATTGCGCATTCAAGGGAACTTAACCTTTAGCTTCTACTTAAAGATTAAGGTTCGGTTTTTCTAAAATTATTTAACTTTTTATTGCAAAAAGTCCCGAATCATGAATAAACACCAATAAAACCTGATGTTCAAAGTTATTTGGAAATCAAGTGTTCCAAAAAATTCCCCATGGTGACAAACCAGCCACTCTTTTTTTGCGCAGATTCCCTCATAGTGACAATATCCTCTTCTGCATAAAATTTGTTCCGGAATATCATACCTTTTGGATTGCGAAGGGTTTCAATGTTCTCCAGTGGGTTTGACTCCAGAAACAATATATCTGCAGTAAAACCTTCTTTGACCCTTCCAATGGTGTCGGACATTCCTAGCACTTCGGCGGCATTGATGGTGCCCGCCTTAATTATTGAATGATTAGGCACCCCAGCTTCCTTCCAGAGTGCAATCTCTTCGTGGAGAGTGGACCCTGCAATGGTCAAATTGGGCCCACTGTCCGTCCCCAAAAGCAATACCACACCTTGATTATAAAATATTTTGGTCAGCTTACTTAAATAAGCATCTTTCTTGCTGATTCCATCGACATACTTTGTTTCTAAATCCAAATAGCCAGAAGTTTGACGCTTACCTATAAAACGACTCATTGGAGCGATGTTTTTTTCTGGAATGGAATCTAGAAAAGCTTCACCCTCAGTCGCTGTTCTTTGCAACTGATGGTAAGCGGATAGTGTAATACAAATAGGCATATTGGCTTCTTTAAATTCATTTGCAATTTGTACCGCCAATGAATCATTAATTTTACGCTTCATATAGGTGTTAAAAACCTCTTCGATATGTTCAAAGCTTTTAACACCAGAGTTTAAGAATTCAAACCTTGGCACACTGTTTACCGGATGACCTGCCACCGCAACCTCCATACTATCCGCTGTTTCCATAATTGCTTGAAATTGTTCTTCACTCAACCCATTATAAACCTTAATAAAATCATATCCCTTAGCGACATAATTGCCGACCATTTGTTTAGTCTCATCGACATTGCCCACCTTTTTATGAAAAGGACCTTTATTGTTTCCAGCATTTAAAGTAGGACTTGCAGTTATCATTCTGCTTCCCAAGAGATTTTCTTTCTGAAGCTGTTCCTTGAAACGTAAATGCATAGGAAAGCCCATCATATTTCTTACCGTTGTTACTCCATATGATAAATATTGCGTAAGGTCTGCTTGGTCCAAAATGTGTGTATGCATTTCTATTAATCCCGGCATCGCGTACAATCCTTCCATATCCATCACTTCATACCCATCATATTCTGTCAGTGAGTCTGGTGTGATCCCCGTGATGACACCATCGCTAATATAAATGGTTTGATTTTCAAGGATTCCTAAAAAATCAGAAGTTAAATATGTCATTCCTGAATCTGGTTTGGGCTTGGAAGCTGCTAAATCGGAAGAGTACTCCATTTTCAAAACATTTACATTGGTTAGCATAACCTTTGCCAATTTTTTATTGTTCACCTGTTTTGTCAATGCATCTTGATTAGTAGCTAGCACTATTGAAATTACAGACAGCAAAACGATTAACGTGAGGATTGCAATCAATACCAATCCTATGACTTTAAGTATTCGAATCATCTTCTTTTTTTTACAAATAACCATTTTTTTGATTTCTGAAACTTACAACATCGTCATTTGGGAATAAATATTTGGAAGACCATGAAGTTTACTTTCGATATTACCTAAATATTCTATAGTTTAACCAAAACAAATATTCCATTGGGATTCGGTATTTCAGAAATACTCCATACTGTATTGATTTTTCAAGGAATTTCGATTGCGCTATTACTGTTTGTAACCAAACGGGGCAAAGCCAGTGTCAACGTTATTCTTGGATTGACCCTGCTAATTCTTGCCATCCATATGACCTTAAATTTCTTAGAGTCTAATCTGGACCTACGAATTTTGGCACTCAATGATACCCTTGGATTTCTATATGGCCCATTGATATGGCTCTATGTTCATAACATCATAAACAAAGGGCAATCAAACCGCACATGCTATTGGTTATTTTTTAGCCCCTTTTTAGTGGCAACACTACTATTATTTCTTTCGGACTTTTCTTTTTTTGGTCCTTTGATCCTTCTTCAAACCTTGATTTATCTGGCTCTTTCAATAAAGGAAATCAAACTTTATCATACCGTTGTCAAACAAACAAATGCCAATAGTGATGCTTCATTGAACTGGCTCAATCAGTTTATAGGAGGTGTAGTCATACTTTTCCTGTTTGACCTGATCAGGAACATTCTTTCGATACAAGGACCTTTTTCAGGAAATGGACCGCTCTATAATATCCTGATAGTTCTCCTTGTGGTCATGATTAACCTCGTTGTATTTAAAAGTCTTAATCACTCCACCAAATTCCTTGGAATATCTGAAGTTGAAAAGAAAATTGAGGAAGACAAGAAAGAGATACATCTTGAACTGGATAGCGCAGAAATCCAATCCTTTGCAGAAAGGATGGAATCATTTCTTATAAAAAATGAAACCTTTCGAAAAGCTGAATTGACCATCCTCGAATTTTCAGAACTTGTCAATGAAAGCCCTAGAATCGTATCACAGGTCATCAATACCTATTTTGGAACCAATTTTTCTGATTGGATCAACAACCATCGTCTTGATCATGCAAAAAATCTTTTAAAAAGCACCACAAACAGAGAAAAGAACATCAGTCAGATATTGTTCGAATCAGGATTCAATTCCACCTCCAGTTTTTACCATACCTTTTCAAGAAAAGTAGGGATGAGTCCTAAGGATTTCAGAAAAAAGCACAGCATTTAGCTTACAAATCCTAACATCAATCCATTTAAGGATTCGACAAGCAATTGCCCAATAAGCATGGTCTAATCAAAACGATAGATAATCAATTGTAGAAAACCCAAACTCCCAAAATCAATTCGTTCAATGGTCTCATCACCAAGAGCAAAGAAATGGGAAGGGGACAATCAACAGTCAACAAAAACCATAAAGTGCGAACTTGCTTTTCCTTATCTGGATAGACTTATTTTGTAAAGTACTGCTTACACAATCTTACCAAAGGTTACAGTTTTAGATTCTTAATCCCATATATAAATCTGGGTGCAAAATCGATTCGGTTGCTCATACCAATTCCAAAAATCTTTTTGGAGGGCATGTAAATCATATTGGACTGAAAACCATCAATCATACCACTGTGGGTAATAACTTTATGCCTTTCGTTCTCTCCAATTTCAAAACCAAATCCATAATTGCTCTCTGAACCGTCGTTTAGTTCATAGGGTCGAATGGCCATTTCCAAGGTGTTCTTACTGATTAATTTTTCACTAAACAATCCTGTCATCCATCTGTTCATATCAGCAGCTGTCGAATAAATTGCACCGGCCCCCAATGCCCAGGTAATATTGGCAAACAAATAGGTCTCTTTTTCCAATGTCTTGTGTTCATCCCTGGTTATGTTGTATCCTGATACTTGACCCTTTTTTATAATCCCAGGAGTTCCCCAATAGGTACTGTTCATCTGTAGTGGCTTAAAAATAGTTTCATCCAAATACGTTCCGATTTCCTTTTGTGTGACCGCTTCTATCAACAGTGTTAAATACGCATACCCAGCATTACTATAGTTGTATTTTTCACCGGGCTTGGTATCATTGACCACTTCCTTGGATAGGTATGCAATCATTTTTTTTCTACTTGTCGGAAGGGCGAAGACTTCCAAAAAATCTCCATTACGAAAAAATTCCTGTATTCCACTAGTATGGGAAAGCAAACTTTCAATGGTGATATTCTCTTTGGCATTGAACCATGGAAGATAGCTTTGGATGGGAGCATCAAGTGTAAGCTTACCTTGTTCCACCAATTTCAACACACTTATGGCAATAAATTGTTTGGACAGGGAACCGATGGCAAAGCAGTAATCCACTTTTAAAGGCACATCCAACTCATAATTGGCCAAACCATACGCTTTTTTTGAAATTATATGGTCTCCTTTTGAGACCAAATAGACAAAACCTGGTGTTTCCATAAACTGCTCACCGATGCTATCCACTTCCGATTCCCAGACGGCCAGTTCATTTTGGCCAAAACAGTTGAAAATCATTAGGAAAAACATAGCTAGATAGCCTAAAAGTTTGTTTCGATGCATAGTCGTTATTTTAATTGTATTGATTAAAAGTGTATTGATGGTTCGCAATCAATATGTATTGGAAATCCATCCATGGCAAAGAAGTCTGTGTCTTTAACTTACTACCCCCTAAACATGATTGCTAATCATTGGAATTTTCATCTATGTCCTGTATGATCTTCCGCATATCCGTAATCCACTCCTTGACCCAATCTTTATCTTTTTTTGCAGAGTCATTGTTAAGCATGTCAATGGTTTTATTGTAATTCTTAATGGCAAGCTCATTTTGTCCCATTTCCATATACGCTTCCGCCAGAACTTCAAAAGCTCCCGCATTATCAGGCATAGCAACAGTCGCCAACTTGATTACCCTCATCCCTTCTTCAAAATTCCCATCAAGCCAATATTTCCAGGCCAATTCATTGAATTCATGAAGTGCAAAATAATATTCATCCGCACGGGCCCTTAGACTGTCTATTTTCTGCATCAATTCTACGTCAGATATGTGGTTCATTCTAAGTGCAATTCGTTCAAATGCAGATTTTTTTATGCTTTCTGTTGGTTGATCGGTTATTATATTTCGAAATTGCTTGTGTATTTCACTCAAATAGAATGACTTTGTATTGGATACCAAAAAATAGGAATACCCTTCATCAATAGCGATATAGAAGAAACAGTTAAATCCCTCAGAACCACCGCGATGATGCACATAACGGGAGCCATCGGTAGAAGACAGTTGCCAACCTTTGCCATATTTCGTTGCAGAACCGTCCAAGAGTGTACCAGGTGTAAACATTAAATCGGTATATTCTTCATTGAGAATTGCATTATTTCGGATTGCTTGGCTAAACCTCCAAAGGTCATCCATGGTTGCATAGATTCCCCCTGGTCCCTTACTGTCCTTAAAATAATAATGGAGCATGCTCAGACTGTCCTCATGTATTTCCAATGGAACATATGCCCCCTGTTCTACGGATAATTGATGTCCTTCGGCATAATTTTCCATATCGGATAAAAGCACATCGCGCCTCGTGGAACCCATACCAGCGGCTGAAAAAATATGCTTGTAGAGCAAATCGTCGAATGATTGCTTGGTAGCCCTTTCAGCGATTCCCGCCAGTAGCATATAACCAGAATTGCTATAGCTGAACTTTTGTCCGGTATCAAACTCTTGTTTTGGTTTCAGTTCGGCATATCGTTTATAGATGGTGTCCGTATTGATGGTCCGTCCCTCTTTCAATTTGTCCTTGATCAAAGTGTCGTAATAAAACGGGATTCCGGAAGTGTGTGTAAGGAGATGTTCAACGGTAATATCCGGATATGGCATCTCGGGAAAGTAATCGATCAATTTTGAATCGAGACCAAGTTCACCCTCCTGAACCAGTTTCATGATCAAGGTAGCCGTCAATGTTTTGGAAACCGAAGCTATTTCAAACATCGTCTCTTGTTTCAATTCCTCTTTACGGGGTATATTGGCGTAGCCATAAACCCGCTTGGCAAGGATGGTAGAATCATTGGCCAAAAAAAAAGCACCATTGAACTGTCCCTCCTCATGCAAATGGGAAAGTAAGCTGTCGATTTTTTTTGAAGTGACAGTCGTCGCGTCCTCAACCTTGTTCTTACTACATGATGTAAGCAATAAAGAATTCATTGCGATGAAGAGGAATAAAGTCAGTCTTATTTTCATAGTACGGGATTTGTCCGATAGGTTCGGATTCTAGATTCAATGTGATTACCGTATGCGTTTTGTTTATCCCTCAAAGTCCCAAAACACATTAATGATCTGCCATTGCCCATCCATTTTTACCAGATGTATGAATTCCTTCCATCTTAAGTTCGGGTATCCGGTCGCAAGGCTAGCCATAGCCATATTTTCAAAGATTTTGATATCGGTCACTGAATTCTTTTGTCTTTTCTTACTGAACGGAGGTTTGGTTTCCATTAATTCCTTCAGTTTTTCTGGAGGGAAATCCTCACTCATGATTTCGTTTTGACCTAATCCCCGTTTCGCTAATCGTGGGTGTAAGGATCGGTTCATTTCATCAAAATTATTCTCAAAAAAATTCTCGATATAATTCAGAATACATTTTTGAATCGCCTCCTTTTCCTTAAGATTATCTTTCGATTCCTGCGCATTGGCTGAAATAGCGAGTAGCATACAAAGTGTGAATATCAGCTTTCTCATAATTAAAAATTTATGTTATATAATCAGTTCCCAACACCGGGCCTGTCATCAATTATCTTAACAATACCCCCAATAAAAAATGGTAAAGCATTCTTCCGTGGGTTAGGGTAAATCAAATAGGTTCGGTCATTGAATCCATATGGCCCATTTTGGGAAAGAGCTTCAACTTCATCCTGATATCCCTCTTTGATTTATGGCTAAGTAAGGTACTTTAGCCGGACTCGAAATTTCAAAAGTTGCTAAGTTTGGTTTTTTTACCAAAAGCTTTTTGAAGTATCCGTTCTGCCCTGCATAAATTCATTGTTCAATAGCCTTACACGAATATTCCACTACTTACCCATCTTCACCTTTCATCACCTGAAAATTCCCCTGGTGTCTTAGGATCCACCTAGTACAGGTTTTCAACGGTGCCTCACTTGAAAAATCACTGTTGATCATATGTATCATTAAGGAATTTCAGTATTATTAGCAATTGCTCTTCCTCCTTAATGTTAATATCATTGGACTTAATAAACTTTTTAATTTCCTTGGATTGATCACCATCAAACATTTTTAAGAACTTTCTGGTGCGATTGGGTATTTCAACAATCAGGTTCCCATCACCAAAATAGCCCAAATAATACTCCGTAAATTTGGTAAACCTGGCCGGGATATCTTTGGTAAATGAGTTCTGTGCCTTTTGAGGTTCCGTAAACTTGACCGTAGTTCTCTCGAATAAATCATAGGTGTTTCCATCGTATTTTTGTAATAAGTACCCATTTATGGTAGTACCGGATTTATCCGTGAAAGTTTTAAAGGAAAGGATATCATTTCCGATTTCGATTGCAATTTTCTTGTCCTTTTGCAGTGCCCCTATTCCATTCTTAGCATCACTATCTCTTATTTCCAATTCTTCATTAAATGCATTGTAACGAAAATCAATGCGTTCAATGGCCTTATCACCGTAATAGAGTATGCCTGTCCGAAAATCGGGTGAAACATAAGGGCTTCCATTTACCTCCATGCCTCCTATTAGATTTTGCTTTTGTTTGTTCCAATTGGAACCGATCAAATATTGGTTAACTATACCGCCGGATTGACCTCCTACAGCTTCACTCCGAACTTGGCCGACATATTGTCCATATGTGATTTCCCCAATGCATACAGTAGTTGTCAATATGATTACATTTTTAAAAAAATATTTTAAATCCTTCATAAATCTTTATTTTTTATTAATTAGAAATACTGTTATCCTTTATATCAAACCGTGGTCCATCGCCACTTATTATTCGTTGTCCGACCTGCTCTTAGTGGTATTTATAAACGAATGTTCAAAACCTGTTGTTGACCTCTTTGATAACGATTTCAAGGGCTTCAGATGCATTTACAGGCATGTCAGGTTCAACCCCTTTACCTTGCCACCCTTCCCCTTTATCGAATGAAGTTCTTGTTGAATTGACCAAGAAAAATGTATGGGGCAAATCAAATACATCCACCAAGTATCCAGCTCCAGCCGTACGTTCTCCCACCACTTTGGCAAAACCAAAGGATTTGGCGTAATAGGCCATTGCCTCTGCGGCTGACTTGCTTCTATTGCTAGTCAGTATATATATGGGCCTTGCCCTATTTGCAACACTATTTTTGGCCAGGATTTTTTGGCCATCGTTCAGTACAATCGTATCATTGATCAAATAAGCGATCATATTTGAAACGGCCTTGCCATCCCCTCCACCCGATTGTCTGAGGTCAATCACAATAGCTTTTGCATTGCCAAGTGATTTTTGGATTTCTGATGCTTTACTGGCGAATAAATCATTATCCGTAAACCTCTCTATTTTAAGGTAACCAATATTGCCATCAAGCAAATTTAACTCTATGGACGGTTGGTCGCTTACCTTCTCTGAAACGTCTTCTGCCCTAAAACGAGCGTTGACTTCACTTTCAAGGCTTGGTGGTATCACCTGTAAGTGCTTGTCATTTGAAATTTCAACAAGATCTTTGGTTAGGGTTCTTGCCAGTAAATCGCCTTGTGCTATTTTTTTATAAGTATCTATGCGAGCAAGAAGACCATCCGCAATTTTTTTACCATCATTTTTATATACATAGTTGGACTTTAATTCCTCAGCTATTTTTTCCACCAATGCTATCACATGCTTTTCCTCCAAACCATACTGTAAAGGATAATCTTTGGCTTCAAACGATTTTTTGATCGACATGGTATATATGGAATTCTGGTCTGCATCATAGCTCAAAACAACTCGAACATAGCCTCCCAAATTCTCTTTGGCATAAATCTCAATGGTTTGATCGGTGAAATAGGATACCAAGTAAGGGGTTAAGCCTTCATTCTTTTGTGCCAATGCTATCATAGATGCATGATAAGCATCCCATCCATCTTTGAAAATTCCATAATTTTCCAGTGTTCCTGTTTCTCCAGAATTTACAGATTCAAACCAAGCTGCTGCGAATCTGCCAATTTCATTATCAGGAAAACTCATTTGAGCTTTCGCATCATTTTGGAGATTTGCACAAGAGCAAATACTGAAAATTGCACTTAAGTAAAATAAATATAATCTATACGTCATCAAATTATTGTTATAAAATTGAATATTCATCCTTATGTCCCTGCATGATCATTTACTTATCGATGGTGTTGGTAACCCAAATTGACTCCTGCAACGAAATTGGTTTTCCATAAAATGTAAATCCATCCAAGACCACTTCAAATTCACCTGTTAGGTCAGAGGTATAAAACTCAAACTGCAGATCCTCATCAGAAATCTCCACCTGTGGTTCCCATAAGAGAATACGTCTGTAGTCAGGAATGTTGTCTTGGTCGATTTCTTTGGCTCCATAACGTTGTTCAAAATAGCTTTTTTGCGGCAAGGGCTTTTTGATGGGAACATTGATACCATATTCAGGGGTGTAATTTTCAAAATAATCGCCTTCTATGGTATTGACCGACATGATTCCCTGAAAATTCTTTCCCGCCATCACAAACTGGTCGGGGACGGTGCTGATGGATTCAATTTTGCGTGCATCAAAGTCCTTTATTTTTTCATGGTCGGGAATGTACACCCCATCGAACAACACAATGGCCGGATAACTATTGGCCTCTTCGGTATACTTCTCAAAGTCCTGCGCAATCCGTATATAGTCACTGCCCTTACCATTGTTTCTGTACCCAGCGTAATTAAAGACCTCCACCAAAGTTTCCTGAAAGGTAGGAAAACGTGTATAATCGTCCAGATAAATGGTGTTGGGCATTCCCCCGTCAAAGGGGTCTACCGGGTCGCCCAAAAGAACAGAATCCGGCTTCACGGAAAAAAACTGGTTCTCCAATTGATTGTAAATACTGTGCTTTCTTATCGCTTCGGTGTAGGTGGGACTTAACCGAAAATCACCAAATGTGAGTCCAGAGGCATCCAAATGGGGCAAGGTTCCCAAAGATACCCGAACATCCTGCGTATGATCCGTGGGCTGGATAATGGCCCTGTGCTGCTTATAGTCCTCTCTCAGATAGGTATAAAAGTTTCCCTGTGCATCGGTAGTGGTGAATTTAAGTAAGAAACCCTCCCCGGGAACGGAAACCACCATTTTGGCATCGGACAAGGGATTTCCTCGTTTATCCGTTACATTTCCGAACAAAAGCTCCCCGCGCTGCTCAGGTAGAAAAAGGCTGTCGCCCACATTCTTGTCCAGCTCGCCCTTCACATCAAAATAGGAACGGGCATAGGATATGGCGTTTTCGGCCGGTCTCGTTTGGATATCGCCCTTTCTTTGGACCTTTAAAGTGTACGTTCCATGGCCCAATTTGGCCTTATAGTTTTTGAGCTGCAAAGTCACCTTATTGCGGGTGCCTACCCGCTTTTCTGCCAATTTGATCTGCACCACGGAGGAATCGACCGGTTGTTTTGCTTCAACAGTTGCCTTTTCGTCTTCCAACGAATCGGATAGCAGTTGCGATTGGTCTTGCTGATATGGGTTGATGATGACCAAATCATCCTTAAATACCTGCTCCATGCCATTGTTCTTCATCCATTGGGTATAACCGAGCAGTTTATAGTTTCCCGAGGGAACTTCGGTATTGACAAAGAAATCGCCATGGGACATGCCCTTTTGCAATTCTACCTTTTGCTCCAGTACGTATTTCCCTTGTTGGTTGACCAAGGCCACATACCCTACAAAGCTGATATCACTGGCCCTGTTGTTCTGTGCATTGAAACAATAAAACGCATAATACAGATATTCTCCCGTAAAGACCACGGGGCCTGTATGGTGCAGATAGACCTTTTCTTGGGGCAGACTTTTGAGATGCTGCAATTCTTCCGCACTTCTGATGACATATTGGGCTTGAACCTGAAAGGCCATTGATGTGATTACCAAGAAAATGATCCAATGCTTTTTCATAAGTTAAACGATTAATCAATCCAAAAATCGGGTTCTACGTTACTTCCCAAAAGCGTACAGTCGCCACATATCCGTGGCACCACCACATAATCGCTAGGACAGGATGCGAAGGGTACCAAGGCTTCATCATAGGTCGAAAAATAACTGATGGTTCCCAAATCCACTCTTTCTATAATAGATAGCGGACACGGATTGGGCCCCGGGTTTTGACTGCAATACGAAGGGTGTGACTCTGGAGGGGATTGATAGGCACAATTGAACGGAAATTCCGGAAGCTCCTCCCCAGGGAAAAAGTCATCAAAATCAAAAAATAAACGCTGGTCGGATACCCCAACGGCACTCACGTAGCCCAATATGTTTTCATTGGCTCCATCCTTTCGGAACACATTGGCATAAATGGCTCCGGGCTGTACCTGGGAAAATATATTTTCCGATTGTGAAAAGTTATTCAGATTGGAGTAAAAAGAAAAGGCATCGGCAGATTGTACCTGCTGTTGTACCAAAATACTATAGCGTTCCGAAATAATGAAATTATCCTTGCCGATAAAACGGACCATATGTTTGGATATGTTACCTCCGGGGTTGCCCGCTGTGCTCAATTGTATAATGGAATTGGATGCAACGGTATTGTAGCACACCCTATTTTCCACTTCCTTGGGTACGACTGATAGATTATAAGTAGGACTGGGCAATGCACACGGGTCATAATCCGTCAACCTGAACTCGTTGGCGGACCAAAGTGGCGACACGATCTTATAGGTTTCTTCGTAAGCATATCTGTAAAACTGGGTATCTCCTTCTTGCGGTTCACTGTCCACATAAATGGCAATGCCCTCTTCACCATTCTCATTGGTAGCCCTTTCAGCATATAGATTGGTCAATTCGGACCTTCCCGGTACCGTAATAGGGTCCGATGCATACTCGTTTCCATTTCGCGTAACAATCTCCAAGGTGTAGCTGGTCCCTAATTCCAAAGCAAAAGCTTGGTCGGACTGGTACAGCCCTGCTTCACTCTCAAAAAACGCATATTCCGTTCCGTCATCGCCGAAAAGGCGCACCGTTGCCCCACTTTCCGCATCCACGGAATCCCTGGGGCCCCTACCAAGGGGAATATTCGGGTTGTAAATCGTATCCGTCTCCAAATCCAAGCGTTGGCTGCTCCTGCTCAAATAGACTTTTTGGTTGATGACCTCATCACTGAGAACCGCTTCTATGACCAGCGAAGGTGCCTCATCATCATTACCCAAGGTCTCAATCTCCAATTCGTCCACACAGGCAACTAACAGTATCAAGGTGACCCAACCCAACATGATTCGATATATGATCTTAGTGAAATTCATCAAAACTTGAAATTATAGGTAATCGATGGTATGGGCATAGCAAAGATGGAGCTTTGCAAGGCCTTTACCTCTCCACTATCGGTCACAAAAAATACCGAATACGGATTGTTCCTGCCCAGCACGTTGTACACCTGAATGGTGATGAAGCTATGGGCCAACTTGTTCTTTCTATGGTTGCCCTCAATATTGATGCCCAGGTCCAAACGGTAGTAATCGGGTATCCTGAACGCATTTCTATCACTAAAAGCGACAAAGTCCGCATTGTTGAACCTAAAGGTTCCCACCGGATAGGTCACCGGACGCCCTGTCTGATAGGTAAAGTTCATCGAAACGCTGTACCTCTGGGTAAACTTGTAGTTGGCGATAACGCTCAGGTCGTGGGGCTTATCAAAATTGGACGGAAAAAACTCGCCGTCATTGATGCGCTCCTCCGGGGTACTGCCATCGAACCGATATTTGGAACGGGAGTAGGTATAACTGAGCCACCCATTGAAATCACCACGGTTTTTCCGCAGAAGGAATTCGACACCATAAGCTTTTCCCTGGCCTTGGAGCACCTCGGTCTCCACATTTTCGTTCAACAATAGGTCGGCCCCCGTTTTAAAATCCAGCACGTCCTCCATACGCTTGTAATATCCCTCCAGGCTGAGTTCATACATATTGTCGTTGAAGTTTTTGAAGAATCCAAAGGTGGCCTGATATCCCCTTTGGGGCGCTATGTTCAGGTCCGATAGTTTCCATGTATCGATGGGCGATACCGTGGTATTGTTGGACAGCGTATGTATAAATTGATAGGAATTGTTGAAGCTGGTCTTTACTGAAAAATCGTCCGTTATCAGGTACCGTGCGGAAAATCGTGCCTCCGGCCCGCCATAGGTTTCGATAAATTCTCCAGAGCCGTAGGATATGGTGTCCTGTACGGTCGACCGGTTTCGTGGGGCGCCATCCTGATAGGTGTTTTGCGTTCCTTCCCCCAGGGCCGCATAAAAGGCGTAGCGCACGCCAACATTGAACAGCAGCCTGTCCGATGCCCGAAACTCGTCCCCAATGAAAAGAGCGCCTTCCAGGGCCTGCTCCCTGTCTATGGAAACAGGGGCGATATTGGAATTGTTACCTGTTGGCCTGACGTCTCCCGGCTGTGAGGAATAAAATTTTGCCGAGAGGCCATAATCCAACGTATGGGCACTGTTCAATCGCGTATTCAGTTTGTACCTCAGCTCGGATTCGTTGATGGTATAGTCCAGCTCAAAGTTGCCATTTCCTTCGCCTTCGTAGTCGATCCCGAAATTATAGCTGCTGTGGCTCCCCGTCAGCACCCCGGTGGTGTTCTGGTTGAGCTTGTGCGCCCAGCGGACCGAGCCCAACCGATTGCTGTAATTGTACAGGGAATCTGAAGTGATGCTGAAATTGTCCCGACTGTAGTAGGCCGTGCCCCTGATCTCGCTGTTCTCGTTGTACTTATGGTGGTATTTTACGATACCGTCAAAGAACGAGGCTTCGCTATTGCTCAATGACTCTTCGTCCAAGGATCGCAATATCCAATCGGCATAAACGCCCCTGCCCCCTATCACCAAGGAAGAGACGTCCTTTTTCAATGGAATTTCAAGGGCCAGGTTTCCGGTCACGGGCCCAATGGATCCCTCCCCTGATATTTTTTCGGTGTTCCCATTTTTGGTTTCGATGTCCAACACGGAGGAGAGCCTTCCCCCGAATTCCATGGGCGCGGCCCCTTTGTAAATGTTCACCTTTTCCGTGGTGAACGGGTTGAGGGCTTGAAAAATGCCAAAAAAATGGGTGGGATTGTAAAGCACCGCATCATCCAACAGCACCAGGTTTTGATCGGTCTTGCCCCCTCTTACGTTCAGTCCCGTCGCCCCTTCGCCGGCCGATGATATGCCGGGAAGTGCCTTGGCCACTTCCAGAATGTTTCTTTCCCCGAGCACCAAGGGAATGTCCTTGGTGTCTTCGGAGCTGATCTCCTCACTGCCCGAAATGGCATCCTCCACATTGCTCACCGCATCGGCCTCCACTACTACCTCATCCAACTGTTCCAAACTTTCCTGTAGCACGAAATCCAAAGTGCCATCGTTGTACATGATCACCTCGCGCTCTGAATCCTGGATTCCCATCGCACTGGTAGCAACTATATTGTATCCTGCGGGAAGTCCCAGTTCATAGGCTCCCCGTTCATCCGTAACTGCCACCCGTCCACCACTCCTTATAGCCAGATCCGGAATGGGCGTACCATTCTCCGCATTGTATACACGGCCGGATAATCGATAGCTAGACCTTAGGTCCTGTTCGTCTGCACGCCCTACCCTGGCAATGGGCAATTGTTGCTGCCGAAGAGAAACCTCATCCTGAAAAAAGGTCGGTGGCGGAAGGTTGCCCCTGACTTCAACGGTTCTGGATTCCAAAACGCTATCGCTCTGTTGATAGAAACTTATGGGCAGCTGATCATAGATGATGGTGTTTTGCAACAGGAACACCCTTTTTTCCTCTTCCAGGATGTAATAGTTCAATGAGGTATCGGATAAAACGGTATCCAAAATCTCGGATAGGGAAGCGTTGGGGATATTTTCTGGCAGTTCCAACTCATCAATCCAATCTTGGAGGTAGAAAAAAGTATATCCTGATTTTTCCTGTAATTCTTGAAAAAACCCATTTGGGTTTGCTGTATTCTGGGAAAACATCAATTGTACCATCAAGAAAATGGCAAACCAACTTCCCTTTTTCGGAATCAATAATAATCTATTAAAAAAATCCATTCAAATTGGCATTACATGATATTTGGTATGATGCCCAGTGTCTATAAATATTTGTCAATTATCATTTCAAACTTGTTTGCCAACTAACATAAATGTCCAAGATTATTCTGTTACACCAATTCAATTACAATATTAATCGATTGGTCTTGTTTTCAGTTAGCTAAACAAAGTATCCGCTCTAAGTAATCAAATATTTCCGTTTAGTATTGCGAAATCCAATTTCGATTATTCCGAGATCATGATGTTGGACTATTTAAAGCTTTCTGCCCCTGTTTTTAAGGTAGGGTTGTCAAAGCAAACATTAATTCATCTACCAACGGTCCATTTGTCTTGTGATAACAGGAAAAAGTTTAAAAAGAATAGACCGTGCAGTATAAAGGATACGAATACGCTATATGAAAACCTCCGATAGATACAGCCAATCAAATGTGTCATCTGTCTTTAAGCCTCAATCCTTTTCAAGAAATAAATTCTTAAGCTTCTACACATGTCCAATATAAACCAAGAAAACATAGGTTATTATAGTTGTCTTTATGCACATGGATATAATGAAATAGGAAAAAAGAAATTGTTTATCTCCATCTTGGCTACATGTCATCAAAAGAATAAAAGGCAACAAGGACCAAAAAAGTTACGATGACCACACGATAGAAGTATGTCACCAAAAGCTTGATTGATTTTTTCAAAAAATCATTGATATTGTCCGATATAACTATCCTTTTTAATGAAACAATGGTATAACCATTAAGCCCGCAACTTATCCCGGCAGGCATCAAAACACTCCTGGGAAATCTACATATATAACAAGAACAAGTTTTACTTACCTACCCATGATGCCGTAATGAAATCCAAAAATAGTTTCTCAAGGGAGGCCATCACGAAGTTGTCCATCCCTACTGAACTTGGGTATCACCTAATGAGCCCGGTAGGTCTTAAATGAATGGGCAGCCATAAGTAAACCTACCCAATCATTTGATCAACTTAAACACTTTTGGGATGATGTCTATTCTAAGTTTTTAATTTGTTCCCGGACCCATTCAATCCAGCTTTCATTTTTATTATCCTCTTTCAATAATTTGTTCAGGGTTATTTCAAAATTATCCACGGCCTTTGCATTATCCCCATTTTTCATGTATGCCTTGGCCAAACCATTATAGGCATGGACGCTATTTGGGAAAAGTTCAACCATGGCTTGAAAGATTCTAATCGCATTGACTGCATTATCCTTGTTCAATTCGGCACTTCCTTCCCTAAAAAAATAGCTTTCACTTGCCAAATCACTCCGTGGGTAATCTTTTACAATTTGTTGGTATTCCGATAAGAATCGTTGATAATTACCATCAAGGAGGTATTCCAAGGGTAACTTTTCACCAACCTTAAAGAAACTATAATTGACATCCGTATAAACACCATTTTGAAATATGACCGATAAATACGGTTTGTTGTCCGCAGGGTTGACCTGATTAAACCTCAATAATCTATTTGATTCATCAACCCTAAACGTATTGTGGCCTAAATAAAACAGTTCCAAAGTTCTACCCCCATCGAAGTTATTTACCCAAAGTTTGCCGTCAACGTACTCAATGGGAATTAATTCGGTAAAATTGGAACTGCAATAATTGCCTGCCAACTGTTTCCCTAGACTGGGGTTAATTAAATCATATACTGCAGTATCCAAAGGTATTTTCCAGCCTTTGGATTCAATAATTTTGTCCCTTATGGCATTCTCAACCGCTATTCTAATTCGATTGCCTGCATTGCCAAGAACCACAATGCCATTACCATTTTTCATGGTCCCGTACACATAACCTCCCATGCCGGCATTTGCCCCACCATGTGAAAACCAATCCCTATTTCCGAATCTATATCTTCGTTCCCAACCTAAACTCCATCCACCCATAATATCGGTTGTTATCACGTTTGTAACTCGATTGGCACTAGCATTGGAAATAATGTCAGTTTTGAATCCTGCCAGAGCCTTTTGTATTTCAATGATAATCAAGGACAATTCTTCAGGAGTACTCCAAAGCCCGGATGGTGCAAGTTGTGGGGTGATTTGTATTCCATCGCGAATCATAGCACCATGATCATCATGTGATTTGGCTATATTCTTATAATCAAACTGTGGTTCGTTGGGCTGATAGAAGGTGGTGTTTTTCAATTTCAGCGGTTCAAACAGGTGCTTTTCAGCAATTTCAGCAAATGGTTTCCCTAGATGATCTTCAAGGGCAATTTGAGCAATGACGTAGCCTCCCCCACTATATCTCCAAGAGGTCCCTGGAACATCTAAAAACCTTAGGGCTTGATTCCCTCCAGCAATTTGTCCGTTCAAACTTTGAACCAGTGTGGGAATGGAGTCACCAGAGTAAAAGTCAATGTGGCCATGTTGACTTGTTCCACCTGTGTGACTCAACAAATGCTCTATGGTAAGGGTTATTCCCGCATTTTTATCATTGACAGGAATCTTCCACCTTTTTAGGTATGATGACACATTTGCTTTTAAATCAATGAGCCCTTTATCTTCTAAAATAGCAAATAACAGTGCTGATATTGGCTTCGCTATTGAAGCCGTACAAAATATCGTGTTTTTGTTCATCCTTTCTTTTGAAATGATGTCTTTTACTCCCCAGGTTTGTATGTCCTTTAATTGGTAGTTTTCAAAAGTGGCCAAACTTATGCCATGGATATTATTTTGCTTCATAGCGTTAGCCACCGACAAAGAAGCGCCACCCAAATCAATATAAAGACTATCATAAGGATTCACGAGATGTTGTGAAAAACCTTTAAGTATGACTGAAAAGATGAATAGTTTTATCAAAATTGTTTTTTTCATTTCATCCTTATTTTAAATGTCGTTTTTTTTGCTTTGGAAAATACTTGCATTTATGGAACTGGTGAATTATTAAAATTAAACAATAAACCCTTGTAACTGTACAAGGGTTTATTGTTTACATATCAATTAAATAAAAATTACTATTTACATCTTTGTTAAGGTAGCCGTCATAACTACGGGTCCACCACCGCAAGCGCTTCCTTCATTTTCGACGAATACAATCGTGATAACCGAATCGTCGGCTGTATCGTAAGTACCTTTGTCCACGTCGTCACCGACTGGTCCTAATGTAATATCGACACCTGAACAGGCAAGACCAGTTCCTTGACCTGCCAATGCAATGGTCTCTCCACATATCATCTCGAATGCGAAAGCTTCTGGACCATTACCTATGGCAGCCGCTTCTATATAAGTTGCTTCAAAGACACGTTGGGTACTTGTTTCTCCAACGGACAGCGTAACTGTTTGGTCGTTCCATAAGGGAACACCACCTAAAGGACTGTCTGGTGTAACAGTTAAACTGTACTCACCAACAAACTGATCAGCACCAACGGGACAAATAACTGTTGGTGTGTACAAAAAGGGGGAACTAAAAAAGGAACCGGTCAAAGTACCCGTATTGTCATCAAAGGAAAATCTTCTTCCATCGGTTAAAATCAACTCGAATCGAATGGCGAATTGGTCGCCCCCTGTGATGTCGGCATTGGTTCTGCCCACATAGTCAAGCATATCCGTTAACGTTATCGAATAACTGAATCTAGGCAATCCAAAAGGGCCGGTCGTAAACTCAGATGAAGGTATCGTACCATAAAGACTTTCATCGACATCGGTACCCGGGCCAACATCTTCGGTGTTGTCCCTGAACCCGACATAAACATCAACTTGGTCCACCAATGCCCCATCTTCCTTATCCTGTATCTCAAGTTCCACGGAAAAACCAGCAGAATCATCGCCAATGGGCAATTCATTGGAAATTAGGCTTGTTGTTCTCAACACAGCACCTCTTGAGGTCTCAGCGGTGACCTGGTCAATGACCGCATCACCTTCATCACAGGATGTTGCCAACAGTGCAGCTCCCGCGAAGAGTATCGTAATATATTTAAAACAATTTTTCATATTATATGTTTTTTATTTTTAGTTAGCAGGTGGAAACGTTGGACTTGCCGGATTGGTGTCCCAAAATACCTGCTGCGTCATTGTTTGTTTCTGTGTCAGCGAAGGGTTGGTCACCACCTCGCTCTGCGGGTATAGGAAGGTTCTTGGGAACGGTCCGGGATTGGCTTCCCAGTTGGGCAGCACCGTGGTCGGATAACCCGTTTTCCTATAATAATTGTAGGCTTCCGTTGCCCCTCCGTACAATGTCGTAAAGTACTGCTCGGCAAAGATGTTTTCCTTGTCGTCCCCTGTTGCTGCGTTGAAATCGGCAATGATACCGTCAATATAAGCGGTCACGGCAGCTGCATCAGCTCCAACGGAAAGGTCTGCATTGACGTCCAATGCTCCAAAGGACCGTACCTTGGCAATGGACTTTTCCAATGCACTTCGCATCAATGTGGCACGTTCGGCATCGCTGGTCGACATATCGGCCCTCCAAAAGTCGACATAGGAGGATAGGATAATGGGCTCGATACCGGCTCCACCGCCGCCTGCACCAAGGCCCACGACACCGAAACTGCTATCGTCGAACCTACCGCCTGCTGGATATACCCCAACAGCTGTTCTGAAGAAGTTATCGGGAGGCGTACCCTCATCGTTCCCGTGAGACCTGCCCCAGTACCCATTGGGTACACTGCAATAGGTGAATCCTCCATCTTGGTAGTGCTGTGGCGGCACGGCCAAGGAGCAGACCAAGGTTTCTTCATTGGCCGGAGCATCGGCACCTGGAGTGGCATCGGTCTGTCTATAGAAATAATAGCGGATACGCGGATCGTCATTGTTCAGCATCAACTCCATCAACCAGTTGGATTGGTAAATGTTCGCTCCGGAAGGTGTATAATCCTGAGCGTAATCAGGATGACGGGTATCAGGCTGCAGTTCGCTGGTCCCGTACTGGAACTCAAAATCATCATCTGCAGAGGAAATGTAGTTTCCATCGGCGATAACGGCATTGAAATTGGCCGTATCGCCTGTGGTCACATAGGCCTTCAACCTGATGGTGTTCACGAGCTTCAACCATTTTGAGGTATCCCCACCGTAAAAAAGATCATCGGCACCCAAGGTCAAAGGATTTCCGGACAATAGGCCTTCCGCTTCATCCAAAAGTCCTAATGCGGTAGCATAAACGGCAGCACCATCGTCCAAGGTCGGGGCAGGAAACTCATCCGGGTTGCCAAATTGGCTATAAGCAGTTTCACCCAGGTAATCCACCAACAGCATCAACATATGAGCCTGTAGTGTCTTTGCCACCCCTAAGTGAAAGGAATAATCCGTTTCACTTTCGTCGTTGATTACCTCCAGTGTATTGATATTGGTAAACATCCCAACGGAGATGGACGCATCCACAGGGTCATTCACATCGCTCAACCCACTACTATAAGTTCTCCGCCAGATCTGGTTAAAGGTGTTACCAGGATAGTTGTTGAAATAATCCCTACCTAACATATAGTCGATACGGGTGAGTTCTGCACCTATGTCGCTAATATCGTCCATATTGGATGCGTATGCCAACTGTATGGAGTTCAACAGGAGGTTGGGGTCTGCCTGGTCGGCAGCAAGATCGTTCGGACTTACCCTTAAGTCCAGTTCGGTCGTTTCACAGGCATTGAAAGTGAGGCCTGCGAAGAAAACCATCGAAATATATTTTAAATAATTTTTCATAATGCTATATCATTAACAATTTTTATTAGAACGATGCTCTTACCGTGAATCCGTACCTACGTTGTGATGGCCCGTTCATAAAGTCGAAACCACGTCCGTTGCCGATACCGATACCTGCCACGTTGGGGTCGAAATTGGCCCCATCGGGAGTGTTGTAGGCATCATACCATAGGTTGAAGCCCTGTGCGGTCAAGGTCAAGGATCCAAAAGGTGTATTGTCCAAGAACTTCTTTGGGAAGGAGTAGGACAAAGAGACCTCTTGCAAACGGATGACCGATGCGTCATAGATCTTCAATTCCGCAGGACCGAACAACAGGTTGGTGAAATAATAGGTAGAGTTGTTGATCTGCTTGTTGTTGGGCTCTCCTGTAGATTGGCTCACACCGGGCAGGATATAGGTGTTTTCCCTGTCAACGGTTTCTGTGATCAGACCTCTACCCAATAGGGTCGCAATGGTACTGGACATGATGTCCCCGCCTTTCACGTGCTGTATCTGGAAACCTAGGCTCCAGTTCTTATAGGAAAGGTTGTTGAATACGTTCATGGTATAGTCGGGAATGGCATCCCCGATGATCGGCACATTGCCCTCATTGTCCTGTTCCACAATTACGTAGTTACCTCCATTGTTGACCTGGTAGTTGCCGTTTTCGTCACGTCCGATGGCCGTACCTACGATGGTACCCAGGGACTCGCCTTCGATGGCGGCGTTCGCCCCCACAAAAAGTGCTGTACTACCGGCGTAGAATATGATGTCCTCCTCTTGCTCTTCCACTACCTCTTCGTTGGCGAAGAAGTTGGCCCTTGCGTTCCAGTTGAACCCGTCGGCACCTCCTCGGAAGATATCGACTCCCAGGTCGGCCTCGATACCCTTGTTGCTTATCTGTCCGATGTTGCTCTGGGTCAAGGTAAACCCTGTAGAGGGAGGAAGTGGCTGGCTCACGATCAAATCATCTGTTCTTCTGTCGTAATAGGTGAAATCAAAGGATACCCTATTCTGCCAAAAACGGGACTCGATACCCACCTCGAACTCTTTTAAAAGCTCAGGTTTTAAATCGGGATTGGCCCTGAAATTATCCACCTGATTAGTGGTTATACCACCATCATCACCATATACCTGGGTCGTTTGTTCAACCACACTTACGGTTGGATAGCCCGTTGGGAAGTTTGCAGAAGTTGCGTAACCTGCTCTCAACTTCAAATAGTTCAGCCCATTTTCGGACTGTAGCTCCCTAAAGGCCGCTGTGGGCAGGAAGGAAACACTTACACCTGGATAGGTCAAGCTCCTGTTTTCCGTTACCAGGTTGGATACCCAGTCGGTCCTGCTGTTCAGGTTCAGGAACAACATATTATCGTAATCAAAGGATACCTGTCCCAATAGTCCCACAATGTTACGTTTTTGGGAGAACTGGATGGGCAATTGGTTTTCAAAATTAAAGTGCCTTTTGATACCGTACACGATCTGTCCGGTACTTGCAACGCCCTGTCGATCAAAGAAATCGGAACGTGCATTGGCACCTGCAATAAAGGTCATTCCGATCTTTTCCGAAAGATCGTAATTTCCATCAAGTGCCACATAGTGGTCCCAGATGGTATTGTTGTTGTCGTAGGTGTTCAAGAATCCGAATATGGCCTGGGTGAACTCTACGCCCCCCTTGTTGGAGGCATTGACGTTTCTTTCGTTATAGTAATCAAGACCGGTTCTCCATGTAAGCCCAAGGTTCTCGTTTATTTCGTAGTTCAATGATGCATTGAAGTTGAACCTGTTGGTCAGGTTGTTGTAAGTTACGTTCTTTGCCGTCCATCTCGGATTGATGATATCGTTTCCGTCACGATAGTAGATACTGGAACCGTCCTCTGGTTGTTCAAAGGGGAGTCCCATCAAATCCACACTTCGCGGCGTGAACAGTACATTACCGAATACGGAAAGCCCTAATGATCCGTTCCCCCTACTCGCTGCAATGGGAGGTGATTTTACGTCACTCCTTGCGTAGTTGGCCGTTGCTTGTACGGAAAACTTATTCGACAGCTGTGATTTTCCACCCACGGAAAAGTTGAAACGGTTCAACGAGTTGCCCGGCGTAAAGCCCTCTTCGTCCAAGTATCCGATGTTGGCGTTGAAGGTGGTTTTGCCATCCTCGGAGCTGCCTGCAATGTTCACCGAGGTGTTCAAGGTTCTACCCGGGGCCATAAACTCCTCAACGGAATTGTAAGGCTTCCAGTCATATCTTTGGTTGGCAAACTGCTGTGCCAAGGCACTGGTACCTGTATTGGGCCCATCAGGGTTCAAGAAAGCAGAGGATGCATAAGGGTGCAATAGGGTGCCCTGGTCATCGATTGCCGGTTGGTTGCCCCATCCGGAAATACCGTCACGGTCAAAGCTTGGTCCCCAGTTACTGAAGAACCATCCAAAGGATTGGTCGAAACCGTTACCGTACTGATCTTGGTAATCGGGCAAAGAAGCGAACTCGTTCGTGAAGACCGATTGGCTCACGGTGATCTCGGTCTTCTTGGCGCCGCCGCCCTGTCCCGCTCCGGCCTTGGTGGTGATCAATATCACACCGTTACGGCCCAAGGTTCCATAGAGTGTTGTTGCGGCCAGCCCCTTCAACACCTCCACATTGGCGATGTTGTTCGGGTCAAGGTCCAAGAAACGCGATGGGGCAGGGTTTCCGTCCAAGAAATCATCTGTCGAATTACCATCATTACTACCAGGGGAATTATTGTCGTTACTAAAAGGTACCCCGTCAACAATGAAAAGGGCTTGGTTACTTCCACTGAAGGAACTAAATCCCCTGATTGTAACATTGGTACCGGAACCGGAAGTACCTCCCCCTGAAGTAATCTGCACACCAGCAGCCTTACCGTTAAGTACTCTGGCGACATCCCCCTCTGATCTATTCTCAATTTGATCGGCTCCAACCGATGTTACCGAGTATCCAAGTGCCTTTTTCTCTCGTTTGATTCCTTGCGCGGTGACCACAACTTCTTCCAAGGCTTGCGCATCCTCCGACATTTGTACATTAATAATTTTAGTATCACCTACCGTACGGCGCTCCACCTTTTGGCCAATGTAAGTGAACATAAGAGTCTGTCCAACACTAGCGTTGATTGCATAGTTTCCATCAAAATCTGTTTGGGTACCTGTACTGGTGCCTTCAACGACAATGTTGACCCCAGGCAACGGTATCCCTGCGGCGTCCGTAACTGTACCTGTGATGTTTTTTTCCTGACCATATGTTTGGCTGCTGATAGCAACGACAAACAACAAGGACAGAAGTCTGAGTTTCTGTTTCATAAATTTGAGTTTTAGTTAGAATATTTACAATTGAGAAAGGAGGGCGGTAAAGAAAAGTGGATCGCTAAATCAAATAATGTTACCAATGAGAACAAAACTTTTGCTCACTATTATGGTAGGGTTTCTCACCACCCAACCTTTACAATTGCTCTGTAAAGAATGGAATATTCAGTGAGTATGGATTAACGAATTACAATTCGTTGTTTATAATTTCACAATATGTTGACTGCAGGTATATCATTACAATATGCGACCAATCAGAAAAGGCAGGAACGCTCATATAACCCCTTCCACATGTAATAGCATAGCTGTTCGCGCGTTTTGACAGGAGATTGTTAGCCCCAAAATCCCTGGCGCGAATCCCGGGGGGTGATAAAAAAGTTATGAATTTTGGTACAGTGCACCTTGGATGGCCAAAAAATCGGTGGGCGTCAGGTTATCGGTATATTTCTTGAAAGCCCGGTTAAAGGTAGTAGAGTTATTAAAGCCCACGTCATACATCACATCACTGATTTGAAAATCACTTTGGGACAAAAACAACTCTCTCGCCCTTTCAATTCGGTATTTATTGACAAGAGAGTTAAAGTCCATACCAAACTCTTGATTGATTATCTTGGATGTTTGATGTTTTGGAAGTCCTATCAGTTTCGATAAATCCTCCATTTTAAAATTGGAGTTAGTGTAATGCTCATTAATCTCCAACTCTGTAATGATTCTATTTTTTATATCCCGTGCCAATTCCTTTGAAACTCCATTTTTATCGACGCTAGGTTCCTTTAGTCTGATTTTGGGCAATTGAGACCTATAATCTCCATCTGGATTTCTTTCTTGGGTAAGATGTATTTTCTTTGATAATGATTTCAAATAAAACACTATTGAACACAATAAAACGACAATAATTGAAAGCAATATATCAGAAAACATGATTGTTTAACTTTTTGGCCTACTTTGTTTTAATAAAAATCAATTTGTCCTAAAGTCGGGGGGAGTAGAGCCCATTGCGAGCAATCATTCTAGGACTTAGAACACTTTAAAATTACCAACAGCACTTAAATCTTGGGGTTATAACAGCTTCTAAAATGTCCATGATTATGATTTTGAACTCTTTTTCGGTACACACAATTTTTTTGCTGTTCCATACTTAGGAGGAAAGTCCACGATTGACTTTGGGAACAAAATGGATATTCTGTTTTGTCGATGGAGAGAAAAGAACCTGATTAACTTTATAAAGCGGAAAACCTAGAAAAATGTCCTTGTTCATGATTCCGGATTAGAAGTATTTGAGGGTTCAGCCAAGGAATGTTTTATTTGCTTCTGTTAAGTGGAGATAAATAATATTAGCTTGCTAGCTCTTCATTATTTTTGGATTAGTCCCCTTTCTCCACTTTACTTTTTTTGTTTTATATGGATAAGGGCTTAGTCTCAGGCTTTGATTTAGGAAGCTTAGACTATTTCCTATGCTGAGAGAGATAGAAACCAGCTACCTAACCAACATGTCGTCGTACTTTTTTTCTATATGCATTGGGAGTCATTCCAACTTTTCTTTTAAACACTCCGTAAAAATTGGACTTCGAATTAAAACCGGACATGTACATGATTTCCTTGATACTTAAATCATCCTCTGACCGCAGCAATAATTCTTTTGCATGGTTAAGTCGATACGTATTTACAAAATCCGAAAAGTTATTTCCGTAGGTCGTATTGATAACTTGTGAGACAACCCTTGGCGATAGATCCAAACGCTCTCCCACCTCTTCCATTGTTAGGTCGGGCTTCAAATACAAATTATGCTTGGCAACTTCATCCGATATGACTTTTGCCAATTTTTTTATTTCAAATTCACTAAGTTTAGAGTTTTTGTACTTCTCATCATCATTTCCACCCTCCACCATAGACGAAGTTTTCTGAGGGACTGCATCAATTGAGAAACCTTTAAAAAGAAAAGGATTTGACATCCCATAAAAAACAATTCCATACACCAAAATAAGTTCACTGGTCAAAAAAAGATACACTACATATGATTCCTCGAACATGGAAATATAACGGTTGATCAGTACAGCGGACCAAATAAGCATCATTAAAAGAAATGATCCATTCACATGAATCAAGAGAGAGGACTCCAATCGCGGTGTTTTTGTATTCCGGATACTGATCAAGTTGTAAGCGATGATAAAAACAGCAAGACCCAAGTTGATAAAGGTCCTTAGATCATTTAGTTTAAGTCCATATATGTTTTCAACAATGAGGATGACGATTGGTGGAATGAATAAGCTAAAGATCCAGCTAGTTTTTTTTTGAAAACTATTGGCCCTCACCAAATAATGCTTGGTAAACAGAAACAGTAATACGCAATACGTATACATTAAGAGCGACAAGAATTCAACCTTTTCATTGAATACCTCAAGGACAGGGAAAAGACGCTTCGCCAAAAGATAAAAATGATGAATTCCAAGTAAACCCATAAAGAGGGCGAGGTATAATACCCCTATATTTTTTTTGTTGGGAATAATCAACAAAAATGTCCCTACAAGTAATAGAATACTGGCGGATGAAAACTCCAATAAGATTTGAATATTCATTTGCAATACATTTTGTTCCCTTAGTATGGTTCAGAAAAGGCATATTCCTACCCGAATCCAATTATCTATAATCAAAGCATATTTTTTTTATACTTATTTTCGGCAATTACATTATCGGCAAAAGCGACACTTTATGGGATACATTTATAAACTGGTCAACAAAAACAATACACGGTCACAAGAATCAACAGAAAGATATGCCCCATTCATGATTATGGAATGTTAAAAATGAATGAACTTATCGGTGACATTTAAGTGCTTTAAAAATGGTCAAATCATTTTACCTCGCCCATGATGCTCTTCGTTGGAGGTTCAATAGTAATCAGCAATGGACAATATCTTTCTGTTGATCCATTGTTCATTTTATCTTTTCCTTTTTTTGGTTTCCCTCTGAGAATCCTATAAACACTATCATTTTAAAATCCATATCAATCCAATCATCCATCATACTTCTTTCTAATATCAAAGACCAAATCCCATGCAATTTTGCTGCACTTAGCAGTCACATGGTTATGCTTCATTTAGAAACTTCTAGACCTATCGCTTGGGGCTCAGGTTTAATCCAATGTGCCTTGTCCAAGCCATTTTGGTCTAATTTGTGCCTTTAAGATTTTTCGGCTTAAACTTTTCTCGAACAATACTAAGAATAAGAGGGGGGAAATATTGTTCCAATATTGCTAATTTCCAGATATAACTTCAGGTATGTGGATAATAAGGAAGATACACAGCCTATTTCTTTAAAATCGAGTTTTAAATCATCCAAAGCTTTAATCCTCCAATGATACCAGGTCATATTCAGGTCAAAGTTTTTTTTCAACACTTTGTCAAAAGACATCTCATTTAACATTAATTTTACTTATTTTCATTAGAAAATTTAAGAATAATCTTAGTCTAAATAGTCTAGCAAGGGAAAACATAATAGCGTTCAATAACAACGATCTCCCTGGGTTTCCTGAAAGATTTGATAATGAAATCTACCTTTCAAGAGCTAAGACTATTGAAAACAATCATGCGAACTTCTTCCTCATATGTGATTAAGTACCTTTTTATACCTTTAGCATTAGAAATAACAAACATAATGGGATTTCTATACGCTTCTTACTCTTGTCCGATACTGTTGTAGCGTTTTCAACTGAAGGTAAGTTGCTCGTTGAGACATCTAGAATAACATTGATTCCAAAATTGATAGTTCTTTTGGCAACATCAGTTTTTCTTGCGTTCAATAGTTTTTACAAATTCATTGTTATGGTTGAACTCGAGTCTTTGCGTGCTGTCTTTTGCGGTTGGCTCAAAAGTGATTTTCAGCGGAATTAGGTCGGAATAGAACGTATTGAAATTTGCAGGATATAGATACATTGGTTTGTCCCCATGTGAAGTCAATTGGTGCATCCCTTGGAGGCCCTCTCCATCAATTCTTCATCGGTTAATCTTCCTAAATCACGTTTCATGTCGGTTCTTACTATAAAGACCTGAAAATTTCAAAAAGGTGTTTTTTTAAAATTTTTTTCATATACTGTGTAACGTTTAAGAATATTTGGTGTCTTTATTGAAATGCTGTCAAGAGAAAACATAATAGCGTTCAATAACAATGAACTTCCTGAGTTTCCTGAAAGATTTGATAATGAAATCTACCTTTCAAGAGGTAAGACCATTGAAAACAATCACGCTGTCAATTACCTATCCAATTTTTCCTTAAAGTATGTTTTCGAGGGCGAGGAAAATTATGTGGTAGAAGGAAAAAGACAATCCATCAAAGAGAACAAAATCCTTATCATCAACAATGGGAGCAATGCATCATTTACAGGGTCCGATGCCAATGCTGTTTCCATATTCATTAACCCTGATATTCTCCAGGATTGTCAAAAACCCTTGCTGGACAAGAGAGGTTTTCTTGAGTCCCCTTTAAATAATCCCCATGCCCAACTTTCATTTTTTGATTCGGTTCAACATCTTGAACATTTTGGTCTAAGAATTTTATTGGAAAGGATTGCGAACAACCCCCAATTAATACTCACTCAAGACTTTTATTACGAACTGGCAACCCAAATTATTCTCTCTCAAAATGCGACACAACGGAGAATAAACAAAATAGGCAGTGTCAAACAAGCTACCCGAAGGGAGCTATATAAGCGACTTGAAATGGCCAAAGACTATATGAATGATAATTTAAAAAGACCCTTTGATTTGGACAAAATATCCAGAATAAGTTGTATTTCAAAATATCATTTTATCCGTATTTTCAAAGAAGTCTATGGGACAACACCACACCGTTATCACCTAAAAAACAAGATTGCCCTTATTGAAAATTTATTGTCCAAAGACGTGGAAAGCAAATGTTTAAAAGATATTTCCAATGACTTTGGCTTTTCAAATTATTCCGTTTTTTACAAGCAATTTAAATTAATAAATGGTAAAGCCCCTAGTGGCTTTATTCACGAACACTCCTATTGATTATCGTACTGGTTCATGGGTTATTTATTCCACATCATTTACAGTAGACCTCTAATTGTTTAAGTGCAGCACTCCACGCCTGCACAAAATATTGTCTGGCTTCCTCCCATACTTTGGAATCTCTCCAGCCAGAATGAATAAGGGTGACCTTCGTTTTGTTGTCAACTTCCCTAAAAAAAACTATCACCTGAGTTAAAGGGCGGACATCGTTCATAACACTCTTATATTGCTTAGGCCCCTTCCATTCAAATAAAATATAATGTAAACGCTCAAAACCAAGAACTTTACATCCTATCGTACTGTTATCTTCAGGATTATTTGGTTCCCAAAACAATTCATACTTCCCTCCTATTTTTAGCTCAACATCCGCCTCATTGGTTAACCAATTTTCAAGATGTTCATTTTCTGTAAACATTTGGAATGCCACTTCCCTATTGCAACTCAGGGTTGCTGTTTCAACAATTACTTTATCCATATTCTTATGTTTTTGCATCATGGCCCCCGCATGAATGGCAAGCCAAAAGTATTATCCATAAATTTTTCATGTCAAATGAGTGTTTTATTAGATGTAAATGGTTCAATAGCGTTTACCTTGCCTTCTAATCAGAAGCCTCTTATTTTTAGCATTAATCAAACTATATTGACAATTGAAAATCGATTTATTATCATTCGGTAATAGATTAAAGTGCCAGTGCTTCCGTCATTGTCACGTCGTTTTTCATAAGGATGTCATCAATGGCAGGCTCCACCAAAATATCCGGGAGTACACCGCGATCTGTAAATTGCTCTCCAAAGAAAGAACGTTTAATACTTATTAATGCTAAGTTGATTTGGATTCTTGAATTGGGCAATCTCAAGGTCGGAATGTAACCACTGATATTTCCAATATAAGACCCACCGGTCTCTTCCCCCAAAATTTTCGCGCGTTTGGCATGGTGGAGAATAGCCGCAACTTCTGTCGCTGCAGAAAAAGTGAAGGCATTGACCAAGACAACCAGTTCTTTTTGGAACCTGTTTTCAAATGGAACAAATGACCCTAGGGCGGAAGTCCCATCGGGCCACAAATGGTCCGTAGCATCAAAAGTTCCCTTTTGATTCGGTCTGAAGCATTTTGGATCTATATCCCAATGTTTTCCATCGGGTAAAAATTTATAATCATCCTTTTGAAAAGTGACTTCTCCGTGATACTTAAACTTCTTATCCATAAGATAGCGCAAAAGATACAAGGCATAAGAGTCCTCGCCACCTGAATTATTTCTGAGGTCCAGGATTATTTTATCGGCTTTACTTTGATCAATCCGGCCCATAACCTCATCTATTTGGCCGGTAAAACTCTCATAACTGCCGTTAAAATAGTGAGGGTTGAAGGAACGAATCGTTACTATAGGAATCTCAGAACCTCCATACTTTTTAAACGTTAATTTGATGGTTTTATCAGTGCTACTTTCTCTAACCGTGCTAACCCTATCATAGGTCATTTGATCAAAGGGATAGACAATATACTCTTTGGTGATCCCGGCATCATTAACTTCAATCTTATGCTTTTCTTTTGACAAACCCAATGCTTTCATCATCCGAGCTAAATACATAGGGTTTTCCAAACGTCGATACCTAATGGATTCTATGTTTCCATCCCTGTGTACCAATGGAATTAACCTATTGAAGAACATATCTGCATCCTCGCCATCTATTTTTGATATTCGCATTCCGGATGAAAGCGGTTTATCAGAATAATTTTTAAGGACAAAAGGTTCCCTATCCACAAACCTGATCCTAAAGGGTAGGAAAACCTTTCCATCAATGTTATCCAAATCGGAAGGAAAGGCCTGTGAATGACCATCTCTCAATTCGGCCATAATCGGGAAGATATGGCCTAAAAATTCATATTCGGTCATACTACCGGAGTTTCTTATTTCCCTTATGTGTTGATCGAATAACTCGTCAATTTTTTTCTTGGTTGTAAACCGATAGGGATCACCATGTGCTTCATGGATCCAAAACTGGAGCATTTCCAAATCTTGGGCCAATAACTCGCTGGGGATTGAATTAACTTGCTCCAGACCCTTATTGGAAGGTTTATTGGAGGATTGTAAACCGCACCCAATTAGAAAAATGAATAATGATATAACGTTGAATTTTCCCATTTAATCCATTGTTTACGCGCTAGTAGTAATGTATTACAATAACAAGTATTTTAGCAAAGTAAGATCTCAATGTTTCCAATATGGTTCACTCATCCTGATAATGGACCTTACCATAGAATAGTTGACCATCTATCCCATTGAACCGTTATCCTAAAAACCAGTGTCTATTTAACATATCGGTATATTTTTAAATTGGCACACAATTAATGTTGATTTATTTTGAGGTGATTGAGCATGAACTAATCACCTTTTAACAAAAACCCCTTGTAAACAGGTATTAGGGTTTCATTCAACAACAAAACTTCAGGTTTGTCCTTTCTCAACAGGACTTTCCAATCATTAAAAACCTCAAATTCATCTGTAATTACAATATGTTGCCCATAAGCCTCCTTTAATTTTTGCCGTATTCTGTCTTCTTCTGCCTTAGCCGTTGGAATCCAGACAGAATTAAGCTTTCCGTTACCAAATCGAGCTTCGACTTTTCTTGGAAACCCTGTAATCAATTAATAGCTTGTACTAAGCTAGAGACAAATCATATATTTAAGATTTCAAATGTTGCTTTATTAAGCTATATGAAAATTAGCATCCCTGTATGATGGATATACTGCACCCCTATGGATATGAAATCCATATGGGATTTATACAATATTTTCCTTGAGTTATGCCATCTCTTTTTTTTGATTTTCTTTCCAGGCATTTACAAAATAGTGTCACGCTTCTTGCAGTGGAAACGCCGGATATAGCATACCAGCTTCGCCGGATAAAATTGAGCACCCTCGATACTAGCACAAAAGATTGTTTTTCAAATACTAAGCCCAATTATTGGATGGCTCAAACTTTCCGTTTTTAGTGGATTTCATTGTCCGTCCCATCCAGTCATGGCCCGTAACCAAGATGATCATATGAAGAACATTTCATTCATCGGTAAATGGAGTGTGACACCCGCATATGATGTCACCTATGCGTGCAATCCAACAGGCCAATCGACCAATAGACACTAGATGACAATTGCCGGTAAACGTGACAACTTCACTGGAAAAGACCTTCAATCCATCGCCGATGAGATAAGTTATACAAACGCAAACGATGGTATGGAAGCTATACAGGTTACATTGATGTAAACCAAATGGAACGGCCTAACAGGACATAAAGCCCCCCGGCTTCCTTTTTTGCTGACCTGACCCAAAATGAAATCTGTAAATCCGTCAAGTACCTTTAGATCATGTCAACCATTAAATATCATCCACCTTCACACCAGCACCTTTGGGTTCTATATAGTATTAAGGACATTTCAAACGTATCTGTCTGCGCCCATGGAACTCACTAAGGCTTATCTGCAGGCGTTCCCGATACCCTAACACGAATTTGGGCACCACCAATACAAACCGTTTGGTTTCCCCATGATGCACAAAAGTGGGTTGCCGATATCGATACCTCACATGCAAGGGAACCTCTTGATAGGCCGCCCTACTTTTTGTACTCCCCGAGACCCTATGTATGTTCAAATGTCCCACCTCGAAATCAATAGTAGATCGGTTCCGAAGTTGCAGTACCATGTACACCGCTTCCCTATAGTAAACCATATCCTCCAATCGGAGGTGAAGCCCTTTTTTTCGACGGACAGCCAGGTGTTTCCGTTTCCCCGATACCAAGGAATCACAAAACTCCCGGTATCGGTCAGGTTGTTTTTTAAGGGAGTCCAAATCTTCAGGGACAGGCACAGCACGGGACGCTAAAGGCCTTGCATTGCCGATGCTTTTGTTTTTGGAAATAAAGTGATGGTACTGGGACAGTTTCCTTGCATACTGCAGCTGAAAGGCATAAACAGAACCCTCAGAGGTGATGACCAATAAGTTACTGTCTTCACCTGGAACCCCTTGCAACAGGCCAAAGTGTTCCCCCTTTTCCCGGTTATACGTAAAGACAAAACCTGAATGACCGGACACCGCCTTTTGAATTGGGTCTGGAAAGAACAGGACCACGTTCTGGTGTTCATTGGCATACAGGGTATCCAAGGTATGTTGCCCGTAACTCAATTGGGCAAGGATCAAGAAAAAATAAAAGCTGTTGTTCAAGGTCATAATCAAGGTTTTAAGCGTAATTGATAATGGTTCGGGATTTCTACTTTGATGCTTCGGTTGTCCTTTCGAAAAAGCCCCTTGATGCCCCCCAACTGGGGAACCCCTGGGATGTTGACCTCCCGTATCGTCTCGTCCAGGCCTTGGCTGATGATAGCCCCCCTCAAATGGTTCTCCACATAGATGCCCTCCCGGCCATCTTGATGGTCATGCCCTTTGAGTTCAACGGAAGTTGCCCCGATCTGGGTCACTTCGACCAAGACCCGGTTCGGTCTGATTTTCACAAAACCGTACACTCTGGTATTTATAGGGAACCGTATTCCGTTGAGCATATAGTCGGTTTCCAAGCGAAGTTCGATACGATGACCTTCTCGGACCGTTTGTTTGCCGTCTACGCGAACCAAGAGTCCTTCATTGATAGACACCTCGCGCCTATCAGGGTTTGAAGCAAAAAACAGTTGGTGTTCCAACCCAAGTGCATCCGTTAGGCCTTCTTTTGGGGCATTGACCTGAGTTTCCTCCGCTTGCCCCTGCTGCTTGGGCCCACCATCATCATTGAATCCGAAAGCCTTGGGTTTCCCATATTTTTGGCGCCCCTCCATATGGATACTATCGATGATCCGTTGTTTTTCATACGCCATATAGTCGGGATTAAAGTAGCCCTTGTCGTCCACCATATGTTCCGGATATATTGCCGGAGCAGTAGTCTCCCGTTCTTGTTTGATGGCCTCCAAGGCCTCCAATTTGGATTCGTATTCCACGGGGTTCTCCTCCAAGTCGGGCATGGGAATCCGATCGGGTTCCAGTGCCTCTTTCTTATCCTTCCCAAAGGTCAGTATGGCATACACTGTGATAAACAGTACCACACAGGCCAAGACAAGGACAAATACGACTTTATTCTTCTGTAGTTTCATAAGCTTCCATTTTACGTAGTGCATTTTCAAAAAAATCAGTGATCAACAGACCATGGGGATTGTGGGGAAAATTGCGGGCCACCGATATCAATCGTCCCGAGGTGACCAACTCATAGGTGTCCGTGACACGCCCCCGGTTGATACGGATCACGGTCCGGGTCTCAAAGGCATAGGGTTCTTGGTCCATATCTATTCGGGAATCGATGCGTTCCACCTCTTGGACCAGGGAATATTGCAGCAAACGGTTATAAAAGCCATCCGCTTTCTTTTGGCGGTAGACGGCATCCACGGAGGCATTGCCCAACCATAGGGCCTTTTCCATCCGGCTTTCAAAACTGCCGGCATCCACCCCATAGAACCATTGGTGGAACCGTTCCAAATGCGCCAAGGCCTCCACTTCGAGATTTTCCTGTTGGTCAATGAGCTTCAAGGGAAGCACATCCCCCTGATCACTGACCACAAAGGCAGTGTCCAATGTCTGTCGGTGCATTTGGAACAGCATGGCGACGGATACCATACAGACCAGACCCGCTGTGATCACCACGGCCAGGACCACAAAGCGGTTCATTCGCAAAAGCTGTTGGATATTTTTAAAAGGTGTTTTCATACATCAAAATTTAACCGGTGAACAAGCGAAGGGTAAAACGCGTCGCCCTTCGATAGAGCTTGAACTTGAGCAAAACGATAAAGCCGATGGTCCCCAACTCGATGATGGAGGCAAAGAACTCACTGCCCCAGTCCGTACCGAACAGGTTGGCCCAGAAGTTGGTACTGATCTCCGTATAAAGGTTGTTCACAAAGACATTGACCAGAAAGAAGGCGGGCACCAGCATATAGACCCCGGCATAGAGCTTAAAAAAGGTATAGGCCAATGAACGGAACTTCTCGAACACGGCCAGACTGATGACCAAGGGAAAAAACGCCTGCATGATCCCCAACAAAAAATACCGTTCTGCCAAAAACAAGGGATAGATGAACAGGTCCATCAACCAAAGCATGACCCCAATGATGAAGGCCAGCACCTTTAAGCCGTACAAAGGCGTGACCAGGGCTTCGTATAACAGGGCCATGGCCTTTTTGGCGGCTTCCAGGGCACCCACATCCCGTTCCAGGTCTACGTCCTGCAACTGTAAGGGGAGGAGTGCCGGAGCCGTGTCCCGATATTGGGTCTCAATGGCCACCAAGATGCCGTCAAAAACCCCCAATACCTCTGTGGAGAATATCACCAAGAGCACGATCAAAAAGTTCTTGGCCAGTTCCGTGGGGGTGAGCCCCCAGGTATGCCCATCGGTAGCTGCGATGCCTTCGTTGTATTTCTTCAGAATGTTGACCAAAAAGAACAGCACGGCCAAGGCCTTCATCCCCACGATGGTATATTGTGAAAAATCACTGTCTTTTATCGTCTGAAAGACTGCGTCCACATACTCCAATCCTATGCCCAAAAAGAACCCAACCATCATCAATATTCGGTTTCGCGGTTATTGATAATATCTTGCATTTTTCGAAAGGAGATGATCTCTCGGTAACGTCTGGTCTTGACCTCCAGTTCGGCGACCATTTCCTGGGACCGCCTTTTCTTTTCCATCAAAATGGCGGTGCGCTCGGCATCGGTCATTTTTAAAAGATCACTGGACAATATTTGATTCACAAAATCCAGGTCGTCAATGGCCGTGTCCATGATCTGCTCAAAAGAGCGTGATACCCGTTCCACTTCCCCAGCTTTGATATAAGGGGAATTCAAAATATGCCTGAGGTCGGTCTGTACGCTCCGAAATAGGGTCTCATTGTTCCTGGTCAGTTCCTGTAGGGCTTTCAGTTGCTTGATGGCATTGTTGACCTTGACGATGTTGTCCTTTTGCTCTTTTAGAAATTGCACCGTCTTCAACAGCTCTGAGGTCTGTTTGGCCGATTCCACCAGCGATTTGGTCATGCTGATGAAGTTCGTATTGTCATACACCGGCATCCCCTGGGCCGTGGCACGGCCGGGCAGGTATAGCGCCAAGGTCAGGGACAATATTAATATTAGGGTGCTATTCCTGACGGTCTTTTTTTTAGTGATTTTCATAGGATTTCTTTTTGAGGTGAATAAATGCTTTGATGGCCTGCTCCATATCCTGGGTCTTTTCATAGAGCTGCATGATCTGGGTGCTTTCCGCTCCGTCGGTGAGGTAGGCGGCATATACTTCGGGCGGGACTTCCAAACGGAAGATGTTGCTCTCCTTTCCGATCTTGATAAAGATTTCGGTGTACTTCCGTTCCCCGGTCAAATTGTTGCGAATGGATTTGAGTTGGTTCAAATCATGATTTGACAGATTGAGCCGCTTTTGCAGTTCATCATAGCCCTTCTCGTTCCGAAGGCTGTATATGACCTGGGTGTTTTCAAGAATACTGGCCGAAGTGGAATTCTCGGGCAGTTGATTGATGGATTGTAGGATGATGCCAATCGCCCCGTTCTGCTTCCGGATGGCCTGATAGTAGAATTCTACGCTTTCCAAAACGTTGGGAAACTTGAGTTGTTTGGCAAACTCATCGAAAAGGATGATGCCCCGCTCGGAACGGTTCCGCCAGATGGTCCGTTGGATGGCCGATTTGATGAGCTTGAGCATCACGGACAGGATTTCCTTGTTGTCCCGCACCTCGTCCAGTTCAAAGATGATGAGCCGTTTATCCTCTATGGTATAGGTCTGATCGATTCCCGTGTTGAACAGAAAACTGTAGGGACCATCTTCCACATATTCCGAGAGGATATGAAGGAAATCATAGGTACTGAAATGGGCTTCCTTGATCTGTAGTTCTTGGATAAGGGTATCTTTCCTTTCGTCAACAAACTGGTACAGGGAAGCTAGAGAGTGGTCTTGTCGAATGATTTTGTAGTACAGCAACAGCACCTTTTTGATGGCCACTTCTTGGGATTTGGTAGCATTTTCAGCAGCGAGGAGTTCCAAGAGAAACATGGAGAGGTCTTCCAAACGTTCGGGTGTTAAATTGGATTCCTCAGAAATATAGAATGGATTGATGCCCAGATTTTTGCCCTGCTCATAGCGCAGGATGATATGTTGGTCGGGATAGAGCTTCGCAAACTTGGCATAGGAACCTCCCAAGTCGATAAGCACCAGTCGGACCCCTTGCTCAAAATACTGCCGCAAAATGTTGTTAGCCAAAAAGGACTTACCCTCCCCCGTTGGGGCGAAAATGGCAAAGTTCCGGGCCTTGATACGTTTTTTCCCTTCGTCCCAGACATCCTTCAAGACGGGAATGTTGTGCTGGCGGTCATTGAATAGGATCCCAGATTCATCGGATCTGTAATTCGTGTTGTTGATGTACAGGCACAGCGCATGTTTGAGATCCGTTACATACAGATCCTCATTGGAGAAGTTGGTGGCATGGCAAGGATGGGAGTTTAAAAAGTAGTGCTTGCGTTCCTCCCCATTGGGGTGGTAGGGCATAATGTCCAATTCTTTAAATCCTGCCTTGATCTGGGATGCGATTCGTTTCAAGCGTTGCGCCTCCGAATGCCAGAAAACGATATTGAGATGGCCACGGATGATACGGGATGAGTCATCGGTATTGATCTGGTCCAGGATATGTTGGACCTTTTTGAGGACCATCTTGTTCTGGGAGCCAAAATTGGAACTTTTGCTGAGTTCCTCCACTTTCTTGTCCAAGAGTTTGCGCCATTTGTGTTTGTCGTCCAGATAGAGGATGTGGTTGACGATATGGTTCTCGTTCAGATCGAGGCCCAATCCATCGATGAAGCCTTGGTGAAACGTAAAATCATCCGAGGTGAATTTCTCATTGATCTTACTGCTCTGGACCGTTCCTCCAAAACACACTTCATTGTTGACGGCGATGGCATCAAAATAATGGTCCCCGATCTCAATCTGTTTTTTATCCAGTAGAACATCGGTGTCAAAACCAAGGTTGAAACCATTGTAATAATCGTTCGTATGCTTGAGAATGTCATCAGGCACCATGGGCACCAATGACACTCTTTGGCCATTGTTGATGAAGGAAACGGCATCGTTCACCGCGGTGATGAATTCCGCTACCTGGACGTCCAATTTTCGATAATAGCCTTTTTCCGTTTTCCGAAAGGGGTTCACATACTTGGCCGCATTCAGGGCCTTGTCCAAGGGCAGTACAAAGAACAAATGGCTTTGATGCTTTAGGTATTCCCTGCCCTTAAAATACGCATAGGTGGCGTTTTCCAAAAAGGTTTGATTGGGCAATTGTTGGGCATCATAGCCCACTTTTTGATAGCTGTCCTGTTTATGGATGACCGTCCCCGTGGGCAGGGACTTGAAGGCCTGGAACCATATACCGTGCAGTTCCTCATAATCGGAATCAGATAGGGAATACACCTCGGGCAGTGCAAGCTCGTAACACAGGACCACATTGCCATTGTTGGCAAAGACCACATGGTTTTGGATGTCCAGAATGGGATGATGGGCATTGAGGTCGATCTTAGGCATAGGAGAAGGAGCTTAATTTTTTGTTGCTGATGGTATGCGGGAAGACCTTTTGGATGGTAAACAATTGGGGGTTTTTGGCCCACTGTGCCAATGCCCCGAACAACAGGGCATTGAACAGCAGCAGGGCAACGATGACACCAAAACTGAATGAAAATATGATGATCAGCAGGGAACCGATGACCGATACCATTAGCAAGGCAAACAAGGATAGTGGCAGGCCCATGATCATGGCCCGTTTGCGGATATTTCGGTAGACCTCGTACTTTTTCATTACACCACGATTCCAATGAGGTAAGTAAAGATGCCGACCACCGCCCCGGCGATCAGGACAAAGACCAGTACACGGGTTATCCCTTTTTTCAGATCGGAATTCTCCCCGAAGAAGTGTCCCGCATTGAACAAAAATCCCACCAAGAAGATAACGCCCAAAATGATGGGGAAGATGGCCCGGATGGTAGCGGAAATGTCATTGACCGAATCCTCGATACCCCCGATCTGGGCCAAAATGGAACTGGAAACAAATAAGAAAAGAATGGTGATGAACAGTGATTTTCGCATATCGTAAACGCTTTGGGATTAGACGATTTTTGATATGTGAAAGGTATAACAGAATTGAATTCAAATAATTGACTATCAGTTATTTGTGAATAAAATATAATTTGGTTTTGGATGTTGTTTATTGATGCGGATTGGCATCAATTTGAACCAGATATTTAGAATGTATTGTGAATAACTCGAAACTTTTAATTCTCTTTTACTCTGATTTGCCCGAAATGGCGTTAGATTTTGATGTAAAATTCAATTTTTGGTCGAAGATTCACCAAAATCATTCAATATTTCTTCAATCGCCTCATCTTGAAAGGTGATAATGCCGTGCTTTCGATTGTTTCTAAAATAAGTTTCATCATGTGAATCAGTCATAACTTGGGCCACTTCTTTTGAAGAGGGGTAAATTGATAGTTCTGGTTTTGTCAACGTTGTAATGTAATAGTCAAATTTGTCAAGTTCCTCAGGCCATCTTAAATTAATGACACCGCCGTCATTTATAATTTCTTCTTCTGCACCAACTTTGAATTCGCTAGGTTTCAATGGCTTTTTTGTTCCGTATTTATTTCTCCATAGGTTTAAAAATGATTGAAACCCACCTTCATTTTTCTCCAAAATCTTTGGGTTTAAGCAAATCCCTACAGTTCCCCATTTCCAATTAAAAACTGAGAAATTTAATTGCGTTGCCATACATTCGGCCTTAATAAGTGCCATTGCTTCATCAATCAAATCCTGTGGTTGTCTTGGTTGTCTTTGAAACTCCATGAACTTACCTATCCCTAACTCTTTTTCCTTATCAATGGCCTTTGAAAAAACCATGGTGTAGTTACCTTCCCTTGTTTTTGAGTTTCTACCGTAACGAATGGGCACATTAACATCGATAACTTTATTTAATGACAACAAATGTTTAGCTCTCCATTTTTCCCGTACCTGCGAATTGTCCCAAAATAAAGATCCAATTGCCAACACTCCTCCTCGATAGGTATTTGCCACATCTGTAGGTTGTTCATTTTTTTCTTGCGCCATGGTTTATTGTATAAAAATGTTTTTGATTCTATCCGCTATTTAATTTTATATAACTACTTAGATTCATTCATTTCTAAATCCTTTCTTAGAAAATCTCAAATTTATTCTGGAGTATGGGTTATGACCATGAAGTTGCTAAATTCAATTTCCAATTTAGAAAAGTCCCCCAAAGGTCCTTTGAACAATACAGTACGCCCTTTTTCCATTCCATTAACCATTTATAATTTATTGGATGAATTATGGGTTTCTTCAATTCTCGACCGTTTCCTCTCAACTGCAAATGCCAAATCCATTTAGGGGAGCAATCCAGTGCCTCATAATGTTCCTTATCCCATAGTGAAATTGTTTCAGCAGTCTCCCAACTTTCCCTACAAGCCAATTTAGGAACAATAATTTTATACATATCCAGTCTCATACTCTTTACATTATACAAATTTGGAAGGTGATCAAAGTCAAGTTTTCCCCAGAAGCCTTCAGTTTGTAATGATTCAGTAAAATCTTTCATAAGCTTTCTGCCTAATCCCTTTTTTCTTAAAACAGGCTTTATGTCAAAAACCATAATGTTAGCAATGGGCCCAATCTTTCTATAAACAAGAAATCCAACGACGGATTTCTTGTTCAACAAAATAAGACATCGTTTGTCTTCCCATGCTTCTTTGATGATATCCCAATTTCCATAAAAACCGTTTCCAGTTTCATGTTTTTCCTTTCTCAACCAAGATTTGATTTGAGTGAGTTCATTAGGACTTGAAGATATTTTGGTATGTGTTTCCATAACTAAATCATTGGTTAAGGGAATAAAAATATCCTATATGAAATATAGATGGACTCAATCCAATGGACTTGAAAGCTCTTCGAATTTCAGTTGCTTATCAAAAATCGCACCATCCTTTTTGACCATACTCAAATGTAACCCCTTACGGGCCATGATAAGGGTGAATATCGTATCCGAATTCAACTTACTCTTCCGTATTTGTTCCACAATGGATTTCCTGTCCAAATGGGATGGGGTTGGGATATCCTCAGGATGGGTATGCCATTCTCCTAAATAGATACTTTTGCCCTTACTCTTTTTGAAGAGCTTATTCAAAAAACGTTGGTGTATTATACTGGTACGCCAAAAACCATATCTACTCTGCTTGTCCTGTTGGTCGGGTAAAGTGACTTCAATAATAATAAAATTGTTCGCATCTATATAATATCCCAACATAATCCCCCCGGCTTCTTCCTTGGAGTTATTGTCCTGAATATAGTCTTGCATCTTATGAAATGCTTTTGGCAAAATCTTAAGGTAGGTATCCCCAAGGCTTATAATCATACTATTTCGTTTTTGATTAATGTAAAAGACGATTGTGCCTCTCCAAAATCGGAAAACTTCAAGCCCTTACTTGCCACAAAATCCTTGTCTCCTACCCATGTATACACCTCTGATTTATTAAAACCGATAAGAACAGCTTCTTTTAGAGATGGAAATACTGCTGCTAAAAATTGGGTCAGGTATGTGGATGAATATGGAAAATATCCGGATTGGCAACTTCCCTCCACCAAATAGACCACATCCATGTTGATATCCTCGTTCGTAAGTACAGCATATTTAAAATTACGTATCAAATTCTGTGCGGCCTTAGCATCTGCTGGATTGACAAACAATACTTGGCCAGAAGCCAAATAGGGTTCCACCCAAAGCATAATTGTCGGCTTGGTCAAGACCCCAGATTCCATAGCGTTCAATATATATTCCTCCACCATGGTTTTACCCACAGCAACGATATGGATGTCATAGGAGTTAATGAAATCGGGTTTCTTCTGGATCACAGTAGCTACACGCACCTTAAGCCTTTGGATCTCGATCATTGGATTACAATCCAATAAATAATCACCCAGTACATCTACCTTATAATCACCCACCCCGCTAAACCCCATGAGGTTTCTTTTAATGTTTTCAGCACCCAATTTTTCTGGGTCAATGAGACCAAATCTATTAACAGGAAGATTTTTCAAGAAATAGATGAGATTGGAACCCACACTTCCCAGACCGGTGCAGAGTATACAGGATTCCTCCTCAATAACGCCAGAGGCCCTTTTAGATAAACGCTCAACACTTAAGTTATCAAACGTTAAACGTCGAACATGTTTTGATTTGCCCCAGCCTGATGCCGACAGGATTTCAAGGTTGGTGGGTCTTCTCCTTGGCCCTCCTTGTTTTCTTGGTGGGATCTGTAATTCCTCATAATTCCATCCATAATATTCAATACTATCAACTTCACGGTTCCGAAAAACCACTAATATTTCATTTAAAGATTTGGTTTTACATAACTGTTTGAACAATTGATATTTTTCTTGGACCTTTTTTATATGGTCCAAAGAATCTTCATAAGTCATCTGAAATGGAGGAATGGTTTTGGTAAAATCGATTTCAATCACCGCCACCTTCTTGATATCACACCCTTTGGATTTGGCATAGGCCTTGATTTTCATCAGGTCTTCTTCTTCCGTATAAAGAAAGTAGTGGTACCGAGCCAGTGACTTGCCTTGGAAGGCAACCCCCTTTATTTCTTTTGTAGGGTCTGACACTGAATGTAGGCCAATTAGAAAAATTTCATCCTTGTTAGAGTATTCCAGATCCCAATAGGCTTTGAACTCTTTTTTGAACTCAGCCTCCTTATAACTATTGTCCTCCCCATCCTTTATGATTTTCTTGCCTCGATATAAAATGAACTCAACGAAATCCAGAAGGTCATCCTTGGGAATTACCGTATTGAGTCCATCATCAAAAATGCAAATGGAACAGTCCTTATTAACATGGGGAATATATTTTATGGGGTCGTAAATGTCCTCTTTAATGTATAGCTTTGGAAGCTTATATGGAAAGTCAGGCGGAAAATCCAAATAGAACACCAATTCTATGTAGCCGCCTTCAAATGTAATTTCAGAAGTGATTTCCCATACCTGTCCCCCTTTGGTAAAAGGATACTTTAAACCTTCGTATTCTCCAGCATCAACAATTCGGCATTTCTCTGTTTTGCACAGGTGTTCAAAAAGGTCCTCCAGTTCCAATGTTAAGCTGATTTATTGTCCCTGATTATATCAGGTATGACAAATGACTTCGCCAATTGCTCGTCATCCTCCACAATGTTGGCACAGGGAAATCGGCTTCCCAAATGCCGTTGCCATTTGGCACAGGCATCTTTTTTGCTTTTAATTTCAATGGCCTGCCTACCAGAAATGATGAAGTTGTCCAGGGCTTCCAAAAAGTTCTTCTTTCTCGTTTCTGAGGCATATTTATCCATCAAGTTTTCGGTAGTGTCTACAGTAGGCCTATAACAGCTGTAGGAAGCAGACCAAAACTTGACATCATCAATTGCCTCCTGAATGTTTTCCAAGGTCTTCAAAAGAGCCTCATCATCCCTTTCCATGGGCGTAAAATGTTGTGCGGCAAGAATCGTGAACACCATTCCACTGGGAAGTTTTAAATAAGACTTATTGTCTGTCCAAGCTTTTAAATACCGAATTATCCGTTTCAATTGGTCCTTGCCACTGGCCTCATTGTCAAACCATTTTCGAAAGGCGTAGGGGTCACTTTCAATCCATCCCTTGCTTTTATGGGCCAATTCGGGTATGTCCTCGGAATCAAAAAAGTATTCGTCATTGGTGTCGGTCGTTTTATAATAGATAGGTAAATCAACATGGTAGTTATTGGCATATTGTACCCGTACACAGGTGTTCTTGTCAATTGTATTTTGGTCGGTTCTGTCCTTCACCGCATCATATATCCAATTATGGGCCGTCTGTGGGGTGGGTCGATCTTCTTCAGTTCCAAAAATATAAACGCCGTCGTCAATATCATATTCCCCACTCAAAGGCAATATACAGGTGTTAGTCGAAAATGACCCTTGGCCTTTGTATTTTACAGTATGTCTATCACGTTTCTCATTGAAGTACTTAGTGATATCTTCCCTAATAGAATTTCTAGAAGTCCTTAGTTCAGCTTTTTTCTTGGGAATCAAGTAGATGATATCATTGAATTCTATAAAGGTCTTATGTAAATTTGCCATTTCGTATCAGTTTGTTTTGTATGTTTTTTTAGCTTCGAAAAACTGTTTTATTTCTTCTTTTTTTCGCCAGATGATACCCATGTCGTTACCCTTTCCCTTGAGCAGGTTAATCGACTGCTTTGTGGCCTTGTCCAATTTTACTACACTTTGCTGCTCCGGGGATAGGATGTCACTAGGCACACGTATGTGCTTCACAGGAATCGCATTGATTTCGTGCACCTTGGACATGAAGTACTCAATAAATTTTGCCTGACTAGTAAGCATAGCATCGAAGAGCTCGTCCCTCCAATCAATGAATGCACGTTCCCTGGTCAACCCAGTGTTTTTTCCAACCGTGTTTGTCAAGCTGCTTATGGAAAGAATTTGGACCTCGTCGTATTCCTTATCCTCGCCAACGAAATAAGTCAGTGCCTCTATAAAACCGACGATGCTGGGGTTGTTCGCATAAATGCCTCCATCAACAAACTGTTTGTTATCATAGTCCTTAAATTCCGCCAATGGAAAATACGTGGGGGCTGCTGAAGTGGCGAGTGCCACATCTACATATCTTGCCTTGTTATCACGGCTTAGATTACCTTCCTTATGGTCGTATTTGAAGACAAAAGGTCTGGCGTCGGTCAATGAATAGCTGGGAATGCACAGCAGACAATTACTCTCGCCTATCTTGTGGTCTCCAAAAGTAGCTTCAAGTGCCTCCTTCAATGCATTGTCACCATATTTTCCCCCTCGAAAAGTTTGTTTGAAAATCCCCCATGCTTTTGACTGTGGTGGAAAAATCAGTGCTCCTTTTTCTTCATAAAGTTTGGAGATTTCAGAAGCCTTTATACTCAATGAAAGTGACAATCCTAAAATTCCACCTGTAGAGGTTCCGCAAATCATGTCAAAGTAGTCCACAAGATTGCACTGAAATTCCTCTTCAAAATGCTCTAAAATCTTGGAGCTATACAATCCCTTAATTCCACCCCCATCTATGGAGAGTATCTTAAATGGTTTTTTCATAATCATTTGGTTCTCAAAAATATAACAAATTTCATGCCCAATGACCTTATCTTTACTTAAATCAAAATACTACTTTTAAAATGACAACTTGTCCTATTAATATTACAGCTTTGTCATGGTCGGTTGATTTAGTCTTGAATCAAAGGCGATAAAGTCTGCTAGTCTTGTTTCTATCTTCATAAAGCCGGTTGTATTGTTTTGTAATACCTCTAATAAGTAGTAATTTGAATGTCTAAAGGGATAACTAAAATAGACCATAACCAATTAAAGTGGTTAACTGGCATGGTCATTATACAACAAGTTGAGAAATAAATGTCAAATACCATAAAACTTTTTATGTGGGGTTATCAACACCACATGCAAAGCTCGCTTCAAATCGAAGCAGAACAGTTTTTCACCAGAATTGATAAAAACTTAAATCCGAAGATATTTCTATTAGGAGTATTAATTGAGGATAGGGAGGATAGACATGATATATGCCTAGAGCCTGAAGATTGCGGGTATAACATCCATACCTTTACTGGTCTTAGACAATTAGCAGAAGAACTAGAAAAAGTGGATCCCGAAGGGCAAATTTTTCACACTCATCCTGTAGCACAAGAGGGGCATAATAAGCGCATTAGTAACAAATCCTTCATTAATGCTATAAAAAAGGTTTTGGAGCGTGTTGATTTTGATGATCAAACCGATAAGCATGTTTCTTATCCAACCTATATTGAAGGTTTCTTAGTCTTTACCATACTCGAGGTACAAAAAGAAGCACTTAGCAAATATTATTCGTTGACAAAGGAAAAGTTTGATAATCGTTTCAGAATACATCGCTCATTGATTGAGAGTGCCATTGATGTTTTTTTAAAAGAAAGTTCCAATGCCTTGAAAGACCCTTACCGGGGTTTTGAAGCCATTAATAGACGCCCAGAGGAGATGTTGCGTGAATCAGGAAAACAATTTATGTATACCGTTTCACATGTGGGAGGTAATTTTGAGGGGCTACATGGCTTGTATGATGCCTGCAACACCATAGCCTCCATGAGATATGAGGGGGCAGAGGGGTTCGGTAAACTTGCTATTGCCCATAAGGATCATATGAACTTGAGGTTGACTTTAGAACTTGAAAGCCCTATAAAAGCTAGTGATTATCGTAAGGTCAGAAAGTTTCTAGAACTATCAACAGAAAATTCTATTATTATATCCGATTCCGCTTTAATATATGGGCTTGGTGAATTGGTTGGCAAATATAACCCAAAGACGGAGTCCCTATTTATTATTGATTTTATCAGCCATTTTAAGTGGCAGGTTTTACATGATGACAATCCCTTAATGGTTGTGGAATACAAATTGCCCAATGTCACAAAAGAACGAATAAATAGATTGAAGTTTTACTCAGATTTGCCACGAATTTTTAAGTCTATTAAAAAAAGGCAAATTGATGATTTATGGGATGTTACCATGCAGGCCACACAGCAAAAACATGGCACCATGCTGGTGATTACCAGCAATGCCCAAAATGAATCTATACGGCTTGGAAAACAAAGCTTTCCAATAAAACCAATGAAACTTTCTCCAAATATTATTCAACAAATTACTTCAATAGATGGCGCTGTTTTATTGGATAAAGATTCCACATGTTACTCGATTGGTGTGATTTTAGATGGTTTGGCCACGGAAAAAGGGGATGCATCTAGGGGTTCTCGTTACAATTCGGCCGTCCGATACTATGAACAATTTTACAAAGAGCATCCTATGGTGATAGTAATTATTTCAGAGGATGGTATGATTAATTTTATTCCTCAGTTGAAACCTCAAATAAAACATTCTGATATAATTGATAAAATTGATGGCTTAAAAGAACTCAATAAGCTTGAAAAAGTTGAAAGAAAAAAGTATTATCCTATACTAAATTGGTTGGAGAATCATCGTTTTTACTTGAGAGAAAATGAGTGTTCGGAAATCAACAAAATAAGGAAAGAATTGGAACAAAAAGAGAAAGATTCGAGTAGTGTTTGGATTGTGCGTAATAATTTCATTCCCAATCCAGAAATGAATGATAGTTATTACATATGAAGAACTTTTGGGGTTCGTATCATCTTCTTTTATCAAATGCTTTGGAATTAAACCCTACCAAATTAAACAATTCCCGCATTCTGGACCTTACCCGGGTACCATAGCGTTCTTCAAGTTCTTGGGGATTGAGGTTAATGCTAGGAGACTTACGGGGCTTAGAAGATTTTCAATCTTGGGGTAATGAAATCACTGGACGGATAAGAACACTGGGTTTTGTCTGGGCGTAGTGCGGGGTCTGTCTCTCTCCTGCTTCCCAATAATAATGAATTTCGCTGAAGCGTGGATTTAGTGGATTCACTTCGTCCAATGCATATTGGGCAATTATGCGTATATTCGTGCATGCTTTAGGGGTATTCTGAAAAGAATTGAGAGAGTCCCTTGGAACCTGATACGGCTCACACCGACGTAGGGAAAAGCGAAATTTGGCATCACTTGGTGATGTGACTTTCCTTTTGTTTTCCGATTTGCTCCTAAGGCCATTTTAATTTGAATCAAGAAAATGGTTATGGAAAGAAATCTCTGGAAACACATTCAATTCTTAAGATCAAAATCCCCACTGGTACACAACATTACCAATTATGTGGTAATGAACAATACGGCCAATGCACTTCTGGCGGCCGGGGCATCCCCGATCATGGCCCATGCCAAATCCGAGGTCCGTGATATGGTCGCCCTTGCACATGCAACGGTCATCAATATTGGCACCTTGGACGAATATTGGTGCGAGGCCATGCTTTTGGCCACCGAGACCGCCCATACATTGGACAAACCATGGGTCTTGGACCCCGTCGGTGCGGGCGCCACCCCTTTCCGGGACAACATATTGCACGAGTTGTTGAACTTTAAACCGACCGTCATCAAGGGCAATGCCTCTGAGATCATGGCATTGGCGCAAGCCAGCCAGGGACCCACCAAGGGAGTGGACAGTACCGCAGCGAGTGATGAGGCCGTGGAAGCTGCCCATTCTGTTTGCTCAGCATACAATGCCATTGTCTGTATATCCGGGACCACGGATATTATCACAGATGGTGCGCAAAAAATCCAAATAGCCAATGGAACGCCCTTAATGACCAAGGTGACCGGAATGGGCTGTACCGCATCTGCACTTATCGGTGCTTTTCTCGGAGTTGTGGAAGATAACACCGAGGCCGTGACCGCGGCAATGACCTTGTTGGGCATAGCTGGGGAACTGGCCGAAAAACAATCGAAAGGCCCAGGCACCTTACAACTACATCTTCTGGATATGCTCTATAATATATCCGAAAAGGAATTTTACGATCATATCAAGCTATTGAGACCATGAAACTCCATTCCGAATTCCCTTACCCATTGTATTTGGTCATCTTGGAGGAAGCTTGCAAAGGAAAGGATATGTTTAAGGTTGCTGAACAGGCTATCCGCGGAGGTGTCGATATCCTCCAATTGCGTGAAAAGAAGCTGCCTGGGCATCTGTTTTTGGAAAGGGCACAACGGTTAAGGGAGGTCACGGAGAAATACGGTGTCCCGTTGATCATCAATGACAATCCAAAGATAGCCTCCCAGGTGAATGCCGCCGGCATCCATGTGGGGAACAAGGATGCCCGTCCCACCGCCTTGAGACAACAGCCCTATTTTCAGGATAAGTTGATTGGGTATTCGATAGAGTATTTGGCACAACTGGATAACGAGCAAACAGCCATGTCCGACTATCTCGCGATAAGCCCAGTGTTCAGGACCGATACAAAAAGGGATACCGTAACGGAATGGGGATTGGAAGGGGTTGCCAGCATACGTGAATTGACGCAAAAACCATTGGTGGCCATTGGCAATCTCCACAAAGAAAATGCAAGGACTGTCATCCGGGCCGGTGCCGACTGTATCGCCGTGGTATCGGCAATATGCGGAGCGAACTGCCCTGAGAAAGCAGCTTATGAACTAAAAAATGCAATCACAGCATGAAAAAATATACTTATCCCTCGGTATTGGCCATTGCCGGTTTTGACGGAAGCGGTGGGGCCGGAATACAGGCAGATATCAAAACGATATCGGCACTGGGGTGCTATGCCACAACGGTGCTCACGGCCCTGCCCATACAGAACACCCAAGGGGTGCGGAAGATCTATCCCATTCCCGTTGAAGCCGTTGGCGACCAAATCGCAGCGGTCATGGACGATATAATGCCCGCAGCCATAAAAATAGGAATGGTGCACACCCCTGAATTGGTGCAAACCATAACAAACACCTTAAAAAAATATCAAGAGGTGCCCATCGTATTCGACCCGGTCATGGTCGCTACCAGTGGCCATCGTCTTATCGAAGCGGATACCATCGATGCCCTGGTCGAGCAGTTGCTGCCCATCGCAACGATCATTACACCGAATATGGACGAGGCGTCCCTATTGGCCCATATGCAGGTGAAGACATTGGAAGAAATGCGGACTGCCGGGGAACGAATCAAGGAACTGGGGTGCAACAGTATCCTTATGAAAGGGGGGCATCAGGAAACCTCAAAGATCACTTCCCTGTTTTTTGACCGGAAGGATAAATGCCATCCCTTTGAAGTGTCTAAAATTGCAACGAACAACACCCATGGTTCAGGCTGTACCCTGTCGTCGGCCATAGCCTCCTATCTGGCACAGGGCAAAACCTTGTATGAAGCCGTTGATCTTGGACAACGCTATGTGCACCATGCCATTGACAGCGGAAAAAATGTACGGACCGGAAAAGGGAACGGTCCCCTGAACCACTTTTTTAACCCTCAAAAAATGATCAAAAATGAAATGGACTGAACAGACCTGGAAAAAAATAGATAAAAATTATAATGCCATTCTGAACATGCCCTTTGTCCGAGAGTTGGCGAACGGCTCCCTGCCCAAGGCCAAATTTCAATTTTATATGGCGCAGGATTCCCTCTATCTGGAGCATTTTGGCAGGGCGCTTGCACTGATAGGTGCCAAATCTCATGATATTGGGGATGCATTGGCCTATATCCGTTTTGCGGAAGGTGCCATGGTCGTGGAAAATGCGCTTCACGAATCCTATTTTGAGGATTTTGGGGTAACAGATAAGGGTACGATACAACCGGCATGCCACCACTATACCCACTTTTTAAAGAGCACGGCAGCCTTGGAACCTGTGGAAGTGGCCATGGCCGCCACCCTCCCTTGCTTTTGGATCTATAAAAAAGTGGGCGATTACATATACAACGGCCAACACATAGCCAACAACCCCTACCAACGATGGATCGATACCTATGGCGGGGAGGAATTTTCCGATAGCGTACAACGTGCCATTATGATCTGTGACCTTGCGGCCGAGCGTACCACCCCTGGGACAAGAGCTCGAATGACCGAAGCCTTTATCCATGCATCGTATTTGGAGTACCATTTCTGGGATGCGGCATACATAGGAAGAACATGGAACTGATGTTCAGGGACAAAAAAGCGGTCATCTTTGATATGGACGGGGTGTTGGTGGACAGTGAAGGCATCTGGAAGCAGGCCGAATTTGAGGTCTTTTCCTCGCTTGGGGTCTCGGTGACGGAAAAAGGGAGCCTGTTGACCCGGTCCATGACCACCAAGGAAGTCACCCGGTTCTGGTATGAACAGTTTCCCTGGAAGGGAAGAACGCTCCCCGAGGTGGAAGAGATGGTCATCCAAAGGGTCGTGGAACTGATCCGCTCAGAAGATTGCGTCATCAAGGGGATCAGGGCCTTTATCACAAAGCTCAAAGCACAACACTATAAAATAGGGCTTGCGACCAATGCACCCGAAAAAATCATCCCAACGGTATTGGAAAAAACCCAGACCAGGCTTCTTTTTGATATAATTTCATCCGCAGATCGTGAAGAAAAGGGCAAACCGCATCCGGCCATATACCTCAATACGGCAAGGAAACTGAAGGTCAAGCCCCAGGAATGTGCAGTAATTGAGGATAGTCGGACAGGAATGAAAGCTGCCAACCGTGCAGGCATGACCGTGATCGCCTATACCAAGGGAAACAAAAACATGTCCTTCGATTTGGCCGATTATGAAATAGACCGGTTTTCAGATGGACTAAGGTGATTTTTTTGGACTACAGGTCCATTCTAAAAAATTAAACTATGAAAAACTCAAAAATTTACATTGTTGGCTCGGGAGCCATTGGAAAGGCACTGGCCGTATTTTTACAACAGGAAAACAAACAAGTCGTACTGGTCAGGGGCAGTGTGGACCATATACCCGACGTGGAAGATACTATTACTGTTGTTGGAAAAGACAGCACGTTTAAACAAAGGATCATCACGACCACATTTAATGGTTTGCAGGCCATCAATGGCATTGTTTTGATAGCGGCCAAGGCATTCGCCAATACGGAAATCGCTGGAAAGTTAAGGGACAAAGAAGGAGATTTTTCCATAGTTCTCCTTCAAAATGGACTTCATGTGGAACGCCCCTTTCAAGGGTTTGATAAGGTATATCGCTGTGTCCTGTTTTCCACCAGTCAAATAACGGGCGACAACAAGGTTACCTTTAAATCAGTTACGTCATCGCCCTTAGGAAACTTACAGGGAAATAATGATGGCCTTGAAGATGTGGTCGATAAGATCAACACCCCCTATTTCAGTTTCCATAGCGAACCCGATATCACGCGACACATATGGACAAAGGTCATTGCCAATTGTGCCTTCAACTCCATTTGTCCATTGCTCGAAACCGATAATGGAATTTTTGTCAGAAATTCCAAGGCTGCACAACTGGCTCGAACCGTTATTGAAGAGTGTGTTTCACTGGCACAAAGACAGGGAATCGACCTGGATAGTGACATGATAGAGAAAAACCTAATGCTCATAAGTCATCGGTCGGATGGCCAGTTGATTTCCACGTATGTGGACATCATCCATAACAGAAGGACGGAAATCGAAAACTTGAATTTGGAGGTGTCCAGAATGGCCGACGATCTAGGAATACCGGAAACTGTGACGCATACGAGGTTACTTGGGGAGTTGATCCAATTAAAGTCGGCCATCAAAATGAAATAACCATTTCCATGATGTGTTGATTGGATAAAAACGCTGTTCAGCACAGCTCCCCGTTCCGTGTGTTTTCAGCGCTGGAGGAATTTCCTTGAAGACCATTGGGGCAGGCACTTCCAAGGGCATGTGGTAAGGTCATATTTTTGTCGGCAGGATAAAATCTTTGTCCACGGGCTGGTAGCGGTAACTGCCCCCATCCTCAATTCTGATGACCTTGTATTTAGTAGCCTCGTTGATCTCCCTGATGGAATTGGTGTAGTACAATTTGACATACACTTTGGGATTGTTGAAATATGGAGGGGTTCCCCGGAGCTCTTCGCCTTCTTGGACGCCTACGATAAAAAGTACCTGACCGATGGAACGCCAGGTGCTTTCCCGAATATAATAGCCATAAGTTTTATTGTTCCGATAATATTGTTCGTAAAGGCTCAAGGCTCCTTTTGGATCCATACTGATATTCTTTTATCCTTGCTCTTTCTGTCAAACCCCACCAAATTGAACAGTTAGCTCGTGGCGTTGATATTGTTTTTTAAAGGTACTCATGAATGTTCAACTCCTTTTGTCAGTCGACTTGGCATCGAAACTGATCAAGTTGAACATTTCCCGCATCCGAGAACGTACACGATTGCCATAGCGGTCTTCCAGTTCTTGGGCATTGAGGTTGGTGGTGGCATGTGTTTTACGTTTATCGTTGATAAAGAGTTCGTGTCGGGAGAGCAGTATTTCCCCTATGACATTACAATCTTGCCCAAAATGCCGTCCCGTGGGTTCGACGCCGAGATCATCGAAACAGAAAAACTGCGAACTGCCATAATCTTCTATGGTCTTATAGCCGATATGGTTGAACCCGAACACGATGTTCCGGCAGGGGATAACTTCATACGGTCTTTGGTGGGGGACGATGTACTTCAGTAGCTTCATAAGGCTGGTCTTGCCACAACCTACGGGCCCGGACAAAAGGAGTCCTTTGTGGATGTCAATCCCTAGTTGGGCGCAGCGGGCCTTATCCTGGATAAAATAGAGGCAGAGTTTGTAGAGGATTTCCCGGTCTTCATGGTGAATCTTGAATTTTTTGCCGAAAAGCAATTTACCTTTGGCATTGAGGTAGATAAGGATTTTTTCAAAATTATAGTGAATCTCTCTGCCCTTGAGGGTGCCCAGCGGGTATTGAACGGCTCCTTCGGTGATGATATGTGGAGCATGGTACTTCACAGGGGTTCGTTGTAGTTTTTGTGGTTCTTGGTCTTTAGGTTGTCCCGATATGGGACACTGGCCTTCTGTTTGCTTCCGTTTTCAAAATCCTCAAAATCCAAATTTTTGAAATCGTGCGGTTTGTTATTGTTTTTTTGGTTTTCCAAGGTTTGTATATGTTTGTTTATAGGTACCACTGCTTGTCCATTGCTTGTCCCGATTTTGGTCTGGCTTTGGTCCACCACTTGTCCAGTACTTGTCCCAAAATCGAACATCTTGATTCTACTCCCTTTGAAAGGATTGTGGGATGGGGTGTAAACGATATAACTCCAATGGTGGAGCTCCTTGATACAACGATGGTAGGTGGATTTGGATCCGATCTTGGCATACTGCATGACCTCGTCCCGGTTGATAAAGAACTCCGGTTTAAAGTAGTTGGTGTTCCAGAATTGAAACAAGGCCACATAGAGACTGATATGTGTGGGATTGAGTCGACTGTCCTTGGAGAATTGTTCAAAAACTCCATTGAGATGTTTGATATAATTGACTTCTTCCAAACCTAGATACGATTATGTATCTTGTTCTGTTCCAATACCTCCATGATCTCATGGTACTCGTAGTAGAGGACGCCACCGATCTTGGTATAGGGCAATGTGCCATTGATGCGTAAATTTTGCAAAGTACCGGGAGAAATGCCCAAGAGTTCCCGAACCTCGTTGGATTTTAGCCATTTTTTGGGCGTTGGGCCGTTGTGGTTTTGCAATAGTTCCTTGATGTCCTCCAAAAGTTCCACTTTGAACTCCATCAGGTCTTGTGTTGTGATAATGGTCGCTCCCATAGTTTCTGAGTTTTAAAAAGAAGGACCATCGCATTACTCTCATTTCATTTGATGGCCCTTCCGTTGATTTGACTTTCACTACAAAACTCAAAAAGGTTTTTGGAATAACTTCCCAAGTTGGGACCCACCTTGGGAAAGATTTTTGCAACATAAAATTTGATTACAAATGGAATGATTTGACACATAGCGATCAATTCTATTGTCCAATATGGTCAAAAAAAGTGCCCGAATCTGGCCAAAACCAAAACTCCCAAGGTGGGTACCCACCTTGGGAAAAATGAGCTCACTCGTCCAGGGATTCCATACGCTGGTTAAGCAGTTCAATGAGCCTGTCCAAAAACCTAGTTTTACTGGTCTTTCTAGATCGAATCTCGATAAAGGTATGGTAGTAATTGCCGAGGTCGATATTGTAAAAATGTTCAAAATGGGAGGCCATTTCCTTGATATCGACCGTACCGCCATTAATGGATTCACTGGCATGCAGCGCATATAACAGTTCGATCAGATCGGTCTTGCTCCCTGTCCAAAATAATTTTGAAGGTTTTTCCATAGGTGTGTTTTTTGTAGGTTCGAGGGTATTGTTCAAATCGTCTACCTCCTTTCTCAAGTACACGATCAGCATATCATAGGCCATGATGGTGGCCACCGTACCATCTTGACAAGTGGAGAACTGTTCATCTATCAAGAAATGGAAGGATTCCAAGGGCAATCTCAAATCACGGTTTCCGCGGACAAAATATTGTTCATCCAAAGACATGGCACCGCGTCGGTAATAATTATAGAATTCCAAATTGTCATTGAAGAAAGCCTGTAACTTGTCAATCTGGTTCTGGAGATACTTTATCTGGGCAGCATTGTTTCCTCGGGGGCGCTTGCTCTCAATACTGAAGAGTCTGGCGTAATAGATCAGCTTACTAAAGATCTGGGGCTTGACATGTTTGAAAAAGTAGATCTCATCGGCTTGTGTGGCGAAGGTCTTTCCGGTAATCTGTTTTTGCAGTTTTCGGATACATTTCTCCACAATTGCAATGCCCTTTTCGGCCTTGAAGAGTACATCCCCGTTCCCGCTTTCCAAGGTATCCAATTGGCCTTCAAATTCCGATAGCAGCTTTTGGTACTTCATGACAACCGGCCATTAGTGCTGCCCTTCCATGACCCCGATCATTTCCAGGATGAAATTGTCGTTGGTCTGCAGATAGGCATATTTTTCATGGACCGTCGCTCCCAGTTTTCTTTTTTCAAAGGAGGCCGTCATCCCAAAATCTATTTTGGGGATATCCAGTTCAATCGCACGTTCAATGGTCCAGTACAACAATTGTCGGTAGGTGGCATAGGTTTCCAATAGGTCATAGTCGATGCCCACAAAGGCTGGCACATAGACAGCATTCTGATTGGTATAACAAAACATCACCCCGAGGATGGTTTTGGGTTTCCCTTTTGGGGTAAGCACGATAAATTCCCAATGTTCATTTTCGTTCATCCGATCAAACAGTTGGTCAGGAAATGAAAAGGTATTGAGGCCAAGGTTACGTTTTTGTACCTCGCCAAAAAGGCGTTTGAACTCCTGTATTTGGAAAGCATCGGACTTGGAGATGATCTCGGATTGGATCAAGTCAAAAAACGGTTGGATATCCTTTCGAAAATGCCTACGGTTTCTGGAAGACAATTGTTCGATATACTTGGTCATGGAATCAACCCCAGTTAGGTCAACGGTGCAGGAATTGGGCATCTGCACCCGCAAAAACCCATGACCGTACAATGCTTCGTTCCAAGTAGATTCTGCTCCAAAGTCACGCAGCACGGTCATTTTTGCACCCAACTGGTGTTCCATTTTTTCCAAAAATTCCAACAGGCCGTCCCTTGCAGCACCGCCCAGTTCGTGGGATTTGTCCCAATACAGGTGGTTCCCTTCGGTAAACAAACAACCCAAGGACAGTACCGTGGAGGTCAAATGATAAGGCTTTTCCAACCGCTCTTGTTCCATGGCAGCAGATATTTCTGCTTGGGCGAGCATGTCATCCTTCCAAAGGGAAAGGACCACAAAGGTCATCAAAATGGGAGTGTCATTGGAATCCTTGATGATCACATATCGGAATAACCAATTGTGTTCCTTACAAGCATTTCCTTGAAAAGCCGCTTCCAAAAATTGCAGTCCTTCCCAATCATACACTCCTTGTCCTCCCATATAGCGGTTCCACTGTTTTTCATCTACCTGATCGATCGTGTCCAAAATTTCGATGGTCAGTTCGGTTGATACCTGCGGTTTATTTTGGATCTTGGGTTCCAATGTAAAGGCATGGAAGATCCTTTCGGAACTCGTCCCGGTCTCTTCCAGGGCCAATGGAAAATGATGCTCCATGGCTTCCACCAATCCTTTGATCTCGGCCTTTTCATTATGCCTTGAGATGGTAATCCGAACCCCAGTGTTCTTGACCGGTACAGCAGGAAAAATTCCCAGATTTACATAGAATCCTTCACCCATCAATCGGTTCACAAAATTGTACCCGGTCTTGGGCATCCCGGTCCCAATGTAGAATACCGGGGATTCGTTCCGATCGATCAAGGGCAGTTCGGTAGTGGACAGGCATGCATTAAAATAATCGATGCGTTCCCGTAATTCTTGCTGAAGCTCATAAATCTCTTGGGAAAGATGGATCTTGGCCGATGCAATGGCCGCGCCGACCGAAGCGGGTTCCAATTGGGCCGAAAAGGTCAGGGGACCACCAAAGGTCTTTATCTTATCGTACCTATCTGGATTGGAACAGGCCAATACCGCACCACTGGCCCCAAAAGTCTTGCTCAGGGTGCCGAAGAGGAGTACATTTTCGGGCAGTTCCCCCAATTTGTCCAAGACATAACCTGTACCCTTCTCCCCCACCCAACTCATGCCGTGCACATCATCAAAATAAAAGTGGAGCTGTGGATACTTCTTGGACAATTCCATCAACTCGTTTACCGGGGCATAGTCCCCGTACATGGAGTAGATCCCATCGGCCATATACCAGATGTGTCGTTTGGAATGTTGGTACTTTTTGATCTTGTCCTCCAACATATCCAAATGATTGTGCCGTATCATTTCGATGGGGACACTCCGTGTCTTGAGCATCTTTGCAGCATTCTGCACGCTCCAATGTACCTGATGGTCCAAAATAATGACATCACTATCTTCCACAGCACTGGGAATCACCCCTAAATGCCCCAAGGTACTGTTCTTGGTAATGATAATGGGATGTCTGTACATTTCACGGATATAATCTTCCAACTCTTTGTAAAGCGGATTGGAGATATAGGACTTGGAAAGTGGAAACTGTGTCCCGTATTTATCAATGGCCTCCTTGGCGGCCTCTTTTAATCGAACATCCTGTTCCAGTCCCAGATACCCTGTGGTCCCAAAATGGTACAGTTCCCTTCCGCCGACCTCTATGGTCCTACCTGAAAAGGACTCGCCACCGGCATACAGGTGGAGAACCCCTGCCTGTTTGGCATCGGTAAATACTTCATGTACGGTGTTCAAAAAATTGTGGTGTTTGATCTTTGCCATATCGTTTGGTTTAAATTGTCCTAAAAAGTAATGGCTATTGTCAGATTAACGATAATTGAATTATGATATAATCCTTTTGAGATAACAGATACTCCTTTTTAGATAACTCTATAGCCTACTTTGAATGAGATATGACCGTTTCAATTCATCCAATTACAATATTTTTGTAAATTCCAGTTGCTAACCAGTTTTCTACAAATGAAAAGGACACATGAAAACAACTATGCGATTTATCTCCTGACCGATGAGCTGATGCACGTCATTTATAAAAAGGTGCCCCTCATTGACCTGAAGGCGGCACAGTTGATTGTTCAGGACCGGATGTACTTACAGGAAGGTAGGGAAATGCCGGTGCTCTGTGATATTAGGGATGTGAGGACTATCAATAAAGCGGCGCGGGATTATTTGGCCCTGGAGGGTTCACTTTGGATCAAGGCCCTGGCCTTTTTGATCGACCCGCCCGTAACGGACGATCTCAGTATCTTTTATATGGACACGCATCCGTCAAAAACACCCACGGCATCCTTTGTCAGCAAATCAGAAGCCCTGGCCTTTTTGGCAAAGCATACCTACAAAAACTAGAAACTAAGGTGTATGGAGAATAACGATGATTTTAGGGTTAAGCGAATCAAGAAAATGCTCTTGGAAATGGCCAAAGGCAATTTCTTCTACACCCTTGAACCTTCCGATAGGAATGACAACATCGCTTCTTTGGTGGTCATGCTCAATATGGTCAGTGAAGAGATCCGGGCAGCCTTTATCCACCAAGGTTTTGCCAATGCCCACACCACCCCACAATGTATCATTCAACTGTCCCTAATCTTGGATGACCGTGGTCAAATTGAACTGGTCACCAACGGCACCTGCTCCCTATTGTCCTATCTACCCAAGGATCTTATCGGAAAGCCTATCACTGAATTTATGACCGAAAAGTCCAAGGAAAAATGGGCCAAAAGGTTGTCCAAGCACCTGAAAAGAAAGCGGTCTGAAACGGTTTTGTTTCTGGAATTCAAGACCAATGACGGTCTTTTATTGGCCAAGGATTGTCAACTTTCGGTCTACCAAGCATTGGATGGGAGCGGTCAAAAAATCCTATTGAATACGGTTTTCTTTTCCAAAGGGGAACCTTTTGAAACGGGACTTCCCAAAAAGACGCTCAAAGTGACCAAGGGAACCAAGGAACATAAGGTCACCTTGACCCCAAAAGACATCCAGATCATCCGTGGTGTCCATGACGCCATCATCAACAATCTGGACAAGGACCTTCCCTCCTTAAAGGAGTTGGCGCATCAAGAGGGTACCAATGAGTACAAGTTGAAATATGGGTTCAAACAAGTGTACGGTACGACCATTTTTCGGTTTTTGATACAGGAACGTCTTAGAATGGCAAGGACCCTTATACTTCATAGCACCCATACCATAAAGCAGATTGTTCAAATGACAGGCTTTAAGAGCAAGACCCATTTTTCAAGGGCATTCAAGGATAAATATGGGCGTTCCCCAAGCGATTTACGGTCCTAACTACTTCAAAAACATTGATTTAATCCGTTTCGGATAACAATTGCTCCCTAAGGGATAAACCAGACTCCCGAACTTTGTCATATCAAATCAAACGATATGTCGAATCAAGGAATCCATAATACACTTGCTACCCTGTCGAGCCTTTTACTGACCATCCTTTTTGTATATACAGCGGTGAGCAAACTGATTGATCTTGATACCTTTCAATGGCGTTTGGAGCGGATGCCCTATATATCCCCCTATGCTTCTTTGATTGCATGGGCCGTGCCTTTTCTGGAATTGACCATTGCTGGCTTATTATGGTTCCCCAGATACCGAATCTTGGCACTATATGCCAGCTTTATCCTTTTGGGATGTTTTACCCTATACATCGTTTTTGTTTTAAAATTCAGTGATTCCATCCCCTGTTCCTGTGGCGGAGTCATTTCGGCCCTGGGATGGAAGGAACACATCCTATTGAACAGTTCCTTTATGGTCCTTGCTCTATTGGGCATCCTTTGGTCCAAGAAACAATATAACAAGCAAATACACCAAGATACTGCGCAGTGACAGGGGAAGCCGAAAACCTATAAGAGTAGGCATTAACTTTTAATACCAAGTATTATGAAATCTAAATTTTTAAAACTTGTTTTACCGGCCTTCGCCATTTTGTTGGCGGTGGGCCTTGCATTTGCCACTGAGGACAAAAATGTCCTTCAGGATGCGCACTATTATGATGCTGTGGACCAGGAATGGAAGTCCGTCACAGCGGAAGAAGGCTGTGGTGAGATTGGGAATACTCCGTGTCTCTATGAAGGTTATCAGTTGTATTCCATGCCAAGTTTTGGCGGCATACCTTTGCGTAAAAATGCACTGTAATCGTGAGCATTGCCAAATCAAAAGGTGCCTCTTCCAAGGCACCTTTTTCACTAACTCAAAATACATCCATCAACCAGGGGCATTTCTCCCATGTCCATGGAATTCTTTATTACAATTGCCTACACCTCATTGATCATTAACAGACATCGTTGCCAGTGCGCTTTACTGTTTGCATCCCATTTCTTTTTCAGCCCCTTTTTTATTTCTGTTTTTAAATCCAGCAATTGCCCCAGTGCTTGGGCCTTGATATAATCGGAATGGGCATAAAAACGTTGTCCAGGATCCAAACCAGGTCTTTTTTGTTGAATGGACCTGATCAATTGCCTAATGTAAAGAATTTGAAGGGCTTGCCTCCTTCCATCCACGCTGTCTATGTCGGATTGCAATTCCAAAAACAACCCTGATTGCAATTGGTTTAGAAAAGTTTGGACCATGTGTTCAGTGGCAAGACAACTCTCCATATACTCCAGTCGCTTCAACCGGGGTGCCATAAGCAGTTCCGGTAAAAGCCTTTGTTGGTATTCCGATACCTTATCAGGGAAGGTGGAATACCTGGTATTTATGTGAAAACTGGGGTGGGTCAACCATTTCGGAGGGTCAAAGGCATTTACCAATAGAAAATCAAGGGCCTCCATTTGTTTTTCCCATGGAATCGGGCTGTACATTTTCCCCCCTTGACCCAAGGGCTTATATTGGATATCATATCCCCCGATCAGTGTCGAAACGTGTACCATATGGTTATGCCACAGTTCCAAGGTTTTTTCATACAAACGCTCCAATCTCGCATTGTCGTTTTGGTCTTCGGTCGCCTTGGGCAAAAGTGCTACCACCCGTTCCAAGTTTTTTAAGGCCGATTCAGTGCTGCGGACCGGGTCGTTGGTCTCGACCACCTCATTGGAAGTTGCCGGGCCAATGGTTTCGAATGTTGCATCGATGAATCGATACCAGGGAACGGAATCCTGCCATCGAATCATTTTTTCCAAGGCCCTGTTTTCCCGCTCCGATGACATTTCCTCCGGAAACTCTGTATAGGCCCACTGGATATTGTATCGATCCGCTGGACCCACCCTTTGAAACAACAGATGTGGTGGAATACTGTCCTCCGGTTGTGGAATGTTCGATGGCCTGGTATAATTCATGATGCTTGGCGTATGCCCCATTGTCCGTAGCCACACGCTATCGTTCATTTTCTCCCAAGGGTAGGCATATTCCCCATAGTTGGCATCCTTGAGCCCAAAAACATGACCTGCTTCATGGGCCGCTGTCACTTGGAACATGGAACCGGTGATTTCATCGGGAAAGGGAAATTGTTGGGCCCTTTTGTCCAAGGGCGCAGCACGGACAAAATACTTTTCCATAGCGGTCCGTTCCGAGACGCCAATAAAGATGTCTCCGCGTAAGATTTCCCCCGTCCTCAAATCAATGATGTTGGCCACGGTCCCCCCATAATCCTCATATTCGCAACCTCTCATATACTTTTTTTTAGACCAGTACACGATATTGGAATGAATGCTGTGTGCCGTCCATTCATCAAGACTGTCCAATGCTTTGACCACCAAGGCATCTTTGAAACCGGCAGACTCAAATGCCGGCAACCACTCCTCTATTCCGGCCTTGACATATGGCCTCCACTTTTTGGGAATTTCCGGGGACAGCAAAAAAGTGATGGTTTTTTTGGGAACACTGACCTCTTGGTCCTTATACTTCTTTTCCAGTCGCCATCTGGCAATATTGGCCAAGCTATTTCTCATATGGAAGTGTATTCCTGTGGTTTCTTCATCATAGAATCCCATCCGATAATCGAACCTTCTTGCCTTCATGGGATCGGGTAAGGGAGCAAATCCATAAAAAATGGGAATCGACACCTTCGATCCGTCCTTGACCAATCCCCTTCGGGTCTTGATGACCACTTCATCTACCATGTTTTTGGCCCCCATCAACAAGCTGATTTCAGGTGCCAATTTTTCAGAAAATCCAGGCTCCCATTCAATCATTTGTTGCAGTACCAAGTCGGTAATGTTCACCGTATAGGTTTCAGGTTGCTCCTTTCCCTTTTCCAAGGGAAAGATGGCCAGAATATTGTCAGTAAGGGAAAATTTCGGTTTAATGGGAATTGTAATGCCTGCGGTGGATCGAATGGCCGGCATTTTCAGGAGCATCTTATCTCCTTGCAATGACCAGACCACCTGAATGAACTTCCGATCACTTCCGAGTCCATAGCGAACAAACAGGACCGGTAGATCCAAAGCTTCCTTGGGAATGTTCAGAAATAACTGATCTCCTTCTACCCTAACCTTCAAAAATGGGTTTTCCTCCGCTGTAAATCCAACGTAGTGACCATTTGCCAGAATTGCCGACTTATTCTTTGCCAAAGCCGATATCGGAAGGGTCACTGCACACATCAAAATAAGTAAACTTCTCATGGTCAAAATCAAATTGGAATAGTTTACTGCGCGGGCAGGTTCTGAACCTAAGGGCACTGCGTCAATTATTTTTTTAATATCCATTATTCTGTGGCAATAGCTTGGGATTGGCCTCCAACTCGGATTCGGGTATGGGCAACAGCACATCCGTTGCCTGCCAATTGGGTTTTAAAGCACTCATCACTTGGTCGGCCATACCGGTACGTTGGAGATCGAACCAGCGCAGTCCCTGTTCGGTGAACAGTTCCACCCTTCGTTCTTGGAGAATGGCCCCCAACAGCTCATCCTGGGTATTGGCTGATGTTTCCGGTAGACCGGCGCGGCCACGAATGGCATTGAGATCGGCTTGTGACCCAGCCAAGTTCCCCAAGTGTACCCTCGCCTCGGCACGGATCAGATATTGTTCCGCCAATCGGAACAGAATGGAATACTCCAAGGATTCGGTTTCGTTGATATCTGCTTTGTACTTGTGTGCAAAGTACAGGGTAATGGTGTTGTCCAAATCCGACATACTGCCGACCCAATGGTCCTTTCGCATGTCATCGGTTTCAAAGGCCGTCAACAAATCCTCGGTCAAAGCATAGGACTGTCCCGGAATGGAACTGATGATCAACTGTTCGCCCTCCCTTGTGTTCAAGGGAAACTCGGTATCGGCCTTGAGCTGCCAGATCGTTTCTTGTGAATCCTTGAGGAACACCTTGTCCAGGTCGTTTTCCAAAGAACGGGAATGGATAAGGTCCGTGGCCAGGGATGCCGCTATTTCCCATTCCTCCTCATAGAGGTATATCCTCGCCAATAGCGCCTTGACCACATCAAGATCGGCGAGAACCCTTTCACTTGAAGTAAAATCGATCCCATCCAAGGCATCTGCGGCCTCGGTAAGATCACTGATGATATGGGAATAAACCTCCGATGCAGGCATTCGGGACACCTTCCCGTTCGCCCTATAATCGGTAGCAGTGATATAGGGGACATCCCCAAAGGCCAACACCAATTGGCTGTGCAGGTAAGCCCGGACGAACAGGGCCTGTCCCAAGAACTTATTTTTTTCATCCGTGGCCAGCGCTTCCGAAGCTTCCACACCCCTTATAATATCATTGGCCCCATAAACCAGGTGGTATGCCCGTCGCCACCAATTTGTTGTGATGCCGTTTCCTGCAAGGACATCATTTTGGTATAGCTGGATCAAATCGGCACTGAAACCGTAATAGTCCAATTCATCACCATATATGCCCAACACGGGTGTCACCCCGTTGGTTCCGGACACCATGCCCTGTTCCCGCATTCCAAAATAAAGATTGGCCATCGCGGACTCCACTGTGGACGCGTCATCGAACACGGTCTTGGACACCAGGGTGTTCTTTGGGGGATCCACATCCACAAAATCGGTGCACCCTGCAATGTTCAGGATCAAGACCAAGAATAGGAATCCTTGCATCCTCCCTTGATGGGCTTTGACCATAGTTGCCCCATAAAGGGGTTTTCCATACATCTTTTGTATCAAATATTTCATTCGTATCGGTTTAAGGTTAAAAACTGAGTTTAAGTCCAAGGGTCATCTGACGCAATGGCGGCAATCGGGTACTGGTGGGTTGCTCGGGATCCGGTCCCTTATAGCCCGTAATGGTCCAGAGATTCTGTCCCTGAAGGTATACGTCGATGTCAAGGCCCGGCTCCAACAAGGGTATCCTATAGTTCAGGGATATGTTCCGCAAACGGACAAAAGAGGCATCCGAAACGGCGGCATTGCTTTGCAACTGGAAATTGTCCAGACCTCCCGTGGGTATCAGCCCGCTATAGGCCCTTGAGAAAGGAGCCGAATCCCCGGGCTGCTGCCAACGGTCGTACAGGTCCACGGGGACATTCCCCTTACGCCCCGGAATAACGCCGAACTGTAGCGTATTGAAGGCCTTTTGTTTCTTGAACTGGAAAAAGACATCCAAGGTAAGATTGCCCAAACTGAGGGTGTTCCCCAATCCACCATAAAACTCCGGTGCAAGGTCCTCGATCCATTCTCGGTCCTCCAAACTGCTGATGTTCCCGTCCCCGTTAAAGTCCTCGAAGGTATAGTCCCCGGTTTCCAGATCGACACCCAGGGCTTGGTACAGTTTCACAATGGTCAAGGGTTCCCCTATGACATACCGATTGGCAAAAGTGGAGCTCTCCAATCCATCGAAGTCCACGAGCCTATTCTTGGGGATGGTCAGATTGGCTGTCGTAGTCCATTTGAATTTCTGGGATTGTACATTTATGCCCTGCAACTCCAATTCAAACCCTGTGTTCTCCACTAGGGCATCAAAGTTTCCGGTCAGTTCGGAAAATCCGGTGGTGGCCGCCAAGGGAATCCCGACCAATTGGTTGGAGGAACGGTTTTGGTACCAGGAGGCATTGAGCAGTAACCGGTCATTGAAAAAACCGAGTTCCAAGGCCGCCTCCATTTTCCGGTTCCCCTCCCATCCAAACAAGGGATTGAAGAGGCCCGTAGGCTCAATGATGGTCACCCCGTCATAATCATCCCCGGAAACGGAATAGGTGTCCAAGAAACGGTAATCCCCAATATTATCGCTTCCCGTCGTCCCGTAACTGGCCCTCAGTTTACCATAGCTCAACAATGAATCGTCCCTAAAAAATTCCTCTTCTGAAAACAGCCATGCAAGCCCTAGCGCTCCAAAGTTCCCGAACTGTTTGCCCGGTCCGAAGCGGGAAGACCCGTCCCTTCGTCCGGTCAGGTTGATGATGTACCTGTCCAGATACTTCAAGTTTACCCGTCCAAACACTGCATTATAGTTGTATTCGGTATCCGCATTTGAAAGGACCTCCAGGTTTTCTGCCGCAGCCATGTTAAGGATCAGTTCATTATTGGGAAAACCTTGCCCCCGTAGAGCGATTTGTTCCGTTGTCCGTTGTTGGAAGGTGGTTCCCAAAAGCACATCCAATGAAAACTTTCTCCATTGCTTGTGCCAGTTCAATTGGGGCTCCACGATCCATGATTCCCGCTTTGATGCATTGGTCATGAGGTAGGAATAATTCTGGGCCGTAAGCCCATACTGTGGATTTCTTGCGGAGGAAGGCATGACCCTGTAGGAATCCATTCGATAAGAGGTAAAGCCCATACTTGATTTCAGTTCCAGATTGTCCAAAATCGTATAGGAAACCACCGCATTGGATATGAGGGTGTTTGAAACTGCCGCATATTTTTCCTCCAGGGCGGCCATGGGATTTTCCCAGGTATTCCCTTCCCAGTTGATGTTCCCTTCCGCATCATATAGTTCTGGGGCATTGGGTTCCAAGGCGTATGCCTTGGGGGCAAAGTCCGCGCTGGGCAATTGGTTGTCCTCACGGGTGTAGGATGTTGATAGGCTGACCTTAAACTTGCCATCCTCGGAACGGTGGTTCAGGTTACTGTTCAAGTTGGCCCTTTTGTACCTAAAATCGCCCGGGAACACCGTGGTCTCTTTTTGATAGGCACCGCTGACCAAGAATTGTGTGCGTTCACTTCCACCGGACATGGAGAGTTGTGCATTGTTCCGGTAGGCCGTGCCCCCGATCAGTTCCTTTTGCCAATCGGTGTAACTATCCTGGTCCCATACGGTCACATCGGGCCAAAAGAAGTCCAGGCCCGGGTTGCCCAATAGATTGTCCACCCCATCATTGGCGATCCCTTCCCTTCTGACCTCCAGGTATTCCTCTGTTCTCATCAGGTCCATAAAATGGGACACTTGGCCAAGGGACGTGCTCCATCGGGCATCGAACCGGGTCTTTCCGGCCTTCCCCTTCTTGGTAGTGATAAGAACCACCCCATTGGCCCCACGAGATCCATAAATGGCCGTGGCATCCGCATCCTTTAAGACCTCGATGCTCTCAATGTCGTTGGGGTTGATGGCATTCAGCGGACTGATGTTTCCCCCGACGATAAAGTTGGACAAACGGGGCTCTCCCAAGGACCCGGAATCAAAGGGCACCCCATCCACGATGAACAATGGGTCCGTGGTCCCATTGATGAAATTCCTGCCCCTGACTTCAATGGAGAACCCGCCCCCGGGCACCCCTGCATCCTGGACAATATTGACCCCTGACATATGCCCTTGCATGGCCCCCAACGGATTCCCTACGGGCTGTTTATCGATTACAGAAGCCTTGACCGTGGCTATGTTCCCGGTACGTTCCCGCTCCGAAACCGAATAATAGCCAGCATTGAGCACTACTTCGCCCAACTGGGTCACATCCTCCTCCATAGAGACCAAAACCTCATCCCTACCCCCTATGGGCACGGAAAGGGTCTTGAAGCCGACCATGGAAAAGATCAGCACATCGGTAGGACCTGCATTAATCGTAAAGGAACCGTCCAGATCGGACATGGTCCCGATATTCTTGGATTCCACCACAAGGTTCACCCCGGCCAGGGGCTCTCCAGAATTATCTGTCACGATGCCGGAAACGGTGGCCTGTGGTGGTTCCAAGAAAGTGCCCGCTTGCACATTAAATAAAGAAAAGGGCATTAAAAAGACATATAGGAGCACAAGCAGGGTTCCCCTGCGTATGCGTATTGTTATGAGTTGCATAAATTGAGTTCTTTTAATTAAAGCGTTAGTTGTTCTCCACACTGCCCACGAAGTCCCGACAAAGTCGTAACTTACCTTAGGACATCAAGGTTCGGACATAGGCCATCCTGCCCGGGTGAAAACTTACCCAGAAATAGGATTCCTAAACCAAAAAAGACCATGGTTTCGTGATCGGGCCGGTTGCCCTAAAAGTGTAGTCGTTGATTGTGGGACAAAAGGATATCGTGAACCGGAAAATGTGTAACGTTTATCCCACAACCTTGGCCTTGGGATTATACGGGGTTCTTTGGCTTCTTTTTGAACAGGATATCGAATACCGAGTGTGATGCCCCAAAAACAGGACAACAACACGGAGTGAACCCTACATAAAAAAATTGCCAAATGTTTCCCATAACCCAAATGGTTGGGCGATGCCCCGAAAGGACCAAAAGAAACCAAACGCTAAGAAATAGTTGGGCGTGAAACTCAACTTATCAATCTGAGGTACTGGTATACCGTGCAACGATAAGAGAGCCCACGCCCGGGTCGTGAGCCATCTGCTTATTGTCTCGTTGCAAAAATTACCAGTTTTCAGATTGAGACTCTAAGCGAAAGCTTCAAATATTGTCTAAACGAAGAATCGCAAAATTACTATAAACTGATTTGCATTATCAGTTATCACCTCAAATATATAAAAATAATCGGTACGCCAAAACGTACCGATAAATTGTTTTCTAAATAGTTACTTGGGACTATGAAAAAGGAGTTAGAAGAGCTTATAAGAATCAAGATTGCTATTAGCTTAAGAAGACTTCTTGAAAACAGTAAAAAATTTCTTCAAAGTGATGATGATATAGCGCAGAGCTACAATCAAATCGCCATTATTACAGGTCTAAGGAAAGGTACTGTTTCCGATACTTTTAATGCAAAATCTACTCCTGGGTCCAGCACATTAATATTAATTGTAGAATCAATGGGATTCGACCTTAGAGATTTTTCAAAGCTCTATTGTTCAATTAATGAAAACGAGATTAAAAGTTTTAATGAGGTACTTGATTGATATATCTGTTGCTTCAGAAACCTCTACCCACTCTTTGCTAGAAAAATCTTACATTTAGTATTTAATTCATCTCCTAAAATTTATTGTTCACTAGACAGCTCAAAGTGTAACGAAGACCGACAAATATGCTTAGGTATTTGCAAAATAGAGAATCGAACTAATTGTTTTATCTATGTTAATTAATCTTGTGATTAAATCATCTCTACACTGAACATTTGAGAGCTTAAACATCGTATTTTTGAAAAAAACAATTCTATATGGCATTTTCAGGACATGATACATTCCATTGCCGTTTGTTTTGGCTTAAAAAGGGAATAGATTATCTAGACTCCGGTGAGTCATTCCGAATGGATTCCGGTGTTGATCTTGGTGTAGGAAAGAATATGGTTAATTCTATGCGGTTTTGGCTGAAATCCTTCGATGCCTGTGATGATTCCATGGAAATTAAACAACCATATCAAGCATTGTTCCTTGATGGAGGATGGGACCCATACTTGGAAAATCAAGGTACACTATATCTGTTGCATTATAAACTATGCATGACACGGCATTCATCGATTTATTATATAATTTTCAATAATTTCAGAAAGGTCAAGCCAGAATTCACCCAAGAAAACCTTATTGACTATATTAATGATCTGCACTCTGGTCAAAACGAAAAAATACTGGCCAAGGATTTTTCAGTATTCAAAAGAATGTACGGACAATTTACCAACGATGATATAGATGATGGTTACAGCGGGTTATTGACAGAATTGGGCCTGCTCAGAGAGGTTGGCAAGAATAGGAACTCTAAAACACTATATCGCATCGAGAACAATGACCAGAAAAGCCTACCTGAAGAAATACTGCTTTATTGCATTCTCACCCACCCAAATCATACCTCTACCATTAGTTTCTCAAGCTTCTACAGTGATGATTTTGGAATTGGTAACACCTTTTGCCTAAATAGGGATATACTTGAAGAAAAACTACAGGCAATAGCACAAAAATTTCCTGATATCATATATAGCAGTGAAGCTGGTGTGAAAGAACTACAGGTCAAAAAGGATATCGAACCCAATAAAGTTTTGGAACAATATTATGGAGTATAGCATCAATACCTCTACCAATATCATCAGGGACAGTGATTCAAAGTTCGATTACGTCGTTACACCGAATGCTGAAAAAACCTTTGATTCGATAATCGACAATGCAAAACGTGGCCAAAAAGCATTTAACCTTGTAGGCTCATTCGGAACGGGGAAATCTTCTTTTTTATTGGCCCTTGAAAAGTCCATTTCCGGCAACAAAAAATACTTTGGAAGCAGTTTTAATGGCATATCCAGAGTCATCAAACTGGTAGGGGAATATCGTTCACTTATCGATGCTTTGAACGATGAATTTTCAGTATCCCATGATTTTGTGGGAAACCAAAAATTGTTTGATGCCATTTACGGAGAGTATGATAAAGTCAAGAAGAAGAATGGAGCCCTGTTCATCATCCTTGACGAGTTTGGCAAATATTTGGAGTATGCGGTCCAAAACAACACGTCCCAAGAAGTTTATTTTCTTCAGAAACTGGCCGAATTTGTAAATGCACAGGACAGGGATATTGTTTTGATTACTTCTATCCACCAAAATATTCTTTCCTATTCCAATGGGCTTTCCCAGGAACAGAGGGATGAATGGAAAAAGGTGCAAGGACGTTTTTTCACCTTGCCCTTCAATGAACCCATCGAACAATTGCTGTACTTGGCCGGTAAAGTTTCAACTTCTAGAACCAAACCAAAAAAGAGTTTCATAGACCTAATCATAAGACATAACCTTTTTACCCTTTCTCAAAATAGCTTGGAAGAACTAGAAAGCTCTTTACATCCTTTGAGCATGGTGAGTGGATATGTATTGGCAGCATCCCTACAACGTTATGGGCAAAATGAACGGTCATTGTTCACGTTTCTCAACTCCATTTTCTTTTCCCAATTCAAAACGGAAGGAAAGGAGTTTGAACTACCAGGTTTATATGATTATCTCTATCAAGATTTCTACACGTTCATTATTGACAAAACCAATCCTGATTTCAATAGATGGTCGGCCATAAGGATAGCTTTGGAGCGCTCAGAAAGTATTATTTCAATTGACCATAATATATCCGAGGCTTTAATTAAATCCCTGGGACTGCTAGCCACATTTTCCAAGGCCGGGTCACGGCTTGATGAAACTTTCTTTATCGAGTATCTAAGCCCAACCTTTTCTAAAGAAACCATCAAGAAAACATTGAGATTATTGGACAAAAACAAGGTGGTCCGGTTTAGTAAATTTGATCAATCTTATAAATTGTTTGAGGGCACGGATTTGGATATTGATCGGGCCATAATGGAGGCCGAAAATAGAATAGATGAAATTGATGTCCTCAAGAAACTGAATTCCCATTTTAATTTTACGATACAAATTGCAAAAGCGGAAACTTATAGAAAAGGTACACCAAGACTTTTCAAATTTCAACTCACCAATACACCTTCAGTTGATGTACCTAAAGATGAAATCGATGGTTTCATTAATCTGATTTTCTCTGAAAAGATACCCTCTGAAGAAGAAATGACCAATTCCACCCAAAATGACCTTCCAATCCTCTATGGCTACTTCACAAACACTTCGGAAATTTCGACTACCCTAAAGGAAATCGAAAAAACCGAAGAAGTACTGCGCAATCTGGAAGATGAGAATGACCGGGTGGCTATTAGGGAACTCAACACCATTATCAGGAGCAATAAAAATCTATTACATCACTATGTGATGGACAGCCTGCATTCGACAAAGGTCTCATGGTTTGACAATGGTGAGCCAGTACAAATAAATTCCAGCCAACGGTTTAACCAGATACTTTCAAACATTGCCCGTAGGGTATACCCGGACACTCCTACCTTTCACAGTGAATTGATCAACAGACACAAGGTTTCAGGTTCCATATCTACTGCTAGAAAGAATTTTTGGAATGGTTTGGTAAATAGACATCAAGAAAAAGACCTGGGGTTCCCAAGCAATAAATGGCCGGCAGAAAAGACGATTTATTATTCTCTTTTAAAAAATACTGGGATCCATAGAAAGGAGGATGGTCAGTGGCAATTAGGCGAACCCGAAAAGAAAGATTTTGCTCCACTGTGGCAGATGAGTCTAGAGTTTCTGGATACTTCCCGTAACACCAGAAAGTGTGTTACTGAGTTCCAAGAACTCTTGAGCAGTGCCCCCATGAAACTCAAACAAGGCGTCATTGATTTTTGGATCCCAACATTCTTATTTATCAAGAGAGGGGATTTTGCCCTTTATAACAACAATGGTTTTGTACCTTATGTGGATGAGCATATCCTGTATATGATCACTCGAAATCCAAAAGAGTACTTTGTTAAGAGTTTTGTCCTCAACAATTTAAGACTTAAACTATTCAATAAGTACAGGTATTTGCTTAAACAGGATGGTCTAAAAACTCTGGACAATAATTCCTTTATTGAGAGTATTCGACCTCTCTTGGTTTTCTATAAAAACTTGAACCAATACGCCAAAACCTCAAAATCGATTTCAGAGCGAGCAATACAGCTAAGAGAGACTATTGCCAAAGCCATCGATCCAGAGGAAACTTTCTTTGAAAAAATGCCAATGGCATTGGGCTACAGCCTAAATGAACTTTCGACCAATAATCAATTGTTTGAGGACTACATCATTGATTTTCAAAATCATATTGAGGAAATCAAAAATTCATTCCCCAACCTTCTTGTCAGAATAGAGTCGTTCATCTGTGAAGAAATTATTGGAAAAAAGGTTGATTTTAAGACATATTCGGAAATTTTAAGAAATCGGTATGCTTTGATCAAGGAACACCATCTAAAGGCACACCAAAAATCCTTCTTTTGGAGAATCAAATCTAATTTTAATGACCGGGATTCCTATCTAATGGCACTCGGTCATTCCATTCTCAACAAATCGTTGGAGCGCATCAATGACAGTGATGAAAAGGTATTGAAGGTGGAATTGAAAAAAATCATCCGGGAACTCGATAATTTGGTGGATCTAAAGAGGGCGAAAGTAAATGAAGGTGAGAAACTCATCAAATTACAACTTTCCACAGTAGAAAATGGGGATTCCGAAACGATGATCAGGATTTCTGAAAGCCAAAAGGTTGCTATTGAAAATATTTCTTCGGAAATTGAAAAACTCTTTATAGGCAATGAAAAATTACGGTTGTCCGTTTTGGCATCCTTGATTAATCAGGAAATATCAAAAGATGAGTAAGACACGTCATATATTGGGAATCTCAGGAGGTAAGGACAGTGCCGCATTGGCCCTTTACCTGAATGATAAATATCCCCAAATGAATTTTGAATACTATTTCTGCGATACGGGGAAAGAGTTGGACGAAACCTACAGATTGATTGAACGACTAGACGGGTATTTAGGAAAGAAAATCGAAAGATTGGAAAATATTGAGACTGGGAGTACCGGTGACAATCCTTTTGATTTTTACTTCAAGTCATTCAGAGGGTATTTACCCTCTCCACAGGCGAGATGGTGCACTGCCATGATGAAATTGAAGCCCTTTGAGGATTTCATAAAGGACGATCCTACAATTTCGTATGTCGGCATACGGGGTGATGAAAATCGGGAAGGTTATATATCGCGCAAGGAAAACATTCAATCCATTTTTCCTTTTAGAAAGAACATTTGGAGCAGTGACTTGATCACAAAGTTCTTTCATCCGGATGTGAACAATGAAATCCTTGAAATACTCTCCACTTTCCATAAAGGACAAAAAATGGACAGAATAAGGTCCGTGGTCCAAGAGCCCATAAGTATGGCAAAAAGTGACCGAAAGGAAACCGAAAAAATACTCAAACATAAAACGGATCGGTTACTGGATTTTGGTATTCCAGAATTCAATAGGTCTATCTTCCAATTTTTGAAAAGTACCGAATACCCATTGTCCTTGGAGGCTGATTTCCCTTTGCTGGACAATGAGGACATATTGGTTCGGGAGGATATTTTCAGGATACTGAGGGAATCCAAGGTAGGCGTGCCCGCCTATTATGAAAAAATACCATACGAAGTGGATGGCAAAAAAGGAGAGTACGCACGTAGTCGGTCTGGATGCTTCTTCTGTTTTTTTCAACAAAAGATAGAATGGATATGGCTTTATGAGCAACACCCGGATAAATTCAAGGAAGCAATGCAATATGAAAATGCAGAAGAGGGATTTACATGGACACAAGAAGAGACTTTAGAAGAATTGATACACCCAGAAAGAATAAAAGAGATAAAACGTTATCATCTAAATCGAGCCAATAAGGAAAAATCAAAATCCTCTCCCTACCTTTTAGATATTTTGGAGGGTACTGAACGAGATGGTTGCAATACCTGCTTTCTTTAGAATTATAGATTTGGAATTTTTTCGATGTCATCCAAAACATTTTCTATTTCATCGTCATCTTCCAAACCTAACTTGGATGCATAGCTATTTTTTAATTTTTCCAATTCCTTTTCAGTTAGAATCGATTGATTATAAATAAATAGCAATAACAAGTACGTTAACCCAGAATTGCTCATAATCATCTTTTTTGATATACTGTTCCATACCACGTTCAACCAAGGCTTATTACTAATTTGAAAGTCCGCTCGATTATATTTGATAATGATATCATTAAATGTGGCACCAGATTCATTCTTTATTTTTAAAACTGCTTTCACAAAAGGAAGGATTCCAATCGGTCTAAATAATAGATTCCCCCCGTTATCCTTGTTTCTTACCACCAGTTGGTTCTCTATTCCTTGCTGAAAATTTGAAATTTCTGATAAATTTTCTTTGAAGCTATTCCAAAACTCCAAAATATATGTATAATAATCAGCAATCGTTTCTGAACTTGGACGAAAACGAAGGAATTTTGAAATATTATTAGCCGTTGGTTTTTTCCCTTCTATGGAAGGGTAAAGATCTTTACATAACTCCAGGTTACATTGATACAACGTTATTATGGATGTAAAAGCCTTTTTATTTGAATTTGGTATAGCTTTATTCTTAATATCAACAATTTTATCCTCTTGAAACAAATCGAATCTTTCAATTAATCTTCTTGTTAAGATTGCAGAAATATCATCTTCATCCAAAGCAATTATATCACGTAATGAAACTGGCTTTGCATAACGATTTAATGTAGTGAACAAACGTCTTGTTCTCTTTTTTAGCTGCGGTTCCTCACTATGACCAATAAAAATCGCAGCAATTTCATTTGAACCCTTGCTCGGGTCTTGTTTTAATGCTGCTTTTATTCCTTCAACTCTATGCTGACCATCGACTGGGAAAATTTTATGATTGCCTGGAAAATTTAATAAACCAATTTTATAAGTTTCTTGACCTTCAAATGAAACTTCTATCTCTTGCCAATCCGGATAATCATCATAGACTGCCAACACTAAAGAGTTAAAGAACATTTCTTCTTGATTTAAAATATAAGAGCTGATATTCTTATAATTGTCGGTTATGCTCCTTTGAATTAAATCCTTAAGAAATTTAGATTGATGTAATTCATCATCCACTCTACTTACATAATCGTTTACCTGCTTGAATGTTAAGTTAGTTATATAGTAGGTCCAAATTCCTATTTTGCCTCGTATTGCGGGTATTTTCATTACGGAAATGCTTTTACAGATTGTCTAATTTCTTTATCGGGAATATCATTGTTGAATGGGAGTAATAAAGATTTGATAAGTTTGTTTTCAAAATCTATTATATCTTCATTTTCTTCAACCTCCATAAAACTTAAATACAACTCATTCCCCCAATAATTAATCATTTTGGTTATAAGTGGTCTTTCATTGTTTCTTGCCCATTTAGTAAAATACTCCCTACAACGCTTCCTGAGATTTTGACCCTCACTAAGTTGGGCACGACCAACATAAACAGGATAATTTGTTATTCCGGGAATTACTTGGCATCTAATACAAAAAAGGTATAATCCGCCTGAATCGTTTGGTAATTCTCCAATCTGATCACTAAAATCAGTACTATCGTTATTAAGAAATTTAATTGTTGTCCAATTTGAATGCTCCAGATTTATACCATTCAAATCAAATTTGCTCCAAAGTGGTTGATGCAATTTATATTCAATTCTTTTTTTTACCAACTCCTCACCTAATTCAAATGCACTTGTCAACATATAAAAATAAATTCTAGCATAACTTTAATCATTATCCTTATTCTTTTAATATTCTAATCTCCAATCCCCTGCATCATTTCCTCCATCCCGCCAAAATTGAGAATAAAGGTTGAGTAATAATGATCGAACAGGTCCTTTAAATATTGACCAAGGTCCACGTGTTCCAACTCTTCCTTACCCTCTATTCTTTGTTTTATCTCATACCCCCTATTCTTGCTAATGGTATACAAGAATAGCGTATGGAAATACACTGAGGAATAATATTTTCTGTTGGCAATTTCCAATTGCTGTTGATTAGGATGTTTGTACTTCGCAATAAAGTTCTTTAACACAGAGCTATCCATGTTAACAAAAATCTTTTTCAAGGTATCCCCTTCTGCCTCGGGCACCATTACCGTATTGTAATCCATATCCAATCCCGTAGCAGTTCCCACGTCTTCCCATGAAACCCTGCCCTTGACCTCTTCATCCAGTTCTTTATGAGCAAAAACCAATTGAGGAAGTCCCAAAGGTTCATTATTCTCATCTTTTTTTGGTTTCTTGTCCTTAGGCCCCTCTTTTTCTGCAATCTTGACCCAAAACAGTTCGGACAAATCACCGTTTGGGGATGACAAATCTGCTTTTATCTGAACACTGTCCCCTACCTTTAAATCATCTTTTGGGTTCAACGATATTTTAATAGCACCCTTATTTGGACTACTCTTTACCACATTGAAAATTTCGGTTATCCCCTTGGGCTGGCCGGGACCTGTGCCACCTTCACTTTCGTTGGGTTTGATATTTAATACCGTAATTTTCAGATTACCTGTTTCCTCTGTCCGGTCGAAGTAATCGTTCTCAACATCCGTCGAGAACCGTATGGTTTTTTCTCCATTCAAAGGAATCTTAGCTACCTCTGATGCACCATCATTAACACCGTTGATTTTAAAAAAAGAAGGAAATCTCTGTGGTAAAAAAGGGGTGTCTTCCCTTTGCCGGGGAGAAGGTTTTTGCTGTCCTTCCTTTTTCTTGTTCGATTTCGTATCAAGTTTAAACGTTTGGCTCAACAATTTGGCCAGTTCAGAATCCAAGGGCAGATTCTTGGTAAAGTTCTTGAGCAATTCATTGGTATTGGAAGTTGTATCTATATCGACGGCTTGTTTCCTAATCTTTTCAATATCCGCCAACCTTCCATCCTTTCGACTCAATTGGGCCGCCAAATAACTTCTGAGATATTGAGTCTCTTCCCCGTCTTTTAACCTGTCCCTAGAAGCCATAAAAAGTTCCTTCCTGAAATTATATTTCATTTCGGTACAATCCACGTGTATCAACAAATGGTGCTTTAACAGATTGAGCTTTAAGGACCGTGTTATAAATTCGGACGTATAGCTTCCATGTGTTTGGCCATTTAAAGAGAACATGACCGCCATCGAATTTTTAAAATATCGATCTTGGATAATGGCTTTGGTTCTTTTTAAATCATAATCCTTTACCCTGGGCTTAAAAACGAAACAGGAAACCTTCATTTTACCAAAGGTGTTTTCCTCATCGAATGTCTCCGAAAACTTATCGTCCAGATATTCTGATTCTTCATTGTTCAGACGCCGTTTTAATCCAAACAGGTCATTCTCAAGAACCTTGTTGTTTGGATATCTTTCGGCAGTATCGACTGTTAAAATGGGTAAAGCTGGATCAAAAAGGAATTCATTTATACTTTGGTTCAAATCCTGCGCAAAACCAGAATACCCTTTGGGAAATTGATACGAGTACAATTTGACAATTGTTCCTGTTTCAAAATTTCTATTGGACAAACCAAGATCAAGATTCTCAATAGGGAAAGACGGTATTTGACCGTCAATCAAAAGGTATTCATACCAGGTTTCCTTTGCATTATCGGATTCCTTTTTAGGGTGTTCCCTTACCAGGGTAAAACCAAATTCGCCGTCGTTAGTGAATCTTTTCGAGGCAATAAGCTGATACCTCATTTTTCCACAAAAGACTATGGCTCCGCTACCGCCCATATTATATTTTCCCTGCACAAAATGGATGTCATTTTTGTTTCCTCTTAAAAGGGATAAAAACGTATTTTCAAATTCTTCAGGATGTTGCCCTTCTCCATTATCATAGATAATGACCGACGTTGGATACTGGTTTCTCTGATTTCTTGGGCCTTTGCCATCGGCAATGATCTGTATTTCCTCAGATTGCTTTTTTCTGAAAGATGGGAGATCCCAATTGTTCTTGGGGAAAAACCGTTCAATGGCTTCTTCCATGGATCTTGGAGCCTCCTTGGATTTTGGCTTTACACCTCCAACATGACACTCTTTTGTCAAGATGGCATCAATAGCATTGGTAATCTTTTCAATCAATGCAGCTATGGGATTGGATTGCTGATTTTTCACCACACCATAATTACTATCATTGTTGCCCAAAGGTTTCCAATTGGAATCGTCAAATATCCTTGGGCAACTTGAAATTACATCGAGAAGTTCTTCTTCGTCCTTTGCATTGTAAACGGAAAAAAATAAATCCTTGTACACTGTTATATATTGCTAAAAAATAAATAATCCAAAATCTCAAATTCTCCTTATAAAGAAAATGATGTTCCCTTATTAAGTTCACAATGTATGGGGAAATAATTCTAAAGTAAAAATTAGAATTGTCAATTAAAATCAAAAACATGAAAAATCATAATTAACTTACCCTTTTTAGGGAAAAACCATAGTTGGATTAGGGTTTTTGTGCAAAAAAATAAATCATTCAAATATCGACCTGACTTCCCGGTGCACCTTTAAATAATGCCGCTCCAAATCCCCCTCCTTGATTTCAATGGGCTTGGGCAAGCCTTTTGGAATTTCAGGCCTTGGAAACTGTACTTTCCGATCCTTCCCGTCCGCAAAGACCACAAACTCCCCCTGTTTTAACCGAAAGAACACCTCCGCCCTGCGTTTGGATACCTCCTTCTCCCCTTCCGTAATGCGTCGTTCCAAGCTAAGTCCCGAACTCTTGCTCACACTTCGTGTAGGCATCTTGACCAGTTCAAAGAAACGTTCGTAATATCGAGCTGTATCAGGATCATTGACCTTCCCAAAGAACTGATAGGACAGATTGGACAAAATGGCCTTACTGGCCTTATCCCCATACATCATATCATTTTGCACCTTATCCTGTAACACATATACGCTCACAATATCGTAGCTCCGCAGCGTGGCCGGGATTCGGTGCATGTTCAACAAGCGTAAGGTGGAGGCCTCTTCCAACAACATAAAGGAGGGCTTTCGGTTGCGTTGGCTCATCTGTTTGGAAATGGTATGGGTTATGGTGGCGATCACCGGGGACAGGGAAGCGTCCTTTTGTGGATTGTTCACCAAGGCAATGACCGAGGGATCCTTTTCATTATTAATGTCCAGCGGAATCTCATCGGCGGACAATACCATAAAAATCTTTCGGGTACTGATCTTTTTGATGGCATTGGCCAGCGTGCTCATTACCCCAGCGGTCTGCCGCTCCGACCCCACCCCACTGATAAAGGCATCGGCCATGGCACGTGAGGTAAGATTTTCCCTCAGAAACTTGATCAAGCTCTTGGTGCCCAATTGTTGGTAGAGGGCCATCACATGGGGCAGCGTACAGAAATCGGGGTGATCGGTCTTGAGCCGCCAGATCAGTCCGCTGATCAAGCCCTCAGCTGCATCCTTAAAAAAACGGGAGGTACTGTTCTCATCGGAATCCCGGTGTTCCATCAGGTTTTCCAGCAAGACCCGCGACACCTCGTGGACGCTCTCCTCATCGGGCAGGTAACGGGGCGCAATGGGATTCACCCGATGGTAGATCGGCCCAAAGGAGACAATACGGAAGGGCACCTTTTGATCTTTCCAAAGGGGGCAGGCCATTTCCGTGATCTCAAAATCCTTGTAATCGTGGATGACCCCGGAAAACCGCTGCTGCTTAAAATGCTTCAGGAATCCATAGATGACGCTTTCGGTCTTCCCGCTTCCGGCAGAGGCCATCACGGACACGCCCCTACGGATATTGCCCAGCACCAAAGGCCTTCCGCGGACTTTTAATTTGACCTCGAACACCTTTGAAGGTCCAGTGGAATCCTTATAGTAATCCACCTGACCATAGAGGACGGTATGCACAAAAAACAAGGGGAGCCATAGGCCCAAGGACTGTTTCAAAAGTATCTCCCAGCCGAATATCCCTCCAATGGCGATTGCCACCATAAGCAGGATGCTGAGATAATACAGAAAGCCATACTTGAGGTATCGATTGGCCACAAATGAGACTGCTCCCCCAACGATCAAACTGACCATCCATTCCATCCATCCTAAATTTTCCATAGCAATACTGTTTTAAATTCCGATCGACCCCGATTCCAAGGCCTTTCCGATTCCTTTTTTGAGCTGCATCATCGCCTTATAGGCCAATTGTGCCTTGTTGGTGGGAATGGTCGGTACCTTGATGCCCGCCTTGAACAACAATTGCTTGGCCGCTTGCCGTTCATTCGTTGGCAGTCCCAAGAGGGCCGAAAAAAAGCGTTTGGGATCCTTGTCCAAGAGGTTACGGGCATGGTAGGTCTCCACAAAATTTCTTTTGTACTTGAACTGCTTGTCAAAAGTCTTTTCCGCTGCCCTGTAGAACTTGTCCCTATCAAAGCCCTGTTTGACGGTCTGTCCGTGGAGCGTGGTCTCGGAAGTTCGGAACTTGGACCCCGGGGAAAGGCTATGGGTATTGGTCCTGTCCATTCGGCTGACGATAATATGGATATGGCTCTGGTGGCCCTCCTTGGCCATACCGGGTACGATGCGCTTCCCGTTCAATTGGTGTGGGGCCTCCCTTTCAAGGGTATGTATCTGTTCCCGGAGCTTGGCAATTTCCCCTTGCTCCCGTCCTTCTTGGATGGCCCTGACCCGGTGTTGCAGTTCCAAGATCTTGCTGGCATGGGCCTGGTTTTCTTTGACCTCACGGTCCTTTTCGGAATAGGTGCGTTCCCGTTCCAATTTGGCAAAATAGAGGATATCCCTGACGGTCACTTCACGGTCCCGGTAAAAGGAGGCCGCATAGGCCTGCATGACCTGCCGGGTGTATTGCCTCAGTTTCTCGGGGTCGTTTCCGATATGCTGGAGTTCCCTTTGTGAGGGACTCACCACCAGGGAATAGAACTTGGGCTCCCGCTTTTTGAGCTTGGCGGTGTTCGCATCAATCTCGGCAATTACCCGCTCCGCATCGATGTTGTTCTCTTCCTGATTGAAATACCCTTCCTGCTGTTCCGGTTCCTTACCTTCGTTCTCTTTTCCGAGATAATTGACAAAATCCCGGGCACTGCCCCGAAAATTGTCCCCCAGTTGTTGGCGTGTGATGGCGATGTACATGTTTATTGCTTTTTAAGTTTTGTGCGGTATTTTTCAATGGCCTCGGGGCTCAAATCCAATTTGAGGTGGTCCTTCCCAAAGCGGTTGTGGTATACGCTCACATGTTCCAACACATAGGCAAAATCCTCCTTGAGCTCCTCCATTTGTTCCTCTAATCGGTCATAACGGATCTTGGGCACGGTGACCTCTCCATCAAAAGATTCCATCTCGTTGGATGGCTTGGCCTCGGTCAATTGCTGTTCGATAAAATCAAAATCGCTGTCCCATTCCTCATCATCGGATTCCAGTTCCTGTTCAAAGAGCGCCTGCATCATCCCCACGGTGGGCAGGGTCTGTTCCTTTTCGATGCTGCGCATAATGGCGATCATGGCATTGAAGCGCCGTCTTATGTAGTGCTTCATACTGGCCATGGTCTCCCCCAGGTGTTGGTCCGGGGAGATGCCATGGCGTTCAAAAAAGTCCATCATGGCCAAAAGGGTCAGGGATTGGGATTTTCCAAAAAGCTTGGAAAACCGCCTAAATTTCAACAATACCGGTTCTTTGATGCTCAAACTCTTGAACCGTTCATTTTTGCTTTCATTTTTCATAATTCCGTGAAAAATCCCTCGATTTTATTGGGCTCAAGGCCGTTTTCCGTGAAAACCGTTTTTGCCCTTTTTTCTTATATATCTGCCACCCCCTATAAACAGGGGCCTTGCGCAGCAATCATGATCGGTAGGACGCGTTAGCGTGCTACCCTCTTGCTTCACCTTTTTGTGCAGCGGCCCAAAAAAGCATCGCACAAGCCGTCTTAAAAAGACCGCCGTCCCTTATCATATTTTACCCTATGGAGCACGGACTTTGGGAAAGTCAAATCAGGTATGGGATGCCGTGCAAACTGTGCTGCGGTGCAGCATCTTAAATATACCCACATTCCCCCAGGTACAAAAATGCGTTCCGTGGGCAAATGGCATCATTTGCCCACGGAATATATGGAACGGGCATTTCTGGGTTTCCACAACGTCAGGCGTTCCCCCGGAACGTCAAAAAAAAGACCCTTTTTCAAGGGCCTTGTTCCAGTCAGTCCCCCGATGGGACGGTGTCGGTCTGTTCCCTGTAATATTCATACCGGAATATCCAGAGATTGACCACCAGGGAGTAGGTTTTGTCCACCGTGGCATCCGCTGTCTTTTTGACAACGCTTTTCTTTGGGTGTTTCTTTGCCGGGATCTCCAACGACTTTTTTACAATTGCTTTCATAGTGCATGATTTAAAATTATCAATTATTTGATGGCATCCCCGCACTTCCCAAAAATTTCAGCTCAAAAGGAAACGGAATAAATAGTGAGGTACGAACGGTTTATGCCGTAGTCTTTTGATGGGAACATTTTTGAAGGGCGAACTTGCGGTCAAATAAGGGATAGGTATTCTTTGGGGTTGCCCAGTACTTTACAAACAAGAATTTCCCTAATTGGTTTTTGGGTGTTCGACCCACCTAAAAACCAACCATGAACCCATAAAAAAAGCCCATCATAATGGATGGGCTTGGATAGTGTGTTTAGGGTTCACATATTAAATACAAAATCATAATTGTATAGATTTCGCATGGCTTCCCTTCGACTCCGCTATTAGTTTAGCATTATATATTTATAGGATTCCGTTATCTGCGAAACTGTAATACCGTCCATCGGGTGCCAGAATGATATGGTCCAATACCTTGACATCAAAAAGCTGTGCGGCTTCTTTGATCTTTTGGGTCAATTGTTGATCCGGTCCGCTCGCCTTGAGCTGCCCAGAGGGATGGTTGTGGGCCAGGATGATTCCGACGGAAAGGGTTTTCAGCACGAGGGCAAACAGGATGCGCACATCCACCAAGGTTCCCGTAATGCCCCCATGGGAGAGCGGATAGATGCCCTTGACTTTGTTGGACTGGTTCAGCAGTACGATCTTAAAAGTTTCGTGCAGGCCTATGGTCTGATTGTCCCAATTTTGGAACAACAGTTCCGCCACCTCCTTGGAGTTGGTCACGGACAGGGATTGCAGGGTACTGAGCTTCTCCCGGTAACTGATCTGGATTTCATTGACTTTGTGTTCCATTACGTTTGTTTTAAGAATGAAAAAGAAAAGGATGCCCCAAGGTATTGCGGGGCACCCCTATCCATGTTACTCGGTGGTATTGTTCTCACCCCCGCCCAATAGCAAGATTTCACTCGCTACCACTTCGGTGACGTAGCGCTTATTCCCTTCCTTGTCCTCATAGGAACGGGAGGTCAATTTTCCTTCGATGGCAATCTCCTTGCCCTTGGTCACGAAGCCCTCGATGATGTCGGCCAGCTTCCCCCATCCGATGACGGTGTGCCATTCGGTGTTGGTGATGCGCTCCCCTTGGTTGTTCTTGTAGTGCTCGTTGGTGGCCATGGTCAGGCGTGCCACTCGTTTCCCTTTCTCAAGGTCTGTGATCACGGGATCTTGTCCCACATTACCGATCAATTGTACTTTGTTTCTTAAACTGCTCATAATAAAAGGTTTTTAATGCCTGCCCTTTGGCAGACGGGTTACTGATTTCCCCGTATCTCCATGCAATTGTGTGTGGATTTTAAGGGGTGTTTGTTTGCTTCTTGGGTGCGCAGCACAATAAACGAAGTGGGTTCGGTCAAGGCTTTTGGGAAGAAATCGGGAGGCTCCGCGACGTAGCAAAACCTTTAGCCGTGCCTACGGCTGGCAAGGTTTTCAAGGAAGTGGAAACCCTATTTGTGAGCAAAACCCGCTTGGCCTTGACGGGTTCCATAAGAGCCCTAGGAATTCCTTCCGACCCAGGCCCGTGCGAGCGTACGGAAAGTTAAGCGAGCTAAGGGGATGGCGTCCTGATTGGAAGTCCTTGGGCACTGCCCTGTTTTTCGATGCCCCGAAAAACAACCAGGGCTTCTTTTATTATGAACCCCTTAAAATCATCAGACCAACGACAGGGCTTTAGGAATCCACGAGCAAAGCCCCAAGAAGGGTTTGCCGGGGATGACGTGAAAAAGCACTGGACGTTGGGCTTCCTTGTTTGACCGATTCCCGATAGTATTTAAATGGCTTTGATGACTAAAAAAAACTCCCGATACTTCAGGTACCGGGAGTCGATGTTTTGGCAATGGCGGTTCCTTCAGGGGTTGCCCCCTCTTGATGCCGGACCGGAACACTTAGGCCATTTCAAGAACGGTCTGGAACAGTTGTTTGTCCAGACGCTCCTGACGTGAAAAGCTTCGTTTCAGGGTACCGTGCAATACGGCATTGAAGGCATTGTAGCCCAACCAGAGGTTTGGGGCAGTGCCCAACAATACGGCCTCATTGTCCAATATGTCGATGACCTCACGGGCCTTTTTAGACGGGTTTGCGTTCTTGTCGCTGCACTCATAACGGAACAGTTTGGTACGTTCCAGCACTTCCCTTACGAAGGTTTTGGTGTCCACCAGTTCGACGGCCATCATTTGGGTGAACCTATCGGAGATGGTATAGAACTCGTTGTCCATGAATTTTTGGAACAGCCCCTCCAGTTCGGGCATGATCAAATGGACACTGTTGGTACTGTGCTTAATGGAAAAGGCAATCTTTGCCTGGGCCACGTGCAGGCCATTGGAGCATACTTGGCGGTAGAACCCAAAATGTCCCGAGGTGCGCTCGCTGCCATCGTAAGAATTGGTAAAGCGCAGCATGGGCAATATGGTGTCCCGGCCATCGCCCACGGAAAACTGGGAGCTATCGGAGAGGATAAAGTCCATACTGAAGGTCCTGTCGTTGCGATTGATGGTCTGGCGTTGGTAATCCAGCCCGGCATCGATGAGCATCTGTTCCGCCTTTTTGAAAAAATGTTCGTTGGGGATGTGCCCATAACTCTTGGACACGATGTTCACGATTTTGCCATTGCTGATAATGGCACGTTCCAGCCCCTTTCTGGAGGGCATTCGGGTCAGTTCATTTAACGGTCTTACCTCAGTTGGTACGAAGACCTCGTCTTGTTGCAATCTGTCTAAATACATAATCATTGGATTTAAGGTTAAACAATATTTGCAGGGAACCCTAAACGGAAGCCAGGCTGTCGAGCGGCAAGGAAACGGAATAAATAGTGAGGAAGGAACGGCTTTATGCCGTCCCTTGTCCGATGACAGGATGCGACGTTTACCTTGGTGCAAAGGATTGGTTGGAATATTAGCTTGTTTCGGAGTTGCCAAAGAGGCCTTCCTGACGAGGACTTTCGGTCGAAGATGGTTTGGATATGGATGTATCGACTTTCATCTTTTGCTTTAGGGCTACCTGGAAACGCTGGACATAGTAGACCACCTTCGCCGGATCAAATTGAGCACCCTCGCAACCAACACAAAAACTTGACTTTCAATCTTCTACATCCAAATACTGGATAGCTCAAATTTTCCGTTGTTGGTGGTCTCAACCATCCGGCTTATCCAGTTTGCCCAAGAATTCAATCGTATATAGTTGATTTTATGTGTTTTAACACATATTTAATAAAAAGTGACCTATTCGGCGAGCATAAAAACTTTAAGGGCTTGAAACCCTTATTTATTGGGGTTTCCAGAGATGGGTTGTAGAGCCCCTAGTAATAATTATATGTAAAAACATATAATTCTATAAAAAATAGTTATTTTATATGTAAAAACATATAATTTAGTATATTTGATTGGTTTTATATCTAAAAGCATATAATGAATACATTATCCGAATTTGTAAAAACCCGTAGAAATGAGGTAAATCTCACACAAGAAGAGTTTGCCGAACGCGCAGGTGTGGCCTTAACCGTAGTCCGAAAAATAGAGCAGGGCAAAACCAATCTGAACATGGACAAGGTCAACTTGGTCCTGAGCATGTTCGGCCACACCCTCGCCGCCGTACCCTTGAATACCATAAAACATGGAAATATAGAAACACAATGAGGAAAGCCATTATATTCTATGATCAGGTAAAGGCAGGCGAACTTATTGAAACCAATGATGGTGATTATGTTTTTCAGTACGATAGTGACTATGTGAAGCAATATCCTGACCAATTCATATCGTTTTCCATGCCTGTGCGCAAAGAACCTTTCAGAGACAATAAATTGTTTCCTTTCTTCGAAGGCTTGATTCCCGAAGGATGGCTATTGAACATCGCATCAAAAAACTGGAAACTCAACAAAAATGATCGTATGGGCCTTTTGTTGGCCTGTTGTCAAAATTGTATCGGAGCAATCAGTGTTGAACCTTTAAGGGAAAATCCTGATGAATAAGTGTCTATATTGTTATAAAGCGTTGGATGGTGAAATCGATTTTCATGAAAAGTGCAGTCTTGCCTTCTTTGGAAAAAAAGACCCTCCAAAATTGGAATATAACTTGGATCAAATGTCCGAATTGGCCAAAAATGTCCTAGAACGAAGTATTTCCGTACCGGGTGTGCAACCCAAGTTATCAATGTCACTATTCAATGAGATAGGGGGCACTGCCGATTACCGATTGACAGTGGTCGGCGCACTTGGGGGGCACTATATTTTTAAGCCCCCAACAACAGAATATCCGGAGATGCCCGCAAACGAACATCTGACCATGCGCATTGCAGAAGCATTCGGAATCCAAACCGTCCCATCCAGCCTAATACGCCTGAAATCCGGAGAAATTTCCTATATCACCAAACGGATTGATAGAACTGATGAAGGCCATAAGATCCATATGCTCGACATGTTCCAAATAACAGAGGCTTTTGATAAATATAAGAGCTCCATGGAAAAGGTTGGAAAAGCCTTAAAGCAACATTCTGCCAATACTTTGTTGGATATGATTTTCCTATTTGAACTGACCCTGTTCAGTTTTTTAACGGGAAACAACGATATGCACCTAAAGAATTTTTCCATGATACACTCCTCATCCGGATGGATACTTTCCCCTGCTTATGACCTGCTCAATGTATCAATTGTCAATCCTGAGGATAAGGAAGAGCTAGCGTTGACCTTGCAAGGCAAGAAAAGTAATTTGAAGCGTATGCATTTTGAAAACCTTGGAAGAAATATGGGGCTGACAGAAAAACAGGTACAAGGTGTTTTCAAAAGATTTTTGAAACGGAAAAAGGATGCCTTAAGATGGGTGGACAGTTCCTTTTTATCCAAGGATATGAAAGGATTATATATTGATCTGCTTAATAATCGGTACGATAGAATTTATAATTAGCGACATAAATGATGGGAATCTGAATCCAACCTCCTATATTTTTTGCAATCAACTTACATACGGAATAGAATAAATTCTCTATTGCCTACGGATAAAGGTTAAAATTATATGTAACCATTTAATAACCTGCACTTTATATACTCATGTCAAAAAAAGTGACCTATTCGGTGAGCACAAAATTTTAAAGGGCTTGAAACCCTAATTTCCACTAAAACACCATCAAAACACAACAACAAACATATATATTACTGATTTACAGTCTTTTTTGTTTTATTAGGTTTCATTTATATTCAATTAAAATCAATGTAAAAGGCACCAAGTCGATATCCAAAAAATGTAAAATTCCTTTGCAGTACTTTTTTATCAAAAAGACAAGCGACTCGATAAATATGGAAACGCAGGACATAGAACACCACCTTCGCTGGATAAAATTGAGCACATTCCAACATGACACAAAAATCTGAATTTCAAATCACTACTACCAAATATTGGATGGCTCAAATTTTCCGTTGTTGGTGGTCTCAACCATCCGGCTCATCCATATATACTCCTAAAATGTAATAAAATCGATGAATTTGATTAATTCTTACTGGAAAGCTTTACTTGCCCCCCATTTTTTCAACCAATATCCTCATATCTTCACTAACTTTCTTTTCTAAGACCCTAGCATATATCTGGGTAGTTGACAATTTGGTATGACCCAACAACTTTGAAACTGTTTCAATCGGAACACCGTTGGACAGTGTTACCGTTGTTGCAAAAGTGTGCCTTGCTGTATGGAATGTGATTCTTTTATGGATTCCACAGGATTTACTGATTTCCTTAAGATAAAAATTGACCTTCTGGTTGCTGAAAACAGGTAAAAGGGTATTTTTTATTTTCCTTTCCGATGACCCCTGATATTTCTTGATGATTTCCCTTGCTTGAGGCAGCAGTGGTATTTTGAGCCGCTCATCGGTCTTTGTCCTTTTGGTGAACAACCAGTCATTACCATCTATTCCTTTGATAACATTGTCGGGAGACAGTGCTTTTACGTCAATGTAGGATAGGCCCGTATAACAAGAAAAGAGGAATACATCCTTGGTCTTTTCAACGCCTTGTTTTGTAAAACTGGTTTCTTCAATGAGTCCAAGTTCCCTTTTCGTCAAATGTTCCCTTTGGGTTTTGACAAAATGCAGTTTATAGTTCTCAAAGGGATCCTTTGAGATCCATTCCAACCGAACGGCCAACCTCGACATTTTCTTAAGACGTTCCATGTGTTTCATGGCTCCGTTATTTGTGCATTTGGTTCGTGTGGATGGTCTGTACTTTCTTAGGTACTGCTCAAAGTCCGATATAAAACGGTAATTCAATTTTTTGAGCTTAATGTCCTCCACCCCATATTCCTCTCTTAAAAATAGGTTTAAGCACCTTTCGGTAATATGGTAGTTCTTTCTGGTTCCGGGGCGTAATGAGGTATGCATGGTCCCATTGTGATAGGCAATCAATTGTTTCAAGGTCTTGCCCCCATCATCTTCCCCAAAGAACCTTGCCTTTATGGCCAAAGGGGTGATTACCTTATCTTCTGCCATCAATAGCCTATGGGCCTCATGTAAACCCGTATAAATTTGATCCAGGTACTTGTTAAGGGAGATGACATAATTGGAAAATCCCTTGCCCCTTTTACGGCTATTGTCCCATAAATTGGTTTTGATTTCCCGATTTATACTAAAATCAGTGCGCTCTCCATCGATGGTGATCCTACAATAGATAATTCGATTCTCGGATTGAACCTTATGCTTTCTAGTAAAGAAATTGATTGTTAAGCGATTGTTTTTCTGCATGTTGCAATGTTTTAAACTGTTAATACCGTGAAAGTCAAAACACAAGCAAAACGCTTCAAAAGTCATCTAAAATTACAATATAAATTGTAATAATCTGCTCCCGATAGGAACACGCTTTATATGATTTTAGATGGTTTTAATTGATTTTAGATGATATGCCTAAAAACACAAAACACTGAAAATCATAAGATTAACAGTGTTTTGATATTATTTAAATAAGTTAAGTCGGGGTGGCAGGATTCGAACCTGCGACCTCCTGCTCCCAAAGCAGGCGCGATAACCGGGCTACGCTACACCCCGAAAACAGTCTTGATGACTGAAAATTTCAATTTCTCAAACCCTAAATTACTAACCACTTTTTGAAGTAGCCCGCTCGGGCGGAGTTTATACCGAGCAATGTCGAGGTGCTAAACCCCGAAGTGTGTTGGAAAAAGCGGAGAGACCGGGACTCGAACCCGGGCAGCACTTACGCGCTGACAGATTAGCAATCTGCTCCGTTACCACTCCGGCACCTCTCCAGTATTATTATGAACATGCATTCAAAAATGCGGATGCAAATGTACCTTTTCAGAAGTAAGATCGCAACTATTTTTTCATTTTTTTAATGGAACTTTTATCACATCACTGCTATTCAGGATATTCCACCCGTAAATGATATATATTGGTAAGCTTTTGTTTGAGTACTTTCTTTACCATTTCAATTTCCTTAAGGGTAATGTTGGCATTTAAGTACTGGTCGGCCTGCATCTGACCCTTTACTATTTTCTCCACAAACTCATCTATTATGGTAAAGGTCGGGTTCTTTAAACTTTTGGACGCAGCCTCTACGGCATCCGACATCATCAAAATAGCGGTTTCTTTGGAAAAAGGTATCGGTCCAGGATATTTAAAATCCTCCTTGTCCACTTCTTGATCCAACTCCTGCTGTTTTTTATAGAAATAATAGACAATGGTTGTTCCATGGTGTGTTCGTATGAAATCAATCACACGGTCCGGCAAATTATTTTTTCTGGCTATTTCTATCCCATTGATCACATGATCTATAATAATTTTGGCACTCTCCTTCGGCGGAAGGTCATCGTGCGGGTTAACACTGGTTATCTGATTCTCGGTAAAATAGGTAGGATGCTCCATTTTACCAATATCGTGGTACAGGGCCCCTACCCTTACCAACATGGCATTTGCTCCTATCTCATTGGCGGCCGCCTCTGCAAGGTTGGCCACCTGCAGAGAATGATGAAAGGTTCCGGGCGCTTTATCCGAAAGTTCTTTGAGCAATTTGGAATTGGTATCGGACAACTCCAATAAAGATACATCCGAAACAAGCCCAAAAAGCTTCTCGAACATATAAATTAACGGTTGTGCAAAAAGGGTCAACAGACCATTCAAAACAAATACACCGAACAAAATCCATTCAATATTTTCCAAATTGCCCTCGTGAATGGCATGAAAGGCAAAATAACCCACAATGTATATCAAGGTAATCTGTCCCACCGAAATAAACAGATTGGCTCTCTTATACAACTCCGAGGCTGTTAGAATGGTTACTATACCTGCTATGATCTGTAGAAAGATGTATTCAAAACTATTGGGCACCACAAAACCAAGAATCAACACGGTCAAAACGTGAACGAACAACCCCAATCTAGCATCAAAAAAGTTTTTTAGTATCAAGGGCAGAATACACAAGGGAACCATATAAATATAGTTTTCGTAGTGTTTTACCATCAAGCTTGTGGCCAGCACCATCAACAAAATATTGAAGAAAATAAAAGTTACCTTGTTGTTGTTCTGAAAAATCTCCATTCGATATCGCTTCAAAAACAAAAACAGCATAATGAGTACCAAAGCCACCAAAATGGTATATCCCAATAATATGAAGTAGTAGTTGCTCCCCATCCAAAGTTCGGACTCATACTCATCCTTAAGGGAATTCAATATTTTAAAATCTTCATTTTCCACAATTTCACCCTTGGCAATAATAAGTTTCCCCTGATCCACTTCCCCGCGGGTGTACGAAATCTTGGATAGCTCATCCTCCAAAGCACTTTCCGTTAGGGCTTCATCATAAAAGAGATTGGCCTTGAGGCTATTTTTGATAATGGGCTGAAGGCGCTCCGATCCATCAATACTTACATCCGACAAAAGTGCCGTTACCTTCTTTTTGGCTTGTTCAAGACCCAAATAATCGCTAGGGGAAATGGGTTGTACCTCATTGTTTCTGACTACAACCGTGGATTTGGATTGAGGTAGGTTTTGAAAAACTCCATAACTATAAATTTCGTCAACGGTTTCTTCGGAAATATTCCTCAAGGACTGCCGCTGTGATGAAGAAAAACTACCAGATTGAAAGATGGTGCCCAGTGCTCCCAACACCTCGCCTTTTACATCGGAGACCAAGGAAGCGTTATACGTGTAGTAATCCGTTTTGTTCTTGCGAATGGAAGTTTGCTCCGCTTCAATTTCATCCTGGGTTTTTTGTATGGAGAAATCTATAGGCGCATAGAGGTTTTCGTACTGCCAAGGTTTGCCCTTTTGAAACTCGTACTTAAACTTGCCGCCTTTAGGAAAAAAAAACACAATCAGCGCTACAGAAACCACATATAGGAAATACTTGTAGACCAGCGATTGATGCTTATATACATTATCCAAAGTTTTTCCCATGCTTCAAATCTGTTAGCTCCAAAAATAGAAAATATATATAAGAAGTCGGTTGCCCGAGCCTCATATAGGTTTGCATTTAAATTTAGTATTTTCGCAGGAGTAAAAATGCACATATGAAAAAAGTAGTAATTGTTTCCGCTGCAAGAACTCCCATCGGGAGTTTTATGGGAGCCCTATCCACCGTTCCCGCACCTAAATTGGGCGCTGTGGCGATAAAGGGAGCCATGGACAAAATAGGTCTAAAACCGGAACTTGTGGAAGAAGTATTAATGGGCAACGTGGTACAGGCAGGTACAGGCCAGGCACCGGCCAGACAGGCTGCTATTTTTTCAGGTATACCCAACACGGTGCCCTGCACAACTATCAACAAAGTATGCGCTTCCGGTATGAAAACGATTATGCAGGGAGCACAGTCCATTGCTTTGGGAGAAAACTCCATTGTAGTTGCAGGAGGGATGGAAAACATGAGTTTGATTCCCCATTACGCCTATATGAGAACCAGCACCAAGTTTGGCCCTGCAACTTTGATAGACGGTATGCAGAAGGATGGATTGGTCGATGCCTACGACCAAAATGCCATGGGGGTATGTGCCGATGCTTGTGCAACCGAATATAAATTTAGCAGGGAAGATCAAGATGCCTATGCCATACAATCGTACAATCGCTCGGCAGAAGCTTGGAAAAGCGGTAAGTTTGATAACGAGGTGGTTCCCGTTGAAGTGCCTCAACGAAGAGGTGAGCCAATAGTTGTGAGTGAAGACGAAGAATATAAAAATGTAAAACTGGACAAAGTTCCCGCTTTGCGACCAGCCTTCTCCAAGGATGGCACGGTCACCGCAGCAAATGCATCCACCATAAACGATGGTGCGGCGGCCGTAATTTTAATGAGCGAGGAAAAAGCCAAGGAAATGGGCTTGACTCCTTTGGCCACCATTATAGGTTATGCCGATGCGGCACACGAACCGGAATGGTTCACCACGGCTCCCGCAAAAGCACTTCCAAAAGCATTGGACCGTGCAGGGGTTTCCATCGAGGATATCGACTTTTTTGAGTTCAATGAAGCTTTTTCGGTAGTGGGTCTTGCCAATATGAAAATTCTAGGTCTAAACGATTCCAATGTAAATGTAAACGGAGGTGCGGTATCCTTGGGACACCCTTTGGGTTGCTCTGGAGCAAGAATTACCATAACATTGTTGAACATTTTGGAGCAAAACAATGCCAAATTGGGGGCTGCGGCCATTTGTAACGGCGGCGGTGGGGCATCATCCATTATTTTGGAAAGAAATTAGTGACTCAATCTGTACAGTAAATGCAATATGGAATTTGTCCTCTAAGTATTGTTCCCATTAGAACCAATCCGGACGATTGTGCCGAAATGTCATCCCAATTATTGTACGGGGAGCATTTCAAGGTTTTGGAATGTAGAAAAAAATGGAGCAGAATCAGGATAGCTTATGACGGTTTTGAAGGTTGGATTTCGAACAATCAGTTTTCCTTTATTCCTGAGCAGGTTTACAATGATCTCCAGAGCATGGAGCCACAAAAAGTATGCTCCGATGTCATATCCCATATTTGCACTGATGATGGTATGCTGCAACCCATTTTAATGGGTTCCATGGTCAACTTGCCGGAATTATTGAAGCATAACTTTGAAGGCCATGTACACGCTGAAAAAAGATCTAAAGAGAGTTTGGTCGATACGGCGATCCTGTACTTAAAAGCCCCATATTTAGCCGGAGGAAAAACCCCTTTTGGAATTGATTGTGCGGGATTTGCCCAAATGGTCTATAAAATTAATGGATATTCCTTGGCGCGAACAGCTATGGAGCAATCCAAACAAGGGGAGGCCTTGAGCTTTATTGAAGAAAGTGAACCTGGTGATTTGGCCTTTTTTGATGACAATGAAGGGGTTATAGATCATGTAGGGATTATTCTTCAGGACAATTATATCATCCATGTAAACGGTCATGTACGTATTGATAGGATTGATCATACAGGTATTTTTAATTCTGAAGAAAAATTATATACCCATCAGTTACGGGTGATTAAAAAAGTGATATAAAAAAGCCCCGAAGTTTGGGGCTTTTACTTTTTTTAAGGAAGATTGTGGTTACTCCCCCAAAAGCTTTTTGATTCTCATGAAGTTTTCATTGTCACCCAAAGCTCCATAAATATTTTTCAACTGGGTCAAGATACTTTCGTTATCGGGATTGGACTGAAGTGCATCCTCCAAAACACCAGCTCCCTCTCTAAAAAGACTATCTTTCTTATCCTTAAGCTCATCGTATTTAGCGATATCGGCCTTGGAAGTTCCCAATACGTTCATTTCATCAATAAGGCCGTTACCCTCATTCACATACGTTGTGGAAAGGTTCAATAATGCATTGATGTAACCTGGGTCGATGGCCAAGGCTTTTTTGTAGGCATCTCTGGCATCTTCCAAGTTTCCTTGTTCCATATTGATCACACCGATATTGTAAAGCAAATCAGCGTTGTCCGGAGCCATGGCGGAAGCCTGACCCATCAACTCCTTAAACTTTTCTTTGTCACCAATAGCATAGTGAAGGTTAGCTTCTCCCAATACTAAATTTACGTCGTCCGGGTTTTCCGCTCTTGCATCGGCATAAGCTTCGATAGCTTTTTCATTTTCCCCCATTTGCTGGTAGATCAATGCAATGTTTTTAACGATTTCCGGCTTTTTGGAAGGGCTGATCTCTTCTTTTGGGTCTTTGTGCGTGCCTGCTTTCACATAAAGGTCACGAGTAGTCTTGTCCATGGTTTCGGTCTCTCCCGACTCTACATTCACAGCGGTATAGGTAACGGCCTCTCCATTGTAACCAAGTTCTTTGAGCTCCTCGTAATATTCTAGGGCTTCTTCGTAGTTCTGCCCATTGACCGCACTACTGGCCGCGTAATACAAGTATACCGTATCTTTTGGGCTAAGTGTGTAGCTTAAATATAATTTTTCAGCGGCTTCGCTAAACTTTTTGTTATTGTTATCCTCTACAGCGGCGTTTACCAAATCACCTGTCATTTGTCCCATTTGCTCCTGTGCAACGGAAGTATATTTGGATTTTCCGCTCGCTTCTTCCACTTCGATTACTTTATTGTATGCATCCAATGCCGATTTATAGGAAGCAACATCTCCCTTCTTGGCCAATTCATAGTTCGCATTTCCTAAAAGTGCATAATACTCGGCCTGATCTTTTTCTTTGGCCGATTCAATAGTGGAGGCTGCGCTCATCAACGCTGTTTTTGCCGCCGCGGCATCACCGTCCTTTAGAGCCTTTTCCGCCGTCTTCATCGCGTCCTTTTGGGCAAAACCCATCGTGGAAATCCCTATGGCTAATAGTATTAATATTCTTGTTCTCATGTTAAAAATTGTAATTTTTAGTGTTTATCGATTATTACTTAGTTGAAATTTATTCTTTTTCGTCCGTATTATCATCAATAGCCGTGCCATCCTCTCCTTTGACTTCAATATCCCTGATATCTACTTCATCGACCGGGTCATCTTCTTTCATGACTTTGGCAACTGCTGCAATGGAATCGTTATCCTTTAGATTGATAAGACGAACTCCTTGTGTGGCCCTTCCCATTACCCTAAGGTCTTCAACTCCCATTCGAATGGCGATTCCCGATTTGTTGATAATCATCAGATCATCCGTATCGGTAACATTTTTGATAGCGACAAGGCCTCCTGTTTTCTTGGTAATGGAAATGGTTTTGACACCTTTTCCACCTCGGTTGGTTATCCTGTAGTCCTCTATATTGGAACGCTTGCCATAACCTCTTTCGGATACTACTAAAATATCATCCTCAAAATTATGCACGGACACCATACCCACTACCTCATCATTCTCATCTGCCAATCTGATACCGCGCACCCCAGATGCATTTCTACCCATTGGCCTTGTCTTTGATTCCTCAAAACGAATGGCTTTTCCTGACTTAAGACCTAGGAATATTTGGCTGGTACCGGTAGTTAATTTAGCTTCCAGTAGTTCATCATCCTCACGAATGGTAATGGCATTGATACCATTTTGACGTGGTCTGGAATATTGCTCCAAAGAAGTCTTTTTCACCGTACCCTTTTTTGTGGCCATGATCACAAAGTGACTGTTCACATACTCCTCATCTTTAAGGTCTTGGGTACAAATAAAAGCTTTTACCTTGTCATCCTGTTCAATGTTGACCAAGTTCTGTATAGCTCTACCTTTGGATGTTCTGCTTCCTTCCGGAATCTCGTACACGCGCATCCAGAAACATTTCCCCTTTTGGGTAAAGAACAACATGTACTGGTGGTTTGTGCCCACGAACAGATGCTCCAAGAAATCCTCATTTCGGGTCGAGGATGCTTTTTGCCCTACCCCGCCCCTATGTTGGGTTTTATATTCAGAAAGTGATGTTCTTTTAATATATCCGGCATGGGAAATGGTAATTACAACTTGCTCATCGGGAATCATATCCTCAATGCTCAGGTCTCCTCCCGCATAGTTGATTTCAGATCGCCTTTCATCACCGTACTTCTCCTTTATTTCAAGAAGTTCATCTTTGATGATCTGCATTCTACGATCTTTCTTATCAAGAATATCCTTATAATCCTCGATGGCCTTTAACAGTTCCGCATGTTCCTCACGCAATTTATCTTGTTCCAGACCGGTAAGTTGACGCAAGCGCATTTCTACAATGGCCTTGGCCTGAAGCTCGGTCAGCTTGAAACGTTCAATAAGACTATTCCGTGCCTCTTCAACATTGGAAGAGCCTCTGATAATGGCAATTACCTCATCAATATTATCCGAAGCAATAATAAGCCCCTCCAAGATATGCGCACGATCTTCTGCCTTTTTAAGCTCGAATTTGGTTCTACGAACCACAACATCGTGCCTGTGCTCCACAAAATAGTGGATGATTTCTTTTAGGTTTAAAAGTTCCGGCCTACCCTTGACCAATGCAATATTATTGACACTGAAGGATGATTGAAGGGCCGTGTACTTGTACAACATGTTAAGTACAATGTTCGGAATGGCATCGCGCTTCAATATATATACGATACGCATTCCGTTCCTATCGGACTCGTCCCTTATGGTAGATATACCTTCTATTTTCTTTTCATTGACCAAATCGGCGGTCTTTTTGATCATATCCGCCTTGTTGACCTGATAAGGGATTTCAGTTACAACAATACTTTCCTTACCCTGTACTTCCTCAATGGTGGCTTTGGCACGCATCACAACACGTCCGCGACCTGTATGGAAAGCTTCTTTTACGCCATCATACCCATAAATAATTCCCCCAGTAGGGAAATCAGGGGCCTTAATGTGTGTAATCAGCTCGTCTATTTCAATATCGTGATTATCTATGTAGGCGACCGTACCGTCCACAACTTCAGTTAAGTTATGTGGGGGCATATTGGTTGCCATACCCACGGCGATACCGGAAGCTCCGTTAACCAAAAGGTTTGGAATACGGGTCGGCAGTACGGTAGGCTCCTCCAGGGTGTCATCAAAATTAAGTTGATGATCTACGGTATCCTTGTCGATATCGGCCAACATTTCTTCCGCAATCTTGCGCATTTTGGCCTCGGTATATCGCATAGCCGCCGGACTGTCCCCATCTATGGAACCAAAGTTACCCTGACCGTTTACCAGCATATACCTTAAACTCCACTCTTGTGCCATCCGCACCATGGTGTCATACACCGAAGAATCACCGTGTGGGTGATATTTACCCAAAACCTCCCCTACAATACGGGCAGATTTTTTATGGGAACTCGAAGACCTTACTCCCAAATCGTGCATTCCGTAGAGCACTCTTCTATGAACAGGCTTTAATCCATCACGAACATCTGGCAGGGCACGTGACACAATGACCGACATTGAATAATCAATGTAGGCAGATTTCATCTCATCCTCAATATTAATGGGAATTAACTTTTCTCCTTCCGCCATGCTTATTTATTATTGATTTTTTGTGGTTAAATTATCATGGCAATATACAGAAAATAGCAGCCTTTATAGCCCTTTGCGAATACTTTATTAAAAAAATTATCAACATTGCGTGTATTAACAACAATGTGATAATAAAGCTTTGTTAAATCCCCAAAAAACCTGAATTATTCCGACATTTACCACTACTTTATCGAATAAGGGTACGGTATTTGACCACCGTAACGATACTTTTACTAATTTTAATTGCTGAAAAAGAAACGTATGGACGATAATTTTTCCCCCCGCGTAAAGGACGTTATAGCATACAGCAAGGAAGAAGCCCTGAGACTGGGCCATGATTTTATTGGCACGGAGCACCTTATGCTAGGTCTTTTAAGAGACGGAAATGGCAAGGCCATAAATATACTGGATGCACTCGATGTGGACTTGGACCACCTTCGTAGAAAGGTGGAAATACTGAGCCCCGCAAATCCGAATACAGGAACAATTCAGAAGGACAAGAAGAATCTTCACTTGACCCGCCAAGCAGAACGGGCGTTGAAGACGACTTTTTTGGAAGCAAAGCTTTTCCAAAGTTCTTCCATCAACACGGCACACCTGCTGCTCTGTATTTTAAGGAACGAGAATGATCCAACAACCAAATTGTTGCATAAACTGAAAGTGGATTATGACAATGTCAAAGAACAGTTCAAATCCATGATCACCAGTGACGATGATTATATAGACACGCCCCAAGCGGAATCTTTCCCAGGGGACACAGACGATATGGGAGATAGCAAAGAAAGTTCTTTTGGTTCCGGAAGCGCTTCCCAAAAAGGAAGCAAAAAGTCCAAGACCCCCGTTTTGGACAATTTTGGGCGGGACCTTACCCGTTTGGCCGAGGAGAACAAATTGGACCCCGTAGTGGGCAGAGAAAAGGAAATTGAGCGTGTTTCCCAGATATTGAGCCGTAGAAAAAAGAACAACCCGTTGTTGATTGGGGAGCCAGGTGTTGGTAAAAGTGCCATCGCCGAAGGATTGGCACTGCGCATTATCAACAAAAAGGTATCGCGTATTCTTTACAATAAAAGAGTGGTCACCTTGGACTTGGCTTCTTTGGTGGCAGGCACAAAATACCGTGGCCAGTTTGAGGAGCGCATGAAAGCCGTTATGAACGAGTTGGAGAAGAATGACGATATCATCTTGTTCATTGATGAGATACACACCATTGTTGGTGCCGGTGGGGCTACTGGAAGTTTAGATGCTTCCAATATGTTCAAACCTGCATTGGCAAGAGGTGAAATTCAATGTATCGGTGCAACAACGCTGGATGAATACAGACAATACATAGAAAAAGATGGTGCCTTGGAGCGTCGCTTCCAAAAGGTAATGGTAGAACCTACTACTGTGGAAGAGACCATCGAAATTTTGATGAATATCAAAGGAAAGTACGAAGAGCACCATAACGTAAACTATACAGACGAAGCCATTTTAGCCTGTGTAAAGTTGACCAACCGTTATATGACGGACCGTTTTCTTCCGGACAAGGCCATCGATGCCTTGGATGAAGCAGGATCAAGAGTGCACATCGTGAACATGGATGTTCCCAAACAAATTTTGGAACTGGAAAACCAGTTGGAAGATGTTCGCGAGCTTAAAAACAGCGTAGTCAAAAAACAGAAATACGAAGAAGCTGCCAAACTTAGGGACGACGAAAAGCGTCTAGAGAAAGAATTGGCATCTGCACAAGAACGTTGGGAAGAAGAAAGCAAACTTCACAGAGAAACGGTATCCGAAGATAACGTTGCCGATGTGGTTTCCATGATGAGCGGCATTCCCGTAAACAGAATAGCACAGACCGAAAGCAATAAATTGGCCGAGCTACCAAACCTCATTAAAGGTTTTGTAATTGGTCAAGATGAAGCCGTGTCCAAAGTGGCAAGGGCCATCCAACGTAACCGAGCTGGACTAAAGGACCCAAATAAACCTATTGGTTCGTTTATTTTCCTAGGTCAAACAGGTGTGGGTAAAACCCAATTGGCCAAAATACTGGCAAAAGAACTGTTTGATTCCGAAGACGCCCTTATCCGAATAGATATGAGCGAATACATGGAGAAATTCGCGATATCACGTCTGGTAGGAGCACCTCCAGGATATGTGGGTTATGAGGAAGGTGGACAGTTGACGGAGAAAGTTCGTCGTAAGCCTTATTCCGTTATTTTATTGGACGAGGTGGAGAAAGCACACCCGGATGTATTCAATATGTTGTTACAGGTATTGGACGATGGTTTCCTTACCGATAGTCTAGGACGTAAAATCGATTTTAGGAACTCCATAATCATTATGACCTCCAATATCGGCGCAAGACAATTGAAGGATTTTGGACAAGGCGTAGGTTTTGGTACCGCAGCCAAAAAAGCACAAGCCGATACACATCAAAAAAGTGTCATCGAAAATGCACTGAAAAAGGCATTTGCCCCTGAATTCTTGAACAGGATAGACGATGTAGTGGTCTTTAATGCTTTGGAAAGGGAAGACATTCACAAAATCATTGATATTGAGTTGAACAAACTGTACCAAAGGATTAAGGACATTGGTTATGAGTTGAATCTATCCGATAAAGCAAAGGATTATATTGCAGATAAAGGATTTGACAAGCAATATGGGGCCAGACCGCTCAAAAGAGCTATCCAAAAATATATTGAGGATGCGCTTGCCGAGGAAATTGTAAACTCCAAATTGGAAGAAGGTGATAGCATTTTTATGGATTTGGACGAGAAAAAAGAAGAACTCACCATCAAAATAAAAAAGGCTGAAAAATCACCCGAAGCTGAAAAGTGATTTTTTTTAAAATAATTTGTTTTTAAAAGCTGACTTCGGTCAGCTTTTTTTACACCCTATAATTACCATACATAAGATATTTTAGCGTTTAATCTATTATTTTTCTGTTGACTCGTTTTCCCTGATAATTTCGTACACGAGACACTATAATTACATTGGGGATGAAAATAACTTCTAATAAGAAGACCGTAGTTGTACGCGAGTACCAGCTGGAAGTCGGTACCGTACAGGTTTTTGACGATTATATGGTGGCTTCTTTTGATGAAGGCGCTACTATAACCTTAGAGAGAACCTATCAAATCATTGGAATTTCGGAAATACACTTTAGGGACAAGAACTTTGGCTACATAAGCTTGAGAAAAAACTCTTATGCCGTAGACCCCACAGTATACAACTACCTTAGGGGCTTGGGGAACCTTAAAGCCTTTGCCATTGTTTCCAAAAAGGAAATAGATATGCACAATTTCAATATTGAAAAAATGTTCTACAAAAAACCTATGGAGTTTTTTATAGAATTTGACAATGCTTTGGATTGGGTACAAAAAAGACTTAAAATCAAAAAAGGAAGGAACAGCGCTTAACGCTAAACATTATCTTTTTGTTCCATTTCCGGTTGACGAAACAATTCCGAATAGGCACTTCCAATATTTTCTACCAACCCTGATGCCTTCAATGCTTCATAACCTTTTGAGGACACCTCCAAATCCCCAGCCAGACCGTGCAGGAATACGCCAAATATGGCAGCCTCGACCGAGCGATATCCTTGGGACAACAAACCAGTGATCATTCCGGTCAACACATCACCACTACCTGCGGTAGCCATACCTGGATTTCCAGTTGTATTCACATAACCCTTGTTATTAAAAATGGTAATCGTATGGGCGCCTTTGATCACAAGTACAATATTGTATTTAGAAGCGAAGACCTTTGCTTTTTGCAGCTTATCAAAATCTGAGTCCCAATGCCCGATCAATCGCTCCAATTCCTTTGGATGGGGAGTCAAAATGGATAACTCAGGGACATCGTTCAACATTTCTGGATTTTGGGATAAAATATTCAACCCATCGGCATCAATCACCATTGGCTTAGTAGATTTCTTCAAAAAAGAACCAAAGGCTGAAACGGTATCATCATCCAGACCCATGCCCATCCCAATTCCGACAACCGTAGGTTCAAAAGGAATATCTATCTCTGTAATATTCTTTTCCCGAGAACCTGTCAACACCATTACTTCGGGAACTGCGGTTTGCAAAGAATCATACCCACATTTGGGAACAAAAGCAGTAACCAAGCCACTTCCAACACACAAACAGGCATTAGTGGCCAATTGTACGGCACCAATCCTTCCATAACTACCACCAATTATAACGGAATGGCCATAAGTTCCCTTATGCGAAAATTTGAGTCTAGGACGATACATAGGCACTATTTCTGGTCTTCCGATAAGTTCAAAATCAGTCTCGGTTTTGTTAAGAAAATCTTGGTCCAACCCAATGTCCAATATTTCCCATTGATTTAAATAAACCCCCGTTTCGGGCAAAAAGAAAACCAATTTGGGTACCTGAAAGCTCAATACATAACTGGCCCGAATCACATACTCCTTACTCCAAGGACCTCTATTCATTGGTAATCCTGATGGCACATCCACGGATAAGGTAAAAGCTCTTGAACCATTAATATGTTGAATCAAATTTCCGACCCAATCATCGGGAGCTCGATTAAGACCAATGCCAAAAATCGCATCCACTATAATGTCATTGGGCGATATTTTGGGAAAACTACTTCCTGACTTGATAAAATCCGGCCAAACCTTCACATCCTTTAAACGTTCCAAGTTCAACAAAAAATCCTCCGAACGCTTTTCACTATAGTTTACCACGTGCACTTTAATGGAGTAATCGTTTTCGTGCAATTTTCTGGCCAACACCAATCCGTCCCCCCCGTTGTTTCCGATACCGCAGAACAATTGAATATTGACTTGGGTGCCTCGCAAACGGGAATGTAGCCATTCGAACAACTGCGTAGCTGCTCTTTCCATAAGCGCATCACTCGTTATCTGTTCTTTTTGGATTGTGGATTTATCAGCTTGATAGATTTGTTGGGCAGAAAATATTTTCATTCAGCAATAAAAATTGATTATTCGTACGGATTTCGCAAAAAACAACACCAATGATTTGATGAAGTATACAAAAGTACTACATTTATCATCTCATTACAGAGCAATGAAGTTAAAACAAACGGATATTAACCTTGATTTGATGAACACCTTTTCATCTACAATTACAATTACTACTACCACCCCTTTGGGGTAATTCTGCTATATATAATTCCGTCCGTTCTTTTAATCTATATTTAACTTTTTTCAACACTATTTCTTTATGAAAGTCTTAAAATTTGGAGGCACTTCCGTTGCCAATCCAGAACATATCAATAAGGTCAAATCCATCCTTAACCATCAAAATAAGGAACAAATTGCAGTAGTAGTATCAGCTTTTGGAGGAGTTACCGACCTGCTACTTAATGCATCGCGTTCGGCATCTCAACAAGAGGTAAGCTACAAAAACAGTCTCAAGGAGATCGAGGACAGGCACATTTCCACCATCAGGGAACTGATTCCCGTAAAATCGCAAAGTGCAGCCCTGAGCAAAGTAAAGAGCGAACTCAATATTCTGGAAACTTTGCTGGAAGGTGCTTATCTGATCGGCGAACTCACACCAAAACTATCCGATAAAATTGTGAGCTATGGGGAACTGTTATCATCCTTTATCATTAGTGAATTCCTAAAATCCGAAGGATTGGATATCACTTTTAAAGATAGCAGGGAACTTATTAAAACCGACAATAACTTTGGCAAGGCCAATGTGGATTTCAATAGCACCAATGCCAATTGCCAAGATTTCTTTGCAACGAACAAGCATCAAATAACAATGTTGCCAGGATTCGTGGCATCCAGTAAAAGCGGAGACCTTACCACTTTGGGCAGAGGTGGTTCCGACTACACGGCAGCCATAATCGCCGCAGCTTTAAATGCCGATATTTTGGAAATCTGGACCGATGTGAGCGGTATGTACACGGCCAATCCAAAACTGGTAAAGCAGGCAAAATGTGTTTCCAATATCAGCTATCAAGAAGCCATGGAGCTTTCTCACTTTGGGGCCAAAGTACTGTACCCCCCAACCATTCAACCGATTCTGGGCAAAGAAATTCCCATTGCCATAAAAAATACGTTTGACCCGGATAGTCCCGGAACCTTGATCGCCAAAAACAACAACGGCAACGGGAAAACGGTACGTGGTATCAGTCATGTGGGCAACATAAGTCTTCTCTCTTTGGAAGGCCCAGGGATGATAGGCATTCCAGGAATCTCCAAACGGTTTTTTGAGACACTTTCGGTGAAGAACATCAGCATTGTTTTGATTACCCAAGCATCTTCAGAGCACTCCATTTGTGTGGGCATTGCCGATGAGGATGTAGACCTTGCCGCCGAAGCTGTCAATGAGACCTTCGAATTTGAGATTGCAACAAAAAAGATTAAACCGGTCATCGTTGAAAAAGACTTGACCATCATAGCATTGGTAGGTGATAATATGAAAAGTCACCAAGGTTTGAGCGGTAAAATGTTCAGTACATTGGGTAAAAACAATGTGAATATTCGTGCCATTGCCCAAGGGGCTTCGGAGCGAAATATCTCTGCCGTAATCAAAAAAGAAGACGTAAAAAAAGCGCTCAACTCGTTGCACGAAACCTTTTTCGAGGAAAACATCAAACAGCTCAACCTTTTCGTGATGGGCGTTGGAAATGTCGGTTCCAAATTCTTGGCTCAAATCCGCCAGCAGAAAAAGTATTTGAAAGAAGAGCTAAAGCTCAACGTCCGTGTCATCGGGATCAGTAATTCCAGAAAAATGGCCTTTGATGAAGGTGGTATTTCACTCAAAGACTGGCAAAACACATTGGACCAGGGAGAACCAGCAGACAAAGAAGTATTTTTTAAGCGCATCAATGCCCTAAACTATCGCAACAGTATTTTCGTGGACAACACGGCCAGTGACGAGGTTTCCAAAAGCTATTCCAGTTATCTCAAAAACAGTATCTCCGTGGTCACTTGCAATAAAATTGCATCCTCTTCGGATTATGATTATTACAAAGAATTAAAGCAATTGGCCAAGCAATACAACGCTCCATATTTGTTTGAGACCAATGTGGGTGCGGGCTTGCCCATTATTGACACTTTAAAGCATCTAATTGCATCCGGGGATAAGGTCAGAAAAATTCAGGCCGTGCTATCGGGCAGTTTAAATTTTGTATTCAACACTTTTGATGACTCCACTACTTTTCACGACGTGGTAAAGCAAGCGCAGGAACAAGGCTATACCGAACCCGACCCCACAATCGATTTAAGTGGTGTCGACGTGATGCGTAAAATCTTGATTTTAGCACGGGAAAGTGGCCATCAATTGGATATTGATGAAATCGAAAACGAAGCGTTTTTACCCAAGGAAAGTCTAGAAGCAGATTCCAACCTTGCCTTTTTTGAAAGCTTGAAGAAATATGAAGCCGACTTTCAAAAATTATACAAAGAAGCTGCTGATGCCGATAGCAAACTAAAGTATGTGGCACAATTCGAAGACGGAAAGGCCAAAGTGGGCTTACAGCAAATTCCAAAAGGACATGATTTTTATAACCTGGAAGGTAGCGATAATATCGTACTGTTCTTTACCGACCGCTATGTGAATCAACCTTTGATCATAAAAGGTGCAGGAGCTGGTGCCGATGTTACCGCATCGGGTATCTTTGCAGATATTGTTAGAATCGGTAATTTCTAGATCATGGAGGAAATCAAAGTATTTTGCCCAGCAACCATAGCCAACGTCTCCTGTGGATTTGACGTGCTAGGGTTGGCATTGGACTCCGTTGGAGATGAAATGACCATCCGAAAAATTTCCGAAAAAGGAATTCGAATTACTAAAATAATTGGGCAAGAACTTCCACTGGAAACCGAAAACAATGTAGCAGGCGTAGCCGGTTTAGCCTTTTTGGAAAAGAGCGATTACGAAGGTGGTTTTGAAATTGAAATTGACAAACGCATAAAACCCGGAAGCGGAATTGGTAGTAGTGCCGCAAGCTCCACAGGGGCCGTTTGGGGCATGAACGAATTGTTGGGCAAACCTTTTTCAAATCTTGAATTAGTGCAGTTTGCCATGCAAGGGGAAAAATTGGCCAGTGATGTAGCTCATGCAGACAATGTTGCCCCAGCCATTTTTGGCGGGTTCACTTTGGTGCGCAGTTATGACCCGCTGGACATAATTCCAATCCCGACACCTTCGGAATTATTTGCCACAGTGATTCATCCACAGATTGAGATAAAAACCTCAGATTCCCGTAAAATTCTGAAGACTACTATCTCCATGCAACAAGGAATCCAACAATGGGGCAACTTGGGCGGACTGGTCGCAGGATTATTTCAAAACGATTATGACCTTATTGGTCGTTCGCTGCACGACCATATCGTAGAACCCATCCGCTCTATTTTAATTCCCGCTTTTGATGAAATCAAAGCAAATGCCATAAAGGCAGGAGCTCTTGGCTGCGGAATCTCAGGGTCTGGGCCATCCATTTTTGCCTTGAGCAAGGGAGAAGAGATTGCCCAAAAAGTGGCCGATTCCATGAAAGAAACCTATCAAAACATCGGAGTGGATTTCGATATTCATATTTCGAAAGTTAACAGCCAAGGCGTAAAGAAAATTGCTTAATTCCATGAAATTCTACAGTCTAAACAACCAAAATATAAAAGTCTCTTTCAAAGATGCGGTCATAGCAGGAATCGCTCCGGATAAAGGACTTTATTTTCCAGAAAGCATCACCCCGCTTCCATCTGATTTTTTTGAAAACATTGAGGAGCTTTCCAATCAGGAAATTGCGTTCCAGGCCATTCATCAATTTGTGAATGAGGATATTCCCGATGAAGCCTTAAAGGAAATCATTGCCAATACCTTGGATTTTAATTTTCCCGTGGTCGATATTGAAGACGGTGTGGCCACTTTGGAGCTTTTCCATGGTCCCACCATGGCTTTTAAAGATGTAGGCGCCCGTTTTATGGCCAACTGCCTTGGATACTTTTCTCAAGGCGAAAAACAAGATGTCACCGTTTTAGTGGCTACTTCGGGTGATACGGGCGGTGCCGTTGCCAATGGTTTTTTGGGGGTTGATGGTGTGAAAGTCCTGATTCTCTACCCTAGTGGAAAAGTAAGCGAGATTCAAGAAAAACAATTGACCACCTTGGGACAGAATATTGAGGCCATGGAAGTAGATGGTGTTTTTGATGATTGTCAGCGTATGGTGAAAACCGCTTTTCTGGATTCTGAAATTACAGATCATAAAAAACTGACCTCCGCAAACAGCATCAATGTGGCCAGATGGCTACCACAGCTGTTCTATTTTTTATTTGCCTACAAACAGGCAAAATCCAAAGGAAAAGAAATTATTTTCTCTGTACCCTCTGGAAATTTTGGGAATATCTGCGCAGGAATGGTAGCGCAAAAACTGGGCATGCCCGTCAAACATTTTGTGGCTTCCACCAATGTAAACGATGTGGTTCCAAAATTCATGGAAAACGGGATTTACGAACCCATGACATCCATCGCCACTATTTCCAATGCCATGGATGTGGGCGACCCAAGTAATTTTGTCCGAATCCGACATTTGCACCAAGACAATTTGGAGACGCTTCAACAGCACCTTTCCTCCTATTCGTTTACCGATGAAGCAACCAAAGCTACGATGAAAGAGGTATATTCCAAAACAGGATATGTGATGGACCCCCATGGGGCCGTTGGCTATCTTGGACTGAAGGAATATCAAAAATCCCATCCCAATGCCTATGGTATTTTCTTGGAAACGGCACATCCTGTTAAATTTTTGGATGTGGTTGAAGATACTTTGGGGTTGAGTCCAGAAATTCCGCCGCAAATCATGAAAGTAATGGACAAGGAGAAAAAATCCGTTCCCATTGCCACTTATGATGAACTAAAACAATTTTTGTTGAATGATTAATCCAACTTGGGCAGTTGAAAACTGTCCAAGGGACTGGGTTGTTTCATCACTTCTTCGATGGCCTCTGTAGTTCTTGGTGCCATCCCTGAAAGATTGATGGGGCCATTTTCCGTGATTAGGATATCATCTTCAATTCGAACGGCAATGCCCCACCATTTTTCATCACAATCACTGTTTTCTGCAATATAAATACCAGGCTCCACAGTAATCACTTGATTGGGTTTAAAGGCTTGATAGGTTCCTGCATCGTGCACATCCAATCCCAAATAATGGGAAGTTCCGTGTGGAAAATAAGTCCTTGCTCCCTTAGCTTCTTTAATAATGCCCAAATCCATCAATCCTTTGGTAACAACTTCCAAAGCCGCCTTATGTGGCTCTCCAAATGAAGCCCCTACAACACTTGCTGCAATACCTGCTTCTTGAGCCTCATAGACAATATCGTAAATAGCTTTTTGTTCAGGAGAAAACTTTCCGTTAGCGGGAATAGTTCGGGTTACATCAGCGGTATAACCGTGGTATTCCGCTCCTAAATCCATCAACACCAAATCATTGCCCACCTTGGTTTTGTTGTTTTCGATATAGTGAAGAATACAACCGTTGTGTCCACCTCCGACAATGGATGGGTAGCCTTCATATTCGGCACCATATTTTTTATAGACATATTCGTGCACGCCCTGTATTTCTGTTTCTGACATATTGGGATGCATGGCTTTCATCACCTCAATTTGGCCAACGGCAGAAATTTCAACAGCCTTTTTTAATAGCTTCATTTCCTCTGGGGTTTTATCCTGTCGCAATTCGGCCATTACCTTTGGTAAAATACTGGAATCGAGATTCGTTGAACGCTGAATCACCAACACTTTATTTTTGATTTCATCCCGTATTTCATCATTATTTGCACTTACAAAGTCATTTAAAATCTCATCATCCTGCAATTCTGGATAACGTTCCAGATAGCGCTCAATGGTCTCTGCCACATCCTCGCTGTTATCGGCATTGGCCGTTGCTATCCTTTTGTATAAACTGTTTCGCGTAGGATTATAATCCGAAGGATAATTTGCCTTCATCTTAAAGGTTTTTATCAGGTCGAACAAATCCGCTGTCCCTGATTTATCACGGTAATCATTATGAAAATCAACAAAAGAAACATTGTCGAAAGAAGTAAAATCCAAGGGAAAGTTTTCAAATTCACTACCATTGTACACCATATTGAATCCTAATTGTTCCTTTACGCCTTCTACGCCCAATCGTTTTCCTGTCCATTGCTCCGCTCTTGCGTTCCTTTCCTGTACATAAAAAATTTCATCAAAACTGTTCCCAGAAGCATCGGTCTGCTCTTCCGAAAAAATGACCAATACCGCATTGGGTTCTTTATACCCTGTCAAATAATAAAAATTGGGGTCTTGGTGGTACACATAGTCCACATCGTTCGCACGGTTGCGCTCTGGATTGGCAAACAGCACGACCGCTGTATTCGGAGGCAACTTTTCCCGAACGGCATCTCTTCGTTCCTTATGAAAATCTGCTGGCAAGTAATCAGTTGGCAAATCCTGAGAAACCATTGTAAAAGCCAACAAAAGGGCAGCAATGAGACTAAATGTAAATTTTGACATGATGCTATATTTTTTTCAAAATACGAATTTTGATAGGATTACAAACTGTAAGATGTTTCAGTTTTATAAAAATCGTAAGCAGCTAAAATAAGGGTATCCTTAATTAATTCCATAAATTTGCGAATCTTAAAAATAGACTCAATGAAAAATACTGCTCTTACTAAAACGCATGAGGCGCTGGGAGCCAAAATGGTACCGTTTGCGGGCTACAACATGCCTGTTTCTTATGAGGGTGTAAATATTGAACACGAAACCGTACGCAAGGGCGTTGGTGTTTTTGATGTTTCCCACATGGGCGAGTTTTTGATAGAGGGACCAAAGGCTTTGGAACTTATTCAAAAAGTAACCACTAACGATGCTTCAAAATTAACCGTAGGTAAAGCGCAGTATAGTTGTTTGCCCAATGAAACTGGTGGAATTGTTGATGACCTTATTGTGTATAGGGTGAAGGATGAAACTTATCTTTTGGTGGTAAATGCATCCAACATTGAAAAGGATTGGGCACACATTTCCAAATATAACGAGGCCATTGGTGCTGAAATGCGAAATATTTCGGACGACTATTCACTTCTTGCCATCCAGGGACCAAAAGCAGTTGAGGCCATGCAATCCATTACTTCCGTGGATTTATCTGCAATTAAGTTCTACAACTTTGTTGTAGGTGATTTTGCCGGGGTTGACCATGTCATTATTTCGGCAACGGGTTATACAGGTTCCGGTGGTTTTGAGATTTATTGCAAGAATTCCGAAGTACAACAAGTATGGGACAAAGTATTGGAAGCCGGTGCCGATTTCGGTATTAAGCCTATCGGTTTGGCCGCACGCGATACGCTCCGTTTGGAAATGGGCTATTGCCTTTACGGTAACGATATTGATGACACCACCTCTCCTTTTGAAGCTGGCTTGGGCTGGATCACCAAGTTCACTAAAGAATTTGTGAACAGTGAGAACTTTGCCAAAGAAAAAGCGGAAGGTTCCAAAAGAAAACTGATTGCTTTCCAAATGGAAGAGCGAGGAATTCCTAGGGCTGGATATCCTATTTTGGATACAGATGGCAATACAATAGGAAAAGTAACTTCAGGAACTATGTCGCCGTCCCTTTCCAAAGGAATCGGGCTTGGGTATGTGACCACGGAATTTTCAAAAGTTGATACTCCCGTTCACATTCAAATACGTAAAAACAGTGTTTTGGCAACCGTTGTAAAATTGCCTTTCTACAAAAATACCTAGGTAGCCCTTGGATAAAAAAAAGATATTGATATTGGGAGCGAGTGGATTTGTGGGCAATGCCATATACAAAGAACTCTGCTCCTATTTTGATACTTACGGCACCTACTATTCCAATCGTTCTTTTGCCAAGAACAAGCAGTTCGTAAGATATGATTTGGAGGAAGATGATATATTTCAGATTCTGGAACATATCAAACCGGACATTATCATATCATCGCTTCGTGGAAATTTTCCGGCACAGATACAGGCACACCACCATTTGATGGAGTATCTGATGAAGACCAAAACAAAACTGTACTTTATCTCTTCGGCCAATGTTTTTGATGCCTACAGTAAATTCCCATCCTACGAACATGACAAAACCTTATCCTTGAGCGTGTATGGCCGTCTCAAAATAAAAATTGAGAACATGATGATGCGCTTGCCCAAGGAGAAAACCGCCATTCTTAGAGTGCCGATGGTTTTTGGGAATACTTCTCCCAGAATCAAGGAAATCAAAGAAAACATAGCGAACAAAGAGCCCATTGAAGTGTTCCCGAACCTCATTATCAATGTGACCAATGATGATAGGCTCACGCAGCAAATTCACTACCTCATCAACAGGAACAAAACTGGTATTTACCATTTGGGGAGTAGTGACCTTATCCAGCACGAGGAATTTATCAAAGAGGTCATCGAACATCTAGGAAACTATCACCCTATCTACAAAAGAGTCTACACCACTAATGAAGACCGGTATTTGGCCGCTTTGCCCAAAGCCAATATGCTCCCGAAAAACCTTCGCGTTAGCTGCCAAGAGATTATCGACCATCATCTACCCGTTTAGTTTTCTTTTCCCTATTTAATTGACTATCTTCTAGAAAAATGAATATTTATGAAGAAGATGAACACCAATGAAATTGAAGAAGCCCTTAAAAACCTATCGGGTTGGGCTTTAAAAAATGATATGATCGAGAAATCCTTCACTTTTGAGGATTTTACAGCCACTTTCGCCACAATGACGCACATCGCCTTTGAATGTGAAAAGCAAAACCACCACCCCAATTGGGAAAATATCTACAACAACTTAACCATCAAACTAAGCACACACGATGCCGATGGAGTTACCCAAAAAGACATCGACTTAGCCAAATCCATTGAAGAAATAGTAGGGTAGGCACCACCAATTTTCAACTTGACACAGGGGCTTTTTTTGCTAAATTTGCTGTCATCCAGAATTTAAGAATATATGGGAAGAGCATTCGAATTTAGAAAAGCACGTAAAATGAAGCGTTGGGCCGCCATGTCCAAAGCATTTACCAGAATCGGGAAAGATATTGTGATGGCCGTTAAAGAAGGTGGGGCCGACCCAGATGCCAATTCCAAACTGCGTGCCGTGATTCAGAATGCCAAGGCCGTGAACATGCCCAAGGACAACATTGAACGGGCCATTAAAAGAGCATCGGACAAAAGTCAGGGCGACTACAAAGAAGTACTGTTTGAAGGCTATGCGCCCCATGGTATTGCTATTTTAATTGAAACGGCCACCGACAACAATACGCGCACCGTGGCGAACATCCGTAGCTACTTCAACAAATGTAACGGGAGCTTGGGCACTTCAGGTTCAGTTGAATTTATGTTCGACCATACCTGCAACTTTACCATCAACGGTGAGGGTCTGGACCCCGAAGAACTGGAACTGGAAATGATCGATTTTGGTGCCGAAGAAGTATTCGTGGATGAGGACGGCATCCATATTTATGCGCCTTTTGAAAATTTTGGAGCCATTCAGAAAGAATTGGAAGAAAGAGAAATTGAAATAGTTTCCTCAGGTTTTGACCGGATTCCACAAGTAACCAAAGAACTCAATGAAGAAGAAGCGGCCGATGTGGAAAAGCTTTTGGAAAAAATAGAGGAAGACGACGATGTGCAGAATGTTTTCCACAGTATGCAAGAGTGATTTTTAAAAACTATACTCCGGCACTTTTCCTTTTACCCCTTTGTAAAAATCCTCAATTTTTCTAAAGTCATTTTCCTGAGATGCTGTGGGATAAAAAAGCTCGCCTATTTTGATTTCCTTTTTACCAAAATCAAAAGCGACCATTAAAATAGGTACTCCTGCTTTCTTTGCAATATGGTAAAATCCCGTTCTTAGGTGTTCCACCTTTTTACGCGTTCCCTCGGGAGCCAAGGCTAGGCGAAATGTTTTTCTGGAATTGAAAATCTGAACAATAGTATCTACCGTATTGGAATTTTTGGAACGGTCCACGGGCGCGCCGCCCGTCCATCTGAAAAACCAACCGAAAGGAGGATTGAAAAGACTTTTTTTGCCGATATAATTGATTTCTTGATTGATTGCTTTTCGAATCAAGAGTCCTAGAAAAAAATCTAGCCAATGTGTGTGGGGAACTACGATGATAACGCACTTGTCCACATCGGGGAAAGAACCATTCAGCTTCCATCCCAATAATTTAAAATAAATAAACTTGGCCAGCTTATGCATTTCGTTGTAAAGACCTTCAATTACAGCAAGTCTTATATTTTTTGATACAGTTTCTGCAAACGTTCCGGTGTCATAATGGTTTTCCAATCCTTGCCCAATGCATTTTCCCAAAGCGGCTCCAAGCCCAATGAAATATTCACCATTACATCAAAATCGTTTTGGGTCAGTTCCGCGCAAACACCTTTTGGCAACGTTATGTTGTGTTTTGCCATCATTTTATTGAAAAGGGAAACTCCTTCTGGATAAAACTCTTCCAAATGTTGAAATACCAAACAATTGCCGATGCCATGCTTAATGCCCAAAAGATAAGAAAGACCGTAACTCATGGCATGCGCCACGCCCACTTGTGAATAGGCAATGCTCATGCCTCCATGCCAAGAGGCCATCATTAATTTGTCCCTGGATTCGGCGAATGGCAAATCTTCAAGAAAAACTTCCTCACAAAGTTGCATGGCTTTTTCACCATAGCTTTGACTGAATGCATTCAAATAGGTTCCCGTCAAGGATTCCACGCAATGTATAAAACAGTCCATCCCCGTATAGAACCATTGTTCCTTGGGAACTGTTGTGCTAAAGTCGGGATCCAAGAGTACTTGATCAAAAGGCGTGAAATCTGAATTGATTCCCAATTTTTTTTCAGGGCCCAACAAAACGGTTGTTCGGGATACTTCGGCCCCGGTTCCACTAATGGTAGGAATGCCAACATGGTACAATGCCGGTTTATTTACCAAATCCCATCCTTGGTAGTCCTTGGCGAGTCCTTTGTTGTTCAATAATATGGACACGGCCTTGGCCAAATCCAGTAAGGTTCCGCCACCAATGCCGATTACCCCGGAAGGCAGCTCATTATATTTTTCCCTTATTCGCGAGACCAGTGCATCAACTTGAGCTGTTTTGGGTTCCTCCTCGGCAGAGATAAAAATCACCTCATCATTGAACATTAAGGGCACTTTTGCCAAAAACTCCTCATTTTCGAAGAAATCGTCCACCAAAAAAATAAAGGGAGCCTCCGAACTATTGCGCACAGGCAACAAAATATCCCCTAATTGCGAAAAACAGCCCGACCCAAAAATCACCCTGGGTACCATGGGAAAGTTCTTGTACATTGTTTTATGGGTTGAGGTTGTTTGCTGTTTTTTCAAATCGTTTTCTGTCTTCATTAATTATCCAAATACTTCAAAATGTCTTTGAGACTGTTTAATTTTAGATGATTGTTCACCATTTCGTCTTCTGCGACCATCTCATGGGCCCATGTGGTATGGAACGGTACATGTACCGCCTTTGCTCCAATATTCAAGATAGGCAATACATCCGATTTTAGGGAATTTCCTATCATTAAAAATTCATTGACATCTATACTCAAATGTTGCAACAGATTGTTGTAATTGCTTTCTTTTTTATCGCTCAGCACTTCCACATGATGGAAATATTGGGAAAGTCCCGATTTTTCGAGTTTCCGTTCCTGATCTAAAAGATCTCCTTTGGTGAGCACTATCAGTCTATATTTTCCCGTCAATTTAGAGAGTACTTCCTCAACCCCATCGAGCAATTCCACGGGATGGGATATCATCTTTTTACCCAGGTTCAATATTTTTCCAATGGTTTCTTGCGAAACCTTATTATTGGATAGGTCCAGGGCAGATTCTATCATGGAAAGCATAAATCCTTTTATTCCATATCCATAAATATCCAAGTTGGCCATTTCTATTTTAAACAGCTCTTGGTCTATCTTGTTCTTGGTTTCGTACCCTTCCAAGAGTTCTGCAAACTTTTCCTCGGTATCCCGAAAATAGGTTTCGTTAACCCAAAGGGTATCATCGGCATCAAAACCGATTGTTTTTATGTGGGAGAAATCTACTTCCATATCTTTCTTGCTCGTTCCAAATCTTCAGGAGTATCGATCTCGATGCCCGTGATGTGGGTTTCCACCATTTTTATTTTTTTGCCATACTCCAAAAAGCGTATAGCTTCAATTTTTTCTTTGGCCTCCAAAGGCAACATCGGCAATTTTTGAAAATCCATTAGTGCCCGTTTTCTGAAAACATAAACCCCTTTGTGCTTGTAATAGGTTGCCTCAACTTCTTTATCCCTTGGATAAGGAATCGGGGATCGCGAAAAATAGAGGGCAAAATCTTGATTGTCCACGACAACCTTCACCGTGTTGGGATTCGATATTTCATCCCAGTCCGTGATCGGTGTCATCAAAGAACCCAAATCAATTTCCTTCTTCGTATCGTTTTTGAATACTTTGATGATTTTTTCTAAGCTTTCGGCATCGATAAAAGGTTCATCTCCTTGCACATTGATCACCACATCCACATCCATACCTTCCACGGCTTCGGCAATTCGGTCGCTACCGCTTTCGTGTGTTTTTTTGCTCATGATCACCTTTCCCCCTATCCCGGTAATTACTTCTGAGATTTCAGGGCTATCGGTAACCACGTAAACCTCATCAAAAAGTCCCGTGTTCACAGCGGCTTGGTAGGTTCGCACAATCACGGGCTCCCCACCAAGGTCCTGCATTAATTTTGCGGGAAACCTAGAGGCTTGGTAGCGGGCGGGAATCATGGAAATAATATTCACTTTATCTTTTTTGCTTAAATGATTGTTATTTTGATTTAGGTCTTATTTTTCTGTAAATCCTGAATATGACCAATAAAATAATGATCACCAAAATGGCTGCAATGGGCGGCACCAAGATAGATGCTGTACTTACCGCTACGGCAGCTCCTGTTTCAACCGTCGAAACAATAGGGTTTGCCAACCCTCCTGTGGTCCCCGTGGATGTTAACCTGCCTGCTGCATTTGCCCCTTTAATGGCCGTTGCCGTTCCTCCCCCTGCAATAATGGCCAATGACCAAGTGACCACTGGGTCCAAATTTGCTGCGGTGGATACCACTACAGCGGTACCTGCAATTCCCGCCAAGGGAATAGCAATACTGTCCAGGGCATTGTCCACCCAAGGGATGAAATAAGCAAAAATCTCCACAATGGTTGCAACACCCAAGGTGATTAGAGCGGTCAGGCTCCCGATCCATTGCCAGCTTTCGTTAAGCTCCCAAACCCCTAAATATGCAGCAAAACTTAGGGCAAAAAGTGGCAGGAAAACACGAAAACCGACCGAGGCCGCCAATCCGATTCCGAGGAACAAACTTATTATAGTATCTGGTTCAATATTCATGCTGATGTCTAAAATAGGTTTTTCCTAGTCAAGAAAAAAATCATCCTTAAAACCTATTAAATAGAGTTGACGCTCCGCCCTTGTCACAGCGGTATATAGCCATCTTAGGTAATCCTTGTCCACTCCATTGGGCAAATACGGTTGTTCCACAAAAACAGTGTCCCATTGCCCCCCTTGTGATTTATGACATGTGATGGCATAAGAGAATTTGACCTGAAGCGCGTTAAAGAATCGGTTGTTCTTCACCCCCAAAAACTTTCGGTATTTGGATTTTTCGTGCGCGTAGTCCTTCATCACCTCTTGGTAGAGCTTGTTGCCATCCTCATAGGACAAAGACGGCGTAACCGTGGTAATGGTGTCCAATAAAAGAACGGTCTCAAATGGTTTTTGATTGGGATAATCCACCATTTTCACCTTTACCTCCGCAAACTTGAACCCGTATAATTCTTTGATAGCAAACAATTCCAACACCTCGATAATATCCCCATTGGCAATAAAACCAGCTTCGGAATTGGGTTTTAGCCAGAAGTAATTGTTCTTTACGACCATCATATAATCTCCAACGGAGATTTCATTATCAAGAAAAAGTATGCGTTCGCGAATGTTCTGATTGTAAAGATTGGCTCTTTTGTTAGATCGCACAATAATGGCGGTCTGTTCCTTTCCATTTTCACCATAGGATGAATCGATGGCTTCTTGTATTTCGTTGCCATCAATCAATCTTACAATATCCTTATACTGGGCCAAATCAAATTTAAAGTCTTCAAAAAAATCGGATTGCAATTGCTCCCTAAGGTTGGTCGCGTTATAAAGAATACCCGAATCATCTGACTGCCGCATTACCTCGTCCAGTTCCAAACATTCGACTTCCTTATTATAGTTTAAGGACAAACGATTTTCATCCAATGCAGGGCTGAGTTCCAATTTTACGGGCGGTAATTGGGCCGTATCCCCTATCAAAATCAATTTGCAATTGTGCCCGGAGTACACATAAAACATAAGGTCATCAAGCAAGGACCCGTTTTCGAACAGTTTGGAATCAGCCGGGGCGTCCGGAATCATCGAAGCTTCATCCACGATAAAAACAGTATTTCGATGCTTGTTCGGAGCCAGCACAAATTGGATGCCCCCACCCGATTGTTTCTTTGGAAAATATATCTTTTTGTGTATGGTGAAGGCTTTATTTCCCGAATAAACGGACATAACTTTGGCCGCTCTACCGGTCGGAGCCATTAAAACAGAGCTCATTTTCACTTTCCATAGGCTGCTCACCAAAGTAGCCACCAGTGTGGTTTTTCCGGTTCCTGCAAATCCTTTCAACAGGAACACATCGTCCTTTTTGCCCTCTAAAACAAAGTTAGCCAGCTTATTAAGTGCCAAACCTTGTTTTTCGGTAGGTGTATGGGGAAATTTTTCGTTTAAAATCCTTAAAAAAGTGGGTGCGTCAAAATCCTTCATGAGTGCTAAATATAGTGGTCTTTTTTAAAGCAAAAAGTTTCGCAATAAAAAAAATATTGTAGATTTGTCTGTAACCACTAAATTAACTTTGAAAGACAGTATCAGATATGTTAAACTTAATTCTTATTGTTGTATTAATATGCCTTGTGACCATAGGGCTTGTTTTTGTTATTGATAGATTTTTACCTCAAAAAGTAAAGCCAGTTTTGATAATTCTCTTCGGAATTTTAAGCATTTACTTAGGTTTTAAAATTTACGACTCCATCAATGCCCCTATTGAGTTCAATAAGGTAAGAAATGAAAGATTTTCCAAAGTAATCAGCAAACTTAAGGATATTAGGGATTCGCAGGAAGCTTATAAAACCGTAAATGGAAAATACGCAGGTAATTTTGAAAGCTTGATCAAGTTCATCGATACCGGCAACTATACCATTACCACACAGCGTGACTCTTCTTTCATGAGATACGACAGAGTGTATCAGATTGAAATGCAACAGGACACCATTATTATCGACACCTTGGGAACCGTAAAGGTAAAAGATTCCCTATTTGGGGCTGATGACAGGTACAAAACCATGATGGACGTTCCTTATGCCCAAAACGATGAAAAATTTGAAATGAAGGCTGATATTATCGATAAAAGTGGATATAAAGCCCCAGTTTTTGAAGCAAAGGTCAAGAAAAATGTTGTGCTTTATGACCAACCGGAAGACTTGGTAGAAAAAGAAAACGCTCACCAAAGTGTTGAAGAGGTAAACGGTACTGAAATCAAAGTAGGTTCATTGACCGATGTAAGCACCAACGGGAACTGGCCACCTGTCTACGATAGGAAAAAGATAAACTAGCTATAGTACAGAACAAAACAAATAGCACCCATAGGAAACTGTCCATTCAAGCTGGCTTGAATGGACTTTCTTTTTGTGTGCTGGACACTATTACCAACAAGATTCTGGCTTTTGAAAGGGTAAGCTTCAAAACACAACTCACCCCGTATTTAATGCTCAAAGAGTTAAAAGAAAAGCTAAGTCAGCAAGGGGAAATCGGAAGGAACTTTTCCGAAGTAATGGTCATCCATAAAAATAATATGTTCGCCTTGGTTCCCAAGCCACTTTTCAATAACGAGGAGCTGCCCAACTATTTAAAGTTCAACGCCAAAATAATGGCAAACGATCTTATCGCCTACGATGAGATTCCGAACCAAGAAATTATGAATGTTTACATTCCCTACACCAATGTAAACAATTATATTTTTGAACTTTTTGGGGAGTTCGAATTCAAGCATAGCGGAACGGTTCTTATCAACACTTTGTTGAATCAAAACAGAACCTTATCAGAAGCAGTTTGCTATGTGCAAGTATCCGAACGCGAGATGGAGATGATGGTGATGTCCGATAAAAAATTACTTTTCTACAACCAATTCGAGTACAAGAACAAAGAGGACTTTTTGTACTATTTATTATTCAGTTTGGAGCAATTACAGATGGATTTGGAAAAAACTCAACTTAAACTCTTCGGAGCTATTGAAGAGGGAGACCCCATTTACGATCTCTGCTACCAATACATTAAAAATGTATCTGTTTTTGTTCCCAGCGCTTCGTCCTTTCCTTTGGAACAATTGGAAAATGAGAGCATTGACTTCTCTATATTAAGCTCGCTATAAATGCGTATTATTTCAGGAAAATACAAGGGCAAAAGACTTGTTGCCCCAAAAAAATTACCTGTTCGCCCCACTACGGATATGGCCAAAGAAGCTCTGTTCAACATCCTGAACAACCGATTTTACTTTGATGAACTCAAAGTACTCGACCTATTTTCAGGAACGGGAAACATCAGTTTTGAGTTCGCTTCCAGGGGTACGGAAAAAATAACGGCAGTGGATGCTCATCAAGGTTGTGTGCGATACATTTCCAAAACCGCACAAGCATTGGACTTTACCATCAAAACGGTTAAATCCGATGTTTTCACGTTCCTAAAAAATACACCCGAAAAGTTTGACCTTGTTTTTGCCGACCCACCATACGATTTTGAGACCAGACAATTTTTGAACATTGCCAATCTGGTTTTTGAAAATACGTTGCTCTTGGAAGATGGACTTCTGATTATTGAACATTCGGACCAAACCAATCTTTCGGAACACCCTCAATTTTCGGAGCAACGTAAATACGGTGGCAGTATCTTCAGTTTTTTTGAACTTGAAGAAAAATAAATCGAGACCGTCTTAAAAGTATTGAAATACGTCATTCTGAATTTATTTCAGAATCTCATCATATTTCATTACAAGAACCTGAAACAAGTTCAGGTTGACGAAAACTGACTTTTCAGACCTCTTTAAAGAAAAGAATGAAATTCTTTGTCATCTGGCGTCAGGTCCTCCCTTGATCCCTCTAAAGGAGGGAAACCTCTCCCCTTAGGGAGACTGGAGAGGGGACCATCTATAAAATTTATAGAAACTAAAGTAACTGCAGTTAAACCTAACTACCGTCAAGTTTGCAGACCCTGCTACGATACTTCGGAGGTTTTAAACCTTTAACTAGATAAGAAAAGCAGGCCATAAGCCGGATTCTGTGTACCCTTATCATTTATCTAGACAAATGGTTGCCCAAGTGTTCCAACCGCCTACCCTCCAACTCGGGCGTGCAGCCCTCAAACATTGGTTTACATGACGTTTCACCGCATAGAGTTTACCTGATTTCACTACAGCCGAACTGTACTTGCTTTCTGTTGCACTGGTCCTCGCCTCTCGGCGGACGGGCGTTACCCGCTATGCCGCACTTCGGTGTCCGGACTTTCCTCTTCAAGTAAGGTTGCCCATACTTGCAGCGATAAGGTGGCCTGCTACTACAAAGGTAATCCAATTGTTAATAAAAAACGGCGGAACTGTGCGTTTCAAGTCAACTTTGCCCAATGCTATTTTTATATTTGTAGTAATTCTATTTTCCCAGCATTGGAACCATTTATAGTATCAGCTAGAAAATATAGACCCCAAACCTTCAAAGATGTCGTGGGCCAATCGTCCATTACCAATACTTTGATGAATGCCATTGAACACAACCACTTGGCACAAGCCTTGTTGTTCTGCGGCCCAAGAGGTGTTGGAAAGACCACTTGTGCCCGTATTTTGGCCAAAAAAATCAATCAAGATGGTACGGAAAGGGAAGATGAGGATTTTGCATTCAATATTTTTGAGTTGGATGCCGCCTCCAATAACTCCGTGGATGACATTCGTAGTTTGATAGACCAAGTACGCATACCACCACAGACCGGAAAGTACAAGGTTTATATTATCGATGAGGTCCATATGCTTTCCCAATCGGCATTCAATGCATTTTTGAAGACCTTGGAAGAACCTCCAAAGCACGCCATATTTATTTTGGCCACTACGGAGAAGCACAAAATTATCCCGACCATTCTATCCCGCTGCCAAATTTTTGACTTTAAGCGCATCACGGTAAAAGATGCCTCGGAATACCTAAAACATATTGCAGAGCAGCAAGGAATTGAAGCTGAAGAGAGCGCTTTGCACATTATTGCGCAAAAGGCAGATGGAGCTATGCGTGATGCCTTATCAATCTTTGATCGTGTGGTAAGCTTTTCGGGGAAGGAATTGACCCGAAAGGCCGTAACGGAAAACCTCAATGTTCTCGATTACGATATCTATTTCTCAGCCACGGACTTGATTCTAGAGAACAACATTCCAGAACTTTTGGTGCTTTTCAATAAAACCCTGTCACTTGGGTTCGATGGTCATCATTTTATCTCAGGCTTGGCCTCACATTTTAGGGATTTGATGGTCTGTCAACATCCTGATACCTTAAATCTCTTGGAAGTAGGTGAAGACGTGACCAAACAATACCAAGAACAGGCCAAAAAGACATCCAAACAATTTTTGCTGAAAGCCATAGATATGGCCAACGACTGCGACCTGAAATACAAAACCAGTAAAAATCAGCGATTGCTAGTTGAACTCACCCTTATGAAGTTAGCCTCCATCACATTCGATGGAGAAAAAAAAAACGCTGATTTCATAATTCCTGCTTCTTATTTTGCAGGAAAAATAACCACATCCAACGGTGGTACTCAACCAGCTCAAACCAATGGTACTCCGCCCCCGCCGAAAGAGACCGTTCAAGCATCGGAGGAACCTGCATCGAAAGAAAAGGTAACAGCAGTTGCGGAAGTTTCAGCGTCAAAAGAAACCAAAAAAGAACTGGTCAGCGAACCCAAAGAACCGTATCGACCAAAAAAAATTGAAATCAAGACTTCGGAAAAACGGGTTTCCGGGCTTTCGTTATCGAGTATCAAGGTTAAGAAGGCACACGAGAACACAAAATCCCCAGGCATAGACGAAAAGGACTTGCCCAAAGATATCTTTGAAGAAAAAGATATGCAAAAGCATTGGGACGATTTTGTACATCAATTGGAAAAGCAGGGCAGAAAAATATTGGCGAGCAATCTACAAAGCGATGTGCCCAAACTTAAGAACGAAAATACCATTTGGATAGAGCTTCCCAACGGTACAATGAAAAAGGAAATAGAGCGGGAACAAAGTTTGATGCTTGATTACCTGAAACAAAAATTGAACAACTACGCCATTTCACTCTACATTACCGTAAACGAGGAAGTGGCAAAAAAGTTCGCCTTTACCCCAGAGGAAAAGTATGAGAAGTTGCGGGAGAAAAACCCGAATTTGGATTTGCTCCGCCAAGAGTTCGATCTAGACTTTTGATTTGTTCAGGAAACGAGTTCTAAAGCCATACACCATCATTACCACAGCGGCAATCAAAGATCCCAAAGACTCCCTCCCCTCTTCAATATTTACGGTCTTCATACCTTGGTCTAGCTGAACACCTTCGTAAGATTCCGGCCAATACATGAAAAACAGCACCAAAAAGAAAATGGTAAGTACAAAATAAATGCTTGTTTTCAGCTTTTTAAAGATAAAAAGTACCGAAGCCACAGTTGCTACCAAATAAATTAGAATCCATTGAAGCGCATCGGGATCGTTGAACTGCACTACAATGGCGTAACCGAACAAAAGCGCAAAAACAGCAGCAAAAATTTTGAAAAACGTTTCCATATTTATTGAATTACGTGATTTTTAAGCACTTCATAGACTTCGGTAGCTAACAGTTCCTGCTCCGGTAAATTTTCAATACTGTTGGTCGCAAGAATAGGCCAATCTTCCTTGTCCTCAGGGATTCTTCCGTGGGACCCATGCACCAATTCGGCCTTTAAGGGAATAATGTCCAATACGGTTCTAAAGCCCAGCTTCTTTTTTAAGAGTTTCCACATCACTTTGGGCACAACCAATCTATCCGCAGGGTCAGTAAACATTTCAACAGGATCGTAACCCGGTTTTTTGTGGATATCCACCATTCGCGCGTAATCGGGCGCCACGGTGTCATCTTCCCAAAAATAATAGGTGAACCAGCTATCCTTGTCAGCTACAAGCACAAAATCGCCCGCTCGCTCATGGTCGATGTGATGATTTTTCCGTTCGCTCTTCGGAATAACTTGTTCTACCCCTGGAATTGTTTTCAGGTATTCATAAAGTTTATTACGATCAACGGAATCTTTCGCGTAAATATGCGCTATTTGATGATCGGCAACCGCAAAAGCATCGCTTGCTCCAGCATCCAAAAGTTCCAGCCCTCGCTCTACTCTAATGCCCAAATACCCTTCTTTTCGTAAATGTCGGTTAATGTGGATAGGGTTGGAGACATTGGTGATGCCGTATTCGGACAACAAAACAATATTGGCCGTTTGTGCTTCATAATACTCGACCAAATCTTTGACCACAATATCAATTTCGTTCAAATCCGTTTGAAGGACATCAAAATCCAATCCGTAGCGTTGCGTGTTATAATCCAAATGGGGCAAATACACCAAGGTCAGGGTCGGATTGTTTTCCTTGTCCATTTCCATAGTGGCATCGGCTATCCATCTACTGGATGCTATGGATGTCTTGGGTCCCCAAAATTTAAACAATGGAAATGTTCCCAACTTGTCTTGAAGCATATCCCGTAACTTGGCCGGATAGGTGTAAATGTCTGGAATTTTTCTGCCGTCCGCCAGATAATTGGGTCGCGGGGTAGCGCTAAAATCTACAGTGCTGTACATATTATACCACCAGAACATATTGGCACATGTAAAATCAGGATGCATCGCTTTCAACTCGTCCCAAATTTTATTGGACTGCACCAAGGGATTTCCCTGCCTCCAAAATTTGACTTCCAATTCTTCCTTAAAGAACCATCCATTCCCGACAATACCGTGTTCTGTTGGCCATTTGCCGGTTAGATAGGTGCTCTGTGCCGAACAGGTTACTGCAGGCAAAACAGGCTTCACTACGCTGTTCTTCCCTTTATCCAGAAATGATTTTATAAATGGTGTATGATCACCTATCAATCTATTGGTAAGCCCAACAATGTTGATTACAACGGTCTTCTTCATTTTAATCTTGATTTCATCCAGTCCAACTCTCTTGCAATGGACTCTGTAATCGGTACTTTCAGTTCATTGGGCAAAACATCCCAAGTGTAGGTTTCCACCTCAATATGATTGCTCACAAAATTGTCCTTCAAATAATCCAACACCTTTACAATCTGATCTTGTGTGGATTGAAGCAATCCATAATCCTTTAAAAATATGGGGACATGAAAATGGGAACGCAACTCTTTGAACGGTGCTTTTTTTTCCAAAACAATCGGTAAATCGTTATATGTTTTCACCTTTCCATTCACCATTTCCGTAACCTGATGCAAATACACAGGCTCGTTGAATTGGGCCAAGGTGTCCCACAACTCCTCTTCCTTGTCGCTGTTGTACATAATTTTAAGGGCCGCACTTACCTGAATCTTGCCTACATTAATATTGGCCGCCTTGAACTTCTCAAAAGTCACATTTGGGGCTTCGTAGGCCAAGGCGAAATGACATACATCATAGCATATCGTAATATATCTTTTGAGTAGCTCCTCCGTTTTTTCCATACTGAATTGAAACGGTTCAAAAGCCTTGATGGCCTCGGGAACCAAATAATCTTTGTAGTAATCAATTACTTCCTGGGTGTTCTCCAAAAAACCATCAGGTTCCGGTTCCACATCCAAATGCATATACCTGCCTGATGCTTTTTCAATTTTGTAGAGTTCCAGTGCCACCTTGACCATTTTTTCTGCTCCTTTGGCAAAGGCTTGTTGCTTTTCAGAATCACTATCAAACCAATGCTTGTAGGAAACAGGAGATGTAGAAATACCGCATTCCATACCTTCGGGCGCTAAAAAATCCAATTGTTTGAACAACCGTAGTGTATAATCCAGCCGATTGCCAGTGGTCCAATCGGGCACGTGCACCTGGTCTTTTACGGGTTCCCCGTGAAAGTTCCCATAGGGAAATCCGTTCATCGTAAAAACGTAACAGTCATTTTCGGACAACCAATGTTTGAAGTCTTGAAGTTGTCCGTCATCCAGTTCCAAACTGGCCGTATTACTGAGTCTGAGTCCTAGACCAAACGCATCATTGGGCGAAACGCTATTCTTGATTTTTGGTAAATGCTGCTTTAAGCTGGTAAATGTTTCTTCCCAATCTCCACCTGCGTGGATATTTGTGCAATAGGTCAGATGATATTTTTCATTGATCCTCATAAAGAGTTTTGCGGTTTGTAAACAAAGCTTCGCACTGCTTTTTCCATTAATGAATAGTCGATACTGTGGACATCTGTTTTAGTTCCTATCTTGGGAATCAGCGGAATGGTAAGCTCACCTCCCAAGTGCTCCCGAAACTCTTCGATTCCGTTGAGGAGTTCTTTGATTTCCCCATCCCCTTCAAAGGGCACTTCTAAATTGAATCCTGCTTTTTTGATGACGGTAAGCACTCGCTCCAAATCATCTTGCAACACTCCTACCAAACTGGCGTAAACCATATCTATGGCCATACCTATCGCTACGGCTTCCCCGTGCCTTAGACTGTACCCCGTCATATATTCCAATTTATGGGCCGACCAATGTCCAAAATCCAAAGGTCTGGAAGAGCCGCTTTCAAAAGGATCTCCACCCTCGGCAATATGTTCCATATGAAGTTCTGCACAACGATGAATCAAATAAGCCATTGGTTCCATTTCCCGATTGGCCAGTGCCTCCGCATTGGATTCGATATACTCAAAGAATTGTTTGTCCTTGATCAGGGCTACTTTAATGGCCTCTGCTATGCCTGCCACCCAATCTCTTTGTTCCAGCGTATTCAAAAATTCCAAATCGTTGATAATGGCATAGGGAACCGAGAATGTACCCAAAAAATTTTTCTTGCCAAAAGCATTTACACTGTTCTTCACACCAACGGCGGCATCATTTTGAGCCAATACGGTGGTTGGAATTCGAATAAGTTTTACCCCCCTATGTGCAATAGTGGCTGCATAACCAACCATATCAACCACGGCACCGCCTCCAATAGCTACTACAAATGAATGTCTGCAAATGGCATTTTCATTGATGGCTTCAAGACATTTTTCGACACTGGACTGGTCTTTTTTGCTTTCCTCCCCTCCAGGAACAGCGATAAGATTAGTGAATTGGATGTGCTCCTTGAAATGATTGCAGTATTCCTCTATTTCTTTACCAAGATGTGGATGATGGTCCAAAACTCCTTGATCTACCACAAAAAGGCACTTGATAGGGTGATTGGGACGGTATTCAGCCAGTACATTTTTGAACAAAGGATTCTCTACCGCAAATAAATGCTGGGTAAAGTGCAATTGATATGTATACCTTACTTTAAACTCTTGATGAATCGTAGGTAGTGTATTTTTACTCATAAGTTAGGTTACTGCAAATTGTTTGGCCAAATAAACGGATAGTGGCAATAGTAAAAGCATTAGCACTCCAATGATCAGATTGGCATGTGCAACAGCCATAGCGGCATCCAGCAATATAATGGACAGCACTCCAGATTTTACAGCCTTCTTTATATTTTCTGGTGTATTATTTTGATATGCCTTGATCAAAGGTTTGAAAACCATAAAAGCAAAGAGTGCCAAAAACAATAGATACCAAAGGTCGCCATTTGCATACTCTTGATGCAAATAAAACACGCCTGAAAGTACTACTACATATAACAGCCCTGCCAACAGGAGATTGCCCTTGTTCTTTCCGTGTACTTCCCCCCTGCTGATCATGGTTACGGCAAAAATGAATACGATCGGCACCAGGACATAAGGCCAGTTTTCCATAGTACTCAGCAAGGATATGCCCATCAAAAGGTTAAGTCCCCTACAAATACCCATGTTGAGCGGTCCCAAAAAGGCATGGTGCTTCGCAAATTTGTTATAGGACAAAATGGATAAAGCTAGAAAAACAGATATAATGCCACTATTGCTGTTGGCCAAAAAAGCAAAGTAAATTCCCACCGCGAGCAAACCAAAACCAAATGATCTTGCTTTGCCCAAAGGAACTACTCCACTTGGTATTGGCCTTTCGGGGCGTTCTACTTTATCAATCACTAAATCAAAAACATCGTTAAGTACCACACCGCCCGCGTAAAGAAAAACGGAGGCCAATATCAACATCAAAAATGGAAATAGGTCTACCTCCGGTATTTCAAAAGCACCAATTCCGGCGAATAGACCCGATATGGATATTCCTGCCAAAATATCGGCTGCAGCGGTAGGCAAGTTGGCTGGCCTACATAATTGAAGATATGCCTTTACACGTGGCCCCATTAAACGATTTTGTTGTCCTCTACCTTTGGCTCCTGACCTCGAAGCACACTATTATCATTGAATAGTTTTCGTTGATCAATGGCTTCTGGAGTCAACCAGTGTTCTTCTTTCATTTTTCCCGATCTGCCAAAAAAGTCCAAGGCATTCTGGTAGCAGGTTTTCACTACGTCTTCACGAGCAACTCCGTTTTGCAGCATCAAATTTGCTGTTTTTGGAACAGCCAACGGATCGCTTACGCCCCAATCGGCAGAGCTATCCACTATAATATTGTCGCTACCGTATTTTTTGACTACTTCCACCATTCGTTGGTTGCCCATTTTGGTTTTTGGGTAAATGGTGAATGCAGCGGTAAATCCTCTATCCAATACATCCTTAACCGTTTCTTCGTTGTTATGGTCAATCACTACCATTCCCGGATCCAAGCCGTGCTCCAAACAAACTTCCATGCTTTTAATGGTACCTGCCTTTTTATCCCTGTGGGGCGTATGTACTTGAACCATCATATTAAAGGTTTTGGCCAATTCCAATTGCTCCCTAAAAAAACGGTCTTCTGCCTCGGTTTGGTCATCGTAACCTATCTCGCCAATGGCCACCACATTTTCTTTGTGCAGATATAAGGGCAACAATTCCATTACCTCTTCGGCCAAGGGTACGTTATTGGCCTCTTTTGAATTGAGCCCGATGGTGCAGTAATGCTGTATCCCAAATTGTGATGCCCTAAACGGCTCCCATCCTACAAGACTGCTAAAATAGTCTTGAAAGGAACCTACTTGGGTTCTTGGTTGTCCCAACCAGAATGATGGTTCAATCAGAGCTACGACCCCAGCTGCCGCCATAGCTTCATAGTCATCCGTGGTTCTGGAGGTCATGTGAACGTGTGGGTCTATTATCATTAATTTATCATCCATGCTATTATAAATTTTTCCAAGTTATATCTCCCTGCTCCACTTTTTGCAGATGGGTGTGGTATGTATCAAGTAATTTTTTCGCTTCAACGGAGGTGGAGTGAAAACAAACCAAGGTTGCTGCCTTTTGTTCCCTTTCAACTTCACTTTTGAACAAACGTTCTACATCTTCAATTAAATGGCCTTCCAAAAAATTGGACACCGGTCGCCAAAACATTGGATCTACATCTCTTGATGCAGCCCATCTCTCATGTGCATAATCGGAAATGATGCGCGCCAAATCCTTATTCGCCATTTTATCTATTTCCACAATCCTTTTCAAATCTTGTTGCATAAAAGCTGCCTTAAGGTACATTTGGTTCCACTCCGACAAAGTAAAATATTCGGAAGGATATGGATTGTACTGGGATATGGCATTAAAAACCGTGGCAATATTGGTCCTAAGCGCTTCAACCGCGGCAAACTTAAAATCTTTTGGTTCTGGAAGAAAAACGAGATACTTTAAAAAAGTTTCCAATTCCGTTTTATCCGCCACTTGAATCAATTGCTGTACCGGTTTCAAAAATCCTTCTCCAGCTTCGAGCACCGAAGAGAGTATAAAAACTCTGGAAATCTCCAAGGTCGTCGCCTTTTGAATCTCCAAATAGTCTTTCCATTCAAAATCATGGGAACCAAAATCAGTTATGGACTCATCTTGTATTTTAGCAGTGCACAGACTGTAGGCCATGTATAAATCCTTTCGGCTTTGGGATTTCGAGATTTGTGCCACGACACTTTTCAACCATTGGAATTCAGAATCCTTTAAATTTAATTTCAGAATATCGGAAAGATAATCATTGGAGGTTTTGACCATACGGTTTAGACTAACATCTGTTGATTTACAAATATAGCGGTGATCAACGAATTTATTTAATCCTATCAGATTATCTTTGCGGAAAAGATAAACCATGTTAGGCCTAAAACTACCAACAGACCCAAGGTGGGTAAACATTGTAGAAAAGAACATTGAAGAAATTTTGACAGATCATGCGTATTGTGAGCAAAAAGCAGCCAGTACTGCTATTTCGTTGATTATCGGTTTTCCGGAAAAGTCGGAATTAGTGAAGGAAATGACTGCTCTTGCCCGTGAAGAAATGGGTCATTTTAACATGGTACACGATAAAATTCTAAAACGTGGTTGGGTCTTGGGCAGAGAGCGCAAAGATGAATATGTTATCGAGTTGATGAAATTCTTCCCAAAAGGAGGAAGTCGTGAAACCCATTTGGTCCACAAACTTTTATATGCAGCCCTTATAGAGGCAAGAAGCTGTGAACGCTTTCGGTTGCTTTCGGAAGAAATAGCCGACGAGCAGTTGTCCGAGTTTTACCGAAATCTTATGGTCAGCGAAGCCAACCATTACACTATGTTCCTCAAGTTTGCCCGTAAATACGGCAAAAAAGAGGAAGTAGACAAAAAATGGGAAGACCTTTTGGAATACGAGGCCCAATTAATGAAAGACCTCGGCAAAAAGGAAACCATGCACGGTTAGGTTTCCAATTTCTTTTTGTAATAGTTGTACATTTCAACCTGCGAACGTAGTTCAACTTCCCCTTTGGCACGTTTTCTATAAGCATTGTCCTGTTTGGCCGAGAACACACGTGCTTTGGAATTGTCTTCCCAAGAAATCTCAAACGTATCCAACAGTTCCTGTCTAATATCCGGGTCGTAAATGGGGCATCCCACCTCTACCCTAAAGTCGAGGTTACGGGTCATCCAATCAGCTGAAGAAATATAGATTTTTGGGTCGCCATCATTTCCAAAAATGAACAATCTGGGGTGTTCCAGAAACTTGTCCACCACACTTATGGCTTCAATATTTTCGCTCATGCCTTCTACACCTGGAATGAGACAACAAATTCCCCTCACAATCATCTGTATCTTAACCCCTGCTCTACTGGCTTCATATAGTTTGTCCACCATCTTGTATGAAGTAAGGCTATTCATCTTTATTTTGATATAGGCCTCCTTTCCTGCCTTGGCAAAGGCAATTTCCTTATCGATCATCTTCATAAAAGATGACTTGGTGTAATGGGGAGATACAATAAGGTGCTTGTATTTATTGATTTTATAATTGGTCTCGAAGAAGCCGAACACTTTGTTCATATCCTTTAAGATACCTTGATGGGCCGTAAACAAGGTATAATCGGTATAAATTTTTGCGGTCGACTCGTTAAAGTTACCGGTACTGATAAAACCGTATCTTTTGATGCCTTCAGCTTCTTCCCGCTCGATCAAACAAATTTTGCTGTGGACTTTTAGTCCGGGTACGCCAAAGATCAATTTTACGCCTTCATCTTGCAAAAAGTTGGCGTATTCAATATTGTTCTGCTCATCAAACCGTGCCTGTAATTCTATTTGGACGGTCACCTGTTTTCCATTTTTAACCGCATTGACCAAAGCATTTGCAATCTGACTGTCACTGGCCAATCGGTATATGGTGATTTTTATGCTGCGCACCTGCGGGTCCAGTGCCGCCTCCCTTAAAAATTTGGTCACATAGCTAAAAGTATGGTACGGAGCGTAGATCATATAATTCTTGTGGGCGATCATATCCAACAAACTACCCTTCATGCTCAAACCTTTTACCGGTAGAGGTTCTATCCTGTCATACATAAGGTCTTGTCGTCCCAAACTGGGAAAGCCCATATAATCCCTACGGTTGTGGTAACGGCCACCCGGTATCACACTATCCGTGTCCATAATGTCCATTTTTTCTTTCAAGAACTGGAGCGTATCCTTGTCTATGCTCTTGTCATACACAAAACGTACGGGATCACTTATTTTTCGGTGCTCTACGCTGGTAGAAATCTTTTCAATAAAGCTTTTGCTCAAATCATTGTCGATATCCAGTTCTGCATCCCGGGTGATCTTGATCATATGTGCGGATATGGATTCAAACTCGAACATGGTAAACACGCTATCCAAACAAAAACGTATCAAATCATCCAATATGATAACGTAGTTTTTATCTCCCTCTTTCGGCAATACCACAAAACGGTCGATTCCCTTGGGGATTTCGATCAAAGCATATCTATTGTGTTTCCCTTTGCCCGAACCGTTCTTCATAACCACCTTAACGGCCAAATAAGCAGCGGTATCCTTTAAAAGTGGAAACTCCGTAAGGTCGTTCAAGATGATGGTCATCAACTCCTGATTCACCTTTTTAAAGAAATAATCCCGAATAAACTCAGCCTGACTCTCATTGACTTCGGTCTCCCTTATAATGAAAATATTTTCCTCACGTAGTTCCCTGTCAATTTGCTTGAAAATTTCAAGACTGCGCGTTTGCTGGTTGATCACAATTTTGGTGATTTCTTCCAAAAGGTCTTTTGCCCTTTCTCCGCCCAAGACACTTTTACCCGTTTTTCCGGCATCTACAATACGTTTTACCGTGGCATAGCGCACCTTAAAAAATTCATCCAAGTTGTTACTGAAAATCCCTAAAAACCGTAATCTGTCGATCAGTGGCACCCTATGATCTTTACTTTCTTGCAGTACCCTGGCGTTAAAGTGAAGCCAACTGATTTCCCTGTTTATATATTCGTTCTTTGTTTTTACCATCTATTTTTTCAAGTGTTTTGGAAAGACCATTTGCTTTGTGGTTCCCTCGGATATTTTGGACCAATCGTCCACACCAAATGTAATGTGTACAAGTCCAGCTGTGGGAACGTTCTCAATATACTGATCTCCCCAAGTATTTGCAAGTGATGTTAAGGCATAATTATGGCCAAAGATGGCCACAGTGTTCAAACTGTTGTTTAAACTTTGAACAAATTGCTCCACACTATTGCCCGAAAAATCGTAAAGCATATCGTTGACCTTGAATCTCGACAGGTCAAATTCCAGATTTCTTACAAAGATCATACTGGTATGCAAGGCACGGTTGGCAGGACTTGAATAAATAAAGTCTATTGAAGGGGCATGCAAAGCAAAGGTTTGGGAAACCAAATGGGCGTCATTGATTCCTCTTTGTTTTAAAGGTCTGTCTTTGTCGGAGACATCGTAATCCCATGAGGATTTCCCATGTCGCATCAATATAAGTTGTTTCATTTTTGTGGAGTTTATGGTGCCAGTCGTTCTATTTTCCAATCAAAATCTTCCTGAAGGGAATACCGTATTCTATCGTGCAATCGGTTGGGGCGACCCTGCCAAAACTCCATGGATATAGGGCGAACCAAATATCCTCCCCAATACTCGGGCCTGGGCACTTCGGCTCCATCAAATTTTTGTTCGAGCGCCATCAACTTGCCTTCCAAATATTCGCGAGAAGGAACCACCTCGCTTTGGTCGGAAACAATAGCACCTAGCTTACTGCCATGGGGGCGGGATTCAAAATATCCGTCGGAAAGATTTTCGGCTATTTTTTCAGCTTTTCCTTTTATGATGACCTGACGTTCCATATGTGGCCAAAAAAAGGACAAACAAACCGATGGATTTGACGCAATGGCCCTGCCCTTTTCGCTTTGGTAGTTGGTATAGAAAATAAAGCCTTCAAAGGTAAACTTCTTCATCAAAACAACCCTGCTCTTCGGAAACCCGTCCAACCCAATGGTAGATACTGTCATGGCGTTGGGCTCGTCTACGCCTTCGGAGGCTTCCAGTTCATAAAACCACTTTTGAAATTGTTCCAGCGGATTTTCCTTTATCGCTTCTTCGGTCAACTCGCTTTTTTCGTAAGATTTTCTATAATTGCTCAGGTCCTTTTGCATAATGTGAAGTTCGGGAAAATTCAAATGTCAGCAAAGATAGACGTACAAAAAGAAGTTGTTTTTATTCGAAGGGCATCGAATTCCTATTCAATCGTCAATCAATTCTTTCGTATTTAATTTGGGTAAGAACTGGAGCATCTGCCGGATAGGTAATATATTCCAAATGAAGGACATTGTTCTTTATCCAAAATTTACTGTCAAACCCACCTTGGCCTTCCAAATTTCGAAAAAACAAACTATCTCCTTCAACTTCAAAGGTACCTGTGTATTCTGAAGATTCCGTAAGTTCGGTTTTAGGAGCCCCATTAAATCCAAACCATTCAATCCTTCGTTTAAACGTTGAATTTTCGTTAAATGTATAGTTGTTGATTATGATACCTTGTTCTTGTTCGTACGTTTTACTCCAGCTACCCAAAAGATCTGGAGGAAAGCCTTCGCTTTGCCCGTCGTCCTTAGTACAGGACACAATTAATAGTAGAGCTAAAAGACCAAAAAATCCTTTTCTCATAAATCGGAGCTTTGTAATTAAGATACAAATTTGAGCCTTTGGTTGCTTCACATGGAATCAACTCAAAATTCAAAAGACTTACCATCATCCGCTAGCTCCACCACCGGAAAAACTTCCTCAGCTTCTTTTTTAAATAGTTCGATGGATTTGTAGCGTGTGGAATAATGCCCCAAAATGAGGAGCTTGGCATTGGCTTTTTTGGCAATTTGTGCGGCTTGCTTGGCTGTGCTATGTTTTGTTTTTTCGCAAAGGTGTTCCTCTGATTCCAAAAAAGTAGATTCGTGATACAGCACCGTCACATCTTTAATAATGGGCAAAATAGCTTCGTTATAGACCGTATCACTACAAAAAGCATAGCTTTTGGGCTCGGGCGGGTCTAACGTAAGCTTCTTATTGGGAATGATGTTGCCAGAGGCATCTTTACCGTCAACGCCCTTTTTAATGTTATTGAACTGGCTCTTGTCTATACCGAACTTTTTGGCAGCTACAACATTCAATGTTCTTGGCGATTCCTTTTCTTGAAACAAAAATCCATTGGTATACACCCTGTGAATCAAAGGAACGGTTTGCACGGTGACTTTCCCATCTTCAAAAACAAGTTCGGATTCTTTGGATTCCAATTCGTGAAAAATCAAAGGATAATTGGTCCAAGAATCTCCCAACTTTAGAAATAAAGTGATGGCTTGTTTGATTCCTTTGGGACCATAAATGTGTAGCTCTTTTTCCCTTCCCAACAACCGAAAGGTTGAGATCAATCCCGGAAGACCAAAAAAGTGATCCCCATGTAGGTGTGAGATAAAAATGTGGTTGATCCTGGAAAACTTGACTTTATATTTTCTGAGCTGTACCTGGGTTCCCTCACCACAATCGATCAAAAACAAATGGTTTTTTATTTCGAGTATCTGCGAAGTCGGATTGGTAAATGTTCGTGGTGTAGCGGCATAGCAACCAAGTATGGTAAGTTTCATATGCCGAGGTCACGTTCTATTTCCTCCATTTCGATAAGATCCTTAGCCTCTTGCAACGTAGGCACCACACTTATTTCTTCAGGAACTTCATCGTAACTCAACTTATCCGTCACCAAAACAAAGGATTGTCCTGAAGCTTTATGGGTGTTGGAAATATCCAAAAACTCCAAAATATCGCCTATGGTAAGCTTGTCAAAAGAAAAAAGGTTAACGACAATATTGTCGTGCTTTAGTTTGGGATATGCCTTGTTCAAGTTTTCCAAAAAACCAGATAGTGTGGTCTTTTCTTGGAAAACTATAGTTGTTGTTCCGTCTTTGTCGAAAATCATCTCTTACTTAATTTTTGATGCCAGTAGATAGAGTACAGCCATTCGCACGGCCACTCCATTCTCTACTTGATGTAAAATTATGGATTGGTCGGAATCGGCCACATCGCTTGTAATTTCCACACCGCGGTTTATGGGTCCAGGGTGCATGATCACAATTTGTTTGTCCAAACTGTTCAAGAGTTGTTTGTTCACCCCGAACTGTTGTGTGTATTCGCGAGTGGATGGGAAGTAGCTGATATCCATTCGTTCGTTCTGAACGCGAAGCATATTTGCCACATCGCACCATTCCAAGGCTTTTTTCAGGTTGGTCTCCACTCCTACCCCCAAAGATTCAATGTGCTTGGGGATAAGCGTTCGGGGACCACAAACTTTAACGTTGGCCCCTTGTAGTTTCAAGGCAAAAATATTGGACAATGCTACTCGTGAGTGCAGAATGTCGCCAACTATCACTACATTCTTTCCCCCTACATCACCCAATTTTTCCCGTATGGAATAGGAATCCAAGAGTGCTTGTGTGGGGTGTTCGTGCGCACCATCCCCAGCATTGACGATGGCCGCTTTTACATGTTTTGACAAAAAGATGCCTGCTCCCGGATTGGGATGGCGCATCACCACCATATCCACTTTCATGGATAGGATATTGTTTACGGTATCGATGAGGGTCTCCCCTTTTTTCACGGAGGATTGCCCTGCGGAGAAATTGACCACATCGGCCGAAAGTCGTTTTTCAGCAAGTTCAAATGAAAGTTTTGTGCGGGTACTGTTCTCAAAAAAGATGTTGGCAATGGTAATATCCCGTAAGGTGGGCACCTTTTTAATGGAACGATTGATTACCTCTTTAAAATGATCGGCAGTTTCAAAAATGAGCGATATATCTTTTTTGTTCAGATATTTGATTCCCAACAAGTGATTTACACTTAACTCGCTCATTCCTTATTATTTGCTTATTAAATATACTTTATCTTCTCCATCATTTTCCTCCCACATCACCTTTACCTTTTCTTCGTTGATGGCGTCTACCTGTCTACCTCTGTAGGTTGGCTGTATGGGCAAATGTCTGCTAAACCTTCTATCAATCAGCGTCAGTAATTCAATATTACTTGGTCTTCCGAAGGATTGGATGGCTGTTAATGCCGCTCGGATACTTCTTCCGGTATACAGCACATCATCAATGAACACCACTTTTTTATCCTCCACCAAAAAATCCATTTGTGTGGAATTGGCCTTAAGGATTTCTCCCCGTCCAAAATCGTCCCTAAAAAATGTGATGTCCAAGAAACCAAGGTCAATGTGCTTGATCTTGTATTCCTTTTTGAGAATCTTTACCAACCTTTCTGCCAAAAAACCGCCTCTGGGCTGAATACCGATCAATGCGGTATCGGTAAAATCCAAATGGTTTTCCATTAGTTGACAGGCCAACCGGTGCAGTATGATGTTGATTTCTTTTGAAGTAAGCAGTACTTTTTGACTCATATGCTGTGTGCGACCAACTCGGTTGAATACAAAAGTAAGCAATTCTTTAAAATGTATGGGACATAAAAAAGCCCCGACTGTTTCCAGCGGGGCTTCGTATCATTGAAAAGTCCGATTACTTTTTCTTGGAATCGGCTTCCATTTTGTCCTTCAATGCTTGCAACGCGGAGTTGGCATCACCAAGTGTTGTTGATGCTTCTTCGCTGGATGCAGCTCTCTTCTTGGCAGCAGCTTTCACATTTCTGTCTTCTTGCTCTCTAAAGATGGCAGTGTGGCTGGCCACAACTCTCTTGAAATCTTTGTTGAACTCGATGATCTTGAATTCGGCTTCCTCTCCTTTTTGAAGTTTTTTGCCGTCTTCTTTTTCCATGTGACGTTGTGGAACAAATCCAACGATATCTTCGTTGAAGTTGATAGTTGCTCCTTTGTCAACAACCTCTGCAATGGCAGCTTTGTGCACAGTACCTTCAGCAAACTCTTCGGAGTATTTGTCCCAAGGGTTCTCTGTGGTTTGTTTGTGTCCAAGGCTCAATTTGCGACCTTCTACGTCCAATTCCAATACTTCCACTTCCAAGGTGTCACCTACGGTAACAAATTCGGATGGGTGCTTGATTTTCTTGGTCCAAGAAAGATCGGAGATATAGATCAAACCGTCGATACCTTCTTCCAACTCTACGAATACACCAAAGTTGGTAAAGTTTCTAACGATTCCTTTGTGTCTTGATCCCACAGGATATTTAGTCGTGATATCCGTCCATGGGTCTGGCGTCAATTGCTTAATACCCAACGACATTTTACGATCTTCTCTATCCAAGGTCAATACAACAGCTTCAACCTCATCGCCTACATTTACAAAGTCTTGGGCTGATCTTAGGTGCGTGCTCCACGACATTTCTGAAACGTGGATCAAACCTTCAACACCTTCGGCAACTTCGATAAACGCACCGTAATCTGCGATCACAACTACTTTACCTTTTACTTTGTCGCCAACTTTGATTTCATCACCTAGGGCATCCCATGGGTGTTTCTCCAATTGTTTAAGACCTAACTGGATTCTTGACTTGTTATCATCGAAATCAAGGATAACAACGTTCAATTTCTGGTCTAGATCTACAACTTCGTTCGGGTGGTTGATTCTGCTCCAAGATAGGTCGGTAATGTGAACCAATCCATCTACACCTCCAAGGTCGATAAATACGCCGTAAGATGTGATGTTCTTCACGATACCTTCCAGTACTTGACCTTTTTCCAATTGGCCAATAATCTCTTTTTTCTGCTCTTCGATGTCCGCTTCGATCAAAGCTTTGTGCGATACCACTACGTTTTTGAACTCGTGGTTGATCTTCACTACTTTGAACTCCATGGTCTTACCTACATACTGATCGTAATCACGGATAGGCTTCACATCGATTTGAGAACCTGGCAAGAACGCCTCGATTCCGAATACGTCAACGATCATACCACCTTTGGTACGGCATTTAACGAATCCAGTAACGATTTCTTCTTTGTCGTGTGCGTTGTTGACACGCTCCCACGCCTTGATGGTTCTTGCTTTACGGTGAGACAATACCAATTGACCGGTTTTGTCTTCACGGATATCTATAAGTACCTCAACTTTATCTCCAACTTTTAGGTCGGGATTGTAGCGGAACTCATTCAAGGAAATCACACCTTCGGACTTAGCATTGATGTCAATGATCGCCTCACGGTCTGTCATGTGAACTACTTTTCCTTCGACTACTTCCTCATCGGCAGTGTCCACAAAGTTTTCCTCAACAAGTGTTTCGAATTCCTTAAGCTTGCTATCATCCACGCGCTCAATTCCTTCTTCGTACTTGTCCCAATCAAAATTTTCAAGAAATTCCTGAGGATCTTGTTTGGGTTCTTTTGCTTCTTTTACTTCTGTTGCTGTGGCAGTTTCTTCTACCTCAACGTTTTGCTTTTCTTCAGCCATGTGCTGATTAAAATTTGTATTCCACGTTTTACAAGAGTTGAACAATTACCGCGGAAGTGGTTTTAAATTGATTTTCTAAATTCCCTTTTTCTCTTGCCTCCTTGCCAAAAGGGGTGCAAAAATACAATTAAATTATTGATATACAAAGCGTACAAGCAAGGATTCAGCAAAAAAGTATTACAAAAAATTAATAGCAAAATTTGGACATATTAACTATCTTGAAATCTCTAATTGTTAACTGTAAAAAATTAAATTATGAGCGTAAAAGCAAAATATCAACCTGTATTGGACCTAGGTGAGGAATTGGATGTGAAAAATGGTGATGTCAACGTTGAAGGTGACATTTTAAAGATAAAAGGGATGACCAAAACCCAATATGAAAAAAACCTATTGTGGGACAAGATCAAAGAAATTGGGGGCGAGAAGCCATCGGATATTAAAGCGAACATTACCGTGGAGGACGAGTCCGTTTACCACAGACATACCGTGAAGAGCGGGGAGTCGCTGAGTAAAATTGCGAAGCATTACTACGGCGACCCGATGAAATACACCAAAATTTTTGATGCGAACACCAATATTTTAAAGGACCCGAACGTGATCCATCCCGATCAGGTTTTGGTGATTCCGAATTTGTAAGAATTGATTCCAATTACTTTTTAGAAAAGCGCCCTTTGGGGCGTTTTTTTAGTTTTTTAAGACTATCTATCCTTCAAGAAGGTAAGGAGTAGCCATTGCAAACGACTTCGTAGTTAGGTACATCACCCGTGGAATAAACCAAAAGTACGGGCACACATCAAAATCAACTATGAAAAATTCATTCTTATTTCTTACCCCAATCCTTTTTCTGTTTTTAAGTTGTGGGAATTCGCAAACAAGTAAAACGGTAAATAATCAGACCTTTAATAAAGAAAGTGTCACCCAAGCCCGATCGGAACTGATCTTTGACCATACCAAGGTATTTCCGAACAACACCCAACTCGCCTTCGCCTTTATAGAAAATGGCAGGGTTAAATTCTACGGTGTAGAAAAAAGGAACGACACTATTTTTACGATTAAGAATCGACAAAATGCATTTGAGATAGGATCTATCACGAAAGTTTTTAACGCGACCCTGCTAGCCGATTATGTTTTGGAAAACAAAGTACAACTGGACGATTCCATCAACCCCTACTACGATTTTGAGTTCAACAATGGCCAAGTGATTACTTTTAAAACCTTGGCGAACCACACTTCGGGCCTTCCACGTATGCCCTCCAACCTTGACTTTGATATCGGTAACCAAGACCCATTTTCCGCTTACGATTCAGAAAAGTTAAAATACTATTTGACCAACGAAATGGAATTGTCTTTTGATGAAGATGGTACATATGAGTATTCAAATTTAGGAGCTGGACTATTGGGATATACTTTATCAAAGATTGGAGAAAAATCCTTAAACCAGTTGTTCCAGGAAAGAATATTTTCAAAATATAATATGCCCAACAGTACCATAGGGAGCGAAAATGTATCGGTGTTTTTAGTCCAAGGCCAAAGTCCTGAAGGGCAACCCGTGCAAAATTGGAATTTGGCATCGTTATCCGGTGCCGGCGACATGATATCCACAGCGGAAGATCTTTCCAAATTTGTTATGGCACAATTTCAGGAAAATGATGAAACTTTGGCATTGACCAGAACCAAGACACATACCATGAACGATACATCCAGTATAGGATTGGGATGGCACATACGCAAAGGACCATCCGGCGAAAATTGGATTTGGCACAATGGTGGAACAGGCGGTTATACTTCCTGTATGGTCATGAACAAGGATAAGAAAAATGGGGTAATTGTACTATCCAATGTGTCCGCTCTTGGCGACCCCATGATACACATTGACCAACTCTGTTTTGAACTTATGGAGTTACTTTAAGGGAAGTGAAACACCATAACTCTTAAACTTTTTCCTTCGCAATCACCCGTTGAGAATAATCGTGAACTTTTGAAAAGGCGCCCTTTGGGCGTTTTTTTGCTTTTGGATAAAAATACTAACTTCACTTACCTGTGCCGAACTGGTTTCGGTATCATATGCCAAAAATAATTGAAACGATGTTTAGCTAATCGTTGTAAAACATTTGAGTTGAAAAAACAAAAATTTAAAGAAGTAAAACATTGTACAATATTATAAACTTCGTCATTTCATTTGGTGCCATACAAGGCCTTATTATCGGCGTTTTTCTTTTAATAAAAGGGTGTAAATTAAAAGAAGATTTTTTTTATTTAGCCCTCATACTAATTGGTTTTGCAGCAATTTTAGGAAGAGTTCTAATTATAGGCATCTTCGAAAACCAATCAGGGTTCTTTATTAATCTTAACTTTATTTTATTGATTTCTCCCGCATTCTATTTTTATGCAAAAGAATCTTCAAGAGACACTAAGAGTCATCTGAAATTTAACTACCTACATTATCTACCCTTTCTTATTATAAATTTAGGTTACCTAATATTTAATATTTCTTTAAAAAATTCAATCGATTACCAAACCCATCAAATTAATATTATTAAAGTTAACGATGGTTTTAGCATTATCTATTTTTCAATATACTTGTATCTGACTTATAAAATTATTAGAGAACATAAGTCTTCCTATACTAAAGCAGTTTATCAGTTATTAAACCAACTAACTTTCATTTTTTTTGGTTTTTTCGTTATTTGGTTGATCTACATTTTTGTAGAATGGATTTACTTTTACTACACTATGGAACTCACATTTTATTATCCGATGATGGTGATATTGGCAGTGATTCTATATTATTTAAGTTTACAAGTTATACTTAAAAAACAAATCCTCTTTGACTTTCAGGGAGTTACTAAAAGAAAAACCTTCATTTTAGAAGAGACCGACAGCAAAAAAATATTGGATACTTTAACTCTCTTCATGGAGGAGAAAAAGCCATTTTTGGATAGCGACATTTCTCTAATTACGCTTGCCGATTCAGTGGGTGTAAATCCAAAGACACTTTCTTTTGTCATCAATGAACATATGCATAAGAATTTTAACCATTATATTAACGATTGGAGGGTTGAAGAAGTTAAGAAGCGGTTAGATGATAAAGCATATGATCATTTTAAAATGCTGAGTATTGCTTTTGATTGTGGTTTTAATTCTAAATCTACTTTTAATCTTGCTTTCAAAAAAGCCACAGGACTATCTCCTTCCGAATATAGAAATCGTTGACAACCACACTGTCTTAAATCTTCTTTTAAGACCACTATTCTAAATATTTCGTGTCCTAAATCTTCTTTTAAGGCATTTAATCCTTTTTTGTGTGATTATTTTGGCATCAAACAACTTAAAAATGAACTTGTCACGAACAATAATTGGTGTCAGCCTAATAGCACTTATGAGCTGTAAAAATGCCAGTCCAACCTTCAATGTGAACAACGGATTACTTGTAGAAAATGTAACTGTTATATCTGCCAACAAGAACGGCATAATTGATAAGTATATTGGACATGTATTGCTCGATAATGAGAAGATTCTTTACAGTGGAATACAAAAACCAAGCGTAACAGGTACTATAAAAAACATCAATGGTGAAGGGAAATTTATAATTCCCGGGTTAATAGATAGTCATGTTCATTTGGCAAATGTGGCAGGTATGACCTGGCAAAACCAAAGGGATTATCCAGAATTAGCCAAAAGCTATTTCAATCAGCTGCCTAAAAGTTATCTTTATTACGGTTATACAACGTTAATCGATGTCAATAACTATGCGCCAGACATTGTAGAGAATATCAAAAATCATGTTATCAGACCTGACATTTATACCTGTGGGCAGCAAGTTCAGGTAATGGATGATTTTATGATGGAAATGGAAGAATTACCACTTAAAGACAGGTTGGAATATCCCTTTCTGTTTGACAAATACAATGAAAATATTCACATCCCTGACTCTATTCATCTCGAGTTACATTCACCACGGGCAATTGTAAGTGCTATTGTAAGAGAGCAGCAAGGTATTGGTGTTAAAATAGTTTATGAAGATGAATCATCTGGTTTTCCTCAAAGTTGGGAGTTACCAAGCTTACATTTAATGAGAGATTTGGTTGCACAGGCCCATAAAGAAGGAATCCCTGTTTTAATGCATGCCACTTCCTATGACGCACAAAAATTCGGTCTTGAAGCTGGAATAGACATATTTGCACATTCTATGTGGAATTGGTATAAGAATCCGGAGCAATTTTTAGATACAGAATTCACAAAAGAACATCAAGATGTACTAAAGGAAATAGCAACTAGAAAGAATGGATACCAACTAACATTTAGAACCATTTATGGTGAAGTTGATTTATTTGACAATAATTTCAACGCAGACCCTGCACTCGTAGATATATACCCTGAAGCCTATCTAAACTGGCTAAACACAGAAGAAGGCAATTGGGGTAAACAAAAAATAATAAATCGGGCCAAAGTTATAAAAGCAATAAATCCAACACTATTTAATTTTCTAAGAGCTCAATTTGAAAGTGATGAAGCTATGTTCAGAGGAATTCAGGAAGTGTTTATACAAAGAATGAACACGGTGGCCAAATATCTTGCGGACAATGATGCCAATTTACTTTTTGGAACAGATGGAGTAGCTATGAATATGTCTACCAATCCGCCAGGTTATAATGGTTTTTTAGAAATGCAGCACTGGTTAAATGCAGGTGTTTCTCTAGAAAAAATATTTCTAGCTGCTACTTATAACAACGCGAATGCTTTTCATATCGGCGACAACTACGGAACTATCGAAAAAGGTAAAATAGCAAACTTACTATTGTTGGACCAAGATCCTTTACAAAATATAGCAGCCTATGACCAGATAAATTCTGTTATCATACGAGGTGAAAATCATCCTAGAAACACACTATCAGCCAGTCAAAATCATTAGAATAATATGATATGAACTATACATTAAATAAAAAACGTATTATGAAAATCTTCATCATTTTTTTAACCTTTGGAATGCTTTCTTGTACCTCCAATTCAGAAATCAAAAAAGATGAAAAGACGGGGAACTTTAGTGGGATATTTAAACATGGTAACTTTTCCGATAAGATAGTATTCGAAATAGAACGAGATTCTGTAGGTTTCAAGGTTTTTTTTACAAGCTTAGAGCAAAATGCCAATCGAATTCCGTTTCAAAATGTTGAAGCAAACGGAGATTCAATAAATTTTAAGTTACAAAGCGATTTTTATACATACGCTTTCAAAAACAAATGGATTGATGATTATAGCAAACTTCAAGGGACACTTACTGTTGACACTATTACAACACTGTACAAATTAGAGAAGGAACTTTTAAATAATAGCAAGACTCCAAAAAATGAAGAGGTTAGTTTTGAATCCAGTGGATTAAGTCTACATGGAACTATTTGGTATCCTGATAACAATGAAGGGAAAGCCCTTATAATTGTGACTTCTTCAGGAAACTCAGACCGGAGTGCCTCACGTGCAGAAGCCATATTGTTTGCACAAATGGGATTTACTACATTTCATTATGATAAAAGAGGTACCGGAAATTCTGAAGGTAATTGGAATAGTGCATCTATTGAGGGACTTTCAAGAGATGATATCACAGCTATTAAATATTTCTCTCAGAAGACTGGAATTCCACTTGAAGAAATAGGAATAAAAGGGAGTAGTCAAGGAGCTGCCAAAATACCATACATTTTAGGTGAATTAGAGAATTTGAAATATGGGATTGTAGTAAGTTGTCCTGGAGTTACCTTACTAGAAAGTGATTTGAATTACTGGAAGAATAGCAATGCAGAAATAATCGGAAAAGAAATTGATGCAGCAACTAATTTTCAACGAAAGGTTTTTGAATTTATAGCAGGTAAACTATCCAGAACAGATTTAGAAAAGGCTATAAATAATGCAAAAACTAACTCATGGTTTGCCAATATATGGGTGCCAAATCTGGATGAAGTCCAAACAGATAATAAACTTCTGTATAGTCCAATACCTTACTTTGAAAAAACAAAGCAACCGATTCTGATTCTACAAGGAACAAAGGATGAAATAATACCTGCAAATAGTTATGAAATCATTTCAGAGGCACTGATAAAATCGGACAATGATAATTTTAAAACCGTTTTATTAGAAGGAGCCTCTCATTCAATGAATAATATTGGGGAAAGTGATTTTCCTTATTGGTCTAAATTGCATCCTGACTATTTAAAAACAATTCAAGATTGGATAAATAATATTTATAAAAATTAGGCGATATATTGACAAAATCAATGCTTTAAGCTTTTATAAAAACGTATGCTAAAAAGAAATATTGGGGGATTTTAAGCAATCGCTAAATTACAACTACTGAATGAAAACCTTTTACAACGATGTATCCTATGAAAAGTGGTTTGGTTTCACATACAAGACGGGTCTGTAAATTAAACTCTGTCCGTTGTTTCAATTCCTTTGGGGCTAGCCCCAAAGGAATTGGTGTTTAATATCAGGGGTATCCGTTCCCCAAATTTAATGTAAAGTTGTTGAACGGTCAGGCTCCAATTGTGCAAAGGGCTGGTCCATTTCTTTTCTATGTTCTTTGTGGCCAAGTACACAAGCTTTATCAAGGCCATATCATTTGTGAAGGCCCCCTTGGTCTTGGTAACTTTACGTACTTGGCGGTGGAATCCCTCTACGGCATTGGTGGTATAGATTATTTTTCTGATCGGTTCGGTGTACTGGAAATACTGTGATAGCTGCTCCCAGTTGCGCTGCCAGCTTTCGATGACCACGGGATATTTGCCTCCCCATTTTTCCTCCAGATCCAATAATCTGTCTTCCGCCACCTCCTTGCCGGTCGCCCGATAAACGAGCTTAAGGTCGCGCATGAACTCCTTTTGATCTTTAGAGGCAATGTATTTGAGCGAATTGCGTATCTGGTGCACGATGCAGAGCTGTACCTGTGCTTTTGGGAATACGCTCAATATCGCATCGGTAAATCCCCGAAGATTGTCCGTGCAGGCGATCAGGATATCCTTCAAGCCCCGATTGTTCAGGTCTGTAAGTACTTGCAACCAAAAATTGGCACCCTCGCTCTCGGAGATGTACATGCCCAAAACTTCCTTATAGCCCTCCTTGTTGATGCCAAGGATATTGTAGAGGGCCCTGTGCTCGATCTTGCCATCGACCTTTACCTTGTAGTGCATAGCATCGAGCCATACGATGCAATAGAGTGGCTCCAGCGGGCGGTTCTGCCACGCCTTTACATCGGGGACGATCTTATCGGTTATCTGGCTCAAAACGGTATGGGAGATGTCGGTGTCGTACATTTCCTTGATATGCGAAGAGATGTCGCGGTAGCTCATCCCAAGGCCATAAAGTCCTATGATCTTGTCCGATAGGTTGTCGGCCAAAATGGTCTGACGTTTCTTTACCAGTTCCGGCTCAAAGCTGCTTTGCCTGTCCTGGGGCGTATCGATATCGAAAGTGCCATAGCCGCTCTTAATGGTCTTTTTCCCTTTGCCGTTGCGTTTGCCGTTGATCCTTTGGGATTCGTCCAAATGGCCCTCCATCTCCGCCTCAAGGGCCTTTTCGATGACGTTCTTCAGCATCGGGGCGAACGCGCCGCCCTTGCCGAAAAGGTTCTTGCCCGACATGAACTGGTCAAGCACCTTCTTTTCAAATTCTGTCTGTTCCTCTTTTCTCATGGTTCTGTCTGAATAAAATTAATGTTTAAATCTATTTCAGACAGAGTTTAATTTACACCCTCTACAAGACCGATAAGTGCAACCCAAAAAACACCCTAATCCTCACCCCTCCTTCGCAATCACCCGTTTGGAATAATCATAAATCCGTTCAAACTGCTCTTCCAAGCCCATATCGCTGTTATCAAACTCAATGGCATCCTTGGCTTGGGTCAATGGGGAAATGGTCCGGGTGGAGTCGATTCGGTCGCGCTCTTCTACGTTTTTAAGTACTTCAGGATAGGTGACCTTCTCCCCCTTTTCCAATAGTTCCTTGTAGCGACGGTTTGCCCTAGTTTCAGGCGAAGCTGTCATAAACAGTTTTAGTTCGGCATCTGGAAACACCACGGTACCTATATCACGCCCGTCCATCACAATGCCCTTGTCCTTACCCATTTCCTGCTGGATTTTCACCAACTTTTCACGGACTTCCTTAATTGCGGCAACGGGACTTACAAAACCGGACACTCGCATAGATCGTATTTCTTGCTCTACGTTCTCATCATTCAAAAACATATCGGAACGGCCTGTTGCTGCGTTGGGAACAAATTTGAGATGTATGTCGGATAATTTATCAACCAAAGTAGCCTTATCCAACTCCCCTTTGTCGTTGATAATGCCCTCTTGCAAAGCAAAAAGGGTCACGGCACGGTACATGGCACCGGTATCTACGTAAATATAACCTAAGGCAGTGGCCAACCTTTTGGCAATGGTACTTTTTCCTGTAGAGGAATATCCATCAATTGCAATCGTTATTTTTCCCATACAGCAAAAATAGCCAGAAAAGGTATTAAACCATTATGATATGTGTCATTCCCCTAAAGGGTTTTGGCATTCTTTACCTTCTGCTTGGTAATGGCCAAATCGATTACCTCGCTCATATCCGTTACATAATGGAATGTAAGTCCTTTTAGGTATTCGGCTTTAATTTCCTCAATATCCTTTTTGTTGTCCGCACAAAGAATAATTTCCTTGATGCGTGCTCTTTTGGCCGCCAAGATCTTTTCTTTGATTCCACCTACGGGCAACACCTTGCCTCGAAGCGTAATTTCGCCTGTCATGGCCAAGCTCTTTTTCACCTTTCGTTGTGTGAAAAGGGATATCAATGAAGTCAGCATGGTGATACCTGCACTTGGACCATCCTTTGGGGTGGCACCTTCAGGTACGTGAATATGCACATTGTACTTGTCGAACACATCAGAATCAATACCGTATTCATCCGCATTGGATTTAATGTATTCCATGGCAATGGTTGCAGATTCCTTCATCACTTTACCAAGGTTACCTGTAATGTTCATGCTTCCTTTTCCTTTGGAAAGAATGGATTCGATAAACAGAATATCCCCTCCTACACTGGTCCATGCCAACCCGGTGACCACACCGGCCACATCATTGCTTTCGTACTTGTCGCGTTCCAATCGGGCCGGGCCAAGAATTTTCTCGATATCCTCGTTGCTCACGGTAACATTGTACGCCTCTTCCATAGCAATGGATTTTGCCGCATACCGTACCACCTTGGCTATCTGTTTTTCAAGACTTCGAACTCCCGATTCACGCGTATAGCCTTCAACGATTTTTTCCAGTTGGCGCTTACCGATCTTTAAATCCTTTTTGGTGAGTCCGTGTTCCTCCAATTGCTTTGGCAACAAATGACGTTTTGCGATTTCCACTTTCTCCTCGATAGTATAGCCTGTCACATTGATAATTTCCATCCGGTCGCGCAGTGCAGGCTGAATGGTAGACAGGTTGTTTGCCGTGGCAATGAACATTACTTTGGACAAATCGTATCCCATTTCCAAGAAGTTATCGTGGAAATCACTGTTCTGCTCCGGGTCCAATACCTCCAACATCGCGGAAGATGGGTCACCTTGATGACTGCTCGCCAATTTATCGATCTCGTCCAAGATGAATACGGGGTTGGATGTTCCTGCTTTCTTCAAGCTTTGGATAATCCTTCCCGGCATTGCACCGATATATGTTTTTCTGTGCCCACGGATCTCGGCCTCATCACGCAGTCCACCCAAGGACATACGAACGTATTCCCTGCCCAATGCCTCTGCCACGGATTTCCCTAACGATGTTTTACCGACTCCGGGAGGCCCGTACAAACAAAGGATTGGTGATTTCATATCATTTCGCAGCTTCAACACGGCCAAATATTCAATAATTCGGCGTTTTACATCTTCCAAGCCGTAGTGATCGCGATCCAAAATCTTTTGGGCACGCTTTAGATCGAACTTATCCTTGGAATATTCGTTCCACGGTAAGTCCAGCAGTAGGTCCAAATAATTGCGTTGGATGGAGTACTCGGCCACTTGTGGGTTCATACGTTGCAGTTTGGAGAGTTCTTTCTCAAAATGCTCCTTCACTTTTTTGCCCCACTTCTTCTTTTTGGCCTTTTCGCTCATTTCATCTACCTCTTCCTCATAAGATAGTCCACCCAATTCCTCTTGAATCGTCTTCATTTGTTGGTGAAGGAAATATTCGCGTTGCTGTTGATCCATATCACTACGGACCTTGCTTTGGATATCGTTGCGCAACTCCAATTTTTGAAGTTCCATGTTCATGTACTTCAAAGTGGCCAATGCCCTTTCTTGAAGATTGGCGATTTCCAAAAGTTGCTGTTTTTCTTTTACGCCCAGATTCAGGTTGGAAGACACAAAATTGATCAGGAACGAATTGCTTTGGATGTTCTTGATGGCAAAAGTGGCTTCGCTGGGAATATTTGGATTGTCCTTGATGATTTTGAAAGCCAATTCCTTGATGGAATCGATAATCGCTTCAAATTCACTTCCTTTTTCATCGGGTCGCTCTTCCGCGGCCTCGCTCACCTTGGCCGTCAAATAGGGTTTTTCGGTAAGTACGGCATCTATCTTGAATCGTTTTTTCCCTTGTATGATCACCGTGGTGTTTCCGTCCGGCATTTGAAGCACTCTCAAGATACGAGCAACCGTCCCCACCGTGTTGATGTCTTCGAGACCGGGATTTTCGACACTCTCGTCTTTTTGGGATACCACACCAATGGTTTTGGAGCCGTTGTTGGCGTCCTTGATCAAATTAATGGATTTATCCCTACCCGCCGTAATCGGAATCACTACACCAGGAAACAGCACCGTATTGCGCAGCGGAAGTACCGGTAATGTTTCCGGCAAGCTTTCCCTGTTCATCTGTTCCTCATCTTCAGGAGTCAACAACGGTATCAACTCCGCATCTTCATCCAACCCCTGTAAATCTATATTGTCAAAATTGGTAATTTTCATCTCTCCCATATCATCTTTTCGGTCATTTTGTCATAATAAACAAACAACCAACATTTTTATTCAACATTAAAGCCTGTACAAATCACTCAAAATCAGTATTTATAGCGATTCACAAGCTTATTATCATCCATTAATTGGCAATTCTTGTGCCATTAAAAATCAAATTTTAAGAAAAAAGTGTAACAAATGGTAAATTCACCAATCTATAAGACAAACCATTCATTTTTTGAGCCAACAAAATGAACATATTGACACACTGCTCAAATCGTGCATGCAGGGACAACAAAGTGCACAGCTAGAGATTTACAACCGCTATTACAAAGCGATGTACAACACCGCTTTTAGGATTGTAAAGCATACCGCTGAGGCCGAGGATGTGATGCAGGAATCGTTCCTGAGCGCATTTACCAAACTGCATACCTTTAAAGGAGACGTCGCCTTTGGGGCATGGTTAAAGCGCATTGTGATCAATAACAGTATTTATCATTACAAAAAGCAGCAAAAAAAACGTGCTGTGGATTTGGATGATGTAATGTACAAGGTCGAAGATAACGATGAGGTTGCTTCGAATCAGAATGGTTACACTGAACTGAAGGCTCAAAAAGTGATGGAAACCATGAAAAGTTTGAAAGACAATTACAGAGTTTCTTTGACCTTACATTTAATTGAAGGGTACGATTACGAAGAAATAAGTGAGATAATGAACATTAGCTACGCTAATTGTAGAACCATGATTTCGAGGGCCAAACAAAGCCTGAGAAAAAAATTGACCGTAAATGCTTAGTTATGAAGAAAGATAATTTAGATAGGTTGTTTGAGAGGCTCCACGGGGAGTTTGATGTAGCGGAACCGCAAAACGGGCACCAAGAAAGGTTTTTGGAAAAACTGAACAGAGACCAGGGCACCATTGCTCTGCACAAAAAGAAAACCGCTTGGTGGAAACCTTTGTCCATCGCCGCATCCATTGCCCTAGTTGCACTGTTAGGCTATCAGGCCTTTGGGCCACAGCCCAGTATTAAACAACAGGTGGTGAGAATGGCTCCCGAAGTTTCACAAACAGAGTTCTATTTTGCCAACCTCATTGAGCAACAGATAGAGGTGCTACAAGAAGAAAAGACGCCCGAGACCGCCCAATTGGTGGACGACACCTTGGCACAACTCCAACGGTTGGACAAGGATTACCAATCCCTTGAACAGGATTTGGTAGAAGGTGGGGACAGTAAAATTATATTGAGCGCGATGATCACCAATTTCCAAACCCGAATCGACCTTTTGAAAGAAGTTTTGAGCCAAATAGAAAATATTAAGAACTTAAAATCACAAAATGATGAAAGCTTTACCATTTAAAAACATCTTTTTCGCCTTGGCTTTGATTCCACTTGTTGCAATTGCCCATGTGGACAACGGAAAGTTGAACGGCAGGTACACCAAGGAAAAAACCATCAAAAAAGAATACAACGTTAATTCCGATGCCCTTTTCAAGGTAAAAAACAGCTACGGTAACGTCAATATAACTTCATGGAACGAAAACCGTGTGGTTATCGAGGTACACGTAAAAACCAACGGCAATGATGAAGATCGTGTGCAAGAACGGCTGAACGAAATTGATGTGGATTTTGAAAACAGTCCAAGTATGGTTTCCGCTACCACAAGGTTCGGGGACCGAAGTAATAGCTGGGGATGGAGCTGGGGAAAACGCAAAAAAGTGAGCGTACAGGTAAATTACACCATTAAACTGCCCGTTAAAAACAATGTAAACCTAAGCAATGACTATGGCAGCATCATCCTAGATCGTATTGACGGCCATGCCAAAATAAGCTGTGACTATGGCAGTTTGGAAATCGGGGAACTACGCGGACGCAACAACGAACTCAGGTTTGATTATACTTCCAGATCTACCTTTGACTATGTTAACAGTGCAGAAATTATTGCTGACTACTCTGGCTTTACGATTGAAAAAGCAGGCAATCTTACTATTAGAGCGGACTACACCAATGCCACAATAGAAGAAATGGAGAATCTTGAATATTCGAGCGATTATGGTTCCATTGATGTGAAAAACGTGAAAAATGTGGATGGCAATGGAGACTATATCGGCGTAAAATTGGGCAATGTACATGGCAATGTGGCCATCACCAGTGACTATGGCTCCATCAAGATCGACCGTTTGGCATCCGATGCCGGCAATGTGGAAATCCGCACGGATTATACGGGCATCAAAATTGGTTATGCCACGGATTATCACTTCGATTTTGAAATCTCCACAGAATACGCTGGAGTAAGCGGCAAAGACGATTTTGAAATCAATATCAGCAAGGAAAAATCCACTGAAAAATATTATAGCGGCTACTACGGGAAAGCAAATTCTGGAAACAGGGTAAGCATCACCAGTGACTACGGAAGCATATCATTTTATAAAAATTAACATCAAATCAAAAACAATTTAAACACAAGATCATGAAGAAATTTATCACACTTACGGTAGCCATAGGAATGATGGCTTGCACCAGCGCCCAATGGGGAAAACGAGTTAAGGGCAATGGCGACGTTGTTACCATTGAACGCTCTGTGGGTGATTATGACGAAGTAGCCATGGCCGGCTGGTTCGATGTGGAATTGGTATCCGGTACCGAGGGAGAATTGACCCTTAAAGGGGAATCCAACCTATTGGAATACATCAAAACTGAAGTAAAGAACGGCAAATTGGTCATCAAGGTAGAAAAAGGGGTCAACCTTAAGCCGTCCGACTGGAAAAGGGGAATTTATGTTACTGTTCCCATAGAATCAGTTAGCGGTGTAAGCCTTTCGGGGTCTGGAGACCTCGTTGGGAAAACAACCCTCAAAGCGGACCGTTTTAGTACTGCCATGTCCGGTTCTGGAGATGTAACCCTAACAATAGAGGCTGATGAAGTAGAAGCATCATTATCGGGCTCTGGAGACATTAACCTGTCCGGTAGAACAACTGACTTTACGGTTTCGGTTTCAGGCTCGGGAGACATCAAAGCCTACGACCTTGAAGCTGATTTTGTTACGGCTACGGTTTCCGGTTCTGCGGATATCAAAGTAACTGCCAACGAATCCATAGATGCCAGAGTGTCCGGTTCGGGTGACATTCAATATCGAGGTAACCCTACAAAAATCAGATCAAAATCTTCCGGATCGGGAGACATTACCAAAGGATAATACTGAGTTTATCATCAATCAAAGACTGAAAAAGCCCTGAGATTATCAGGGTTTTTTTATGTTTTAGTTTGATGTTTTAACCTTATTGACACGAAGCAACAAGAAAATACCTATTAGGAAAAAGAGTCCTAAAAATATGGTACTATTGCGCATACTTCCCGTAAGCTGGGCGATAATTCCATACATAAGTGTTCCTATAATGATGCCAATTTTTTCGGCGACATCATAAAAACTAAAAAACGAAGTAGTGTCCGTGGTCTCGGGTAAAAATTTGGAATAGGTAGAGCGAGAAAGTGCTTGAATGCCCCCCATGACAATTCCGACCAACCCTGCAGCAATGTAAAAATCCATTGGAGTCTGAAGGAAATAGGCATACACACAGAGCATTGCCCAAATAACATTGATCACCACAAGTGTTCGGATGTTCCCAAAAGCTTTGGAGGCCCATGCAGTAACCGTTGCCCCTAATATGGCAACTATCTGGATTAATAAAATGCTCACGATCAATCCCGTTGTACGTTCATTATCCGACCCCCATACAATTTCCTCTTCACCGAAATAAGTGGCAATCAACATAATGGTCTGTACTGCCATACTGTAGGTGAAAAATGCCCCTAAGTAACGTTTCAGTTTTCTATTTTCACCGAGTTGCTGCCAAACCTGCTTTAGCTCTTTAAATCCATTAAGGATGATATGGTGGCGTTCCCCTTCGCGTTTGTACCCTTTGGGCAAATGTTTAAAAGTATATTGACTGAACAGCACCCACCAAATCCCAACAGTTATAAAGGAATATTTCATGGCTTTGATTTCCGCAACCTCTCCGCCACTGTCTGTAATTCCAAAGAAATCGGGTTCCATTACCATAAAAAGATTAAAAACCAATAAAATCACACTACCTATATACCCAAGGGAAAATCCTTTGGCACTAATACCGTCTTGTTGCTCTGGGTAGGCAATATCTGGCAAATAGGAATTATTGATGGCAAAACTGACCCAAAACCCGACCAGCCCGAAGAAATAGCAGGCGAGACCAAAATAGATATGTTCCAAGGAAAACCAGTACAATCCAATACATGATGCTGCGCCGAGATAACAAAAGAACTTGAGGAACACTTTTTTGTTGCCCAAATAATCGGCCACACCAGAAACCAGCGGAGTTACAATGGCGATGAAAACAAAGGCCAATGAGGTTACATAACTGATCAATGGGGCCCGTGCTATTTCACCTCCAAAAATAGTGACCTGTTCTATGCCAGCGGTCCTGAACAGTAGTCCATAAAAAAGCGGAAAAATCGCCGAGGAAATCACCAAGCTGTACACAGAATTGGCCCAATCGTAAAACGCCCAAGCATTCAGTAGTTTTTTACTTCCCTTTAATGCCAGTGTCTGTACCATAGCTTTCTAAAAAAAGTCATTTCGAACCAAAAGATTCGAAATGACTTTCTCTTTTATCTTTTTCTATTTGAAGGAAGTCACCCCAAATTTACGTGCTTCTGCTTTTGCTGCAGGGGCCCAAGCCGTCAAATTACTGATTCTGGTATCATTGGACGGGTGTGTACTCATAAACTCCGGAGGTGCTTCTCCACCAGCGGCTTTCATGCGCCTCCATAGTTCAGCGGCCTCGTCAGGGTTGTACCCCGCTATCGCCATAATTTGAAGGCCGATTCTATCCGCCTCGGTTTCATGTTTTCGACTAAAAGGAAGCATTAACCCAATCTGGGAACCCACACCATAGGCTTGGTTGAACAGCCCTCTGGTCTCATCGTCTTTAATCGCCACGTTACCTGCTACAGCACCAATTTGCTGAAGTGTGCCTGCACTCATGCGCTGCGCACCATGATCGGCCAAGGCATGCGCTACCTCGTGCCCCATGACCACCGCAACTCCTGTTTCGTTTTGGGTTATGGGCAAAATTCCAGTGTAAAAAACTATTTTACCGCCGGGCATACACCATGCATTTACCGTTTCGTCATTAACTAGGTTATACTCCCATTGGTAACCATTTAAATAGCCCGGATGACCATTTGCATCCAACCAACGCTCTGCCGCAGAGGCGATACGCTGCCCTACCCTGGTAATCATTTGAGCCTCAGAGGTACCGGTGACCACTTTGTTGGATTCCAAAAATTGATCGTACTCGGCAAAGGCCATAGGAAATACCTGGCTGTTGGGATAAAAATTAAGCGTACTCTTCCCCGTAAATGGATTGGTCTTGCAGGCGGTTACCGCCATTAGCACCAAAAAAGTAAGACTGAGTTTTTTCATCTGGTAAATCGTGTTTTTGTCTCTGTAAATTACAAAATTTTATTTTCCGAAAATATGGAGTTCCGTGAAATCCTTGCCAACTTCAATGGAGTTATTGCCATTCAGCTTGATATCATTTAAATCAACTTCTTCGTTGTCAAGCTCAACCATTTCAATGGTAAAGGGCAGTCCATGGAAAGTTATTATAAAATTGTTGTAAGGTGTTATAAAGTTTCCATCCTTAAACTGTTGAATGATCAATTCGTTCTCCTTGCCCGTAAGTTTAAAGCGTCTTAAGCTATATCTCCCCTTTTTATAGTCGTATCCCTCTTGATGATCTTCGTATACCTGGGAATTTTCGGTACCTTCTTTAAAATAAACATCCAATGCCAGCTTTTCAATTTCTTTTTCGCCCACATATTGCTGTACGGGGTACTTTGGAATCATAGCCCCTTCCTTTATAAAAAGTGGTACTCTGTGGATTTCTGCGGACACCCATCTTTCAACGCCACCCTCGGTCAGTTCATCTGTCCAGTAATTGTACCAGTTTCCTTTTGGAAAATACATTCTCCTACCATGGGAATTGGGTTCTTGTACAGGACATACCAACATTTGTTTCCCAAATATGAACTCATCGGTCCTAAAATGGGTTTGATGGTCTTCTTGATCATAAAAAACCAAAGATTGAAGCATGGGAAAACCTTCCTTGATATAGTTGTAGAACATAGTATATAGGTAAGGTAGTAGTTGGTACCTCAGCTCAATAAATTCCCTAACTATATCCGTAATCTCATCGCCGAACGACCAAGGTTCTTGATCTCCGTGGTCACCACTGGAGTGTACCCTACAAAATGGATGGAAAACGGCCAATTGCATCCAACGGGCAAAAAGTTCGCCATTGGGTTGCTCGGCAAATCCACCAATATCGGAACCAACAAAGGAATATCCGCTCATACACATACGCTGCATTTGCACGTTGGCTATCCACAAGTGTTCCCAAGTTGCCACATTATCGCCTGTCCACGTAGCACAATAACGCTGGGTTCCCGCATATGCCGCCCTGGTAAGCACGAAAGGCCTTTTTGGGAACATAAATTTTTTAACGCCTTCGTAAGTGGCGCGCACCATCTGCATACCATACACGTTGTGTGCCTTTCTGTGACTACATGGGTGGCCATCATAATCGTGTCTCACATCCAAATTGGCGGTTTTTGAGGGAACTTCCATTATTGCAGGTTCGTTCATATCGTTCCATACACCGCTCACGCCCAAGTCGGCGATCATTTCTTTATACAGGTCTGCCCACCACTCGCGAACTTTGGGATTTGTAAAATCTGGAAACTTACATTCACCGGGCCATACTTTTCCCTTAAAATGAGGGCCATCTGCCCTTCGACAGAAAAAACCGTTGTCCATGGCCTGCTGGTACACCCAATAGTCGCGATCTATCTTAATGCCAGGGTCAATCATGGTTATGGTCTTAAAACCGTCCTCTTCGAGTTCCTCGATCATTTTTTTGGGATTGGGGAAGTGTTTGTTGTCCCAAGTAAAACATCGAAATCCTTCCATATAATCAATATCCAGATATATGGCATCGCATGGGATGTTGAGTTCTCTAAACTTTGAGGCGATATCCTTTACTTTTTTCTCAGGGTAGTAACTCCACTTGGATTGATGGAAACCAAGCGCCCAAAGAGGAGGTAATTCCGGCACACCTGTCAAATCCGTATAGGATTCCACTACATTGTACATTTTTGGGCCATAAAAGAAGTAATAGTTCATTTCTCCACCATCGGCCCAAAAGCTAGTGACATTTCGTTTTTCGGCAGCAAAATCAAAGTATGTACTGAACGAGTTGTCGAAAAAAATGCCGTAAGCCTTGTTTTCTTTAAGTCCTATATAAAATGGAATGGATTTGTACAAAGGCTCTTGGTCTTTTCCATAGGCATAGGAGTCCGTCACCCAATTGTTGACTCTTTTTCCTTTTAGGTTGGTGTGCGAAGCCTTGTCCCCCATACCGTAATAGCTCTCACCGGAATGGCACACCTTGCTCATCTTGACCACGTTGCCACCGTAGTCAAAATTCTCCTCCCAGTGGAAGCCCAGTTCGTCTTCTGCCAAAATTACATCCTCCATATCAACAATCTGGACCTTTAGGTTTGTTTTGTTGATGTATATTTTGAGTTTGGAAGTAGTGATTACATATTCCGGTATCTCGTCCTCCACAATTAGTTCGTTATATCCAAGATTTACGTCATCGCTTATGGCGTATGAGAAATCGGGCTCAAAAACATACTCGGTGGCATACCTGAAGCGAACCGCGCTATCCCTTAGTATGGTCACTTGGAGAATGACGCCGTTTTGGGTGGTAAAATATATTTTATCGTTTTCTTGTTTAAAATCAACGATATGATTGGGGAACTGATTCCCCCTAGTTGCAATTTCCGTATTGGTTATCATCTGTAATCAGTTGAGGCTCACAAAAGAAATATAAAAGCCTGAATAAATAAAAATATGTTTTGAAAAGCAATTAACTATAACGTTATAGTGGTTCGTTTATTTATAAACGACCACCCCTAAAGGTGGCAGGTTCATTAAAACGGATTGCTCATAGCCATTCCATGTCGTTTTGGAAGGTTTTATTGTTTTCTTTCCCATACCGCTTCCCGAGTACTTTTTATCATCACTGTTAAACACCAATTTTAAGGTAGAGGTTTTAGGAACGCCCAATCTATAATTTTCACGTGGTACAGGGGTAAAGTTGCAAACAATGATCAAATCGTCCTTGGAATCATTACCTTTTCTAATATATGATATCACCGTATTTTCTTGGTCATTGTATTCAATCCATTGAAAACCATCTGGCTTGAATTGTTTTTCATATAACGCGGGATAGGTCTTGTAGATCTTGTTCAAATCCTTTATTACTTCCTGTATACCGGAATGAAAATCGTATTGTGTCAAGTGCCATTCCAAGCCCTCTTGAAAATTCCATTCGGAAGATTGTCCAAACTCAGCCCCCATAAACAAAAGATTGCCACCAGGGTGCGTGAACATATATCCAAAGAGCAATCTTAAATTGGCAAAGCGTTGCCATTCATCCCCAGGCATCCGATACAGTAAAGACTGTTTGCCATAAACCACCTCATCGTGCGAAAAAGGCAACATAAAGTTCTCTGTAAAGGCATAGGTAAGACTAAAGCTTATAGCGTTCAAATTATACGACCTATGAATAGGGTCGTTTTTAAAGAACTCCAGGGTATCGTGCATCCATCCCATCATCCACTTCATACCAAAACCGAGCCCACCATAATGTACGGGCTTTGTTACCCCGGTAAAGGCAGTAGATTCCTCGGCAATGGTCTGTACACCTTTAAAGCTGGCATAGACCTCTTGGTTCATTTCCCGTAAAAAGGACATGGCTTCCAAGTTTTCATTATTCCCGTACATATTGGGTTCCCACTCCCCATCTTCCCGCGAATAATCCAAATAGAGCATGGATGCCACGGCATCGACCCGCAATCCATCCACGTGGTATTGATCGAGCCAGTAAGCGGCATTACTGATCAAAAAGGCCCGTACTTCGTTTCTTCCGTAGTTAAAAATGAGGCTTTTCCAATCAGGGTGGTATCCCCTTCGCCTGTCCGGGTGCTCGTATAGGTGCGACCCATCAAAAAAGCCAAGGCCGTGAGCATCTTCCGGGAAATGGGAAGGTACCCAATCCAAAATAACCCCTATGCCGCGTTGGTGGAAGGCATCCACAAGTACTTTAAAGTCCTCCGGTTTCCCAAAACGCGAAGTTGGCGCAAAATACCCCGTTATTTGATACCCCCACGAAGGGTCGTAGGGATATTCCATTACCGGCATCAACTCTACATGGGTAAAGCCCATCTCCTCCACATAATCCGCAAGTTCTTCTGCCATCTCCAAATAGCTGAGGGATTCCCAACCATTTTTCTTTTTCCACGAAGCTAGGTGCACCTCATAAACGGAATAAGGTTTGTCCAATGCATTTTTTTCTTCTCGGGTATGCATCCATTCGCTGTCCTTCCATTGGTAGGCATCGTCCCAGACCACCGAAGCTGTTTGTGGTGGCTGTTCACAAAATCGGGCAAAAGGGTCAGCTTTCTCCGTCCAGACATCGTTGTTATTGGAGTGTATTTTGTATTTGTATTTGGTGCCCTTGTCCACTCCGGGAATAAATCCTTCCCAAATGCCGCTGCTGTCCCAACGAACATTCAATTGGTGATCGTTGGCGTTCCAATAATTAAAATCACCGACAACGCTGACAGATTTTGCGGAAGGCGCCCAAACGGCAAAATATGTACCTTTAACTCCATCTACCTCCGTTAGGTGCGACCCCAATTTATTGTAGAGCCGAAAGTGTTTGCCTGCCTTAAAAAGGTTGATATCGAAATCCGTAAAAAAACTATGAGTAACTACCTTGGACATATAAGTGGGTTTAGTACTATACAATAATAAGCATCTTTACGCAAGAATACGATTATGGCAATAGGTTTGATGAATGATACGACATTTTTTAAAAAATGGAACGCTTTTTGATTTCTTTGTGAACATAGACAAATGAACAAAACCAAAAATCCAAAATCATGAATAAATTTAGTACAATTTTAGGGACCTTTATCGTTTTATTTTTCGCAGCATGCGAGGGGCCGCAAGGACCTCCGGGATTCGATGGGTTGGATGGACTTGATGGCCAAGACGGTCTTGATGGTATCCAAGGACAGGTAGTAGAGGTGGAAGGTGTCAACTTTGGCTATGACTTTGACGCCAACCTTTTTAGCACCTTGATTACTTTTTCCGATGTGACCAATTTCGAGGTTTTCGAATCTGATGCTGTTTTGGTATACCGTCACGATGGTCTGATTGACTTGAGCGATGGTTCTACCGCAGATGCGTGGACCCAAATTCCCCAGAATTACTTTTTAGAGGGAGGCACGATTCAATATGTTTTTGCGCACACCTTTGTGGACCTGGAACTTTTTATCGATGGTAATTTTGACCTTTCCAATTTGAGTACTGACTTTACGGACAATCAGTTGTTCCGAATTGTTTTTATTCCCAGCGAATTTGCACAGTCTCCAGATTTTGACGCTTCGAACATTGAGAGTGTGATGTCCAAATTACAAATTGATGAAGAAGAAGTCATCCAAATGGATATCCAATAGATTGTATAAAAATAGTATCTTAAGTCTCATTGATCATCAATGGGACTTTTTTATGGTTTTTTCTGAAAGGATTGCTGTAAAAATTCGTCCAATCAAATAAAAAATATAAGCATGGGAAAAAGATTGCTACTACTGGTTCTTGTTGTATTCGCCGGATGCAAGGGAACTTCACAGGAAGAGAAACAAGAAAGCGCAAAGGAAACTGCATTTAAAGTGAACAAAACCGATGCAGAATGGCGTGCTGAGCTTACGGATATGGAATATTACGTCCTGCGAAAAGCCGCCACGGAAAATGCTTTTTCCAGCGAGCTGTTGGACAATAAAGAAAAGGGCACCTATGTTTGCGCAGGTTGCGGCACACCACTCTTCAAAAGTGAGCACAAGTTTAAATCCGGAACTGGGTGGCCAAGTTTCGACCGAGAGATCAAGGGCAACGTAGCTTTTGACACAGACTATAAAATAGGTGTGCCCCGTACCGAAGAGCATTGCGCAGTTTGTGGCGGCCACTTGGGACATGTTTTTAACGACGGGCCCAGCAATACCACAGGAAAAAGGCACTGCATCAACGGAGCAGCTCTTAATTTTATTCCAGACAACAACTAAAAAGCTTAAACCTTTATGGATAAAAAATACGGTGTAAACAAAACCGAAGAGGAGTGGAAACAACAACTCTCTCCCGAAGAATATTATGTTTTGCGACAAAAGGGAACCGAACGGCCCTACACGGGAAAGTTCGATCTTCATTTTGAAAATGGCGACTACCACTGTAAAGCGTGCAATGCCAAATTATTTGAAAGCGAACATAAGTTTGAAAGCGGTTGCGGGTGGCCTTCTTTTGACCAGGCCGTAGCCGGTGCCATTGAATATATCAGGGACACCACCCACGGCATGGTTCGCACGGAGACCGTTTGCGCCAATTGTGGCAGTCATTTGGGCCACGTTTTTAACGATGGCCCCCGGGAAACTACAGGACAACGCTACTGCATCAATTCCGTGAGCATTGATTTTGATCCCGAAGAATAAATTAGGTTTTCAATAGAACTTTTTATCACAGGCACTTTTTTTAGCTGTTTCACAAACAAACCCATATTTGAGTTTTTTCAACTTGGGAAATGGGGATGGTTTTCCGTACTTTTGCACCTGCCGAGACGGCAGATTTCTAATCTAACAACTAAAATCAAAATCTAATGAGCAAGTTCGATATAATTGTTTTGGGAAGTGGTCCAGGTGGATATGTAACAGCCATCAGGGCATCACAATTAGGTTTCAAAACAGCCATTATAGAAAAAGAAAGTTTGGGAGGTGTATGTCTTAACTGGGGGTGCATACCAACCAAGGCACTTCTTAAATCCGCTCAGGTTTTTGAATATTTAAAGCACGCCGAAGACTACGGGTTGAGTGCCAAAGATGTAGACCGCGATTTTGATGCCGTTGTAAAAAGAAGCCGTGGGGTTGCCGATGGAATGAGCAAAGGTGTTCAGTTTTTGATGAAGAAGAACAAGATTGAGGTTATCAACGGATTTGGAAAGATAAAACCAGGCAAAAAAGTTGAAGTAAAAGCTGGAAACGGTGACACCACCGAGTATTCAGCCGACAATATTATAATCGCGACAGGAGCTCGCAGTCGTGAGTTGCCAAGTCTTCCACAAGATGGAAAAAAGGTGATCGGTTATCGAGAAGCCATGTCCTTGAAAAAGCAACCCAAGAAAATGATCGTGGTAGGTAGTGGTGCCATTGGTATGGAGTTCGCTTACTTCTATCACTCCATGGGTACCGAGGTAACCGTAGTGGAATATATGCCGAACATTGTTCCTGTTGAGGACGAAGATGTATCCAAGCAATTGGAGCGCAGCTTCAAAAAATCAGGAGTAAAGATTAAAACTTCCGCCGAAGTCACTAAAGTTGACACTTCTGGGGATGGGGTAAAAGCTACCGTAAAAACCAAAAAAGGCGAAGAAGTTCTTGAAGCTGACATCGTACTTTCTGCCGTTGGCATCAAAACAAACATCGAAAACATTGGTTTGGAGGATGTTGGAATCGCTACGGACAGAGATAAAATATTGGTAAACGATTACTACCAAACCAACATTCCCGGATACTATGCCATTGGCGATGTCACCCCCGGACAAGCTTTGGCTCACGTTGCCTCCGCCGAAGGTATCCTTTGTGTGGAAAAACTGGCAGGTATGCACGTTGAAGCATTGGATTATGGTAACATTCCAGGATGTACGTATTGTATCCCCGAAATAGCCTCTGTTGGTTTGACAGAGAAGCAAGCCAAAGAAAAAGGATACGACCTTAAAATTGGAAAATTTCCTTTCTCTGCCAGTGGTAAAGCCAAAGCTGCAGGAACCCCAGATGGTTTTGTGAAAGTAATTTTCGATGCCAAATATGGTGAGTGGTTAGGTTGCCATATGATCGGGGTTGGTGTAACCGATATGATTGCTGAAGCCGTTGTTGCCAGAAAATTGGAGACCACAGGTCATGAAGTGTTAAAAGCTGTACACCCGCACCCAACCATGAGCGAAGCGGTAATGGAAGCCGTTGCCGATGCTTATGATGAAGTAATCCATCTATAATAATTGAGCCAACATTTTTGTCGGTTCGAGTGATTTTTCGAAAGAAAAATTGTATCGAGAACCAAAATGTCATGCCAAAAACGATTCTCGATACAAAATTCCTTGGGAATTTCACTCGAATTGACTGTTTTTAGCTGCATTCTTAAAAAACAAAACAGGCTAATACACGTAAATTCATGCTTAAAATTTTTAGGGCCACTGCTATTTTAGAAGGTATTTCCTATCTACTCCTTTTCGGAATGACCATGCCGTTGAAGCATTGGGCAGATATTCCCGAACCGAACCAAGTTGTTGGTATGGCACATGGAATATTGTTTATTCTATATGTAGTGGTGGCCGTAATTTTTTGTTGGGAAAGAAAATGGAAGCTGAAAAGATTCATCATTCTTTTTATAGCATCGCTATTACCCTTCGGAACTTTCTACGCCGATAAAAAATACCTGAAGAATTTAGCTTAAGAAACTCTGGATGGCCAAATCATAGCTTTGGAGTCCAAAGCCTAGGATAACGCCTTTGGCCCCAGGTGAGATGTACGAAACGTGACGATATTCCTCACGCTGGTGCGTATTGGAAATGTGTACCTCGATTACTGGGGTTTCCACCGCCTTAACTGCATCGCCAATGCCTACAGAAGTATGCGTATAGGCAGCGGCATTTAGAACGATACCGTCGTAATCAAAACCCACTTCTTGTATTTTACCGATCAGCTCCCCCTCTATATTGGATTGATAGTATTCCAATGCTACATCAGGAAACTTTTCCTGTAATCGTTTAAAGTAATCTTCAAAAGTAGTTTTCCCGTATACTTCGGGCTCTCTTTTCCCAAGTAAATTGAGGTTGGGTCCGTTGATGATCATTAGTTTCATGCCATCAAAAATACAATAAAAAGAAAAGGGCAGGATACACCCACCCTTAATATGCCGTTGCTTTTTTAATCAATTGTTGATGGCAAATTGCAGACCGAATCCAAAAGCGGCCGCTTGGTTCTCACCAACATCACTAAGCACCACAGAAGGCCTCCAATCAAAATTGAGTACAAGCGGTACCCCATCAATCTTAAAATCGAGTCCCAGATGTGGACGTAGCGCAAAAATGTTATCAGAGTTTTTTATAAAAATAATACTTGGTCCCAAACCTGCATACCAGCGCAAGCCGGGTGCCCTAAAAAATCCTTTGTGGAATGAATATAAAAATGTGGCAATGGTGGCATTATCCTCAAAACCCAAATCTGCTTGCCCCACATGATTATCGGAGAAAAAGTATTTCCCAGATGCCCCAAAAAAGGTAGCTTCATCATAAAGATCTATTCCCAACCCAAGTGCAGCTCTGTAACTGGTTTGAGCTTTAATGGCCATATTGCCAAGCATCAAAAATGCCAATACTAAAAGTAATTTTTTCATTTGTTAAGTGTATTAAGTGATTAATATTCATAGTTTCTACTGTAAGATTTGGGGCTAATTAAAGCTATTCTTTCAATCTAAAACAAAAACAGAATTCCTAACGCTACCATTGAAAAATCATAATCATCGCTTATTTTTACATAAGAAATATTTAGTTCGGTATTACTGCTTATGTTTACCCCGACCATGGGTCTTATATAAAGTCCTCCCGTGTTCCCATCATTTACTCCGACTGCATAACCTACATCCGCACCCAATTTAAAATCGTAGGTGGGGTATATTCGAAAGGCCCCGGCCACCGGAATATATTGGATGTTTGGAAAGTCTCCTTCCACTTCCACCGGTCCAAGGTCTACCGTATCATTATTTATAAAGGCATTCATAAATCCTGTCGAAATACCTGCATCTATAAGTTCCGATACTCCCCAATGATACCCCAAATCGAGTCCAATTTCAAAATTTGAGAAATCAGAAATATCACCGAAGGGCACTCCTGCGTGAATCCCCGCTTTAAAATTTGTCCGGTCCACTCGTTGTGCCACGGATGAAAAGCTTACGGTAACCAAGGCGATGATCACCAATACAAATGTCTTTTTCTTCATTGTTAAAATTTTATTAACAACAGAACGTCATCATCACCAAAAAAGTGCCTTTTTATATAATTTTCCTACAAAATGAACATTTGTAATTTTCATCCTTTCCATTTCAAGTTGGAAATTATTGAAACTTATGGTTTTTATTTGTCCCAATTGACCAAAGGGCATTTTGAGTTGACCGATGCACGGTTTTAATCAATCTTGAAAATGGAATGTCACTATATTTGATGGCATGAACTGGCAACAAGCAATAAAAGACTACCAAAATTATTTGAAGATAGAAAGGGGGCTTTCCCAAAATTCTATTTCAAGTTATGTTATGGACCTTCAAAAACTTGTCCATTTTCTTGAGGCCAGTTCCATTGATGAGAAGCCAGTGGCGATATCTCGAGAAATAGTCCAGCAATTTATTTATGCCATCGCCAAAACAGTGAGCCCAAGAACACAGGCTCGGGTTATATCGGGATTAAAAGGGTTTTTTACCTATCTGGTCTTTGAAGATTATAGAGAAGACAACCCCATGGACCTTATTGAAACCCCAAAAATTGGAAGAAAGTTGCCCGATACACTTTCCGTGGAAGAAATAAACGACTTGATCAACGCCATAGACCTTTCCAAACCTGAAGGGGAACGAAACAGAGCGATTTTGGAAACCCTTTATGGCTGTGGTCTTCGGGTATCGGAACTCATCAATCTCAAACTATCCGACCTTTATTTTGATGAAGATTTTATAAAAGTGACGGGGAAAGGAGACAAACAGCGTTTTGTCCCGATCAGTCGGGTAAACCAAAAATACATCAATATATATTGGAAAGAAGTTAGGGTACATTTGCCCATTCAAAAAGAACATGAGGACTTTGTTTTTTTAAACCGAAGGGGCAAACAACTGACCCGTGCCATGATCTTTACCATTGTAAAACGTTTGGCCGAGCAAATTGGACTAAAAAAGAACATCAGCCCCCATACATTCCGGCATTCTTTTGCCACCCACCTTTTGGAAAATGGCGCTGACCTAAGGGCCATACAGCAAATGTTGGGGCATGAAAGCATTACCACTACCGAGGTATATATGCATGTAAACCGTACCCATTTGACACAGGTTCTCAAAGATTTTCACCCGAGAAGGTCGGAAAATTAATCCTGCATCAAGGTATCCCGCTCTACCCTGTTCTGCTTTTTGAAAGGTCTTATAATCAATCGAGCCTCACGGTCGAATCTTATGTAATTGTAGACCCAATTGATAAAGACCACTACCCTGTTCCTGAAACCAATAAGGAAGTACAAATGCACGAACATCCATACAAACCACGCGAACACCCCTTGAAACTTAAATTTGGGCAAATCCACCACCGCTTTGTTCCTCCCAACCGTGGCCATACTACCTTTATCCTTATAAACAAAAGGCTTCATAGGTTTACCCTCGATGGCACGCACCAAATTATCGCCAAGATTTCTACCTTGTTGTATGGCCGGTTGAGCCATCATAGGGTGTCCGTGCGGAAACTCCTCTGTTTCCATTTGTGCTACATCACCTATGGCAAAAACATTTTCCAGTCCCACAATTTGATGAAATTCGTTCACCCGTAATCTATTGCCTCGACAAAGAAGGGCTTCAGCATCCAAACCCTTTAGTCCTACCGCTTTTACCCCTGCGGCCCACACCAGGGTTTCCGCCTCAAAAATTGTTTTGGTGTTTGTGGATACCTTTTTGCCATCGTAATCGGTTACACGGATGTTCTTCCAAACATTTACGCCAAGTTCCTCCAAAAACTTTTCGGCCTTTCGGGAGGCCACCTCGCTCATGGCGGGCAAAAGTCGGTCGCTGCCCTGCACTAAGTTTATTTGAGCCCTTCGCGTATCTAAGTCAGGATAATCTTTGGGCAAAATTCCTTTTTTTATCTCGGCCAAGGCTCCGGCAAGTTCAACTCCCGTGGGACCACCGCCTACAATCACAAAATTCATCAAGGCATCCCGCTCGTGCAGATCATCGGTTAAAAGGGCTTGCTCAAAATTTTCCAAGATCAGGCTCCTTAAATTCAAGGATTGAGGAATGGTTTTCATGGCCATTCCCTTGCTCTCAATGCCTTTGTTGCCAAAAAAATTGGTTTCCGACCCCGTTGCTACTACCAAATAGTCATAAAAAATCTCACCTATATTGGTTTTGATTCTTTTGGTATCCGTTTTTACCTCTTGCACCTGCGCCAATCTAAAAAAGAAATTAGGGTAACCCTGCAAAACCTTTCTAATGGGGTATGCAATGGAGTCCGGTTCCAGGCCACCGGTGGACACTTGATAAAGTAATGGTTGAAAGTTGTGATAATTGTGTTTATCCAACAAGACTACCTGTGCTTCTTTTTGACTTAATTTTTTGGCTAAGGCAATACCTCCAAAACCGCCGCCAATAATAACGACCCTTGGATAACTGGATTGAGGAATGTTCATGCTCGACATACCCACAAATTTAAGTATTCCATACCAGTACAATAGGTGTTGGGGTTTGTTTTTTTATATCTTTAAAGTCTAACTCAAAAAAACTTCAACCCATGAGAAAATTCCTCCCTTTAGGTGCCTTGCTTCTTTTGTGCACCTTGGGTCTTCATGCCCAAAAAAAGAAAAATGATGTCATCAAGAATTTAGATTCAAAGTCTGAAAAATATAGTGAAATTGCCCATGAAATTTGGAACTTGGCCGAAATGGGATATCTGGAAGAGCAAAGCTCCGCCCTTTTACAAGAAACCCTTTCCGATGCCGGGTTTTCCATAGAGACTGGAATTGCCGGCATTCCAACTGCCTTTAAGGCCGAGTATGGCTCCGGCTATCCCGTTATAGGTATTTTGGGCGAATATGATGCCCTGCCCGGCCTGTCCCAAGAGGCCGTTCCAGAGAAAAAATCAGCCGGTGGAGAAGCCGGACATGCCTGTGGTCACCACTTGTTTGGAACCGCATCCACAGCTGCGGCCATTTCCGTAAAGGATTGGATGAAAGCCAACAACATAAAAGGAACCATCCGATTTTATGGGTGCCCAGCCGAGGAAGGTGGGTCAGGAAAGGTGTACATGGTGCGCGAAGGTGCTTTTGATGATGTGGACGTTGCGTTGCACTGGCACCCAAGTTCTGCAAATGCCGCAAGTGCAGGTGCTGCTTTGGCCAATAAATCGGCAAAATTCAGATTCCATGGTATTTCTGCACACGCAGCGGCGGCACCACAAATGGGACGTTCCGCATTGGATGGTGTGGAGGCCATGAACTATATGGTGAACATGATGCGGGAGCATGTTCCCGAAGATGTCAGAATCCACTATGTGATCACCGATGGCGGCAAGGCCCCGAACGTGGTTCCCGATTTTGCTGAAGTGTACTATTACGCAAGGCACAGTACAAGGGATGTGGTCGTTGATATCTTTGATAGAATGGTAAAAGCCGCCGAAGGAGCAGCCCTGGGCACGGGCACTACCATGGAGTACGAAATGATAGGAGGAACCCATGAACTGCTTCCCAACCTTACCTTACAAAAAATGATGTACGACAATCTGGTAAAAGTTGGCGGTATCACTTATAATGAAGAGGAAAAGGCCTTCGCCGAGAAAATATCAAAAAGCTTGGGCAACGAAAGCCTGAACATGGAAGTTGCGGAAACCGTTCAACCGTATAAAGAAACCGCCGAAGCATTTGGTTCCACCGATGTTGGTGATGTGAGCTTTACTGTTCCGACCGCCGGTCTGGGCACCGCAACCTGGGTCCCGGGAACGCCTGCACACAGCTGGCAAGCCGTTGCAGCCGGTGGCATGAGTATTGGCTCCAAGGGAATGATGGTCGCCGCCAAAACTTTGGCGCTCACCGCTATGGATATTTTTGAAAATCCGAAGACGGTAGAAGCTGCCAAAAAGGAATTAGAGGAAAGAAGGGGGAAAGACTTCAAGTATGTCCCGATGTTGGGCAACAGGCCACCTGCTTTGGACTATCGTAAATAGATTTCTTATCGCGCATTGTAACAAAAGCTGCTTGGTGCAGACTAATACATAAAGCAAACTTACCAACCGCTTAGTGAACAAGGAACTGGAACATCGTTTTGTAACGGAACTTGAGGACAATCAGAATATTGTCCACAAGGTGTGCAGTCTGTATACCAACGACAAAGATTCCCATAACGATCTGTTCCAAGAAATCACTATTCAGTTGTGGAAAGCATACCCAAAGTTTCGGGGCGACGCCAAGTTCAGCACATGGATGTATCGTGTGGCATTGAATACGGCCATAACCTTGTACAGAAAATCAAAAAAAAGGGTGAAGACCCAGGATTTTGATTCGGTCCTCTACAAAATCAAGGCCACGGAGTATGACGATACGGAGGAACGCCAGTTAAAACTGATGTACGACGCCGTTAAACAGCTTGGCGATATTGACAAAGCTTTGGTTTTTCTATATCTGGAAGACAAGGATTATTCCGAGATAGCCGAAACTTTGGGTATTTCCGAAGTAAATGCCAGAGTGAAGATGAGCAGGGTAAAAAACAAATTAAGAACCATATTAAATCCGTAATATATGTTGGATGAACTGGAGCTCTTGAAAAAAGACTGGCAGAAGCGGGAAGTAGACCTTCCCAAACTGTCCTATGAGCAAATCTATCCGATGACCAAAAAAAAGTCATCTTCCATAGTTAAATGGATTTTCTACATAAGCATCATAGAGTTTGTCTTTTGGGCAGGTGTCAATATAATTTTTAGCGGCCCAGAGACCATGGAAGAGCTCAAGGCCATGCATATCTATAAAGTGGTAATGGGTCTCAATATCATCAACTACGCCATTATTCTTTATTTTATCTACAAGTTTTATATCAATTACAGAAAAATATCATTTACGGATTCGTCCAGGAATTTGATGCGAACCATACTAAAGGTAAAACGTACCGTAACACAGTATGTTTGGTTCAATCTTATCATTTTTACAATAAGTGCGATAATTTATGCTTACGGGGTTTTGTTATATACACCAGAGGGTCAGGAATTAGCTGAGGTAGCCGCTCAAGATGGGGACAGCACGGAATTTTGGGCACTCATCATCATAACTTCGATTGCAATTACCGCTGCCGTATTGTTTATTATTTGGTTATTTTACAAACTCCTTTATGGTATCTTACTGAAAAAGTTGAGAAAGAACTATAACGAACTCAAAAGGTTGGAGGTTTAACCTACCCATCCAGCTTGCCTTTATAGCTGTAACGCCTTTTTTGGTTTTCCTCTTCATAGGCAAGCAATTCTTTTTGGGAAATCACTTTTAGGAAAGAAGGGTGCTGTTCAATGGCATACTCCAATTTTTCCAAGATTGCATCAATGGATTCATTGTCGTAATCAATTTCCAACGGCTCCTTTATTTGCATAGATTGCAAGATTCCCTTTTTCTTAACTCGAAGTCCTTTTTTGTCAAAAGACCTACGGAATCCATCAATTACGACAGGGACCACCACGGGCTTATACTTTTTAATGATGTGTGCCGTACCCTTTCGCAATGGTTTCCATGGTGTTGTTGTCCCTTGTGGAAAGGTTATTACCCAACCATCATCCAAAGCTTTTCCTATATTGGATATATCGCTGAACTTCACCTGTCGGTTCACATTTTGACCATCGGCCCTCCATGTCCTTTCAATACTAATAGATCCGGCATAAGCCAAAATTTTGGTGAGCAAGCTTTTCTTCATGGTTTCCTTGGCCGCTACATAATAGATATTTAGCTTGGGATTCCATAGATAGCCTAAATTTTTAATATTGTCATCCCTACCCTTTAAACTGGCATTGAACACGTGGAACATGGCCACTACATCGGCAAAATAAGTCTGGTGGTTGCTTACAAAAAGAACATTGTTTTCGGGCAGGTCACGAATAATCTGCGAACCTTCGATCTCCAGAGTATTGAATCCCTTGTATCGTTGGTGTGTCATCATACCTGCAATACGAATCAGCCATCGTTTTAAAAATAAAATATGACCAAAAGGATTTTTTTTAAACAGCCCCATGTACAGTGTTGGTTTAGATGGCAAATTTACAAAATAGCATCAAAGCGCTCGTCGTAAAAGCTCCTTGATCTCGCTCAACATCATTGCCGTGGCGCCCCAAACCGTGTAACCGTTTAATTTAAAGGCGGGTACATCAATGTTTTTTGCGTAAGAAGTGCTCAAAATTTCTTGAATGTGGTTGGAATCATCCAAAAAATCCCTGAGATACACCTCAACCAGGCTTTCCACCTCGTTTTCTTCCTTAATAAATGGCTTGGGATTAGGGTAAATGCCCATATAAGGTCTAACCAAAAAGTTACTGGGCGGGATGTATACTTCGCTCAGCTCTTTGATCACCTCCACTTCGGTCGGGTGTACACCCACCTCTTCGTGAGTTTCGCGCAAAGCGGTATCCATCAAATCCCTATCTACTTTCTCTACCTTTCCTCCAGGAAATCCAATTTGATTGGAATGCACGCCTTGGTACACTTTTCGGAGAATCAAAAGTAAGCGTGTTTTTTCATCGGCATCGGGATAAAACAATGCCATAACCCCTGCCTTCTTCGGTTTCATATCTTGCACTCTGTTCTCTTTCAACCACTGAACACGTAGTTGCGGGGACATTTTATGATGGGATTCCTCCCCTGGAAGTGGGAGATTTTTTAATTTTAGAGCAAGTTGAGAAAATTCATTAAAATCCATGCTATTGAGACAATCGGCTTTAACTACAATTATACTGTTTCTTTTAATCGTATCCTGCGGAGAATCCCCTAAAAAGGACAAAGACAAAGTTCAGGAAAATATTGCAAACACGGACAGCGTTAACGAAGTAGCGGTAGATTCCACCAAAATGGAAGAAGAGGAAGAAGAACCTTTTAAGCTCACCGAAGAAAACGCCATCGACTTCTTTTTTGACTATTCCAAAAAACTGAAAAAAGATAAGGTTAGACTCACCACCACCATGGGCAGCTTTACCGTTCAGTTGTACGATAATGTTCCGTACCACAAAGCCAATTTCATTTACTTGGCCAGACAAAAGTATTTTGATAACACCCAGTTCCACAGAGTGGTGAAGGATTTTATTATACAGGGCGGCAACTCCGATGACCGAAAAACCGCTAGAAAACGTGGAAAAATAGGAAGGTACTTGCTTCCACCTGATGCCAACAAAGGACACAAACACCATAGGGGGACCATTTCCATGCCCAGTAGCGAGAGGGACAACCCGCATAAATTGGCTTCACCCTACGAATTCTTTATCGTGGTCACCGACCCAGGCTCCTATCATCTTGACGGTTCCTACACACCCTTTGGCCGAGTGGTGGAAGGGATGGATGTGGTAGATGCCATAAATAATGTTCCCGTAGGCGATGGGGATTGGCCGTGGCAAAATGTTTATATCATAAAGGCTGAAGTATTGTAAACAATCAATGAAGGTCGTAAAAGTGAATTATGATGATCAAAAAAACATTATCCTCTTTTGAAGAGATTTTTACGGATTAAAATTCTTTGCATAAGTCCCTCCTGTTGATTTCCTAAAGGTATTTCGTGCTTTTTGTGGAACGTTTTCCTTTCATAAATAGATAAAAGAGCGGCAATGATTATTATATTCTTTATGATGTATTGCCCAATCAAGGTCAATGATAACGGTTCTTCACCAAACACATCATTTGGAAAAAAGAACAAGGGTGAAAATGTGAAAGCCATATGGGCTAAGGCCAGTAAAACAGCTTGCCTTCGGAACAGTCCAAAAACCAACAAAAAACCCAGGCCAACCTCCCAAATGGCAAGTAGGATTAGGGAAAACTCTTCCGGAATTAACCCAAAAGTAAGTTCGTGAATGGTGTTTTTTGCCAAATCCTCGGCAGGACTAAGGTTCGGGACAAATTTTAACGCCCCAAACCAAAAATAGACCAAGCCCACCGAAATTGCAATCAATCTATCCTTGGAAGATATCTTCATTTGCGAAAGGTTTAATTTTTGAATTCATTCATGAGTTCTGGGTTCACTTTCACCTTGTTTCTTGCAAATCGGTAGGACACTCCTACATTGATCAAATAATCGGCAAAAGCTGCATCTCCTTGTCTAGGCTCTCCTGTAATCTGTTGTGTTTCCAAATCGGTAACACTTTGTGGACGCTCCCTTCTTACGGCAAACGGCACATTTAGGTTCAAGGAGAAATTATCTTTCATAAAAGCGATTCCAGGGTCAATGGAAAGTACGTTCCCAGGTCTTCTAAAACCCTCATTCCCGCCGATCAGGTCTTTTACCGGAACGCCAATATAACTTGCGCCCAAAGAAGTTGAAATAGCATTGCTCACACTATAACTGACTCCACCTCGAATAGAAAATTGGTCAGGAACGGCCATAATCGCTTCGTTTTCTAAAATGGGGCTCAGCGTTTCCCTAAAGGTTCGGGTTCCGTTGGTTTCTCTGGGGTTGATTAAATAAAAACCTCCTGCGTAGGCAAAAAACCGTTCTGCGATTTTTTGGTACAGCTGAAAATCCAAGGTAATTCCAAAACCGCCATCACCCGGTTGGATACTCTGGTCCACGGGTCTGGTCTGCGGCCCGCCTTCGGGCCCAACATTATAAAATATGTCGGATGCATTATAACTGCCCGTTGGTATCTTGAGCCCCAATCCCAAGGCCAAATTTCCGTTTTGGTGTTTCTCTAGGTCAAACAACCAATACCCCACCCCTACACGAACATCGGCCAAGCCTCTGGAAAAAGTGGTGTTGCGTTCATCGCGGCCGTGTTCATATAAGGAAGAACGTGTGTTGATTACGGTAGGAATGGTAATACTGGCATACCACCTATCCGATATACCGTAGGTCAAAAAGAAATCCCATGAGTGCGAATGATTGATAACCTCTGTGTCGTTCGATACCCTATCTGGTTCTTCCTCGGTTCCCCTAAAATGACGAAAGGACTTGAAATACCTGTAATTACTTCCAATTTGAATGTCCCCGGGCCCCAACAAATTATTTTCCAAAGTGTTCCCCACACAAGAAGAAAAATGTCTGATGGCAACGCAGCCTTGTGCGCTTGCCTGATTGATTCCAAAAAAAGAAATCAACCCTAAAAATGTAATGATCAGTGATTGTGATGTTCTCATACCTGTTTAGTTGATTGGTTATTTAGGTTGCTTGAGAGCCAATGTAATCTTATACCCGTGGGGATGTTATTAATAAAAACGTAAAAAAGATTAATGGGAGATTAATTGCACTAAGCAACAACTAAATACTATTGCAAAAAAGTTAGGGAAGGATTCTTTATGTTTCCTTTTTGTAGATGTTGGGCAAGCGAACATCAAACTTAACGGCAATCAACCTTAACATGATGACCACAAAAATGGCTGCCACATAGGCATAGCTATCCTTAATCGGGAATTGCATAAAGAGGAAGTAACTGGCTCCTCCCAATATACATGCAGTAGCGTAAATTTCCTTTCGGAAGATCACCGGGATTTCATTGCATAAAATATCGCGGGTAACACCTCCAAAACAGGCGGTCATGGTTCCCAAAAAAAGACACATAATGGGCAAGAGTTCGGCTTCTAGACCCTTTTCTATACCAACCATGGTATAAAGCCCAATACCTATAGTATCGAACAGGAACAAAGACTTTCTCAAGTATTTGAGCTTGTTCACAAAAATGATGGCAAACACCACCGAAATAAAAATGGTGATGACGTAAGTGAGGTCCCGCATCCATCCAACCGGTGTATTTCCAATCAATAAATCCCTAAGGGTACCACCCCCGATTGCGGTTACAAATGCAATGATGAGTACCCCGAACAAGTCCAATTTCTTTTCCATTGCGACCAAAACCCCTGAAATGGCAAAGGCCACGGTACCCAGAATATCCACAGTTTGTAACAGCATATTTACATTTTTTGAGTGAAATAGTTATAATCCTTGATTACCACGTCCACAAATTCTATAGGTTGTAAGGTAGTCTGCACACCCAATACTTCACGGATACGCTTATCCAATGAGACAATAACATTGTGGTTTCCGCTCAATTTGGATTTATCATACAATTCTTTAATGGTCTGCATTTCTTGGTCTTTAAAAACAGTAACCTGTGGAAATGTTGGCTTATAGTCTTCGGGCAAGTCCCTTAACAAAGTGTCCTTTAATGACACTCGTTTTTTTTCACTGATGACCGTGGTTCCTGCAGCAATATCACCGATTCGTTGACCTTTTCCCCGAATCAAAATAGTCAAGACAGCAGCGCCGCCCGAAGTAAGACTCACATCAATAATCCTAAGTGCCCATCGAACAAAATAGTTGCCAAAATTAGGTTTTGACCCATCCAATTTCACCACACGAAGATTCATTGCACCTTTCCCGATGGTTTTACCATCCATTAAGGTCTCTAAAAGCAAATAATAGAAAAAAGCGGGTAACATAAGTATCAAATAAAATGCCCATTGATCTTCAATATCGATATCCACTGAAAACAAGAAAAGGACCACTAGAATAGTGTAGACCAAAATAATAAAGCTATCAATAATATAGGCCAACATGCGCTCACCCAGATGGGAGGTGTTCTGATTGATAGTTATATTTTGGGCCGTTTCTATTTGAAATTGTTCCATATTTTAGTTTCTTTACTTACAAACCACTGGATGTAATGCGCGAGGCCGCTTTTGTTAGGCAAAATAAGGATAAATGGGCCGCTTTTGAAAATGCCCTGATCAATAAAGGGCAACTTCATCCTGATGAGCTTTCAGATCTTTACATTGAGATCACCGATCACCTGAGTTACGCAAAGACATTTTACCCTGGGAGCAATACCCAGATATATTTGAATACCCTTGCCTCCCAAGCGCATCAAAAAATCTATAAGACCAAACGGGAATCCAGAAACCGTATTGTTCATTTTTGGAAAACGGAGTTCCCAACAATCTTCAAACAACATCATCGGGAATTACTCATTTCGTTCTTGGTGTTTGCTTTTTTCGCTGCGGTGGGAGCTTTCTCCGCTGCAAACGAAGGGGACTTTGTGCGTTCCATTTTGGGCAATGGCTATGTGAACATGACACTAGAGAACATTGAAAAAGGGGATCCCATGGCAGTTTACAAAGAACAGGGCGCTTTCAATATGTTTTTGGGCATTACCATAAACAATATTAAGGTAGCCATTTATGCCTTTGCCTTTGGTATTTTTTTAGGGGTCGGAACCCTCTACATCATGCTACAGAACGGTATTATGCTGGGGAGTTTTCAGTACTTTTTTTATGAGAAAGGACTTTTGTGGGAGTCGGCACGCACCATTTGGATTCATGGAACCATCGAAATTTCCGTAATCATAATTGCGGGTTGTGCTGGACTTGTATTGGCCAATGGCATTCTTTTTCCCGGTACTTATACTCGATTGGAATCCTTTAAAAGAGGCGTTAAAAACGGGCTTAAAATAATGGTGAGTACGGTACCCTTCTTTATAATCGCAGGTTTTTTGGAAGGTTATGTTACCCGACATACCGAAATGCCCGATTGGCTGGCAATTTTCATCATATTGGCTTCGTTGTCCTTGATCATATATTATTACGTTATTTATCCAAATCAAATCCATAGAAAAACCACCCATGCAGACAACCAATAACTACATCGAGTTTAAAAAGCAGCGCGAATTGGGCGAAATCCTTTCCGATTCCTTCGGTTTTATACGAAATGAGTTCAAACCTTTTTTCGGAACCATTTTAAAAATTGTGGGACCCTATATTTTAGTGATGTTGATTTCCATGGGGTTTTATATGTATACGATCGGCGATGTTTTTAACCTCACCACTATCGGAAATAGAACAGTTAATTGGGCTTCTCCAGTTATCATGGTCATATCTGTGCTCGCATTGATGTTAAGTTCCATAGCCGCCTATGTGCTGGCGCAAGGAACTGTGCTATACTATATCAAATCGTACATAGACCATAAAGGCGAGACAAATTTTGACGAGATCCGTCAGGGTGTTTATGGATCTTTTTGGTCCCTTATCGGTTTGGGTATTCTAGTCGGATTATCAGTATTTGTCGGGGCCTTGTTTTGTTTAATACCCGGTATTTATCTGGCTGTTCCACTTTCTATTTCTTTCGCCATTCTTGTTTTCCTTAAAAAAGACACTATGGAATCTTACCAATATAGTTTTACCTTGATCAAAGAAAACTGGTGGATTACCTTCGCTACACTTTTTGTGATATATATTATCGTGATGATTGCCACATATGCCTTTAGCTTACCGGGAGTAATTTACACTTGGATAAAAATGGGCATATTCTCGGGCGAGATGGATGCAGAAAACATGAACCTGTTCAGCGACCCGATCTACCTTTTGTTGAATATTCTTAGTAGCTTGGTTCAATTTCTGATGAATATTATATTACTGGTAGGCACTTCCCTTGTATTTTTCAACCTCAACGAAAAGAAAAATTTTACGGGTACTTTTGAGCGCATTGAAAGCCTTGGAAAATCTTCAGAGGAATAGATGCACAAGAAATTGATCTTATCATACCTAATACTATCGTGGACAATTCTTTTTGCCCAAAATGATTCTATTGTCAAATATGATGAATCGGATATTGAACCCATTGCATTTAACCAAGAAGACCTTGAGACCTATAAGGGAGATGATGCCTTTAATTATGAAGAGGTAACAGCAGAAAGCACTTGGTGGACCGATATCACCAATTGGTTCTACAATATGTTACGTCGGTTTTTTGAATGGATCTTTGGTGTTGGCAATGCCGAAGGTTATTTGGCGATGTTTTTAGAGATTCTCCCTTATTTGCTCCTAGCACTGTTCCTGTATCTGGTGATTCGTTTTTTTATCAAATCCAATATGCAAGGGATGGGCATAAACAAAAAGAATCCAAATGTGGTTTCACTGTCCGAAGATGAGCACATCATCAAAAATGAGGATATTCAGCAATTGATTAAAAATGCATTGGTTGATAAAAACTATCGACTTGCCGTTCGATACTATTACTTATATATCTTGCAATTGCTATCGGAACGGGGAATGATAGATTGGCAACAGCAAAAAACCAATGATGAATATCTGAAAGAACTTTCCGAAAGCAACCTTAAAATTGATTTTGGAAAAGCCACCATGCTCTATGATTATGTTTGGTACGGAGAATTTGACCTGGACCAATCCAGATACGAGAAAGCCGAAGTTGTATTTGCATCCTTAAAAAAATCAATAGTCCATGTCTAAAAAAGGATGGATATACATAACAATCGGTGTTTTGACCCTGGCGGCCATATTTGCTATGGAATACAACAAGCCAAAAAAAATCAATTGGTATCCTTCGTATGTATCCCATCATAAAATACCCTATGGCACTTACATATTGAATGATTTAATGGAAAAGTACTTTCCCAATAACGTGCAACAGATCCAAAAACCTCCTTTTGAACTCCTTAGACGTGCCGACTCCATTAAAGGAACTTACTTTTTTGTAAACGAAACTGTCTCTTTTGAAGAGGCCGAATTAAATGCCCTTTTGGAGTGGGTGGACCAAGGCAATACCCTTTTTGTCGCCTCGGACTATTTTGAGAAAAAATTATTGGATACACTGCATTTGGAACAGACCAACGTTTATAATGATGAACAGTTGGAGCCTCTTTTTTATTATGAATTGGTCAATCCGAAAATCAAGCATAAAAGAGTTCAATTTACCAAGGACTATTACACTACCAGTTTTGATCGATTGGACACCTTGCGCACAACGGTTCTCGGCCAAGTTTATGCCAAATCGGACAGCACGGATACCACTACCAAACATATAAACTCCATAAAGCAAGCTTTTGGGAAGGGAGAGATCATATTGATCAGTTTTCCTAAGGCATTCACCAACTATTTTATCCTAAAGGATAACAATCAGGAGTATACAGCTGGCCTTCTATCCTATCTGGATAAAAATGAACAAATCTATATGGATAACTTCCATAAATCGGGGAAATCCTTTTACACCTCTCCCATGTACCTGTTCCTGAACACCAAAGAATTCAAGTGGGCCTACTATCTTGTGCTTATCGGAGCCCTCATTTACATAATTTTTGAAGGGAAACGAAAGCAACGAGCCATTCCCGTTGTAACCCCTTTAAAAAATCAGACCTTGGCATTTACGCGTACCATTGCCGATATGTATTTTGAAAAAGGGGAACTGCCCTTGATAACAAAACATAAAATTGATTACTTTTTGGAATACATCAGATCCAAACTGCATGTTTCTACCCAAAATTTGGAAGACGAAACATTTTTGAGGAATCTCTCTCTTAGAAGCAATACTGATTTAAAAGAAGTAAAAGCTTTGATGAGCTTAATCTCAAAACTGAAGGCCAAACAGTACGTGACCGAAACCGAACTAAAGAATCTGAATCAAAAAATACAAGCATTTAAAGCAAACGTTGATGGAAAATAACGACCTGAATTTTAACAGCAGAGTCCCCTTGGAAGAACTAAGGAACACTGTGGAAGAGATAAAAAAAGAATTGTCCACCATAATTGTAGGGCAAAAAGACTTTATAGAACTCCTGATCATTTCAATTCTAGCAGATGGACATGCTTTGATAGAAGGGGTTCCCGGCATTGCAAAAACGGTAACTGCCAAACTCTTTGCGAAAACACTAAAAACAGAATTCAGCCGTATTCAATTTACGCCGGATTTAATGCCGAGTGATATTCTGGGAACATCTGTATTCAATACTAAGACAACGGAATTCGAGTTTAAAAAAGGACCCATCTTTTCAAATATTATTCTGATTGATGAAATCAACCGTGCTCCTGCCAAAACCCAGGCAGCACTTTTTGAAACCATGGAGGAACGGCAAGCCACCGTGGACGGCACCACCTATAAAATGGGGCAACCATTCATGGTTTTGGCAACCCAAAACCCCATAGAGCAAGAAGGCACCTATGCGTTGCCCGAAGCTCAATTGGACCGTTTCCTTTTTAAGATCAAAGTGGATTACCCTTCTGTTGAGGAAGAAATAATAATTCTGCAAAACCACCACGAGCGAAAGGGTGAAAAACCACAAGACCAAATAAAAGCGGTGCTTACCCCTAAAAAACTATTGGAGTTCAAAAAGAATATTCACGAAGTGGTGGTCGAGCAAAAAATATTGGACTACATCGCCAATATTATCACACAAACCAGGAACCACCCGCACCTGTATTTGGGAGCTTCTCCTCGGGCCTCTATCGCTACCTTAACTGCGGCGAAAGCTTTTGCAGCGATTTCTGGGCGGGATTTTGTTACCCCTGAAGATGTGAAAAAAGCTTTAGTACCCGTATTGAACCACAGGGTAATCCTGACTCCAGAACGCGAAATGGAAGGCATGACCACCGAAAATGTAGTCTCCATGATTATGGAGTCCGTTGAAATTCCACGATAAGCATGGCATTTCTTCGGTCGCTCTACATACATAATATTTTCTTTCGGTATATCGCCCTCCTATCGGCATGCTTTATAATTTCGTATTGGATCCCCATCCTTTATCCTATTGCTTGGTTATTGGTATTCCTTTTAATGGCATTCTTCTTCTTGGACCTGTATTTTTTGTACGCTACTCAAAACGCCATCAAAGCACATCGAAATCTACCGCGGAAATTATCAAACAGCGACCAAAATATTTTATCGGTTCATCTAAATTCCAAATACCCTTTTAAAGCGGAAGTATCCATTATTGATGAATTGCCCGTTCAGTTCCAAAAAAGGAATTTTGAACATAAGGCCAAATTGCAAAAAGGAGAACCCCATTATTTTGAATATTCGGTGCGGCCAGTAGAACGTGGCGAATATATATTTGGAAACTTGATTGTTTTTGCTTCCTCTCCCCTGCGCATCATCAAAAGAAAATATCTGTTCCAAAAGGATCAAATGGTGCCGGTGTATCCTTCCATTATACAAATGCAGCAATACGATTTTTTGGCCACCAGCAATCGTTTGACCGAGTTCGGGTTAAAAAAAATACGGCGGATTGGCCACACCCAGGAGTTTGAACAAATCAAGGAATACATAAAGGGTGATGATGTCCGGACCATAAATTGGAAAGCAACTGCCAAAAAGAATCAGTTGATGGTGAACCAGTACCAAGATGAAAGATCTCAGCCCATTTATTCTCTCATAGATACGGGTAGGGTCATGAAAATGCCATTCAATGGTTTGAGCCTACTCGATTATGCTATTAATTCAACCTTGGCCTTTTCCAATGTAGCCCTCAAACGAAACGATAAAACAGGATTGCTCACATTCTCCAAAAAGATTGAAACCTTCGTGCCCGCTGTGCAAAAACTCACACACTTGAATACCATAATGGAGAACCTTTACAAAGTTGCCACGAATTATTCGGATTCCGATTTTGGACTGTTATATGCCCAGGTAAAACGCAAGATCAATCAACGTAGCCTTTTACTGCTTTACACTAATTTTGAACACATATCAGGGCTAAAAAGACAATTGCCCTATATATTGGCCATGGCCAAAAAGCATATGTTGGTGGTTATTTTCTTTGAAAATACGGAGTTGGAATCCCTTATTGCCGAAGATGCGGAAGACCTGCAAGCCATCTACCATAAAACCATCGCAGAGAAATTTTCTTTAGAAAAGCGGTTGATGCAGAAAGAACTTCAGAAATACGGTATCCATACCATTTTGACCAAACCCGAGGAATTGACGGTGAACACCATCAATAAATATTTAGAGATAAAAGCGAGGGGGATTATTTAATGCCTCTTGTATTTTTGATTTAAACGCAAATATCGTCAGTTCGAGTTTTTTCATTTATGAAAAAGTATCGAGAACTATATCATTTTGTCTTTGCAATCATAGGTCTCGATACAATTTTTATAGTTTTCACTTAAAAAATAACTCGAAATGACGGATTTCGGTCAAAACAATTCTCGACTCGATAAAAGTGAAAGCAAGTATCAATTTATTTTACCGTAAGCTGTTGATTGGAAATTCCCAAAGTGTTTAATGAAGGGGGCTTGTTGTCGAGTAAAACAAACTCATATTTTGGCATAAGAAGTTTCCTATCTTGCTTTATATGTAAATGGGAATATCGGCCGCGTAACCTGCCTCGATCATCCTTTTTGGAAAAAAGATCTATGGTAACCCCTACGGTGATTCCCCCAAGAATCGTTGCTACAAGATCATCATTGTCCCATCCATTTTCTCGTTGTCCGGCATCCACGGTTTCTTTAGCCAATCCGATAAGGGTACTGCCCGCAACAGACCCTACAAAAGTCCAAATACGATTCCCTTCTGAGGCTTGTTTGGCAATTCCGGCTCCTGCAAGACCAAAAAGGCTACCGCCCAAAAAATGCAGTGCTTTGTCCCGCTCCACTTGCCCATGGCACTGGGAGGCGAGCACAAAAAAGAGTAGTGTGGGGATTAGTGTTCTCATTGCGCTGCGTAAAAGTATTAAAAGTTTGCCTAAATTTTAGAGTAATGTCTCAATACTCCTGTATTTCCGCTTTTGCTTGCTGGAATTCAGCCATAAACTCTTCTACAATTGCTGCGGCAGGTTTTATGTTGTGAATCAACCCGGAAACTTGGCCTATTTCCAGTTCTCCCTCTACCATGTCACCTTCGAACATTCCCTTTTTGGCCCTGGCCCTACCCAATAGTTCCTTCAACTCTTCTTTAGTGGCACCGTTGGCATAGGCTTGCTGCACATCCTGAAAAAATTTGTTTTTGAGCAATCGTACAGGCGCCAACTCCTTCAAAGTGAGCTGGGTATCACCTTCTTGGGCATCCACTACCCGTTTTTTAAAAAGTTCGTGAGACGATGCTTCGGGGGAGGCCACAAACCTGCTCCCTACTTGAACTCCGTCCGCTCCGAGAACCATCGCAGCCAACATGGCTCTTCCCGTGGCAATCCCTCCAGCAGCAATTAGAGGAACACTTATTTTTTCTTTTACGGATGGTATCAGCACCATGGTAGTTGTTTCATCTCTACCATTATGTCCACCGGCTTCAAAACCTTCGGCCACGATGGCATCTACACCTGCTTCTTGAGCTTTCAGCGCAAATTTTACACTGCTGACTACATGAACAACGATGATGCCTTTCTCTTGAAGAAATTGGGTCCAGGTTTTGGGATTTCCCGCAGAAGTGAACACAATCTTTACCCCTTGTTCTACGATAATGCCCATCAACTTTTCAATGTCAGGGTACAGCATGGGAACATTGACGCCAAATGGTTTGTCCGTAGCTTTTTTGCATTTGATGATGTGCTCCTCCAACACTTCTGGATACATACTGCCCGCTCCCAACAAGCCCAGACCACCTGCGTTTGAAACCGCTGAGGCCAAGCGCCAACCACTGGCCCAGACCATTCCCGCTTGGATAATGGGATATTCTATTCCGAAAAGTTGTGTGATTCTATTTTGCATGAAAATTTTGTTCAGTTTCCACCAAAATAATCAAAATAAAGAAGCTGACTACGAAATGACCCCGGAACCAATCAGCTCATCCTTACTATACCAAGCTGCAAACTGTCCCTCGGTAATAGCGGATTGTTTCTCCTTAAAATCCACGTACAAACCGTTTTCTACTTTGTAGAGAGTGGCTGGCTGCAAGGGCTGACGATATCTAATTCGAGCCATTACTTCCATAGTTTCATCCACTTCCAAAGCCAGATCGGGGCGTACCCAATGGAGTTCGTCCTCTTTAATAAAAAGTGTATTTCGCAATAGTCCAGGATGTGATTTACCTTGGCCTGTGTAGATGATATTCTTATCCACATCGGTCTCGATTACGAACAGGGGCTCTTTGGTACCACCAACATTCAGTCCTTTTCGCTGTCCGATGGTAAAATAATGTGCGCCTTGATGCTCTCCAACCACTTTCCCGTCGCTTTCAGAATAAACGGGTTTCTCTGCTTGAAAGACCAATTTTTCCCTTTCACTTTGAAAATCTGGGGTTGCAGTCGCGAATTGGGAAGCATCGTTGGGCACTTCCACAATCACCCCTTTTTTAGGCTTTAATTTTTGTTGCAAAAATTCGGGCAGGTGCACTTTACCGATGAAGCACAATCCTTGGGAATCTTTTTTATCGGCCGTGATCAAATTATTGTCCGCAGCTATTTTTCTTACCTCTGGTTTTAGCAACTCTCCAATGGGAAACAATGTTTTGGACAATTGCTCTTGGGAAAGTTGACACAAAAAATAGGACTGATCTTTGTTTGGGTCTCTTCCCGCCAATAGCTGATAAGTTTCGGTTCCATCTTCATTTTGGATGGTTCCTTTTCTGCAATAATGTCCCGTTGCTACGTAATCGGCCCCAAGTTGTAGGGCGATTTTCATAAACACATCAAATTTTATCTCCCGATTGCAAAGCACATCTGGATTTGGAGTCCTTCCTCTTTCATACTCATTGAACATATAATCCACGATACGCTCTTTGTATTCAGCACTTAAGTCCACCGTTTGGAAAGGGATGCCCAACTTCTCTGCCACAATCAAAGCATCATTGCTGTCCTCCAACCACGGACATTCCTCAGAAATGGTCACAGAGTCATCATGCCAGTTCTTCATGAACAGACCTATCACGTCGTAGCCCTGCTCTTTGAGCAAATAGGCGGTCACACTGGAGTCCACCCCTCCCGAAAGTCCAACAACAACCTTTTTCATTACTTGTGTTTAAGGATACAAAAGTACGAATTGGTGTTTAGTTAATATAGTAAATATATCTTAAAGGAAATGTTGCCGCAGTCTTAACGCTAGCTTCCAATATTCTTATTTTGTTAAATTTTTAGCTTAAAATGTTAAACACTATTGGATTCCTTTTGTTTAATTATACTTTTAAATCGTTAAACAAACATCTATAACAACATGAAAGCATTAAAACATTTAACCCGACTTACCTTTTTATTTTTATTCATCGGATTCACATCGTGTTCCGATGACGACAACGGATCCACTCCTCCACCCCCAGAAGAAGGAGATAACATTGTTGAAGCTGCGCAAGCCACCAGCGAACTGAGCTCTTTGGTAGCAGCGCTTCAAAAAGCCGATGAAAGCGCCAACAATGATTTGATTACCGCACTTAGTGGTGAAGGCCCATTTACGGTATTTGCTCCAACCAATCAAGCATTCACCGATTTACTTGCACAACTGGACGGTTTTGATTCTTTGGATGATTTTAGTTCCGAACAACTACAAGATTTACTAGCTGTGATTTTAACTTATCACGTGGTGGGAGATGCTGCGCTTTCAACCGATTTGAGCGATGGCATGAGCCTAACAACCTTACAAGGTTCCACTTTGCAAGTTTCTACCCAAGGGGGCGTATTTATCCAAGATGCAACCGACGTGGATGCGGAGGTTACAACTGCTGATATTGAAGTCTCCAACGGTGTAGTGCATATCATAGATAAGGTATTGTTGCCACAAGCTGTTCTGGACGAACTAGCGGACATTCTCTTAGTGCCAATTACAGACTTGGCTATTGGCAATGAAAATCTTCAAAATTTGGTTGCCGCTCTTACCGCAGCCGATGGAGACCTTCCTACGGTATTGCGCGGAGATGGACCTTTCACCGTATTAGCTCCAACCGACGAAGCATTTGAAACTTTTCTTGACGGTGCTGCTCTAGAAGACGTGCCTGTTGATGTTTTGACCAACGTATTGCTTAATCACGTAATTAGTGGGGAGGTTACTTCATCAGACCTTACAGGACTTGGTTCTGGCTACACAAGTACATTGGCAACTGGAGCTGGTGAGCAAAATGTGAGTTTGTTTTTTGATACCACCGACGGTGTAACTTTCAATGGTGCTTCATCAGTCGTAACGGCAGATGTAAAAGCAATCAATGGAATTGTGCACGTAGTTGATGCCGTAATAGATATTCCAAATATTGTGGACCACGCGGTTGCTAACCCAGGACTTTCCTCTTTGGTAGGCGCTTTGACCGATGGCGGAAATACGACCTTTACCGATTTACTATCCAACGAAGAAGAAACGTTTACCGTATTCGCTCCTGGAAACGATGCCTTTAGTGCATTTACCAATCCAAATTCAAATGATTTGAATGCAATCCTTTCCAATCACGTGATTGTGGGAGCTGCTGCGTTCTCTACAGATTTGACAAATTCTTATGTGAACACGGCTGCTGAATATGCTACTGACGAGAATTTAAGTCTATACATTAATACGGATGATGGTGTAACACTAAATGGTACCAGTAACGTGGCAATGGCAGATATCGTAGCGAGCAATGGAGTTATACACACCGTAGATGCTGTAATCGATTTGCCAACAGTGGTAACTTTTGCCGCTGCTGACCCTAACTTCTCTACTTTGGTAACTGCATTGACAGAGTTGACGCCAAGTACGGATTTTGTAAGCGTATTATCAGCACAAGATGGTGCGGGAAGCGATCCATTTACCGTGTTCGCCCCTACCAACGCCGCATTTGATGCCTTGGCCAGTATTCCTGAAGAAGCTGACTTGATTCCAATATTGCAGCACCATGTAGTGGCAGGAGCCAATGTACGCTCCGGTGACTTGATGGATGGTGCCACTGCAACCACTTTGGAAGGTGATGACCTTACCTTTACCCTACCGGGAACTGGTGAAAACATTGCCGATATCACCGATGGCGCTGGAAACACGGGCATTGGAATCAGTGCCGCTGATGTTCAAGCGATAAATGGTGTGATTCATGTTGTGGATACCGTATTGCTACCGGATACAATGAACTAAGTTTTGATTTTTTATCATAGATAAAGTGCATGGAAAAGCCCCCTCAACTAAAGTTGAGGGGGCTTTTTATCCATAGGATTTACCGTTCATCGATGACACATCAAAAACGGATTGTCTGCCCACAAAAACAAGCTGTTTGACAACTTTTTATTTTTTGAATGTAGGTATTACCGCATCTTTGGAGTCCCAAATCTTTCCAAACTATACCTATAAATGGAAACTCCCCCAAGAAAATCTTGAGGGAGTTTTTTATTTGAACCAAAAAGTATGCTAACTCGGGATTATCTTTTTCCTGATTTCTTTTGCTCTTCGGCCTGTTCCATCATCTCGCGCATTTTACGCTGGAACTTGTTTTCTTTTTTAGGTTTCTTCTTGTTCTCCTGTATCTGTGCATGGATTTTATCCTCGTCCAGAATGTAATTCTTAATCGCCAGCATAATAAAGATGGTAATCAAGTTGGAAACGAAATAATACAAACTCAATCCACTCGCGTAGTTGTTAAAGAAGAACAACATCATAACGGGTGATAGGTACATGATGAATTTCATGTTCGGCATTCCCGGTTGCTGTTGCATCTGCATGCTCTGTCCCGTTGTCATCTGCATATAGAAAAATATGGCCACGGATGCTAAAATCGGGAACAAGGATACGTGGTCACCATAAAATGGTATGGTAAACGGTAATTCGAAAATAGTGTCATAAGATGATAAATCCTCAGCCCATAAAAACGGTTTTTGTCGCAACGCAAAGGAAGTCGGGAAAAACATGAAAAGGGAGTAGAAAATGGGCAACTGCAACAAGGCGGGCACACAACCGCTCATGGGGCTTACCCCTGCCTTATTGTAGACCTTCATAGTCTCCTGTTGCTTTTTCATGGCATTGTCCTTATACTTTTCGCTGATTTCCGAAATTTCAGGTTTCAATACTTTCATCTTTGCTTGGGACAAATACGATTTGTAAGTCACCGGAGAAAGGGCCAATCGTACCAAAATCGTCATGATCACAATGGCTATTCCATAGGGCAAGAACGAACTCAAGAACGTATAGAACGGGGTAAACACGTAACGGTTGATCCATCCAAAGATTCCCCATCCAAATGGTATGGAATCGGCAAGGCCCAAATCTTGATAATCATCGAGCACCTTTACATCGGTTGGTCCGTAGTACCAATACATATTTTGTGACAATTCACCGCCTTGAAGCTCCAATGGGGCTCTTGTGGTATATGCTTTTGTAAACTGAAGCTCTTTGCTCTCTTCCTCGACCAAGTTGGTGGAAGTTAAATCCGCTGTTTTAAAATGATCGTCCGTTGCCAAAATAGAACTGAAAAAGTGCTGACGGTACGACAGCCACTTTATATCTACCTCGGTTTCTTCGTCAAAATCGCTGCTTTCCGAAAGCTTGCTAATGCTACCTTCGTCGTGATTGTACGTTAAGCGGGTATATCTATTTTCGTACTGCACGCTTTTGTCGTGGCGCAATCCTTTTAAATCCCACTCCAAGGTAACGGGCTTACTGGTATTGAAAACTCCGCTCAAACCTTGGGAGCGCACGGTAAAATCAACCAAATAGTCGTTTGGCTTCATTTCGTAACGATACTCCAAAAATTGGTTGTTGGCCACTTTGGCCTTCATGGAAAGTACTTGGTTATCCCCACTTTGGGTAAGGGACGGCTCAAAGTAAAGGTCTGCGGTACTAAGAACGCGATTGTCGGAAGTGGTAAAATTCAGGGCAAAATTGGCATTCCCTTCCTTTACCAGATAAACCGGTACAGAATCGTGCGTCACAAAATTCTGCATTTTGGCCTCTACGATTTGTCCACCCTTATTGGATACTTCCAGTCGAAGTACTTCATTTTCCAAAATGGTTGATGCATCCACCGTTTGTGTAAATCCAAAGGCACCCACCGTATTTTTGTACTGGGCCACTGCTGTGGAATCCTGTAAATTGATGGTCGGCGTTTCCTTTACAGGAATCGGCGCAGCCTCTTCCTCTGCTTTGGCTTCCTCCGCTTCAATCTGCGCTTGCTCTGCTTGTTGAGCTTCTAACTCTTCTGGCGTGGGCTGATTTTGGTAAAACATAAATATGAGTATCCCAAAAATCAGTACAAATCCAATAACGGATTTAATATCCAGCTTCTTTTCTTCCATGAATCCTATTTAGTAGAAATATTTTATTGGTATTTCAGGTGGCAAATATATGCCCAAAACCGCGTTTTATGCCAAACTGGCATTGTTTTGTTTCTGTTTTTGGGCCAATACCGCCTTAACAAACCCTACAAACAACGGATGTGGGTTGGCAACTGTACTTTTGTATTCTGGGTGATATTGTACTCCCACAAACCAAGGGTGAGAAGGAATTTCCACCACTTCCACCAAACCTGTTTTTGGGTTTAGCCCGGAAGCCACCAATCCAGCTTGCTCCATTTGCTCCTTATACTTGTTGTTGAATTCGTAGCGGTGCCTATGGCGTTCTTCAATATCCGAGGTTCCGTAAATTTTTTCCGCCAAACTGCCTTCTTTAAGGTGACAGTCCCAAGTACCCAAACGCATAGTTCCGCCCATATCGGTAATGGATTTTTGCTCTTCCATTAAACTAATAACAGGGTCCGGTGTTGATGCGTTCATCTCGGTAGAATTGGCTTTTTCCAGACCAAGTACTGTTCTGGCAAACTCAATGACCGCCATTTGCATACCCAAACAAATACCCAAGAAAGGAATATCGTTCTCGCGGGCATACTTTACAGCCTTTACCTTCCCTTCGATGCCTCGTTCCCCAAAGCCAGGAGCCACCAAAAGACCGTCAAGGCCCTTCAGTTTTTTGTCTATATTTTTTGCTGACAGATGTTCGGAATGAATTGACCGTACCTCAACATCCACCTCATTGGCAGCTCCTGCGTGGATAAAGGCCTCTTGTATGGATTTGTAGGAATCAGGAAGCTCCACATATTTACCGATTAACCCAATAACAACCTTATCCTTTGGATTTTTATGGCGTTCCAAGAACTCTTTCCATTGATCGAGGTTGGGTTCGGTATCATTGGGAAGTGCCAGTTTTTCCAAGGCAACGGTATCCAACCCTTCTTCCTGCATCAACAAGGGCACATCGTAAATCGTGGAGGCATCTATGGATTGGATTACCGCCTCTTTTCTAACATTACAGAACAGTGCCAACTTTTCCTTGATGTCCTCGGAAATTTCATGCTCGGTTCTGCAAACCAAAATATCGGCTTTTATTCCACTTTCCATTAAAGTTTTAACGGAGTGCTGGGTTGGCTTTGTCTTCAATTCGCCTGCTGCCGATAAAAATGGCACCAAAGTCAAATGAATTACAATACCATTGTGTTCTCCCAATTCCCAAAGCAACTGACGAACAGCTTCAATATAGGGCAAGGACTCAATATCCCCTACCGTACCTCCTATTTCAGTAATAATGATGTCGTAATCACCACTCTTGCCCAAAATTTGGATACGCTCCTTGATCTCATTGGTAATATGGGGCACCACTTGTACGGTCTTGCCCAAAAACTCACCTCTACGTTCTTTTTCGATAACGCTTTGGTAGATTCTTCCTGTAGTTACGTTATTGGCCTGGGAAGTGCGAACATTTAAAAAGCGTTCGTAGTGGCCAAGGTCCAGGTCGGTTTCTGCACCATCGTCGGTCACATAACATTCGCCATGCTCATAAGGATTCAGTGTTCCCGGATCCACATTGATGTAGGGGTCTAATTTTTGTATGGTGGTTCGGTAGCCCCTGGCCTGTAGTAACTTGGCCAAGGATGCGGCGATAATTCCCTTACCCAATGAAGAGGTAACGCCTCCCGTAACGAAAATGTACTTGGTATCTGACATATTGATGATGCTATTACGGGGCGTAAAATTAGTAATTGCTGGGCAAAAATCAGGTAGATTCGCGAGGAAAATCTTTTTGCAGCTTTCTGATGATGGGTTCCAAGTTGTTATCCTTGATGGTCAACATCGTGTTCAAGTAATCGCCCAGCTTCCCTTTGGGGAAACCTTTTTGGCGGAACCAAACCAGATAGGGCAAGGGCAAATCCACTAGATAGCGCCCTTTGAATTTGCCAAAGGGCATCCTGTAATGTGCCAGTTCCAAGAGTTGTTTTGAATCGGGGCGTATTTCCATATCTAGGTCTAAAATACTATCTTTCCCAGAACAAATCCGAAAAATGAAACGTAGAAATTTTATAGCCACTGCTGCCGTTGGGTCTGCAGGACTGGCCTCGACCTCTGCCCTGGCTTCAAACAGCCCTGGGCCAACCAAAGAATTTAAACTCAAGGGCAATATTAACCATAGTGTATGTGAATGGTGTTTTAACGATATTCCCCTAGTGGATTTTTTAAAGACCCTGAACGAACTGGGTGTCAAGGCCATTGACCTCGTAGGTCCCGATAGATGGCCCATATTAAAGAAGTACGACATACATTGCTCCATGTGCAATGGAGCCGAAATTGGTCTGGACAAAGGCTGGAACAATCCGAAATACCACGAGCAGCTCATAAAAAACTACACGGAAATGATTCCGAAAGTTGCTGAGGCCGGGTATACCAACCTGATTTGCTTTAGTGGCAACCGTGATGGGATGAACGATTATGTGGGACTGCAAAACTGCGTGGACGGACTTTCCCAAATTATGCCCTTGGCGGAAGAGCACGGTGTTGTCATCCAAATGGAGCTTTTTAACCAAGTGAACCATCCGGATTATATGTGCGATAACTCTTTATGGGGCGTGGAACTGTGCAAGCATTTGGGCAGTGACAATTTTAAATTGTTGTTCGATATCTACCACATGCAAATCCAAGAAGGCGACATTATCCGAAGTATTCAAAATTATCATCCCTATTTTGGGCACTACCACACGGCAGGCGTTCCCGGCAGGCATGAGATTGATGAAACACAGGAACTTTACTACCCTGCCATTATCAAGGCCATTCACGACACCGGATTCAAAGGCTACGTGGCCCAAGAATTTATTGTAACCTGGGACGATAAGATTGCGGCGCTAAAAGATGGGTTTATGCGGTGTGATATATGACTATTCATTCATGCAATCTTGATAGACATTTAGAAAATGATTGATTCTGAAATAGAAAAATTGCTGAATGAAATAAACGAATCCGAAGTTTATAATTTCAAATTAAATTTTGAGAATTATGAAGATGAGATTATATATAGAAAATCCATAAACCACCTTGAAAGAGAGTTAAAACTGATAAGAAAGCCATTCGAAAATGAAGCTATTTTAGAATTAACTCATTTTGGAAAAAGAGTAATTAAAAAAGGGGGATGGATTGAATACTCGCGAATAGAATCTGAAAAAGAAAAACGCTCTGATAAGAAAGATATTTTTGACTTTAAGGTTTCGAAATATAGATATCATACTTTTTGGTGGTTCTTCGCCTTCGCTACCCTTGGTTCAGGATTAAGCATTTTTAATTTTGTTAAGGGTTTTTCTCCTTCAGAAAAAAATATTCAACTAGAAAAAAGAATTGAAAAAATGGAATTAGAGATGGAAAAATCTAGAACTTCAAAACCCACTCAAAAAAACACTGATTCTTTGACTAAATCTAATACTATAGAAAACAATCAAAATCAATAATTGCTTATTGTATAGTCATTAATAAGCATACAAAACTGCTTATGATAATTCCTTATACATTCATTTACCCCCTCAAAACCCTGACCACTCCCCTAAGTGCCGTGGCCACTTCTTGTAGTTCGTCTCTGGAAAAGGTGTCTTCTTCCACATAAAACAACATCTCCACCCCCAAATCCAACCAATTCGCCAAAGTTTCGGGGGTACCATAACGATTCTCGATTATTTGGGACAACTCGTCCAATTGATTATTGTTCATCATAAAATAGTACGATATATAGGTCTACAAATCTAAACAAAATATGAGACTTTAGACCCATGACGAAAATTAGAGATGAAAAATACCTGAAAGCACTTGGTAAAAGAATCAAGGAAATCAGAAAACAAAAAGGCATCTCTACCTATGATCTCTCCTACGAATCCAACATTTCTCGTAGTCAAATAAACTCAATTGAAAAAGGGGACATCAACACATCCATCTGCACTTTAAAGGCATTGGCCGATGCCATGGAATTAAAAGTTAAGGATTTGATTGACTTTTAAGGGCTTCTGCAATCTTTTGGTTCCACTCCAACTGCTTTTCCCTGTTTCGGGAAAAATTGGTTTCCCAGTCATAGCGCTCTTGATACGTTTGCAGTTCTTTGAGGATATCAGCATAAATTTTACGTACCTCCGCTTTTACATCATCGGAAAAAGAAGTCCTTCGAAGTTTATCGCGCATCTTACGCGCAAAAACCTCAGTGATGTCAAAATGAAGCTGTTCGTGGGCCAAGGTATTTTCGTTGCACAATTTAGGGCGGTACCAAGATTCGTTTGGATAAAAATAAGCGTTCACCTCAAAATCCAGTTTAACCTCGTGGTGCAACAGATTGGCCGAATAGGAATAACTGATGCCGCTGGCCGTGGATGCCGCGGATTCTTCGGTAGGTGGTACTTTCCCCTTAAATTTGGCCCAAGTTAGGCGTATGTTCTCATTCCACGGAACTCCCTCCTCGATTTCTTGCGCCAGTCCAAAAAAACCAAGTAAAAGAAGGCATCCTATGGCAGTTATTTTACCCAATTAAAATCGATTACTTTTTCAATGTCGGGATGCAAACTGTAATGTACCGGGCAGGTATTGGCGGTATGCATCAAAATTTTTCTGTGTTTTTCGGAAACCGATGAGGTCAGCTCAAATTTCACTTCGATCTTGGAAATCCTTCTGGGGTTGGCCGCCATATGTTTGGTGACCTCAGCTGTGGAACCCGTTAAATCCACATCCATATCACGGGCCTTTATGCCCATCATGGTCATCATACAATTGGCCAATCCGGTGGCTACGGTATCTGTGGGCGAAAATGCCTCTCCTTTGCCGTTGTTGTCCACAGGTGCATCTGTCAGGTATTCGCTTCCAGAGCGCAGGTGAACACAGGTTGTTCTAAGGTTTCCGTTATAGGTTACTTTTGCTGTCATCTTTTATATCGACTTCTTTTATCCTCAAATCTTCATACTCCATAATATAGCAGGCACGATTAAAATAACCGGAAGCCCAATCATTGAAATAGTCAAATCCATTTCCGGCATACTCCGTTAGTCCAATATATTTTGAGGTTTCAAACAGGTTCTTCTTGTAGGCGAGCTTGAGCAGCACATCCATGGTAACATCAAATCCTCGAACGGCATATCTATCGGGCAGTACCCCGTTATATTTTTGGGTATATGCCTTTGTAAATGCATCGTTACCTGATTCTTTGTAGAGCGAGGGATATGTGAATTTTAGATTGGAAAGATGGGTTTTGGAAACCGCATCATCTTCAAAAGCTCCATTGTAACTGGTAGTAAACATACGAACCTTGATTTCTTTTGCTTCCTCCTCGCCAACAACTCTGGCATTTGCAGAATTTAAAATGGAGGTAACACTGGCCACCATATTGGGCTGATCTGTTTCCAAAAACACCCAGTTTTCCCTATCCTCGGAAAGCTGAACCAAAAATTCATCCAAGTGCAGCGACCTGTTATCAATCACCTTGGCTATTTGCGCCGAAGGAAATTTACTCAATATGGAATCGTGTGCTACTTGATGGGTGGAGTCCGCGATAATGATGATGTTCTCATCCTTGTGGATTTTTTCCATATAGGATATCATTTTTTCACGAAGCACCACATCTCTTGGCACAGAAAAGAACACGTTGCTATGGCTCAATTTGCTGTCGGAAGAAATCGGAGCGATTACGGGAATATTTTTGCCAGCAGCTTTAACGGCCACTTCATCCAACGGTCCTGCAGCCAATGGGCCAATAATGGCATCTACGCCTGTCAAGGTCTCCCTAAACAAAATTTCCTTTACCTTAGCCTGGTCCAATTGGGTATCGTAGGTTTTTACATCTACTGAAACCCCTAGTTTTTTAATGGAATCCAAAGCTACCATGGCCCCTGTGTAAAATCCAAGGCTCAAGGCAAGGTCCCTGCGGTTTTTGATAAGCTCTTCGGCCTTCTCGGTATCGTTCACATTGACCTTGTCCAATCTAAACGGAAGCATAAAGACCAACTTTGGCCTGTTCTCTACGTTGATGCTATCTATCAAATTGATTTTATCCAGTACCAAGGCATTCTTCACTTCTAATTCTTCAGCCTTTTCTTTGGGCAATTTTAAAACCATTCCCGCTTTTAGGCCATTTTCCAAGGCGGGGTTCAAACGGAACAACTCATCTCGTGTGATTTTCAGGTTTTGGGTGATTCTAAAAATGTTTTGCTTGGGCTTTACTTCATAAAAAATGAAGTTTTCGGTGTTTACCTCTCCTTTATCGTCCTTCTTTTTTGGCAATCGAACCACCATGCCTTCTTTGAGGCCACCCTCTTTAACAATCTCGGGGTTCAACCTAACAATGGAATCCGTTGGAATACCATACGTTCTTCCCAAACTGTAAAGGGTCATTTTTGGTGGTACCGTATACGAAGTGAAAATTTCCGTTTTTTGTTCTTTGAGACTATCTCCTTTTGGTCTCGGCAGTTTCAATTCTTCCCCAGCGGCCAAATAATTGGTGTTTTTGTCCAACTCGGGATTCAATACCAAAAGGCTGTCCACACTTATACCATATTTGTGTGCAATGCTCCAACGGGTTTCTTTGGGTTGAACGGTATAGATCTCAAAGTCCAGTTCTTTTTCTTCATCGGGATCAACCTCTGGAAATACAGGAATCTGGAGTATCATTCTCCGATCAAGGGTTTCGGAATACAAATTGGTATTGTATCGTTTGAGCTGATCTTCGGTAATATTGTACTTCTGGGTTAATCCAAAGAGGGTTTCCTTTCTTCGTACCCTGTGCCGAACAAAACGAATTGGCTTCACCTCTTCTTCTTGCTCTTCCTCCTTGGTCTCCGTTTTCTTTTCTGCAGTTTGTCCATTCAAAGGAATTATAAGAATGGTGTTTTCCTTTACATCGGAAGCACTTTTGATTTCCTTATTGGCCTGCAAGATACTATAAGGGGTCACCCGGTATTGTTGAGAAATGCTTTTAAGCGTTTCCCCTTCTTTTACAGCATGCGTTGCGTAGTTTTGTGCAGAAACCGGAACCATGGCCAACAAAAGGACCACGGTAAAAACCAGTTGTAACATATGTTTTTTCATTCCCATTCTATAGTTGCCGGTGGTTTTGAGCTAATGTCATACACCACTCTATTAACGCCTTTAACCTTGTTTATTATATCATTAGAGGTCTTTTGTAGGAATTCGTAGGGTAAATTTACCCAATCGGCTGTCATACCATCGGTACTTTCAACGGCTCTTAGGGCCACACATTTTTCGTAGGTACGTTCATCTCCCATAACTCCTACGCTATCTACGGGCAAAAGCATGGCTCCGGCCTGCCAAACCTTGTCATAAAGTCCCCATTTTTTTAATCCATCAACAAAAATGGCATCCACTTCTTGCAAAATGGCCACCTTTTCCGGGGTAATGTCCCCCAAGATACGGATTCCCAAACCAGGACCTGGAAATGGGTGCCTTCCTAAAATTTCCGCTGGCATATCCATACTTGCCCCTACTCTTCGCACCTCATCTTTGAACAACATTTTCAAGGGCTCCACTACTTTCAATTTCATATAATCGGGCAATCCTCCTACATTGTGATGACTTTTTATTACTGCTGATGGTCCTCCGCTCGCTGAAACCGATTCAATCCTATCTGGATAAATGGTTCCCTGTGCCAACCATTTTGCATTTTCCACCTTGTGCGATTCGTCATCAAAAACCTCAATAAAGACCCTGCCAATGATTTTTCTTTTTCCTTCAGGATCGGATTCTCCCTTCAAAGCGTCCAAAAAGCGTGCCGAAGCATCCACGCCCTTTACGTTAAGCCCCATATCTTTATATTGGTCCAAGACACTTTCGAACTCATTTTTACGAAGCAACCCGTTGTTTACGAAAATACAGTACAAATGGTCTCCAATAGCTTTATGCAACAACATGGCCGCCACGCTGGAATCCACTCCACCGGACAGTCCCAAAATTACTTTTTCATCACCGATTTCCTCCTTTAGTTCTTCCACCGTTGTTTCCACAAAGGCATCTGGCGTCCAATCCTGTTCCAGTCCGGCAATGTTCACCAAAAAGTTTTCCAAAAGCTTTTTACCGTCAGTGGTGTGGTATACTTCAGGGTGGAATTGAATTCCGTAGGTCGCTTCACCATCAATTTTATAGGCAGCGTTCTCCACATCGTGGGTACTTGCCAAACGTATGGCTCCTTCCGGAAGTTCCTTAATGGTATCGCTATGGCTCATCCATACCTGGCTACCCTCTCCAATATCTTGCAAAAAATCATCCTCTGTATTTACATAGGATAAATTGGCCCTACCATATTCACGGGTGGCCGATGGTGCCACGTTCCCCCCATTAAAATGGGACAAATATTGTGCACCATAGCAGATTCCCAGTAAAGGTTTTTTGCCTTTTATTCCCGATAAATCAGGATGGGGAGCCTGTTCCGAACGCACTGAAGATGGAGAACCGGAAAGTATAACAGCCTTATACTCCGACAAATCTTCCGGCAGTTTGTTATAAGGTTTAATCTCTGAATAAATGTTAAGTTCCCTAACGCGTCTTGCGATCAGTTGTGTGTATTGGGAACCAAAGTCTAGGATGAGTACGTTGTTATGCATGGACAAAAATAGCAATTTGCTTTAGTTGCAAAAGTATCTTTTAAAGGTTATTTAAGACAACTTTTTCCATCAAGTTATTCCCAAGGGTTATTAACAATTCAATCGGTTAAGGTTTATCATACATTTTCATTCGAAAAAAGCATAACCTTATCTAGTTTTTTTCTTAATGGTTTTCATTATTTCTTTGTTCTTTAAAAAGCATTGACCATGATTAAGGGATTCATTTTTGATTTGGATGGCGTGATTACCGATACCGCAGAACTTCACTACGCTGCTTGGAAAAAATTGGCCGACGATATGGGTTGGCAATTTGACCGTGACCTGAATGAAAAATTGAGAGGGATTTCAAGAATGGATTCCATTAAAGTGATTATGGACCACAATGGGGTATCCTTGGATGATGATACGGTGGTTGAACTGGCCACTAAAAAGAACGACATCTATGTGGAAAGTCTGGACGATATGACACCAGAAGATTATTTGCCCGGTGCCCGAGAGCTTTTGACCCATTTAAGGTCGGAAGGGTTCAGTGTGGCCTTGGGCAGTGCGAGCAAAAACGCTCAAAAGGTGTTAAAACAGCTTAAAGCCTCCCATTTTTTTGATGTAATTGGTGATGGCAACAGCGTTTCCAAAAGCAAACCGGCCCCGGATATTTTCTTGTACGCTTCGGAAAAATTAGGCCTGCAGCCCGAAAACTGCATTGTTTTCGAAGATGCGGAGAAAGGAATCGATGCGGCCAAAGCGGGAAAGTTCCATAGCGTTGGCATAGGTCCTGAAGAGCGTGTGGGCCATGCGGATATTAGGTTCAATACCATGAAGGAGGCTACACTGTTCGAAGTAAAATCACATTTCAAGGATTTGTTCTAAAAAATTTACCAAAGCATTCTTCAATAGCTCAAACCTCTCTTTTTCAAAAAGTTGGGCTAAAATGTTTATTTTAGTTAGCAAATCAGCCTCCATGAAAACCATATCCCACGTTTTGGGTGGCCTTCTTTTGCTTTCGACCAGTCTTTTATTTGCACAAAAGGATTCGACACTCGATAGTCTTCTTACGGTTTATCAAAACCAAAGCGAGGGTATCAATAAAATTGAAACGCTTGACCATCTCTATTACGAAGTATTTCAAAAAAAGAAACCGGAGGACGTATTGCCCTACGTTAAAGAGCAACTTCGGTTATCCAAGGCATTCGATTATAAAAAAGGGGAAGGTGACGCACTCTTTAATTATGGCAACTATTTTCGTCGCACCTACTCTTTTGATTCCGCTAGACATTACTTTCAACTTGCCAAACCTATCTGGGAAACCATCAAAAACAAGGCTGGGATGTTTAAAACCCTCAATGGTCTTGCGAAGGTAGAGCAACTGTCAGGAAACTTTGATGAATCCATTGCCTTATACAGGGATGTAATGCAAACCGCGATAGATATGAAAAGTGGTATTCGTATTGCTGAAACCAATAGAGAGATTGCAACCATCTATATGGATAAAGGGGTTTACGAATTGGGAATAAAACATATGTTAGCAGGCCTCAGCGGATTGGATTCTCTAAAAAAGCCACATCCAAGACAACGTGCAGACATGTTGGTAGGCATGGGAAGAATTGAAAGTTTGCGCGGGAACGATGAAGCTGCCTTAGAGCCTCTAATGGAAGGGCTGGAAATTTTTGAAGACCAAGAGAATCACCTTTGGGAGTGCATCACACATACCGAAATTGGCTATGCATATTTAGGCCTTGACAATATTGATAAAGGAATTGAGCATTTCAAAAAAAGTTTGGAAATCTCGATAAATTCTGGAAGAAAAGGCTTTGAAGCCATCTGCTACCATAATCTAGGGTTGGCCAATCGTAAAAAAGGCAATCTTGAACTAGCGGAGCAATTTCTAAAGAAAAGTATCGACCTTGGTAAAACAACAGCTAACAACAGTGTAAGTTCCTTGAATGAGCTGGGAAGTTTATCATTGGAAAAAAACGAACCTTTGGAATCCATAAAACACCATACCGAAGCCATTCAACTGGCTGATTCCATAAAAAGTTTAGTCGAGCTAAAAGATGGATACAAGGGACGTTCCTTAGCTTATGAACTCGATGGTCAATATCAAAAAGCACTTGAAGATAAAAAGCAGTTCATAATTTTAAATGACTCTATTTTTAATTCCACAAAATCGCAACAAATTGAAGAGTTGCGCACTATTTATGAAACCGAGAAAAAAGAACAGCAAATTACCCTTTTGGAACAAGAAGCAAAAGTCAGCAAACTCCAAAAATACCTTTTGGGCGGAGGCTTGGGACTTTCGGTGTTGGTACTTGGGTTTGGGTTTTATGGAGTCCGACAAAAATTAAAAAGAAATAAAGCTGAAAAGGCAAAGCTAGATGCCGAACTTGATTTTAAAAAGAAGGAACTGACAACCCACGCCTTGCACTTGGCCAAAAAGAATGAGGTATTGGAAAGTATAAAGCAAAAGGCCGAAGCATTAAAAAAAGAAGAGTCCGTTAATACTGGATACCAAAACCTTATTCGGACCATTGATTTTGATTTACAGGATGATAATAACTGGAAAAACTTTTCTAGGTATTTCGAAGAGGTCCATAAAGATTTCAATAGCAATGTAAAAGCCCGTTTTCCAGAAGTTACACCGAATGAACTACGTTTATTGGCATTACTTAAAATGAACCTTTCCTCAAAAGAGATTGCCAATATCCTGAATATTTCGCACGAGGGAATTAAAAAAGCACGTTACCGTCTTCGCAAAAAACTTAATATCCAAACAGAAGATTCACTCCAGGAACTGGTCTTGAGCCTATAAGGGCTTATTGCACGTCCACTTCTTGTCCCACCCATATTTTTGGGATGTCCACCCTTTGTCCCCCCTGATTATTTTCATCCTCAAAATCAGCGCTTTATGTTTGTTTCGTCAAGCTTTTGACACCGTTTTGTGGTCTTGCTCGGCTAAGGGCTGCAGACCGTTACCGAGTAAGTCACACAAAACAGCAATCACATTCAACCACAAAACAAAAAGATATGAAAACAAAACTAAAACCATTGAACAGAATTTGCCTATTGTTCTTAGTGGCATTGACTGTTTCCTGCGGAAAAGAAAGTGGAATAGAACCTATCGCTAACGACCCTTGCGAAGAAAATCCTTGTGGCAACCCCAATCAATGCCCCGATCAATGTACCAGTATAGACACCGGTGATGCAATAACAGATGATGACCTGAACCCTGAGGGAACTGTAACGGAAACGGAAAACGGTTATCTTGTTGACGGTTCCCTTAGCCTGAACACCGAGGAAGAAACCATCGTTTTTGCCAAAGCAGACCTCGATGTTCAATTTAATGATGATGGCACGCTAAAAAGTATCAGCGGTACCTCAGAAATACCTGCACCTACCAACTACTTTGAATTTGAAACACCTGTTCAAGCAGATATTGGATTCTTTACAGGTAAATTTCTGAATGAGAATCGTGATTTTGAAATTAAACTGGTGGATGAACGCTCTTATTTTGTTTTTGCAGTTTCAGCTGGATTGGAATTAAAACTTGGAGTCAATAACGATCCCGACGCTCATAAACCGCTCTCCATAGAGGCGCCTGTGGGCGGACATATTACATTCATTGCAGATTATACAGACCCCATGTTCTTCTTTTCATTAGGAGGTGATGCCTTGGGTGGCAACGATAACAACAGTGACAATTCCAACGGAGACAACAGTTCAAGCCATAATAAATTGTCCAGTGTGAGTTTTGGAGGATCCTTTGGTTCCAACTTTATGTACGAACCTACCAATCCGGTGCAAGGGAATGTTGTTTCGTTCCAAGCCAATCAGGTTACCGGTGGAACAGTTTCATTCTTTAAATTATTGGAGGCCTCTGGTATGTATTTCCAAAACAGGGGTTTCAGTGCTGATCTTGATTTTAACGAACCAATGGAGTCGGATTTTGGAGCAAACTATAGGGCAGGTATCAATGGTAAACTTGACTTGTCCATGGAAATAACCTCTTTCATATCGTTTGGTTTCCCAATTGGTTCGGGCAGTGCAGCAGTGGTCGCTGAAGCTTCCACCAACGATGGTGTAACAGCCAAAGCCTTTATTAATGGTTTGGTTGACCCCGATTTATCCTGGTGGCCGGAGTTTATCCCCCTGATGCCCGATGGAGACATAAATGCCTATGGTTTTGTTGAACAAACGGGCAACTTCGATATCGGATTGTCCGGATCCTTTAAAATTGAAATGCCCACGGGCAACCAAGGCATGGAGGGTTCTGTAAGGGCTACCCCAGATGCTTTTACCATGCAGGGAGAAGTGTATTCAGGTGACGATGTTTGGGGTGCATCGGCGGTATATACAACAAATGAAACCAAATGCATCGCCACAAAGCCCGATAATTTTTCCGATGGCATCTCTGAGACGGTTACTTCCCAAATCGATGCGGCCATTGAAGCCACGCAAAATGCAATACAGGAACTTGAAGATGCAGAGACGCAATATGATTTGGAACTCAGTTTAAGAGGTTTGAGGGCTGCTTTGCCTGGAATCATTGATCAAGCAAATGCTGCCATTGATGATGCTGTTGATGCTGGAATAACCACAGGAAGGAATACGATCAATTCCTATTTGAGCGATTATAACAGAATACTTTGCAGCGATAATCTTTCCGGACAGATTGACGCCATTGTCCGAGGACACAGAAATGCATTGACAAGGTTACGCAATGCAGTCAATGAATCTAACGACAATGCAACTACCAGAACCGAATTGGAAGCTGCTTTGCGCGATTTGGCCGGTCTAGATAGAATCAACAGGACATTTTCGGTAACCATAATCCATGGACATCCCACTTTTGGCTGTGGCGATCTCTGGACCATGACTGCATCAAGAAGTGTAACCATTAATGAGACCGTACTTACAAGCAGTCAAAAAGCACAACTCTTGGAAGCTGCGGACAATGTTAAATATATTGAAGAGGCGGATGGCATTCGGATAGAAGCACAGGACATTGTTGACCAGTTGCCAACAGTGGAAGAGTTGGAAGGATTAAAAGATAACGTGGAGGCGTGTGTTCAGGAACTGACCAATGGCATTGGTGGAGCCGGATTTACGTACAACCACGACACCAAGGAATTCGCTCATTTTATCATCATCAACGGAGAGGAGAAAGAAGTGGGTAGTTTTAATATTTTCGATAAAAATGAACTGATTGAAGTTTCAAGACCAGAGATTGGTGACTGTAATGCCAATGGTGCTCTAAACAAACTTATGGAAGATGCAAAAGCCAGAACCAAACAAAATCAATAAAAATCAAGCTCTAAACAAACATAAAATTGTAAAAAACAAAAAGCCCCGGGAACCACTCCGGGGCTTTTAAAATAAAATCAAAACCAACCTAAACATATGAGTTAACCAACTCAAAATTTAAATTTTCATAGCTATTTACAATTATGAAACAACTATGGATAGAAATACCCTACCATGGTTTTCATTTTTTATTTGAAAAATTAAATTATCACTAAAAGATTACTCCCAATTATTTGTGCTTTATGATGATAAAGTCTTGAGAAAACGGATTTAAAGTATCTAACATTAGAGGAATTAAATCTTCCCCCATTTCCAGATATATTTCCGAAAAATTCAATTGTCTTTCTTGCAATGATTGGTTGGGAAACAATTCATTTTGCAGATCAGTTAAACGCACTACATGATCTTTGAGTTTTCTTTTCTGTGCCCGCAACAAGCGTTTTTCTAAATTGTCCAAGCCTTTTTTCTGCTTCACCTCTTGTGCCTTTACGGCTCCCAAAAAGCTTTTGTCCGTTTGTTCTGCCAGTTCGTACATATGTTGGAACTGCTCTTCCAACAATTTTTTCTGGGGCGAAAAATCAATATCAATATTGGAAATGTCCCGTATCTTTTTGTTGATGAGCGAATGTTGTTTCATAAACAAATGGGATGTTTTCAAGCCCATCTTTGCTACCTTTTCGGATTGTTTTTCCGTTATCAGCAAAGCCGAATTTCGAAGCATAAGCATGGGAAAAGTTACCCCAACCTCATCAAAATAAGATTTTAGTTCCAACCAATAGGCCAATTCCCCTCCCCCGCCAATGTAACAGAGGTTCGGTAAGATCACTTCTTGGTACAACGGACGTGCCACCACATTGGGTGAAAACCGTTCGGGGTGCTCGTCAAGTTCCTTTAAAAGTTCTTCCTCGGTAAAATCGATATGGGTGTTGATCACATGGTATTTTCCCTTTTTCAAGATGATTCGCTCCCGAAGGCCATCTTTTAAGTAGAAATAATTGATTTGCCGTGGGTTCACTTGAATGTTATAGTCGGGGGAAGCCTCGCCCAGTGCATCAATGGTCTCGGATATTTTCTCATAGGGAGTATGATCCAGCATATCCATTCTTGCATAAGGGACAAGTAATTCCTTCAAACTTTTATCATCACCGTCCACAATCACCAATCCTTGGTCCGCAAACAATGCATTGGCCAAGTAGCGAGTGGCTTCAGTAAGGGTGGAATGCTCCAAATATGCTTTTTTGAACAACTCCTTCAAGTTATCCGTCAACCCAAGATTGCCAAGTTCCGCAGAAAATATCTCGAACACCTCTTCCAAGCCTTGGGTAGATAACCTACCTACCGCTCCAGATGCTTTTTTGTTCCAAAGCACCTTTTTTCCATGCAGATTAAAATAATTGATCTCATCAAAATCATGGTCCTCCGTGGCCATCCAATATACCGGCACAAAGTGGTTTTTTGGATGTTCCTTATTGAGTTGTTTGGCCAAATTGATGGTTGAAACAATTTTATAAAGGAAGTATAACGGTCCTGTAAACAAATTCAGCTGATGTCCGGTGACCACCGTAAATGTGTTCTCCTTGGACAACGCATCAATATTTTTCTGGGTTCCTTTGGAAACCTCAACACCTTGATATTGCTTCTTTAAAGCATCGACCAAAACTTTTCGATTCGCTTTTGGATAGTTTGCGGCCTTTTCTTGGATTTGATCACCGAAGTTTTCGGGCAAAGGATATCTACTAAAAAAGGGAGATAAATCTTTTTTCTGATCTAGATAGTCACAAATTAATTGGGAAAAATAACCGGTCTCCTTAAAGGGTATACATTCTACTTCCATTAAAACTGCAATGAGGTTTTCAAAGATAAGTCTCTTCTTTTTTTCTCATCCCAAAAATACGTTAATTGAATTTTATATCCTTTTAGGGGGTAACTCTACAAAATTAGGATTCAGCTTCAATTTATTAGTAAATTTGGTAAAACCAATTAATTCCAGCATGACCAGATTTTTATTTTCCCTCATTCTTTTAGTATCAATTTCCCTATCGGCCCAACAATTGAAATCCCCTTCAGAATTTTTGGGGTACGAACTCGGAACACAGTTTACCCGCCATCATGAAGTGGTGGATTATTACGAATATTTAGCGGAATCTGATCCAGACAGAGTACAACTTACCGTTTATGGCAAAACCAACGAACGCAGGCCTTTGATTTTGGCCTATGTCTCCTCAGCAGAAAACCTGGCCAACCTGGAAAGCATTAGGCAAGAGCACCTAAAAGATACCGAAGGAACGGGAAATGCTTCCAAGGCAATTGTTTGGTTGAGCTATAATGTTCACGGAAACGAAAGCGTAAGTACCGAAGCTTCCATGAAGACCATATATGAACTTTTGACCAAAAAGAGTTCTTACTTAGAAAACACGGTGGTGATCATGGACCCCTGTATCAACCCGGATGGGCGAGATCGGTACAGCAACTGGTACAATCAATATAAAAACACGCCCTACCAAGTGGACCCGAACAGCAAGGAACACCATGAGGGTTGGTGGAGCGGACGTAGCAACCACTATATGTTCGACCTGAACCGTGACTGGGCATGGCTTACCCAGGTGGAAAGTCAGCAACGACTAAAAATGTTCAATCAATGGTTGCCCCACATTCATGTGGATTTCCATGAACAAGGTGTAAACAACCCCTATTATTTTGCACCTGCGGCAGAACCCTATCATGAGGTGATCACCGATTTCCAACGCGATTTTCAAGTAACCCTTGGTAGAAATCACGCCAAATATTTTGATGCCAACGGCTGGTTTTACTTCACCAAAGAGGTTTTTGACCTATTGTACCCAAGTTATGGTGATACCTACCCCATCTACAACGGCTCTATAGGAATGACCTACGAGCAGGGCGGTAGTGGAAGAGCAGGTCTTGGTGTAATAACTGCCATCGGAGATACCCTTACCTTAAAAGATAGAATTGCCCATCATTTTACCACAGGGCTTTCCACCGTTGAAGTTTCTTCCAAAAACGCGGAGAAATTAAATGAGGAATTCAGAAAGTTTCATCAAAATAAAGAATTCAAGTACCAAAGCTATGTGCTCAAAGGTGACAAGGACAAATTGAATGCCCTTAAATCCCTTTTGGAAAAACACAACATTGAATATGGAGACCTTGTAAGTGGATCCTATAGGGGACATAGTTACAGCACAGGCAGCAACGGAAGCCTGTCCATCAATAAAAATGGTATGGTGGTTTCCACCGACCAACCCAAGGGAACTTTGGTAAAGGTATTGTTCGAGCCCAATGCCAAACTTTCGGATTCCTTGACCTACGACATTACCGCATGGTCTTTGCCTTATGCCTACGGGTTGGATGCTGTGGCTTCCACATCTTCGGTTTCTGCCCAAAATGTGCAGGAAACCACAACTTCTTACAATATAAATAATGGAAGCTATGCATATCTCACCGATTGGAACAGTATGGATGACGCCCGCTTTTTGGCCGCACTTTTAAATGAAGGCATACGAGTTCGTAAAGCAGACCATCCTTTCAGTATTGAAGGCAAATCCTTTGAGCGTGGTACTTTGATCATCACCAAAGGTGATAATGAGAATAAAGACGATTTTACCCAAACCCTACAAACCATTACTGCTAAATTTGAAAAAGAAATTATACCCACAAGCACCGGTTTTGTAGATACCGGAAAAGATTTTGGTTCCTCATCCATTCAAATGGTCACCAAACCCAAAGTTGCCGTGCTTTCCGGCGGACCTACTTCAACCTTAAGATTTGGGGAAATCTGGCACTTTTTTGAGCAGCAATTGCATTATCCGCTCACCGTGATCGATGACGAATATGCAAACCGTGTGGACCTGAACGAGTACAACATTTTGGTTCTACCAGATGGACGATACGGGAATCATTTTAACGAAGACCAGCTATCCAAACTTAAAGATTGGGTTAGGCAAGGCGGAAAAATAATTGCCATGGGCGGCTCCATTGATGCACTTGACGGCGAAAAAGGATTCGGAATCGAAAAAAAGAAAATGGAAAAAGACACCAGCGACAATACACCCCAACCCTATAAAGATTGGGAGCGAGAACGTATCAAAGGAGCAATAACCGGAGCTATCTTTAAAACCAAAGTAGACAACTCCAATCCATTGGCGTATGGCTATGGTTCCGATTATTTCTCTTTAAAACTGGGAAGCAGTGCTTATGCATACCTCGACAACGGCAACGCAGTGTACCTGGAACAAAACACCAAGCCATTTTCTGGTTTTGCAGGCACCGAAGCACAAAAAAGAATTTCGGAGACCTTGGTCTTCGGAGTGGAAAGCCACGGTCGTGGACAGGTAATCTATATGGTGGACAATCCCCTGTTCAGAGGGTTTTGGGAAAACGGTAAGTTGTTCTTTGCCAATGCGCTCTTTATGGTGGACTAAAACAAACCCCTTCTTTCTGATTCATAGTGAATTATTGGGCTTTTTAACTAAAGTTAGGGAAAAACTTATGTGTATTTTTTTGTATATTTAATAAAATGGAAAAAAGAAAAATTGCGCATATGTTATTGAGAACCCCATCATTTATTTTAAAAGTAAAATCCCAAGCGCTTTTGCTCTTGGCGGTCGGATTGATCATGTTTAGTCCTAACAAAGCTTTGTCGTTTCAACAAGAGGAAACTGGAGTGGATTATAATGAATATAGTGGAGAGGTCAAGGAGGAGTCGAGCAATAAGTCCTTGGTTTTTGCCACCCTCACGGTGGAAGGCACCAATATTAGCACCATAACCAATACGGAAGGTAATTTTCTCCTAAAAGTGCCCAAAGAGCATATCAATAAAAATCTGGTAGTTTCTTTTTTGGGATATAAAACCAAAATAATCCCCATTTCCAGCCTTGGGCGGGAAGGTAACGAGATTTCATTGAAAGTATCGGCCACGCAATTGTCGGAGGTAAACATCAATGCACCAAAAGACGCGTTGGCCCAGGTAAAAGAAACCTTGAAAAACAGAGGGGAGAATTACTTTGAGGATCCCACCTTAATGACGGCATTTTACAGAGAAACCATTAAAAGAAGAAGAAAGAACGTCTCTTTGGCCGAGGCCGTGGTCAACGTGTACAAAACACCCTATAGCATTGGAAGAGATGATGCCGTTGAACTATATAAAGCAAGAAAGAGTACGGATTACAGCAAACTGGACACGGTTGCACTCAAACTACAAGGAGGACCTTACAACACGCTGTATGTTGATATGATGAAATATCCACAATACATCTTTGCAGAAGAGGATTTGACCAATTATAAATTCACTTTTGACCGCTCCACCAGAACAAACGATAGATTGATCTATGTAATCAAATTCGATCAATACGAAGGAATTTTGGAACCTTTGTACCAAGGTGAACTATATATCGACGTGGAAAACAAAATTTTGACAGGAGCCATTTTTTCCCTGAACATTACTGATAGAAACCTGGCAGCACAACTTTTTGTTCGAAAAAAGCCTGCCAAAGTGGATGTTTGGCCAACCGAAGTCGCATATAGGGTAGATTATCGGGAAAAAGACGGGAAATGGTTCTACGGTTACAGTAGCGTATTTATGGAGTTTAAAGTGGACTGGGCCGATAAATGGTTCAATTCCCAATACAGTATGACCGCTGAAATGGCCATTACGGACTGGGAAAAAGTCACTAAGGCCGAAAGACCCAAATATCGTCAAAGAATCAGGGAGTCCATTATTCTCAGTGATGAAGCTTCAGGATTCTCCGACCCTAACTTTTGGGGTGAATACAACATTATAGAGCCTGAAAAGTCCATTGAATCGGCCATTCGAAAAATTCAGAGACAATTGCGAAGGGATGAAAGAAACAGTGATTGATTAATCTTTTTCTTTTAGGTTTGATGGATGTTTATCTTTGCGTTGCATAATCCCTTTTCAAATGTCCAAAAGAAGAAGCTTTTTAAAATCTGCCACTGCATTAGGTGCCCTTACCCTTTTGCACCAAAAAGCGTGGAGCAATGAATCTTTTTCCAAACCCAAATCCAAAACAAAACCCAAAAAATTAAATTTAGGGGACACCATTGGCTTGGTCGCACCAGGCTTTGCGGTAAAACCCGAAGCGCTTTATCTTGCAGTCGATACATTGCAAAAAATGGGCTTTAAAACCTACTATACGGATCGTATTAAGGGTAATCATGGGTATTTCAGCAATACAGATGAAGAGCGGGCAAAGGATTTAAACGAAATGTTCACCAATCCAGATATTGATGCCATACTTTGTGCCCGAGGCGGTTATGGATGCACCCGTATTTTGGATAAATTGGACTATGATACCATTGAAAACAACCCAAAGGCATTGATTGGTTTTAGCGATATTACTGCTTTGATCAACACGATCTACCAAAAAACCGGTTTGGTTTGTTTCCACGGGCCTGTGGGCAAAACACTGGATAACGAATACAGTCAGGCCTATTTTAAAAAAGTTTTGATGGATCCACAGGAAACCTTGCCCATCAAAAATGCCATTCTGAAAGATCCAAAACAATACCGAAACAGCGAATACTATCGGTACACCATTAATCCCGGAGTTGGACAGGGCGAACTCGTTGGAGGCAGTTTAACTTTGGTGGCCGCTATGATAGGAACTCCTTACGAAATCGACTTTACCGACAAACTTGTACTGTTGGAAGATGTTGAGGAAGCTCCCTATCGCATAGACCGTATGCTTACCCAACTGGCCAATGTTGAAAGTTTTACCAAGGCCAAGGGAATTATTTTCGGGGTATGCAAAGGTTGCGATCGCAAACGAACCACCGAGAATTTTACGCTCAGAGAAGTTATTATGGATAGAATTTCTCCATTGGGAATTCCCGCAGTTTATGGGATGAGTTTCGGACACATTCCCCAAAACTCTACCCTTCCCATTGGTATTGAAGCAAGCTTCAATGCTTATAAAAAACAGCTTCGTTTAGTGGAAGCCGCTGTGTGTTAAAGTATTTTTCTCAAAATCCAACCCATTACTTTTTTTGTAGATATAATCTTACAATTAATTATATCGCTATATTTACCTCCGTAACATAAATTTAATTAAACATGAAAAAACTTTTTTTTGTAGGCCTTGCAGTAGTGGGGTTCGTTTGTTCCTCACAAGCCCAAGACGTTAGGTTTGGAGCAACAGCAGGTTATCTTAATGCCCGTGGCAGCGTAAAAGCGGAAGGAATCAGCATTTCGGATTCCGAATCGGGATTTTATTTTGGTGCAGCGGCGGATTTTGGGGTTGCTGAAAACTTCAACATCCAACCTGAACTTCTCTATGTCAATGTAAATGAGGCCAGCGCATTATTCCTTCCCATTTTAGGTAAATTTGCCATTTCAGAAAAATTCAACCTTCAGGCTGGTCCACAATTGGTTTTCTCCCTGGAAGATGATATCCCAGATGAAATCAGCAGTTTTGAGTTTGATATTGCCGGAGGAATAGGGTATGATATTACAGAAGATTTTTTTGTTGAAGCACGCTACACTTTCCAATTGAACAACTCATATACAGGAAGTGAAGATGTAAAACTTAGAGGAAATTATTTAACCGTGGGATTAGGATATTGGTTTTTATAACTGATGTTATTTCCAACGATACATAAAGAAAATGCGGGTGAATTCACCCGCATTTTTATTTTAATAAAAAATCAATCTTTCCTACTTATTTGGTAAAGCCCTCTAGCGTTTTTATAATAATGGATACACAATCCATCAATTGCTCGCGGTTCATCACCAAAGGTGGCGCAAAACGGATAATATTGCCATGCGTTGGTTTTGCCAACAAGCCATTTTCCTTTAAGGCCATACAAATATCCCAAGCTGTGGAACTATCTTCGGTATCGTTGATTACGATAGCATTGAGCAATCCCTTGCCTCTAACTTTCACCACCAAATCACAAGTTGGGATAAATTTATTTAGTTCTTCACGGAACAATTCCCCCAATTCTTCGGCATTCTGCGCCAGGTTCTCTTCTTTCACCACCTCCAAAGCAGCCGTACTCACGGCAGCAGCGACAGGATTACCTCCAAAAGTACTTCCATGACTTCCTGGGGTGATCACTTCCATAATATCATCGTTGGCCAAAACACCCGAAACAGGGTATACGCCCCCAGAAAGGGCTTTGCCCAAAATCAGGATATCGGGTTTTACTTCTGGTGTACCACTACAATTTTTATCTGGACATGAACAATTGCCACAAGTTGCCAATAACCTGCCCGTTCTGGCAATGCCGGTCTGTACTTCATCCGCGATAAAAAGCACATTGTATTGTTCACAAAGGATCTTGGCCTGTTTTAAATATCCTTCGGATGGCACATAAACCCCTGCTTCGCCCTGTATTGGTTCCACCAAGAAGCCTGCAACGTGCGGATTGCTTTTAAGGGCATTTTCCAAGGCTATCAAATTATCGTACTCGATTTTTACAAATCCTTCGGTGTAAGGACCATAATTTTCTCGTGCCACTTCATCATTGGAAAAAGAAATTATTGTGGTCGTTCTACCGTGAAAGTTATTTTCACAAACAATCACCTTGGCTTGGTTCTCGGGTATACCTTTCTTTTGGTATGCCCATCTTCTACAAATCTTCAAAGCGGTCTCAACGGCCTCCGCCCCAGTGTTCATGGGCAACAACTTATCAAAACCAAAGGTTTCGGTCGCAAATTTCTCGTACTTCCCCAACATATCATTATAAAAAGCACGGGAAGTCAAGGTCAATCTTTTTGCCTGCTCTACCATGGCACCCACAATTTTTGGGTGACAATGTCCTTGGTTCACTGCAGAATAAGCGGAGAGAAAATCATAGTATTTCTTTCCTTCCGCATCCCAGACATAAACACCTTCACCCTTGCTCAAAACAACAGGCAACGGGTGATAATTGTGCGCTCCGTATTTGTTTTCCAGTTCTATCGCTTGCTGCGATGTTAAATGCTCTAAAACAGCCATTTCATTAAATGATTAAAATTGATAAAATAACCATTCCTACTGTACCTTTATTCTTTCGAAGTCCCAACAGTGATCGGGGCGAAAAAGCAGCGTGGGAGAGAAATCATCCCTTGGAGTGCCCGCAAATTACAAATTAATTAATGAAAATGTAATTTTCTGAGCGTGGATTCACACTTGAACAACCGAAAGTTTAGATGCAATTTAAGAGGCTGCGTTCTGTGAAATACCAAAAAGAACTTACTTTTGCGGCATGCGTAAAAATAGAAGGAGAAAAACGTTTGAAAAGGTAGAAGTAGTCGACGCCGGTGCAAAGGGAAAATCCGTGGGCAAGGCCCCGGACGGACGGATAATTTTCTTGACCAATGCCGTGCCCGGTGATGTAGTGGATGTGATGACCACCAAAAAACGAAAAGCCTATTTTGAGGGCGTTGCCACCAACTTCCATACACTTTCCGACAAAAGAACAGAACCTGTTTGTGAGCACTTCGGTGTATGTGGAGGATGCAAATGGCAACATATGGGCTACGAACACCAGCTCCATTTTAAGCAAAAAGAAGTCGAGAACAACCTAAAACGCATAGGAAACCTAGAGCTACCCGAGACAACACCTATTTTGGGTTCCAAAGAACAATATTTTTACCGAAACAAGATGGAGTTCTCTTTTTCCGATAGTCGATGGTTGACTCAGGAAGAAATCAACTCCGACATTGAAATTGAAGATAGGAATGCTTTGGGATTCCATATTCCTGGCATGTGGGACAAAATATTGGACATTAAAAAGTGCCATTTGCAAAAAGATCCTTCCAATGCCATACGATTGGAAACGAAAAACTTTGCCAACAAAATTGGATTAACCTTTTTTAACCCAAGAAGACAAGAAGGACTTTTGCGAACCCTTATGATTAGGACATCATCCACAGGGGAAATTATGGTTCTTATCCAGTTCTTTGAAGAAAATAAGGAGTATCGCGAATTGCTCCTGAATCATTTAAAGGAAACATTCCCGGAGATAACTGCATTGCTTTACGTCATCAATTCCAAAGGAAACGACACCATTTATGATCAAGAGGTGATTTGCTATGCAGGTCGTGATCATATTTTTGAGGAAATGGAAGGGCTTCAATTCAAAATCAATGCAAAATCGTTTTATCAGACCAACTCGGCCCAAGCCTACGAACTTTATAAAGTAGCACTTGATTTTGCTGGACTTACCGGAGAGGAATTGGTATACGATCTGTATACGGGCACTGGAACCATTGCCCAGTTTATCTCCAAAAACGCCAGAAAAGTGGTTGGGGTGGAATCCGTTCCCGAAGCTATTGAAGATGCCAAGTCCAATGCGCTGCACAACAACATTTCAAATACGGAATTCTTTGTTGGCGATATGAAAAATGTGTTCAACAATGTGTTTATAGAAGAACATGGGCAACCCGATGTTATTATTACAGATCCCCCCCGCGATGGTATGCACAAACAGGTGGTTGAACAACTTTTACAGGTAGCTCCGCCAAAAATTGTTTACGTTAGCTGCAATAGCGCGACCCAGGCCAGGGATTTGGCGCTAATGAAAGAAAAATACAAAGTAACCAAAGTTCAACCGGTTGATATGTTCCCGCAAACGCACCACGTTGAAAATGTTGTACTTTTGGAAAAACGGGTGTAGTTTTTGAATTAAAATCCATAGGTAACCGGAATGAAGAAAATAATCCCCATCCTACTTATTGCAGCAACGCTCTACTTTGTTTCTTCCTGTGAAAAGGACGATATATGCGTTGAGGGCGATACACCGCTTATGGTCATCGGTTTTTTTAACATAGATGATACCACTGCGGCAAAAAGAGTTCCTTCAATACGAATTAGAAGTATCGACATCGATAGTGTATTATCCAACGCTTCTTTTAGTGATAGATCAAACTCGCCCGATTCCTTACAAGTGCCATTAAGAAGTAATGCAACCACTACCATGTACCAAATTATTTCAAATTCGGCCGATGATGATGAAACCGATCAGGAAACTGGAAATATTGACACCTTGACCATTTCTTACGAACTTGGCGAAGCCTTTATTTCAAGAGCCTGCGGTTTTGTAGTCAACTACAACAAAATTGCTGTTACGGTTCCAGAAAGTGCCGAAAACTGGATTCAAGATATTAAGGTTGTTCAACCGAATGTAGAAAACACCAATAACATCCATGTCAAAATATTTCATTAGCATTTTAATTGGTCTACTACCTATTTTGGCGGAAGCACAAAGCGAGCCTCTGGATCTTTCCCAAAAAGATACTGTAGAATATAAGGATCAATATGGCCTGCGTGTGGGTGCCGACATCAGTAAATTAGTGCTCTCTTTTGTGGACGAAGATTATACAGGTTTGGAATTGGTGGGCGACTACCGACTTACCCGTAAACTGTATTTGGCTGCCGAAATAGGGAACGAAACCAAAAGACAGAGAGAAAACCTGAACAATACCCTATTGTACGACTACGAAACTTCCGGAAGCTATATTAAGGCGGGAGTAGATTTGAACACCTATGAAAATTGGTATGGCATGAACAATGCCATTACCATTGGTGGGCGCTATGCCGTGGCGAGTTTTAGTCAGACTTTAAATGAATACAACTTGTATGAAACGGACCGTTTCTTCAACCAAGATTTTTTGTCCGGTGAAAATCCAGATCGTGAATTTAATGGGTTATCCGCTTCGTGGCTGGAATTTGTGGTGGGAGTTAAAGTAGAGCTGTTCGCCAATATTTTTGCAGGCATGAGTACGCGTTTGGGCTTCTTGGTCACCAATACAGAGGATGAAGCATTCCCCAATCTATGGATTCCCGGATTTAATAAAGTTACCGAGGGCAGTAAATTTGGAGTGAACTACAATTATTCCATCACCTACTTTATTCCCCTTTACAAAAAGTCCAAAAAACCAAAAGAAGATAATCAACAATAATATGGAAACTACCCGTATCGACTATATCGAGTTCAAATCAACAGATCTGGAAATGACCAAAGCATTTTATTCTCAAACCTTTGGTTGGACTTTTACCGATTATGGACCAACCTATACCGCATTTTCAGAAAGTGGGATCAATGGTGGTTTTGAGCTGACCACTGAACCTATCACCAATGGGGTTCTGATTGTACTATACCATAAAGACCTGGTTGCAATAAAAGATAAAGTAATTGCGGCAGGGGGTTCTGTGACCAAAGAGATTTTTGAGTTTCCGGGAGGAAAAAGATTCCATTTTACGGATTCTTCTGGAAATGAGCTTGCCATCTGGTCGGAAAAATAAAAGGAGCCACATTGGACTCCTTCTATAAAACTTGGTTGAGTTAGTTAGTCGTGTTTTAAACACATCACCAAATCTAAACAATTCTTTTAGTATTTGTCAAATACATTTTAAGACCACCTATTTTTTTGTGCGCACACAACTAATCGTTATCCTGAAACTTGGCTTTTTTGCTACCCTCGTAGATATCGTACTTTACCAATCTTGCTTCTAATTTACCATTAAAGGTCTTTATCCTTTTAGATGTCTTTAAGCCGATGTGCTTTAGTGCCTCCAAATTTGAAGTGATCAACCAGGCATCCGTTCCCGGATATATTTTCTTAAAGGTGTCCCCTATTTTACCATAGAAAATTTCCATATCAATGGGCAATCTTTCTCCATAAGGTGGATTGAAAACCATGTGCAATTTACCCTCTACTGGCTTGTCGGCCCTGAAAAAATCTTTGCGTTCCACAGTAATGTAATCCGATAGGTTGGCGTGATCTACATTTTCTTGCGCTTTTCGCACGGCCGAAGGAGCTTTGTCGTAACCAATGATTTTATGATGAAACTCTCGTACTTTCTTTAAACTGGCATCCACAATTTTATTGTGAAGCTCGGCATCATAATCGTTCCAATGCATAAACGCATAGGATTCCCTGTTGATGTTTGCCGGAATATTACAGGCAATCATCGCCGCCTCGATCAAAAAAGTTCCGCTTCCGCACATAGGATCAAAAAAATCCGTTTGGCCGTCCCAACCGCTCTTAAGCAAAAGGCCAGCGGCCAACACTTCGTTTATGGGTGCTATGTTGGTCAAAATACGGTATCCCCTTTGGTGCAAGGAATTCCCAGAACTGTCCAAAGAAACTGTGCACGTATTTTTAAAAATATGTATGTTGATTCGAATATCAGGGTCTTGCGTCTTCACATTGGGACGTTCTCGAACAACTTCCCTAAACTTGTCAACTATGGCATCCTTGGCCTTTAATGACACGAACATGGAGTTGTCAAAAACCTCCGTATTGGCAATACTGTCAATGGCAAAAGTTTTTTCCACTCCAAAAATATCCGGCCAATCCAAATCGTAAATATGTCTATAAAGGTCCTTTTCGTTAAAAACCCGAAAGGTTTTTATGGGCTTGAACACCTTTAGTGCGGTTCGCAAACAAAGGTTTGCCTTGTACATAAAACCGGTATCCCCTTCAAAAGTAACATTACGAACACCTTCCTCCACATGGCCAGCACCCAAATTACGAAGCTCCTTTGCCAAAATAGGCTCGAAACCGTAAAGGGTTTTGGCCATCATCTTAAAATTTCCAGTCATACTATCTTAAAAACTTTACGCAAAAATAGGCTATTTTTGCTCCTTTAATTCTACCTATGGATTTTCCTTCCGCTATAATTTATCTCATACCCATTTTGGCTGTTTGGGCCGGATTTGGATTTGTTTGGTTCACAAAACCAAAAAATAACCACAACATTAAACTCTTGTTGGCTTTTAGTGGCGCATTTTTGTTATCGCTAACATTTTTTGAATTATTACCGGATGTCTATAATGGACATGAACCAAAAACCATAGCCCTATTTATTTTGGGGGGTATTCTGCTGCAAGTGTTTTTGGAGTTTTTCTCCAAAGGAGCGGAACATGGACATATGCATTTTCATCTAGAAAAAAATAAGTTTCCTGTAGTATTGTTTATCAGTCTTTCCATCCATGCGTTGGTGGAAGGGGTTCCCATACATGATAATGATTCCATCCTCTACGGAATCATTATCCACAAAATTCCGATAGCCATTATCTTGAGCATCTTTTTGATCAATTCAAAAATGAAGCTGACAACCACCCTATTGTTCATCGGTGCTTTTTCCTTGATGACACCCTTAGGAAGTTATATCTCCACATCCCAGATAGTGGCGAATTACGGGCATCTACTTACTGCCTTGGCCATTGGAGTCTTCTTTCATATATCCACCATTATTTTGTTTGAAAGTGCGCAAGGGCATGCCTTTAACCTTAGAAAATTGGTGGTAATCATATTGGGAATCGGGATCGCCTATTTGGTGTAATTATGGTTACCGAATCCTACAATTTCTGAAAACCAGTATTTTACCGAATTTTCTTACTTTTCCAAGGTAAAAAACAATGTTTTTTCACCAAAAAGAATTATTTTTCCCTCAACTAAACTAGCTTCATGAATTTTTTACGTCCTATTATGCTGCTATTGGCAGCTAGTACCATGTTGTATTCCTGCTCTTCCGACTCCGAAGACCCTGCTCCGACACCAGAACCTGATGTAATTGCACCCGAAGTAGATTTTTCAATTCCAGGAAATCCAAGTTCAACAAGTTCCGAAACTCCAGTTATAAGCAATCAAATTGTTGTAGAAGTAGATGCACAGGATGCTGGCGGAGTCGCTAAAGTAGAGGCTTTTATTGATGGAGAAAAAGTTGGTGAAGATACAACTTCACCCTATCAAATTGTCATTGATGTATCAAGTTATGCGTCAAAAAATACATTAACAGGTAAGTTTACCGACTACATCCTAAAAGTTACCGTAACCGATACCTCTGGAAACGAAACATCCAAGGAACAAGTTATCCATATTGACAACGAATTACCTTCTATCGCTGAGGTTTCCTTAACGGATGGACAGGTTATAGGAGGAGACACCAATACTGTCACTTTTAGTGTAAGTGATAATGAGGGCTTGAATTCTGTAAAAACCTATTTGAACGAAACCTTATTGGAAGAGCATACAGATGGCACATATGAAATCAACCTGAACACTTTAGAGCTGTCCGATGGTGAAAATTCATTCAAGATAGAAGCCGTAGATCTTGCCGATAATGTGGCGACATATGATGTAGCTTTCATTTCAGATAATACCGGACCCATTGTTTCTTTGGAATCCATTGCAGCGAATCAAATTGTTGACGAATCGACAATGGTATCACCTAATATTACCGATGAATACTCAGCTATTACTTCAGTTGAGTTTTTAATGGAGGACTCTTCTCAATTGGTTCTTGAAGGAGAGGTAACCCATGAATGGGAATTAAATCCAAATGGATTCAACACCGGGGCAATCAGTATTTATATCAAAGCATTGGATTCGTTGGGCAATGAGACCATTGTAGAATTTCCAATAGAGATATTGCGACGATTAATTACAATTAACATTCCAACAGGTTTCTATAACCCGGAATCAGCAAGACTATTTGTTTTTGCCTCAGATATGGAAGGCCAACTATTGGATATAAAAAGGATTTATAGTGATACAGAAGTGGTCAAGCTACAGACAACCAACGAGATAGAAGGAGATTTTGAATATATGATTACTTTTGGGGAATACATTAGTGGAGCAATAGGCAATGCAACGGAGTTTACCACAGTCCAAAATGTTTCTCCTGCCGTGATGCCAACAATGAACTTAAAAGCCAATAAAAGGTTTCTAAATTCGTCATTCTCCTATCTGGTCCCCACCGAAAATTTCGATTTTAATGATGAGCTTAATATTGTGGCCCAGGGATTTGATTATTACGCCAATTTTAATCAAATAGAAAGTGGCCCTACCAGTGATATTTCTATTGTACAGCGAAAGACTGTAAACAGTGCCCTTCAATCTGATTCATTTTATTTGGCTATGTACAACAACACCTTAAATACATATTCCTATGCGGTATTGGATTCCAATATTGCTTCAGATTTAATCATTTCTGCAGATATGTTTACAACTCAAGGTGTGGAACAACGCTTTTATGACCCTATCATGAATAGTCAGGCATTTGAAAGTTCAACTATCGATATTCGCGGTTTTTTCAACCTGAACGAATTCAATAACAATATAAATCATCTTATTCATAACCATGGTTACGGATACATACCGCCCAATGGCATCCCATATTTTATAAGCGATGCTTTCACCAATTATAAATATACGGTTAGAATAAATGATTATTTTACGGAAAGAACCGGTCAACCTGAAGGTAGTTTTACCCCAGTGGATTGGTCAGTTGATTATAGCTTCCTTAACAATCAAATTGATATTACCACGTCTGGTGTTGGTCATACGGTTGGTAAAATCTTCATTGATTCTGAAACTCCAGAGATCATCAACGGGTTAAATGTTTCCTATCGATGGAATTTGGTTTATGATAGCCAAAAAATGGATCAAGTAATTCTGCCACAAATTCCGGAGGAAATACAATCATGGGGTTTCTATACGGTTTATGAAAATGATGGATTCAAAGTGCAACAAGTAGAAATTAAAGGATTTCAAGGAATACCTGATTACAACAGCTACCTGAGTGGAGTTCTAAAAAACAATAAATATTCTTTTACAGTTTCTCCCAATATGCAATCCAAGTTCAACTCCACCGCACAGGGCTATTACAACAGAGCACCAAATTTTTTATTGGATTAAGGAATAGACCAACATCCAATGACTTATTGCACCCCCAAGCACAAAAAAATGCCATATTAAATGATTATATGGTATTTTTTTTACTGCATAGAATAAGATACCAATGGTATAAAAAGCACCACCAGCAGCAAGGTATATTAGTTGGGATGAGGACATATGCTCCAGTAGATAAGGTAAATCAATCACAATGAGCCATCCCATCACCCCATAAAGCACTAGTGAAAAGGCTTCAAACTTACCGGTGAAGAATATCTTGAGTATGGTACCGAAAAGAGCTATTCCCCATACCAAGTAAAACAATAACCATCCTTTGGATGGCAACAATACAGAGAGGCATACTGGAGTGTATGTCCCTGCAATCAAATAATAAATACTGATATGGTCTAAAATCCTAAGTCGTTTCTTGAACTTTGGATTTACCACCGCATGATAAATGGTTGATGCTGTAAATAATAAAAGTAACGAAGCTACATAGGCACCAATGCTCTCTTTCATAAAAGGCACGGCTCCCAAATCGTTTTGAAATAAAAAGATTCCTCCTATGGCCGCAAGCACGATTCCCAAGGCATGGGAATAGGCATTTAGTTTTTCTTCTAGTAGGACAGGATTGGATTGGGTACTCAATGGGATGCTATATTTTGTGCGTATAAATATACCTCAAAACCGGAGCATAAAAAAAGCCCCTCACATATGTGAAGGGCTTCAAAGAAGGCGGCGACCTACTCTCCCACCTGGTGTGGCAGTACCATCGGCGCAAACGGGCTTAACTTCCCTGTTCGGAATGGAAAGGGGTGGGCCCCGTCGCCATGGCCACCTAGAACTTGTCCCGGACCTGTTCCGGGATCTCTTGGGGATGTACCGGGCATTGCCGGCAAGCCCCAAGGGCAGTTTCATCAAAGTAATATGACATATTATGGGACGGATGCGTGCATCCGTAAAGAAGAATCAACGAGGTATGTCCTGATCATAAGGAGCTTGCGAAAGGGCAATGCGCAAGCTTACGGGCAATTAGTACCGCTCGGCTGC
>NZ_JAGEMG010000021.1:0-2500 GCF_040148835.1 Allomuricauda sp. NFXS6 | reverse complement strand
AAGACTTTTCAACGTCAACGGGTTCGGTCCTCCACTATGTGTTACCACAGCTTCAACCTGCCCATGGGTAGATCGCACGGTTTCGCGTCTACTACTACCGACTAAAACGCCCTGTTCAGACTCGCTTTCGCTACGGCTGCGCACCATAAGTGCTTAACCTTGCCGGTAAAAGTAACTCGTAGGCTCATTATGCAAAAGGCACGCCGTCACCAGTAAACTGGCTCCGACCGCTTGTAGGCGTATGGTTTCAGGGTCTATTTCACTCCGTTGTTCACGGTTCTTTTCACCTTTCCCTCACGGTACTGGTTCACTATCGGTCTCCCAGGAGTATTTAGCCTTGGCGGATGGTCCCGCCGGATTCACACAGGGTTTCACGTGCCCCGCGCTACTCAGGATACCACTATCTTTAACGCTCCTTGCCCGTACGGGACTGTCACCCATATCGTGCAGCTTTCCAACTGCTTCCGGTTCGTCGCGCAAAGAACATTGTGGTCCTACAACCCCGTCATTGCCGAAACAACAACGGTTTGGGCCAGTCCGATTTCGCTCGCCGCTACTCTCGGAATCACTCTTGTTTTCTCTTCCTCCGCCTACTTAGATGTTTCAGTTCAGCGGGTTCGCCCACCTTGCGGTGTGACTGGCCTTCAACCAGCCGGGTTGCCCCATTCGGACACCCGCGGATCAATGCTCATGTGCAGCTCCCCGCGGATTTTCGCAGCTTATCACGTCCTTCGTCGCCTCTGAGAGCCTAGGCATTCCCCATACGCCCTTCTTTTGCTTGTCGCACCTGTACCTAAGTACAAATGCCCTCTCGTAATCCTTAATGTTCTATTCTACTTCGTGTTTCTTCTTTGACTTCGCAATCACGGCATAACCGTATCGCTCCGTCCCAATATGTCAATGAACTTTTTACAGTCAACAATTTTCAGTCAACAATCCACAATTTATAATTGCTTGTTGCCTATTGAACATTGCCGATTGTATCGTGGAGAATATCGGAGTCGAACCGATGACCTCCTGCGTGCAAGGCAGGCGCTCTAGCCAGCTGAGCTAATCCCCCATTTTTCAGTTATGAGTTATTAGTTAGGAGTTATGAGTAATAACCCTGTAACTCAACTTCTAAAATTTCCAATACTTTTTCTCAATGAACGTTGCAAAATTTTGAACCTTGAACCGCAAGCTTTGCTTGCCCTGTAGTCCCGGGCAGACTTGCTTCGACTGCGCTCAGCACAGGCTTCTCGTCCCGCCTTTCGACTTGTAGTCTCAGGCAGACTCGAACTGCCGACCTCTACATTATCAGTGTAGCGCTCTAACCAGCTGAGCTATGAGACTGTCTTGGCCTTATTGCCAGTATCTGTAACATATCATAAACGACAGCGCAGAGATAAAACCATCTCGTGCGGGACAAGGATCTTCCGGACATCTCTTTCTCTAGAAAGGAGGTGTTCCAGCCGCACCTTCCGGTACGGCTACCTTGTTACGACTTAGCCCTAGTTACCGATTTTGCCCTAGGCCGCTCCTCTCGGTGACGGACTTCAGGCACTCCCGGCTTCCATGGCTTGACGGGCGGTGTGTACAAGGCCCGGGAACGTATTCACCGGATCATGGCTGATATCCGATTACTAGCGATTCCAGCTTCACGGGGTCGAGTTGCAGACCCCGATCCGAACTGTGACCGGTTTTGTAGATCCGCGCCCCCTTGCGGGGTGGCTTCCCTCTGTACCGGCCATTGTAGCACGTGTGTAGCCCAGGACGTAAGGGCCGTGATGATTTGACGTCGTCCCCACCTTCCTCACGGTTTGCACCGGCAGTCCCGCTAGAGTCCCCATCTTTACATGCTGGCAACTAACGGTAGGGGTTGCGCTCGTTATAGGACTTAACCTGACACCTCACGGCACGAGCTGACGACAACCATGCAGCACCTTGCAGGCAGTCCGAAGAAAGGGGTGTCTCCACCCCATGCAGCCTGCATTTAAGCCCTGGTAAGGTTCCTCGCGTATCATCGAATTAAACCACATGCTCCACCGCTTGTGCGGGCCCCCGTCAATTCCTTTGAGTTTCATTCTTGCGAACGTACTCCCCAGGTGGGATACTTATCACTTTCGCTTGGCCACGGAGACCGAAGTCCCCACAGCTAGTATCCATCGTTTACGGCGTGGACTACCGGGGTATCTAATCCCGTTCGCTACCCACGCTTTCGTCCATCAGCGTCAGTACATGGTTGGTCACCTGCCTTCGCGATCGGTGTTCTATGTGATATCTATGCATTTCACCGCTACACCACATGTTCCGGCGACCCCACCATGACTCAAGACCTGCAGTATCAAAGGCAATTTTATGGTTGAGCCACAAACTTTCACCCCTGACTTACAGGCCCGCCTACGGACCCTTTAAACCCAATGATTCCGGATAACGCTCGGACCCTCCGTATTACCGCGGCTGCTGGCACGGAGTTAGCCGGTCCTTATTCTTACGGTACCGTCAGACACCTACACGTAGG
>NZ_JAGEMG010000020.1:0-5480 GCF_040148835.1 Allomuricauda sp. NFXS6 | reverse complement strand
CTATGTCAGTTGTGTTCGTGGCAATGTTCGTGGCATTCGTTGAAATATTACCTGTATTGCTTGTGATGTCGGCGGTATTATCCGCTATGTCAGAGGCATTGGCCGCAACACCTGCGCTGTCGTCAAGGCTACTTAAATCAGCAGTGGTCGAAGCGCCATTTTGGATATCTATCTGTAATTGGTTGGAACCGTTAAGCGTTGCCCCGGTTAAATCTTGACTATCTGTATTCGTATCTATCAAAGCTGCTAGATCGGCCAATGCTACAGCATAAGAATTGGCGTCAGAATCGGTTATTACTAAATTGGTATTTGTACCGTCAATATCAAATGAGGTTACCGTAGTATTTGAATCTGTAAGCACATCTTGTAAACTACTTAAATCTACATTTAAACTTCCTCCATCTTCCAAAGAAAGTGACAGAATATTAGTAGCATCATCAAAGGTAAAACCTGTTAATTGCTGATCATCGGAGGCGGTGAGCTCCCAAGTATCACCATCCCAAAAATATATTGTTCCTGTATTGGTGTTTACATAAATATCTCCCAAATCTGCACCGGATGGGGTCGTGGCACCCGAAACGGAAACATCTGTGCCCTTAAGGACTTCACAATTACATTGATCCTGAAGGGTTACTGTAGTTTGAGAAAAGGCAATTCCTGTAAAAAGTAGAAACAGTAGGGCTAGAATGCTCTTTTTCATGAGGTTACTTTTAAATGAAGATTGTATTTGCTGTAGTTTTGTTGATTTCTTATATTCAGTTGATATATTCTTTCGGGATTCAACACACCGAATCTTCAACCGACTACAAAATTACCCTCACATTTAGGGGTAGAAAATAATTGTTGTGAACGGAGAGAATAGAACTGTATAGCTCCCAAAATTTGAGGTTACTCCAATATTTTTTTACATTTTTTTTAATACAGTTCGTCGATGAGATCAAATTTATCGGTGTTTCACGTAGGTTGAATCCTACACTTGACATATCTTGAATAAATACTGAAATGAAATACATCAGAATATGAAAAATTATGTTTCAGCTTAAAATGAAGCATAAAAAAACGACCCCGAAAGAGGTCGTTTTTTACTATAAAATTTTTCTAAGAATATTTATTCAAAAATGATAAACTCAGATCGTCTATTCAATTGATGTCGCTCCTCTGGGCATCGTACTCCGTTAACGCAATCGTTTACCAAACGGGTCTCACCGAATCCTTCTCCTTGAAGCCTATCTGGAGCTATTCCCTTGGATATCATATAATTTACGGTAGATTCCGCTCTTTTTTGCGACAACCAAAGATTATAAGCATCAACTCCTCGGCTATCAGTGTGCGAGTTCACCTTAATCTTTAAACTTGGATATTTCTCCATAGCCACAATGACCTTCTGAATCTCAATTTCAGCATCAGGTCTGATATTAAATTTGTTTAAATCGAAGTAAATGGTGCTCAATTGCAGCAGCTTTGCCAAGTCGTCTCCAAATCCTCCTGTTACCAAATCACGTTCCAGATAAAAATCTACGATACGTGGTTTACCGTCCGAAATGGGCAAATACTCTTCTGCAGGCACATAGCCATCCCTAGAGGCCCTCACAAAATTACCTTTAGAGCAATCCAACATTAATATATAATTCCCATCAGAATCGGTAATAGTGGAAGAAATCTCGTTGTTTTCCTCATCGATAATCTTTACGGTTGCACCTGCCAAAACCTCGTTGGAAATCCGGTCCCGGACTGTTCCCGTTACTTCTTGTATGCAGTCCAATGTCAGCGGTTCGTTCTCCACAAATCCATAGATATCATCACCTCCCACACCTCCATCACGGTTGGAAGCAAAGAACCCAGTTTTTTCATCTGAATCATAAATATAGGAGAAGTCATCTTTCTGTGTATTGACCGGTTTCCCCACATTAACCACTGGTTGGGAATAATCGTTATACGCTATTTTGGTGGCGAAAACATCCAATCCTCCCAAGCCTTGGTGTCCATCGGAGGAAAAATAGAGTACACCTTCTTTAGAAATGTACGGAAATGTTTCCCTGGCCATAGTGTTTATGTTATTGCCCAGATTTTTGATAGGCCCATATGTACCGTCACCAATAATATTGGTCACGAAAATATCGGACGCTCCCAAACTGCCCGGCATATCGGAAACAAAGTACAACTTTTTGCCATCTGGGCTTAACATTGGATGAGCCACGGAGTAGTCATCACTATTGAATGGGAGCTCTACAATATTGGTCCACTCTCCATCAATCTTTTCCGCACTATAGATTTTTAAACGAATAATGCCTTCTTCATCCTTCTTCTTTCTCCCATCAAAAAAATTGTTTCGGGTAAAGTACATGGTTTGACCATCTTTGGCAACTATGGTGGTGGACTCGTGCAATCGTGTATTGATATCTCCTTCGAGTTTCAATACCTTATCCTTAGAAACACTATCTGCATTTACTTTATAAAGATCCAAAAAGTCGCTTGCGTTCCAAGTGTGCCGATATCTCGCAAAATTGCCTGTATCCCTATCGGATGCGAAAATGAGCCCTTTTTCGTAATAGGCGGCGGCAAAGTCCGAATACTTACTGTTGTACGGGAATGGCTTTAGCGTATATCGCCCTGAGTTTTTCTCGATCTTGGCCATATAATCTTCATCAAAATCCACCATGGCAGAGGTCATTTCCCTAAACTCTTTCATAGTGCTGGTGGATTCATCATAATTGCCAACGGACTTTAAACTCTGGGCATATCTAAAGACTTCTTCTACCGAAATCTCGTCCGGGTAGGTTTCCTTCAACTTTTTATAGGTTTGGGCCGCTTCTTGGTACTTGGCATTGAAATAATAGGAGTTGCCCAGCCTTTTCAACAAGTCGGGAGAGCTATACCCTTTGTCCAATACCTTTTTATAGATATCGATTGCTGGACTAAATGAGTACTGTTTGTACTGCTCATCAGCCCGTTCCATAATCCTATTGATCTGTTTATCGGGAATACTGTCTTGTTGAGCTGTTAGCTTAACCAGACATCCGCAAACGATAATCAATAATGTGAATATTCTTTTCAGCATTCTAAACTATATTAAAAGAATCTTGGTGATATGGTTCTTTGAAAGGATTTCAACAGTTCCAACCTTAGGAAAACTTCAAACGATCCTTCGTTGAACTGTGTCCCGCCCAATTCCGTTACCTCACGATCATAAGCCAGTCCCAACATTATTTGGTCGGTCACTTGAAATCCTACCAATCCACTTACAGCGGCATCCCAACGGTATGCTGCTCCAAAACTGAATTTGTTGGCAAATAGGAAGTTGGCCGAAAGATCTACTTGCAAAGGTGCTCCGCCCACGGCTTTTGTGAGCAAGGCCGGTTTAAACTGAAGGTCTGCTCCTATATCGAAAACATATCCTGTTATCAAATAAATATTCATGCGTTCTGCCGATAGAAAGTTGACACCATCCGAGTTGTCATTATCAAAATATTCCGATTCCAGTACGTTTGGAGCGGAAACCCCAGCGTAAAATTTATCTGTATGGTAGTAGATGCCAAGTCCAAAATTTGGAGTGAACCTATTATCTATATTGTTTTGATTGACGACTTCTTGGTCAAAATTTCTTAATCCATTAAAGTCCAAACTCAACATATTTCCTCCAGCTTTCAACCCAAAGGATAATTTGGCATCCAAGGATACATCGATGGTATAAGATACAACGGCATCCAAATAGGTTTCTTGAACCACACCATCTCCAATATTATCGTTAACAATGGAAATACCGTATCCTAACCTACTATTACGTATAGGTGAATGCAAATTCAGGGTAAAGGTTTCCGGGGCTCCATCCAAACCCACCCATTGCGAACGATAGAGTCCAGCAAAACTGAGCTGTCCCCTAGAACCAGCGTAAGCCGGGTTCACGCTCAAGGTGTTATACATATATTGTGTGTACTGGGCATCCTGTTGGGCCATTACACCTGTGGATATAATTCCAATAAACAATAACGTAGTTAAACAATGTTTTTTTATCATTCTATCCATATTGTTATCTGCTCAAATAAATGTATTCCGAGTTGGTAAAACTTCCTCGTTCGGTTTCGTAATTGAATATGTAAAAATAAACTCCTGCGGGAAGATAATCGTTAACGCTCAACGCAGATTTACCACGAACGCGCCCATCAAAAACATTGTTCACATTATCATAGTTCTGACCTTCAAATACCAAAGTTCCCCAACGATTAAATATTTTGATGCTAGAGGATTTGACATATTGAAGTCCCCGTATAAATAGGAAGTCATTTTTCAAATCTCCATTGGGTGTCAGCATTTGATTTACCTCAATAGCCTCAACAATCACGGTGACCGTTGCTGTATCACAATTATCCGGATTGCCTACTTCACAGATGGTGTACTCTATAGTGTATGTTCCTTGTTCAGTTTCCTGGGCCACGGTAACGCTACCATCCGTATTTACCGTAAGCTGATTGGTAGGTGTAGATGTTAGAATCACATCTCCCAATGATACGGACTCGTCGTTTAAAGTATCGTTGAGCAACACATTACTCCCTTCAATCAAACCACCTACTGTCCCTGCACCATAACTATCATCAACAGCATCGATAACATTATCGGCTCCTTGCATTACTTCCACAGTAACCGTAGCCGTATCACAATTATCAACATCCATAACATCGCAAATGGTATAATCGATGGTGTACGTTCCGGCTGCTGTTCCCGGGACAACGCTTACGCTTCCGTCCTCGTTGATGGTGAGTTCATCTGTTGGTGTTGAGGTCAAAATGACATCGGCAAGCGTTGCCGTTTCCCCATTATAGGTGTCGTTGAGCAGTACGTTGCTGTCGGGAATCACTCCGCCATCACCGGTTTCTGCTATATTCTGATCGTCCACTGCATCGATGACATTTCCTGCTCCCTGCATTACTTCCACAGTGACCGTAGCCGTATCACAATTATCCACATCCATAACATCGCAAATGGTATAATCGATGGTGTAGGTTCCGGCTGCTGTTCCCGGGACCACGCTTACGCTACCATCCCCGTTGATGATGAGCTGATCTGTTGGTGTTGAGGTCAAAATGACATCGGCAAGCGTTGCCGTTTCCCCATTATAGGTATCGTTGAGCAGTACGTTGCTCTCGGGAACCACTCCGACATTTCCGGTTTCCGCTATATATTGATCGTCCACTGCGTCTATCATATTTCCTGCTCCCTGCATTACTTCCACAGTGACCGTAGCCGTATCACAGTTTCCTGAATCGACAGTATCGCAAATGGTGTAATCGATGCTGTAGGTTCCGGCTGCTGTTCCCGGGACCACGCTTACGCTACCATCCCCGTTGATGATGAGCTCATCTGTTGGTGTTGAGGTCAAAATGACATCGGCAAGCGTTGCCGTTTCCCCATTATAGGTATCGTTGAGCAATACGTTGCTCTCGGGAATCTCTCCGCCATCTCCGGTTTCCGCTATATATTGATCG
>NZ_JAGEMG010000002.1:0-507259 GCF_040148835.1 Allomuricauda sp. NFXS6 | reverse complement strand
GCCCGCCTACGGACCCTTTAAACCCAATGATTCCGGATAACGCTCGGACCCTCCGTATTACCGCGGCTGCTGGCACGGAGTTAGCCGGTCCTTATTCTTACGGTACCGTCAGACACCTACACGTAGGTGCGTTTCTTCCCGTATAAAAGCAGTTTACAACCCATAGGGCCGTCATCCTGCACGCGGCATGGCTGGATCAGGCTCCCGCCCATTGTCCAATATTCCTCACTGCTGCCTCCCGTAGGAGTCTGGTCCGTGTCTCAGTACCAGTGTGGGGGATCCCCCTCTCAGGGCCCCTAACCATCGCTGCCTTGGTGGGCCGTTACCCCACCAACTAACTAATGGTACGCATGGCCATCCCTGTCCGATAAATCTTTAACCGAAATATCATGCGATATAACGGTACCATGGGGCATTAATCCAAGTTTCCCTGGGCTATTCCCCTGACAGGGGCAGGTTCCATACGCGTTCCGCACCCGTGCGCCGGTCGCCACCAGAAAAGCAAGCTTTTCCGTGATGCCCCTCGACTTGCATGTGTTAGGCCTGCCGCTAGCGTTCATCCTGAGCCAGGATCAAACTCTTCATTGTATTTCCTTGAATGTCTGTCCGACACCCGGAAATCCGAGTCCCTGCATCAAAATGGTTCATTCTTAATTCTACGCTGTCGTTACAATATGTATATGAACTTCTTTTGTTTTTTCCTTCGGATAACGCCTCTCGGCCCCTCCAAAGCGCCCTGCCTTATCAGCTAAGCGGGTGCAAATATACGCACCTTATTTCCGTACCGCAAAACAATTTTCAATATTTTTTTAGAAAAAAAATCAATTGATTTATAAGTGCTTGTTTTTCAGTATTTCTTTATTTACTTCTCATCAAATTTTATGAAAAGAAATTCCAGACCAGCCCAAACCTGATAACAAAATCACGGTACGGATAGTTTGGTGCTGAGTAATAATTGGGTTCTGAAAAAATGGAATTGAGATGTTCTGCCTTTAAATAAATCCTGGTTTGCTTCACTTTGGCATTTATAAAAACGTCCATTAAAGGATATCCTCCCAACTCCTCATTGTTCTGGATATAGAATTCGCCCAATAATGGATTATAGGCATTCATATTATATGAAGTGAAGTATTTAAAGGTCACTCCTGTTTGAAGGAACATGGCTTTCTTAAACACATCGCTTGAAAAGTATAATGTATTTCTTGTAACCAGCTGGGGAAGATTGAGTACCTGATTGTCCTGGGTTACTTCTTGATACATTACCGTATTCATCAACGCCCACTTTCTCCATTTTAATTCCTTTTTATACTTCACCTTTAGGTGGTTGACAGTACCTGATTCCTGGAACGGCCTCACGAAAGCTGTTTCTTGCCCCAATCCTATTTGTTCCTCGTTGGCGGAAGAAGCAAAATAGGTATAATTGTTCAACAGACTGTACTCAGCTTCGATTTGACCAAAATAATGGGAATCAAAACCAAACTTGATACTCTGTGTTTGCACCTTATCGAAGGTATTGTTGTTTTGCCAGTTGAAATTACGGTAATCACTTTGATACAGTAAATAATTAAAGTCTGGCATTCTCGAGGAAACATTTATGCTCCCTGTGATTGTGTTTTTATCATTTAAACGATATCTCGCCAATGCATCAATATTATTCCCCGTAAGTTCCCCAGAAACGGTATAGTTCACATTTCCTGAAAGAAACAATGGCCCTATGGTATTGTGATAGGACCCGCCTACCGAAATTTCCTCCCCCTGTAATTTGTTCTGAATCGTCCCTTCTTCGGTAATGAGAATACTGTTGAAGAAGTAATTATAATTGTACAGGCTTACATTACCTGACAATTTGCCCAATGTTCTGTTTGAAAATGCGACGGTTCCCCTATTGAACATGGTCTTTAATCTGGCCCTATCTTCAATGGGTGTTAAAAATGGATCTTGTCCAAAGGCATCATTCTGTCGGGTTTGTTCAAAATCGTAGATTTTGGATTCGTAACTGAACTCATGTCCAATCGTCAATGTTGTTGGCTCCTTGTCCGTGGAATCTTTTTTATGATTGACGAGTTTGAATTGTTGGTCCAAGTAATAGCGCTTTCCCAATATCCGATTGTTGGCGTCTTCATACAACAAATCAATTTTAGCCCTATCCTGAAAATCGTCCAGATTATCTTCAAATTGTCTTCTATCCAATAGCCCCCCACTTTCTTCGCTTTGCAACTCTTGAGCCGCAATATGCCCCCTAAGCCCATACTTTTCATTTTTGGTGATGTAGGTAAGGGTTACCCTAAACTTTCCGTCCTGTGCTTCTTCGTACCTATATTTACCCAAGGACCGAAAACCATTGTAAGCGATAGATGCATTTAGCCTTTCCGTCATATTAAAGGTTAACAGTGCATCGAGATACTGCCCCTGCTCCATGGTTGTTTTGAACATAAGTTCGGTCATTGGAGTGGGAACATGATAATAGTTGATATCCTCTTTTTCAAAATACCCCGGATGTTTTGCAGTGGCACCTATTCTTGGATAGTAGGGCGTTCCAGAAAAACTCTTACCGAGTTCGTTGTAGGGTTGTCCCATATTGGCAAAGGGCATTAATTCAAAATCATCTTCCCTAATATAATTGTACTTGTAATCTTTTTTAATGGTAAGGGAGGTATCCACAAAAGTGGTGTCGCGTTGGTACGAAATTATTTTATAATCACTAATGCCAACGGAATCTTTCTTCTTGCTCGCCATCCCACGCATTTTTTTGTCCTTTAGTTTTTGTCGAGCAGCGTCTTTTGCAATGGAGTCCTTGGAGGTCATCAAAAGAGAATCTTTATCCTTTAGCCTTAATGAATCCAACCCTTTTACTGGTGGCAGTGAGTCTTGCTGTGCCAAAAGGAATTGTCCAAAGCATAAAAGTAGGGTCAACAGTATAAATCTCATTCCATGATATTGGTTGGGCAAAGGTAAAAGTTTTGTTACTAAGGAAATGTGAAAAGTTGATTGACCTGCTCTAAAAAGAATTTACATTTTTATATTGCCTAAATTTTATCAAAACTGGCTTGGTCAAATTTTTACGGTATATGTTGAAACAATATTATCATTCTTTATTTGAGGCAGGAACCGATGAAGCCGGGAGGGGTTGCTTGGCAGGTCCGGTTACCGCTGCAGCCATTACTTTGCCCAAAAATTTTACCAATGACGTATTAAATGACTCCAAACAGCTTTCAGAAATTAAAAGGATTTTGCTAAAGCCCGTTTTGGAAAAAGAAGCTGTTTCTTTCTCCGTCTGCCACGTTTTCCAAGATGAGATTGATGAAATCAACATTTTAAACGCCTCTTTTTTGGCCATGCATCGTGCCATAGACAAGTTACAACCACAACCCGATTTTATAATCGTGGACGGAAACCGCTTTAAAGCTTACCCAAATATTGACCACGAATGCATAATTAAAGGGGATGGGAAATACATGAGCATTGCAGCAGCTTCGGTTTTGGCAAAGACCTATAGGGATGAGTACATGGCCAAAATACATGAAGAATTCCCGATGTACAACTGGAAAAAGAACAAAGGATATCCCACCAAAGAGCACAGGGAGGCCATAAAAAAATACGGCATTACCAAATATCACAGAAAAAGCTTTAGACAACTACCCGAACAATTGACACTGGATATTTAAAAATCCTAACTTTGTGTCAAACTTCAAGAATGAGATCAAAGGCACTTTTTTGTTTGCTCCCCATTTTAATTGCATCCTGTACAAAAGAGATAAAGACCAAAGATTCCCTTTTGGCACATCTGCCGCCCAACCCAGCACTCGTTTTAAAGATCACCAACCTGACCAATTTTAAAAGTGAGCTTAAAAACAATTCCATCCTTAAAAGTGTAGAGAGTTTTTCCCATATAAAGCAGGTTTCGGATAAGATTCAAGGCTTGGAATATCTAACCACCGATAAAACCTGTGTTCTTGCACTTTATGAAGTAGGCAAGGACAACTATGATTACATATTGGTGGCCAAAAACAGTTCAGGACTATTTAATGTGGACAGTGTAGCCAACAAAACAGTAGAAACTTTAACCTACGAGGGATCCCATGTGACCAAGTACGAGCTAGACGGCCTGGAAGTCTTCAGCTTGCAAAAAAACAAGGACATTTTAATGAGCTCTTCCATGATGCTCATGGAGAACATTATCAGGGTAAGCGAAAACACACCTGTTGACCCAACTTTGAAAAAACTTTATGAGGCAAGTTCCCTTGATAAGTCCGCCACCATTTTCATCAACCCAAGCGTAAACACTTCTGTATTGTCCTTAAAGGAAAGTTCTACCACCCTGGAAAACCCCTTTTCTTCTTGGGTTTCTTTGGATTTCACGGCAAATTCGGACGAAATCAACCTTAATGGTGTGGCGATGGCCCCCGATTCCACTAAAAATTTCATTAATTTATTCAAAGGCACTTCGCCCTTGGCCAACAAAACCCCTTCCTATACACCTTTAACGGCTCAGGCTATATTGTCCTATACTTTTGATGATTATCAAGTATTTGCCAAAAACCAAAACACCTATCTGGACAGAGTAAAGAAGAACGACTCCCTTTTCAACACCATTGAAGAAGTAGGGCTGATGTACTTGAACAATGAAAGAGCAGTCCTATTGAAATCCTTCGGGACTGAAAGCCTTTACGACTATTTGGATAGCAAAAAATCGGCTTCAGAGAATTATCAGGGCAGTGAAATTTTGGTGTTGGATGAAACAAATCTAGTTGAAGATGGATTTACCCCCTTGGTCAAAGATTTTGATTCCAATTACTGCACCATCATAGAGAACAGTTTCATCTTCTCCGAAGAAAAAGAAGTGTTACAGACCGTCATTAGCAACCACAAGAGCTCCTCATCTTTTGATGATGATGAAGGCTTTCAAACCGCTAAGGCTTCCATGGCCAACGAATCCAGCATGCTTTTTGTCTCTAATGCTTCGGGCATTGGTTTTTTTGCCGAACATGAACTTTCGCCAGAAGTTTTTGAGGATATAAAGGACAACGACTTTAAAGAACACGTCTTCGCATCACAAATGGTAATGGACCATGGCTTTGGCCATTTCAACGTTCTCGCTTCCAAAATCAAAAAAAACCAAGAAAAAAATACGGTGTCCCCCTTATTCACCTTGGAGCTGAACACGGACTTGGCCACCGAGCCACAATTTGTGAAAAACCATCGGACCAAGCAACAGGAAATCGTGGTACAGGACCAGAACAATGTGCTCTATCTGATTTCAACGGACGGTAAGGTACTTTGGACCAAGCAACTGGATGGCAGAATACAAGGGGAAATACAACAAGTTGATATTTACAAGAATGGAAAATTGCAGTTGGCCTTCACCACAAACGACCAATTCTTGGTCTTAGATCGCAATGGTGATGTAGTTCCTCCTTTCAACATTGATTATGAGGGTGGCAACTTAAATCCTTTGGCGGTATTTGATTATGACGGGAGCCGAAATTATCGCTTTGTGGTCACACAAGGCCGTAAGGTTTATATGTACAACAATCAAGCTGAAATAGTTCGAGGATTTACTTTTTCCGAGGCCCCTAGCAATATTTTGGGTGCTCCAAAACACTTTAGGGTGGGCAACAAGGACTATTTGGTGTTTAAGCAAGACAATAGTACCCTCAGAATTTTACATCGTGTGGGCAGCGACCGAATTAAAGTACCCGAGAAAATTGATTTTTCGAACAACGAGGTATTTCTATACAAGAACAAGTTCTCGGTAACCAATAAAACTGGTGTGCTGCACCAAATTGACACCAACGGAAAACTGACAGCCACCAATTTTAATCTTAATCCCGACCATGGGTTTTATGCAACCAGCAACACTTTGGTATTTATGGATGACAATGTACTCAGCATTAAAGGAAGAAAAGTAGAGTTGGAACTGGGCGTATATTCCAAACCAAAAATCTTTTACATCTACGATAAAATCTATGTGGGCGTGACGGATATCCAGAACCATCAAATCTACTTGTTCGACAGTCAGGCGAAACCTATCCCCAATTTTCCCATATTCGGCAGCTCTTTGATTGATTTGACCGATATGGACAACGACAAAAAACTGGAATTGGTAGCCAAAGACCAAGACAACTCCCTGATTGTCTATACCATAAACTAATACGCCATCTTGGTGCGACTTATACAATTCCTGCTACGGAACATACATTTTTAAAAAGACTGAAGGTTTCATTTAAGTAGTTTAGTTTGAATTACTTTATCAACAAACTAAAACACTATTTAATGAAAACCTCGAACAAACTCTGCTACTGTATGTTCTTTGCCCTCCTCTTGGGCAATAGCTCAGAAGCACAGTTCTTTAAGAAATTGGCCAAGAAAGCTGAAAAAGCGGCCGAACGCACGGTTGAACGACGTGTAGAAAGTGAAACTTCCAAAAAAACAGATCAAGCCCTAGACAGTATCTTAGAACCCGGTTCTGGTGGAAAACAAGCCCCGGATACCCAAGGCAACGGAAACACCACTGGCACCAACAGCGAGAGCACAACATCTACTGGCTCCGTTGCAACAGGGCCCAAAACCATCCAAGTCTACAGCAAATTTGATTTCGTCCCAGGAGACAAACCGTTGTTCTACGACGATTTCAACGATGAATTTATGGGTGATTTTCCATCCAAATGGAATACAAATGGTTCGGGAGAGGTGGTGACCATTGGGACACTGCCGGGCAAATGGTACTCCGTGGCCAACAGAAGCCTTACCATACCCAACTTGGGAACCACACTTCCAGAGGATTTTACCATGGAGTTTGACCTTAAGGTGGTCAATTTGAGCAGAAATACCGGTTCAGGGGCCATTTTGGCCATTTACCTTTCCGAAACCGATGGACTCAAGACCAATGAAAACTATGTAAAGGCGAATCTGAATTTTTGTCAATACATCGCCATCGGGGTGAGGGTGGACAATAATTTTAAAGGAGACCCCGCTCCCATTGCAAACACCTTACAACAAGATTTTAGAGAACTATACAAAGATGTGGTCCATGTTTCCATCGCCGTAAACAAAAACAGGTACCGACTTTGGCTCAATGAGAACAAGGTTGTGGATCTTCCTCAATTTATTGTGAGCCCAGAATTGATCAATTATGTTAAGTTTTATGTGAATGGCATCGATAAGCAAAAGAGACAGGAACAAGTGTTGATCAGCAACCTGAAAATATCCGAAGGCGGCGTTGATTTGAGAAGAAAACTGATGTCCGAAGGGAAAATTTCCACCAACGGCATACTCTTCAACTCAGGTTCAGCAGACATTCTGCCACAATCCATGGGAATCATAAGACAGATTTCGCAAGTGCTGAACCAAGATTCCTCCATCAGTCTCAACATCGTTGGCCATACCGATTCCGACGGTTCTGACGAAAGCAATATTACACTTTCCAAGGACAGAGCGGAAGCAGTAAAAAAAGCCTTGGTATCCGTTTATGGCATTTCTGAAGACCGTTTGAGCTCCGAGGGAAAAGGAGAGGCGGAACCAGTTGCCGACAACGGAACGGCACAAGGCAAAGCACAAAATCGCAGAGTTGAATTCATTAAAAAATAATACTTAAAAACATGAAACAATATTTTATATTATTCCTAGTGGCTGTATTTGCAGCACAAACATCCAATGCACAATCCAGCTGCAGTACTTATTATCCTTTGGTTGATGGCGCCAATTTCCAATACACCAACTACGATAAAAAGGGCAAAGAGGAAGGTCAAATCAATTATACGGTAACCAATGTGGAAAGTAGTGGCGATAACGTAAGTGCCACTATGATGATGGAAATGGTAGACAAAAAAGGCAATACTTATACCTCCGACTACAATATGGCCTGCGAGGGCAATGTGGTAAAGATTGATTTTAAATCTTTGATGAACGAACAAATGCTGAGCCAGATGGGAGATGTTGAAATGGATATTTCCGGAACCGATGTTGAATTGCCCAACAGTCTTTCCGTAGGACAAGAACTCCCCGATGCCAATATGCAGCTCAAAATGAAAATGGGCGGTGCCATAAACATGAACACCAATGTGGAAACCATTAACCGTAAAGTGGAAAAGCAGGAAAGCGTGACTACGCCTGCCGGCACTTTTGATTGTTATGTAATCTACAGCGAGACCAAGACCAAAATGATGATGACCAACCAAACCTTCCCTTCACGCACGTGGTTGGCCGAAGGCGTTGGTATGGTAAAACAGGAATCGTACAACAAAAAAGGAAAGTTAATGGGCAGTATGTTGCTCACCCAATTTAGTAAATAGGTGTTGTTTTATATAAGCAAAAAACCGAGGTTGATACCTCGGTTTTCTTGTTATTACATTTTTTTAGATTTTAAATCCAAGACCAAGACTTATCACGGAAGTTTTATAAAAATTGTTAAGCTCAATCAACCCCAAACCATACCTTGCATTCAATTCCAATCTATCGGTAATTTCAAAACCCAAACCACCATTGAGTCCAAAATCAAATCGGTCTAATTCTGATAGCGGGAATTTGTTTTTTTCACCTTCCAAGGAAGGGTCATATGGTACCTTTTTAAGCACTTCCTGTATTTTCACGAGATAGCCTGCCTGCATCCCCAATTCCAAATGAAGGCGATCTATCAATTCTATCCTAAAATTGACAGGCAATAAAATCACCAATTGGTTTATGTTGCTAACAATTTCACCTTCCGCTATCACTGGTTCACCAATATTAAAATCATTATTAATTTCTATTGAAGTTTTGGTTCCTTGGTTGGCCAATAGTAATTCAGGCCTTATACTTGTCTTATCTGAAATTCTGATATTAAAAAACCCACCAACATAATAGCCGATTTTTCTTTTGTAGGTATCATAATCCGCTATATACTTGGAATAATTGGTGCCAGCCTTGATACCAAAGCTATTATCGAATTGTGCTGATGCGGTAAAACAAATTACTAGTGCAATAAGTAGGTTTGCTTTTTTCATTTTTAGATATAAGGTGATTAATTATTTAAATGACCGAGACTGATTCGGTGGCGGGGAAAGTAGCAAGTATGGGGCAGATGGCATACCGCAAATTGACGGATGCCCCTTCTCGATTGACGGATGAAGAAAAATGGAATGAAAACTCCTCCGAAATCTGTACAAATGGTTTAAAAAAAAGAAAGAGGGTGAATTCTAAAAAATCTTCATAACTTGATTTGTCAGGTTGAGCCTGTCGAAACCGATATTGATTATCAGTAAGTTGAAAATATTTCGACAAGCTCAATATGACATCGCCTTACTTTTTAGGCATCCTCTTTTCTGTAGAATCAATTCCTATTCCTTATCCGGCAAAGGAGAAATCATAATATGCGCCCTGTGCGTGCCCGGGTTCATGATCCAAGGATGGTTTGGCCCAACAGGCTTTTCGGGAAGCCCGGTAGATTCTGCCGTGGCAAATGGCAAATAGACTACATAACGGTATTGCGCTCCTTCGACCTCATGGGTTTCTGGATTGTATTGGTCACTTTCCCCATAATAAATATGTAGGGTAGTCCCAGGTTTTCCCATATCCAGTTTACCTGATTTTGCTTCTTGTTCCCTGATGTCAAAGATTTCAGGTCCTGTTTTTCCCTCGGCTCGTAATTCTCGCCCTCTTGCCATAAAAGGTTCCAGGCTTTTGTGATAGCAGGCCGCATTGAATCCTGATTTTTTAGGGTCGTCGGCGAGGACAATGAATTCGTTATCCCCTTCCCGAAGTGTTACAAATTCGCCCGCCATATTGTACCCAATGACTTTGCACCCCGCTCGGCTTTCTTCTGGAGCGGCCATTAATGATGCGGCGATCAAAGCTTCGTCAGAGTCAATGGGAACGTAATTGGTTTCGACTTGTTCAACGGTATTGCTTTCCGCTGTTGCGGAATCATCCGTATCTTTTTTGCTTTCACCAGCATTCTTGCAGGAAATCAAAGCTCCTGCAAGGGCAATTACTACGAGAAATCTTTTCATGGTATGTTGAATTTAGTTATTGGAATATGAAGACCAAACAGGAGAACTTACTTTATACTCCGGTTTGCACCCCACATGTACCTTTTTAGTGCAAGTAGTAAGTTATAAAATATTTGGCACAAGAATAAATAGGAAGCATTAACACTGAAATAAGCACTTACGCATCCGTATTTCTATTAATAGTTAGGGATATTGCACTTATCGGTTAGTCTAAACCTATGTAGCGATACATTAGATGAAAGCTTTAAGGTTAGGACTAATTGAGTTGCAATATAAAGATTCTATAAAAAAGTAGGAGTGGAGCTATTTGGTTTAGGCATTGTTATCTGCTTTTATTTTATTTCTGATTTGCTAAAACTTATTATTTCATCGACAAGCTCAATTAATACTTGCAATCGCATATGAATATCTTGCCCATCTACATTAAGTTCAAGTGTTTCTTTCTTATAGGTTATTGGCAAGTGCTTTTTATCCTTTTTATGAAATCTCCATTTAAAGTCATGCGACATTGAGTTTACAATTAGTCTGGTGAATTGATACCAACTCTTTGACTCCATTTCTTCAAGTTGATTTGTGTCTGAACAGTAGGATTGAGCTAGTCTAAAGACTTCTTTGAGTAAGTTTCTTGTCAGAGCCCTATTTGCGTTTCTTTTAGTTTCAACTAGTGCTTTTTCACCTAAACTATTCACTTCGTTGACAAAGGAATCAAATGTCAATTTTCCTTCGGGTAGAATAGTCGCAAGTTCCTTTAAATTATTCGTTCCTTTATGGCAGTTTTTAATAAACTCATGCAAACATATCTGTCCGAAAATATCGTAGATAGCTGCATATCGTAGACTTAAAAGACTACCTGATAATTCTTGAGCTGATTTAATATTTCCTAATGCCATTTTAATTGCAGATAACGTTTAAAGATATGATTCGTTTTTAAATGAATTATATCGACCGATAAGTGAAATTAGTATTTTTCTGGTTAAAATTCCACCAGAAATTGACGAATGGTGCTTTTGACTTAACGAATAAAGAGATAGCTAAACCCCTGCCTTTTCCTTGATCAACTCCGCCTCAAAAAGCGTAGTAAAATGTTTCAGCAATTTTTCCTTTACGGTTGACATATCCACTTCCTTTTGGCCCAGCTCCACATTTAGGGAGGTAACCGCTTTGTCCTTGATGCCACAGGGAATCATCATATCAAAATAACCCAAATCCGTGTTTACGTTAAGGGCAAAGCCATGCATGGTTACCCAGCGGCTGGCACGTACGCCCATGGCGCAAATTTTTCGGGCAAAGGGAGTGCCCACATCCAGCCAAACACCCGTTTCTCCTTCGGAGCGCTCTCCTTTTAGGCCGTATTCGGCCAAGGTGAGAATCACCATCTCTTCCAAAAAACGAAGGTATTTGTGAATATCGGTAAAGAAATTGTCCAAATCCAGAATGGGATAGCCCACCACTTGTCCCGGGCCATGGTAGGTAATATCGCCCCCACGGTTTATTTTATAAAAAGTTGCTCCCTTTTCTGCCAGCTTTTTTTCATCCACCAACAAATTGTTCATATCACCACTCTTCCCCAGGGTGTACACATGGGGGTGCTCTACGAACAAAAAATGGTTGGGCGTTTCAAGACCTGCATCTTCCCGTCGGTTGCGGACTTTGGTATCCACAATATCCTTGAAAAGCGCTTCTTGGTAATCCCAAGTTTCCTTATAATCCTTGAATCCTAAATCCTGTAGGGCAACTTTCTTGTTCATACCGCAAAGATACGAAGCTCTCTAATGGAAAACTACTTCTCCAATTCCACTTCCAAATCCAGTACAGACGGGTTCTTCATCAAGTCCAGGAAATTGACCTCATAAATCAAGGTTTTTCCATCCTGGCTAAAAGTAGCTTCCTTTGCTGTTGTTGACTTGATTTTTTTCGGAAAGTGGTATTTGAGTGTATACGTAGACCCTGAAAGAAACATTTCCGATCCCTGCAAGCTGTCCAATTGTTGCTCAAACAACTCTTGGTCCACAATCTTGGCGGTACGGGTAAACTTATTTTTCTTGAATGTATAATTCACCTCCGTTGGTTGTTCGGCGGGTTTCATTTGTCCTTGCTGGGGATTCGCCTTACCTCCAATGGAACTGGCGTCTTGAAAGGCACTGAAAGCATCGTTCACTTCGTTTACATTTTTAAACTCGCTGAACAAATTAAACTTCATCACCTTTTTTTCAGGGTCCATCACCATACGCATGTTAAAAGGTTCCAACTTTTTTAACTTCTCTTGTTCTTCCTTTGGCAATTGAGCAATACTGTCCTTTTTCTCTTCCAAAAAATCCTTAAAAGAGATGATGGAATCAATAGGTTCCTCGTTGGTCTTGGTCAGTTCATCACCCGCCATATCCATCATTTCGGAACCATCAAAATTAATGGACAACTTTCCGGAACCATCTTCTTGTAAATGGATTTCCTCGGTAAAATTACAGGAAGCCGCCACAATGATCAGTGCGGCAACCAGTGCGTATTGAATTTTTTTCATGATTTGCCTCTTAATGGTTAGTATTTGTACTATTTGTCTTGATTCAAAGTATCTTATTAAAATCAAAAGTACCACAATCAACCAATATCTAAAACGACAAGAACGTATTTTGAACAATTGACCCCAAGTTTGCACTCCTCAGTAAAGAGACGGTACAACGGGTCGATACATTTAATTGGGATTGTTTAGAATGACCAAAGCGGCGATTACACCCGGCACCCACCCGCACAGGGTTAATAAAAAAACGATAAGAATAGAGCCACACCCCTTGCCTATTACGGACAATGGGGGGAATAGAATAGCAAGTAAAACTCTCCAGAAACTCATTGATTATATGATTTGATTGATGATACTTATAGGTAGCAAAAAAGCGTGTTTTGTTACAAAAAACTACTATTTTTAACCAAAATCGATTGAAAAATGCGGTTTTTCGTCCTCATCCTACTTTTAATCAACTCATCTGTCCTTTTCGGGCAATACCACTTTTCCGGGGAAGTTTCTCAAGAAAATGCTGGCAACGCCATTTATTTATCATTGGTAGAGGACTACCGTAAATCTTCACGCGTGTACCTTGACCAAATTGTTCAGAAATCGGAAGTGGATTCTTTGGGCCATTTTTATTTTGAAGGAAATAATCTCAACGAGCAAAACCGAATTTATCGCATCCACTTGGATGGATGTTCGGACAATACCGGAGCCAATCACTTTTTGGGCCAATGCAACAACAGTAAAAATGTACTCTTTATCGCCAATAACAAAGACACTTTAGAGTTCCCCACCTCTTTTGAAGACCAATCGCTTTGCACTATTAACTCTACCAATCCAAAATCGGGCCTGCTTTTGGAAATTGAAGGCTTAAAAGAACATATGGCCTATGATTTTGCGGACTACCCGAGTGAAGCCAACAAAAAATTGAATCTGGCGAAATGGTTCCGTACGCTACATACTTTTGGAAAGGAAGCCAATGAACCACTGGCAGAACTGTACATTTATGATTTTTTATCGGATAAACGGAACGAAACTTTTCGGTTTTATTTGGAAGACTTAACAACCACCGATTATTATGAAAACCTGTCCGAAAGATTGACAACAAGCTATCCCGAAGCTGAATTCACACAGCAATACCATGCTGAAATAACCACGGACAAAGAATTGGCCAGTTTTAACAAGCCCAAATCATCCAAATGGAACAGGACCATCCTTGCACTTTTGGCTGTTTCGCTATTGGGCAATGTCTTATTCTTTCTTGGCAAGAAAAAAAAGAACACTTCTCAATTGCTTGAAAAACTGACACCACAAGAGCAAAAAATCGTCAACCTGATGCTGGAAAACAAGACGAACAAAGAGATTGCTTCAGAACTTTTTGTGAGCGTAAGCACCATAAAAACACATATCAATAATTTGTATAAAAAATTGGATGTTTCTTCTCGCGAAGAGATGGCAGTTCGCTTCAAAAAATAAATTTCAACCCCCGGTCTAGTCCTGATTTCCAACGCACAAAAATTCGTTCGGCTATTGATTTTGGTGAATTTGGCCATCAAACCATAAATCAAAGAAATTATGAAACAAGTTTTAACTGCATGACTTATGCTATGCATTGTTGGTGTTTCGGCACAAGAATTCAACAAGGAAATTACCACCGAAAACGGACTTCAATTCTTAGTGGGCCAAATTAATCTGGAAGGCTTACAATCACAACCCTACAGGAATTGGTTCCAAAATAGGTACAACAACTACCATCCGGACGACACCATGGTTTTGCTATTCAAAGAAAAACTGTCAGACTACAACATCAAACTGTTTTTGGGCACCTGGTGCGGAGACAGCAAACGGGAAAGTCCCAGATTCATCAAAATATTGGAAGCCGCAGATTTTCCGATGGAGCAGTTGGAAATCATCGCCCTGGATTATCGCAAAGGACATTATAAAACCAGTCCCACTGGAGAAGAAAAGGGCTTGAACATCATAAAAGTGCCCACCATTATCTTTTTAAAAGATGGAAAAGAAGTCAACCGAATCGTGGAAAGTCCCCTGGAAACTTTAGAGCAAGACATCGCCCAAATTGTATTTAAAAAGGACTATGTACCCAATTATGCATATTAAGTTTGGCCAACGCTAAGGATTTAAAGCGCAAAAGTGTAATTTTGCGCTTTAAATTTTTACAGATTATGCAACTATCGGAACAAGAGATCGTTCGAAGGGAAAAATTGACCAAACTCAGGGAAATGGGCATCAACCCATATCCCGCAGCATTGTATCCTGTTGATGCCACTTCCAAGAGCATCAAGAATGATTTTGAAGAAGGAAAAAAGGTTGTGATTTCCGGTAGATTGATGTCACGTAGAATTCAAGGAAAAGCTTCTTTTGCGGAACTTCAAGACAGCGAAGGACGTATCCAAGTCTACTTTAACCGTGATGAAATTTGTCCAGATGATGACAAAACCTTGTACAACGATGTATACAAAAAGCTGTTGGACATTGGGGATATCATAGGTATTGAAGGGGAACTTTTCACCACTCAAGTTGGTGAAAAAACTGTGATGGTGAAAAACTTTTCACTTTTGAGCAAAAGTTTAAAACCGTTGCCACTACCAAAGGTAGATGACGAGGGAAAAGTATACGATGCTTTCAACGACCCAGAGCTACGGTACCGTCAGCGGTACGTGGATTTGGTAGTGAACCCGCACGTAAAGGACACCTTTATAAAAAGAACAAAAATCACCAACAGTATCCGTGAGTTTTATAATCAAAAAGGATATTTGGAGGTTGAGACCCCTATTTTGCAACCTATTCCAGGAGGAGCAGCGGCACGTCCGTTCTTAACGCACCACAATGCATTGAACATTCCGTTGTACCTGCGCATTGCCAACGAACTATATTTAAAAAGATTGATTGTTGGCGGGTTTGACGGTGTCTATGAATTTTCCAAAGACTTTAGGAATGAAGGAATGGACCGCACCCACAATCCAGAGTTTACCGTAATGGAACTTTATGTAGCCTACAAGGACTATAACTGGATGATGGATACCACCGAAAAACTATTGGAAAAAGTGGCCATTGATGCAACAGGAAGCTCCAAAGTGAAAGTAGGGGATCACGAAATTGAGTTTAAAGCGCCGTACCCAAGGGTTCCCATTTTGGAAGCCATAAAAATTCATACGGGTTACGATGTGGCGGAAATGGATGAAGACGAACTTCGCGATGTGGCCAAGAAATTGGATATTGAAGTGGATGAGACCATGGGTGTCGGCAAATTGATCGATGAGATTTTTGGGGAAAAATGTGAGCACCACTATATCCAGCCGACTTTTATCATCGATTATCCGAAGGAAATGAGTCCGTTGACCAAAGAGCACCGCACCAACCCAAGACTTACCGAGCGTTTTGAGTTGATGGTGAACGGAAAGGAATTGGCCAATGCCTACTCCGAGCTCAACGACCCTATTGATCAGCGTGAGCGTTTTGAAGATCAGCTCAAGCTTTCTGAAAAAGGGGATGATGAAGCGATGTTTATTGATCAAGATTTTTTGCGTGCCTTGGAATATGGTATGCCTCCAACCTCTGGTATCGGTATCGGAATTGACCGTTTGGTGATGCTGATGACCAACAATTCCTCCATCCAAGAAGTATTGTTCTTCCCGCAAATGCGACCAGAGAAAAAGCAGGTGGAGCTTACCGAAGAGGAAAAAGTTGTTTTGGATATTCTTAAACCACAAGTAGAAATGCCATTGACCAATCTAAAAGAAAAAGCAGGTTTGAGCAACAAAAAATGGGACAAGAGTACCAAAAGTTTGGCCAAGCACGGACTTATTAAAGTAGAAAAAACAGAAGATGCTTTGCTTGTAAAGTATACAGGTTGATTTTTATTATCTTGTTGAAAACCAATAATTTTCAACAAAATGAATACGATTGCTTTTTTCGAGATCCAGTCCACCAACCCCAAACGGGAGGTTGATTTTTACCATGCCATATTTGGTTGGGCAGCCATTTTGGACGAATCAGCGCCCATAGAGCTATACCGATTGGAAACGGATGGCATTCAGGGGGCCATACTAAAAAGACCCGTGGACAATCCACCGACCCATCAAGGCACCAACGCCTTTACATGCTCCATCCAAGTTCCTGACTTTGATGCAACTGAAAAGGCCATCATTAAAAACGGTGGACACGTGGCGATGCCAAAATTTGCGGTTCCCGGTAAATGTTGGCAAGGGTACTTTTTGGATGCCGACCATAATGTTTTTGGCATTTTTGAGGTCGATGAAAATGCGAAATAGTATTTTTTTAAGTTTCAATTAAAAATCCTAGCTTAGAACCCCAATGGAGCTAAGCAAAAAAATTGGGTTGGTCCTCGGGCCGGTTGCGTTTCTTGTATTAAACCTGTTGCCTTTTGAAATGGTATCCGAAAAAGGAGACCCTGTGATTTCAATAGCTGCCTGGATGCTCATTTGGTGGATTACCGAAGCGGTCTCTATTTCCGTTACCGCACTCCTCCCCTTGCTTTTGTTGCCCCTTTTAAAAGTATTGCCCATTGCAGAAGTTGGAGCCAATTATGGCAGCCCCATTGTATTTCTCTTCTTCGGTGGATTTGTAATGGCACTGGCACTTGAAAAGGTCAATCTCCACCGTAGAATTGCACTGAATATCATCAGGCTTACGGGAACCACACCGAACAAAGTGATCTTAGGTTTTATGATTGCCACGGCCACCTTGAGCATGTGGATCAGCAATACGGCCAGTACAGTGGTTATGCTGCCCATTGCGATTTCCGTTATCAATCTGTTGATCAATGATGAAGATGGGTTTACCAAAAATGACCAAAATTTTGCTTTGAGTGTTATGCTCGGAATTGCTTTTTCGGCCAATGCCGGAGGAATAGCTACGGTTATAGGTACCCCGCCAAACTCCGTATTAATCGGATTGCTGGAAAACGAATACAACACCGAAATTTCCTTTTTAAAATGGATGACCATTGGATTGCCTTTCTCCATCATTATGGTGGGCATTTGTTATTTGGTCCTGGTCAAATGGATGTTCCCCAACCGCGACCTAAAGTTTACCGCATCAAAAAGTGTAATTCAGCAGGAACTGAAAAAATTGGGGCCTACCTCTGGTAAGGAAAAGATGGTATTGATCATTTTTGGAATAACCGTTTTTCTATGGATTTTCAGGACCTTGATCAACAATGTCTTTCCGAATTTAGGGTTGACGGACACCATGATCAGTATTTTCGCCGCTGTGGCTCTGTTTGCCATTCCGTACAACATTAAAAAAGGGGATTTTATCATCACTTGGAAAGACACCTCCAAATTGGCTTGGGGAATCCTAATCTTGTTCGGGGGAGGGCTTGCCCTCGCCCAAGGGATGTCCACAAGCGGTATTGTTGATTTGGTTGCCAATGGTATTGCTCAAAGCGAGATCAGTATTTTGTTCACTGCTGCCCTTTTGATATTCCTGATGTTATTTATGACCGAATTGATGAGCAACGTCGCCTTGGTGGCTGTTTTGGCGCCGGTGGTGGCAGGTATTGCCATTGGCCTTGACATCCCTATGCTTCATTTGTTGATTCCGGTTACCATTGCCAGTAGTTGCGCTTTTATGCTGCCCATGGCCACGCCGCCCAACGCCATTGTATTTGCGAGCGGCTATGTAAAAATTCCACAAATGGCACGTGTTGGCGTTATCTTGAACCTTATTGCGGTTTGTTTGCTCATATTGGTGTTTCAGTTTGTGATCCCGCTATTGTTTTAAATCAAAAATGCCCCTCCGGGCGGAGGGGCATTTTTACAAACTAACTAACTCAAAAAAATGTAAGAAACTAACTTAACCAACGCTACTTGCTTTTTTTTTTAGCAAGCGAAGCGTAACTCTTTGTTAGGTACAAAGTTATAACCCTTTTATGTGAAATATATTGTAATTAGTTTTTTGTTAACGCTACGATTGGCACTGAGTGATAATTCGTTTTGTGATACAACTATCAAAAATGTGATAAAATCACATAAAAACCTTCAAATCGATGCATAATCTACACTTCAAAAAGCGTTTTCATGAAAATTCCATCGAGAAAAACCTCATGTTATTTTTTTGTTAACCAGCAACTTATAGGTTTTTCTTAACAAACAAAAAGCCCTCTCGCGAGGGCTTTTACTAACTAACTAAATAATTTGTAAAATGAAAACTTAAACATTTTACTGATTGACCCTTTCATAAGGATCAAAATCTTCTGGGAGATACTTGGAAGTATCAAAACCCAGGTCAATTTCTTCAACTTCCATATAGTTTACAGAAGTGATGGCGATCACATCGGTGTAAGCATCAAAACCTTTTGGCAATAAATACCTACTGTTAATACCCAATTCAAGTTCAACCTCATTTTCTACATAAGGAATAGCTTTTAAATCAACATAAACCTCGTAGGGAGAAAAATCTTCTGGCAAATAGTCCTTGGTGTCAAATCCAAGATCCATATCCTCCTCTTCCATGTAATTGATGGAATGTACATCCACTACATCCGTGTAGGGATCAAAATTTTCCGGCAAATACTTTTGGGCATTAAAGCCTAATGAAAGTTCAACGTTGTTTTCGAGGTATATGATGGAATTCAAATCAAAATAGCGTTCGTAAGGGTTGAAACCTTCTGGAAGGTAATCAGCCGTGTCAAAACCCAAATCAATTTCAGGTTCATCCTCTATATACACTACTTCGTTTAAATTCAAATCATAAGATGCATAATCTGCCGTCTCTGATGTTGAATCGTTTAACGCTGCACCGAGGTTCAATGTGGTTAAACTGTTTTCTAAACTACCAGGTGTCTCGGTTTGCACTTCGACGACCTTGGTTTTTTGTTGGTCGTTTGCTATGGCGGTACTACTTAATAATACACTTCCATAAATTAATAATAACTTGTTCATTTTTTGATTGAATTTTATGATTGATGTTATGCCTATATGACTGATCAAAACCAAAAACGTTACAGTCTTTAGGATTTTTTTACGAAAATTGAATACCCGTTGAGCCCAGCTATACGGGGCGATTCACTCCAAACCATCAGTAAAACGCAGGACTCCCAACGGTTAGGACATTCCGTTAAAAAAATGGCCGTTAATATTTATTTAACAGTTTGTTCTGTCGAATTTTAGGTTCTTTGAATCTTCTTAGTTATTCAAACAAACCTATAATGATCAAAAAATTACTTTCTCGACTGCTTATAGTCGTTATTTTAACGGGTGGATTCCAAACTGCGGAGGCCCAACTTTTCAAAAAGAAGAAAAAAGAAACCGAGCAAAAAAAGGACGACAAGTCCAAACCTGGGGATATTAAACCTTATGATAAAGTCATCACCGAGGATGCGGAAACGGATGAAGGCCTTTTTAGCGTGCATACCGTAGACGACAAACATTATTACGAAATTCCCGATTCCTTATTCAACCGCGAAATGCTGATGGTGAGCCGAATCTCCAAAACCGCTACCGGCATTGGTTTTGGTGGTGGAAAAATCAATACCCAAGTGCTGCGTTGGGAGAAAAAGGACAAAAAAGTATTGGTCCGTGTAGCATCTTACGAAAATGTGGCAGCGGATTCTTTGCCGGTTCACGAAGCGGTGGTCAACTCCAACTTTGAACCCGTGCTTTTCGCTTTCGACATTAAGGCCATCAACAAAAAAGATTCCCTCAACCCAGCTACGGTCATAGAAATAGATCCGCTGTTCACCAAGGATGTAAAAGCCCTTGGTTTTCCCAACGGTTATAGAAAAAGGTTCAAGGTCACTCGTATGGATGGAGATCGCAGCTATATCGAATCCATTAAAAGTTACCCTTTAAATATTGAGGCGCGCCATGTAAAAACCTATTTATCCAGCGAGCCCCCAAGTAATTCCAGTCTTGGTTCCATTTCTTTGGAAATCAACAACTCTATGATCCTATTGCCCAAAGAACCGATGAAACGTCGCTATTTTGATCAACGCGTTGGTTGGTTTGCCCGTGGACAAGTGGATTATGGTCTTGATGCCCAAGAAAGTAAAACCGTGACTTACTTGGACCGATGGAGGCTCGAAGTAAAAGACGAGGATATTGAAAAATACAAAGCCGGCGAATTGGTAGAGCCCAAAAAACCGATTGTGTATTATGTGGACCGCGCCACACCCGAAGAATGGGTTCCGTACATTAAACAAGGTATTGAAGATTGGCAAGTAGCTTTTGAAGCTGCTGGTTTCAAAAACGCCATCATCGCCAAGGACCCTCCTTCACCCGAAGAAGATCCGGACTGGTCCCCAGAAGATGTTAGGTATTCCGTGGTACGTTACTTGGCCTCACCAATCCCTAATGCCAACGGCCCACACGTAAGCGACCCCAGGAGTGGTGAAATTCTGGAATCCGACATTAACTGGTACCACAATGTAATGAGTTTATTGCGCAACTGGTATTTTGTACAAACGGCAGCTATTAACCCAGAAGCCCAAAAGACACAGTTCAAAGAAGAAATCATGGGCAGGCTAATACGCTTTGTATCATCCCACGAAGTGGGCCACACCCTTGGATTGCCACACAATATGGGAAGTAGCGTTGCTTATCCGGTGGATTCTTTGCGTTCCGCCAGTTTCACCAAAAAATATGGTACGGCACCATCCATTATGGACTATGCACGTTTCAACTATGTGGCACAACCAGGGGATGAAGGCGTTGCCTTGATGCCCAATATCGGTATTTACGACAAATATGCCATCAAATGGGGATACAAGCCTATTTTGGACAAAACAGCGAAAGAAGAAAAACCCATATTGAATGATTGGATTTTGGAGCATGCCGGAGACCCCATGTACCGTTTTGGTCACCAACAAGTGGGCGATATCCACGACCCGAGCTCACAAACCGAGGATTTAGGGGATGATGCCATCAAAGCCAGTTTGTACGGTATTGAAAATTTAAAACGTATTGTTCCCAAGTTGATGGAGTGGACCACAGAAGAGGGCGAGAATTATGATGATCTTGAAACCATGTACGGACAGGTAGTCGCTCAGTTTAGAAGGTATATGGGTCATGTGTCCAACAACATTGGTGGGGTTTACGAATATCACAAAACCGCAGATCAAGAAGGCGCCGTTTACACCCACGTAAGCAAGGAGCATCAAAAAAATGCAATGAACTTTATGCAAGAGCAGCTTTTTGAGACCCCAGAGTGGTTGATCGATAAAGATATTTTCAACAAAATTGAATATTCTGGTTCCGTGGAGCGTATCCGCGCCACCCAAGAACGCTATTTGAACACCATGTTGCAACTGGGCAAATTGGCGCGAATCATTGAAAATGAAACCCTTAACGGGGATGAAGCCTATGGTTTGGTAGAAATGATGCGCGACCTTCGCAGCGGTATCTGGTCCGAAACGCGAAGCGGCAATACCATCGATACCTACCGAAGAAACCTTCAAAAGGCACACATTGACCGCTTGGAATATTTGATGACCGCCGATAGTCAAGGTAAACAGCCCGACTTTGGAGGATATAGAAAATCAACCCCCATCAATACCAGTCAATCGGATATTCGCTCAGTGGCTCGAGCAGAACTCAACAATCTTAAAAGAGATATCAGAAGCGGTTTGGGTAGAATTTCCGATACTATGAGCCGTTATCATTTGCAAGATGCTTTGGAGCGCATAGACCTTATTTTGGAGCCTGTCAAGTAAGCATCTTTTATGGATTTATAAAAATCATCAAGGTGTGGTCGATACGTTCATCGATCACACCTTGTTTTTTTCCTCATACACATCTTTAAAAAGTCATTTCACAACATATCGCTGAGAATCCAAATGGGAATCATTACTTTAGTAATCCCAAATCTCACATCATGAACTACAAAACAAAAAGCTTAGTCTACTTTATCTGTTTCGTGGCAGCCTCCACACTTTATTATGTTGTAGACCAACACGACGAATTCCAAGATCATCTAAATTCCAAAACGTACGTTGAGACCCAATTCGAAGATGCCGACGACTACATAGATGATTCCAAAGAAGATTTGGACCAAGAACTCAAGTAATTCCCTAAAACATTTTTTATTGTTAAAAGCTTCATAAACTATGTTGCAATGGTTAAACCTTTGGATGTAGTTGCTGTCCAAGGAACAAATCATTAAAGTTTAAACCTATGAAGCAAATAGCAGTAGTAATGGTTATGCTAATAAGTATTGGTATAACCGCCCAAAGACATGATGGCAAAAGTATGCGCAAAGGTCCTAACATGGACATGTCCGCCGAAGAGATGGCCACCTTGCAAACAAAACGTATGACCTTGGCGTTGGATTTGACCGAGGCCCAACAGGATAGAATTTATGACATCCATTTGGAAAACGCAACGTTCAGAAAAGAGAAATGGAACGAGATCAAAGCATTGAAAGAAAGTGGGAAATGGGAAAAACCTACATCCGAAGAACGATTTGAAATGGAAAATACGCGTTTGGACCGTCAAATCGCAATGCAGGAAAAAATGAAGAATATACTGAACGAAGATCAGTACGAGACTTGGAAAAAGTTCTCCAATCGCAAAAAATCTATGCATCATGGCAAGAAAAAAATGCAGGAGAGAGGGAGAAGAGGATAGTGTTTTTTGTTGATTTAAGAAGCCGCGCCTGCCATGGTCGCGGTTTCTTTTTTTTTGGACATTGGCCAGTATCCCGTTTTACAGGCTTTTTTTGATGATAGTATTGGTTATCTGTCATATTACCGATATATTTGATTATCTGCCATTTTACAGATATTTAAAATTATCTGCTAATTAACGGATATTTAAGATTATCTATCTTTAAAAAGATATGCATCAAAATAAACCAATTATGATTGCCATACTTACCGGCGACATCAAAAATTCCTCCGAACACAAGGCCAGTAAATGGTTGCCCATCTTGAAGGAGGCGCTGACCCATTATGGCAAGGAGCCCAAAGATTGGGAAATTTACCGCGGCGACAGTTTTCAGTTGCAGACCACGCCAGAAAATGCATTGAAAGCAGCAATCCAAATAAAAGCCAGTATCAAACAAATCCGCCATTTGGATGTTCGGATAGCCATAGGGCTGGGGGAGAAAAACTACGACGCCCCAAAAATTACCGAATCCAATGGTCCAGCTTTTGTAAACTCCGGGGAATGTTTTGAGCAGCTCAAAAAACTGAACTTGGCCATCAAAACGGCTAACAAGAAATTTGACGTGCAAATCAACCTATTGCTGGAACTGGCCCTTTTGACCATGGACAATTGGACACCCGCAATTTCCAAAACGGTAAAATGTGCCTTGGAAAACCCAAAAATGAATCAAAAAGAACTCGCATCCTTGCTCAACAAATCACAAGGGAACATTAGTGAGGAATTGAACAAGGCAGGATTTGACGAAGTCCAAAAAATGATCCATTTTTACAAAACCCAACTCACCCAACTATGACGCTTTTAGCCCTAAAATTGATATTGGCCCATTTTATTGGGGACTTTGTGCTCCAACCAGGCCATTGGGTTGAGGATAAATTGGAAAAAAAGGCGAAATCGAAATACCTATATTTTCATATCGGCGTGCATTTACTGATGCTCTTGATTATACTACAATTTCAATATGTGGGTGCTATTGCTTTTATCGTCATTACGCACTTCCTCTTTGATTTGGGAAAACTGTACTTGACCAATCCCAAAAACTACCGTTGGCTTTTTGTGGCAGACCAAATACTGCATCTTCTGGTATTGGGCGGAGTGGTGTACTGGATTGCACCATTTCCATTGGACTTTACCGAACTATGTACAGAAAGCACCCTCCTCTTCATTACTTTTTTGGTATTTGTCACCTACGTATCCGGGATAATTATGCGCATGTTATTGGCTCCTTATATTGATGAGGTGGCCAAGAGTGACGAGCCTGGAGAGGGCGGTTCCCTTAAAAATGCAGGCACCTACATTGGTATGTTGGAAAGGCTCTTTGTATTTGGCTTTATTTTGATGCAACAATGGGCCGCCATTGGCTTATTGATCGCTGCAAAATCCGTGTTCCGTTTTGGGGACCTCAACAAGAGCAAAAACCGAAAGCTAACGGAGTACGTCTTGATCGGAACGCTCTTAAGTTTTGGACTGGCCATGCTATCGGGCATGTGCTACCAATATCTGGCCGACCTGCTTACCTCCTAAAAAAACCGTCCCAAAGGGACGGCTTTCTCCGAATAAAAATCTATTGCACTTAAACACAACTTGTACTTGTGCCCTGTTCAGCATCGTAACATAGGCTTACAAAAATAGTTAAAAATCATTATTTAGATTTATTTTAAATTGTTTAACTTTATAGAGCAATGTATTAGATGTGTATAGCTGTACACCATCTTTTGCCCGTTGTATTCAATTGAGTTAGTTTAAGTGAAAGCGGGATAAACGTCCCGCTTTTTTTGTACGCTATTAAGACACTAAAAAAATGGTTTGCGTTAAGTCCAATAATCAAAAAATTGTTACTTTATAAAGACCTATTTAATAAATGAAGGACGACATGGGAGTAATAGCAACAAACAACAGGGAAGTAAAACTATTCTATAACGCCGAAACCAACAAAGGCATGCAGACCTTGGCCTATCTAAAATCTTCCAAGAAAAAAGTGTTGGACATAGACCTGTCCAAGACCAAGGTAACAGGCACCCAATGGACCGAACTGGCCAAACTGCTGGGCAAGCCCATAAAAGACCTGATCAATACGGAGCATCCGGATTTTATGACCAAATACGGTAAGAATCCCGATTTATACGATGATGAGGATTGGCTCAAAGTGATGGAGAACAACCCAAAGGTCGTAACACAACCCATTTTGGTGAATGGCGATCAGGCCGTTCAAATTGATACACCCTCGGAAGTAATGCGATTTTTGGAGGAAGAAGATTGAATTCTAGCTCATCCGCGAAAATAACCTACCAAAATCTTTAAAACCCATATGCCGAAAAACAACAAGTCCCGAATCTTAAAAATAGGAGGTGGATTACTCCTACTCTTTATCTTAGCAGGGGTGGCGGCACAACTATTGTTCACTAAAAAAGTAAAAAAAGCACTCAGCGAGCAAGTGCCCAAAGAAATCAACCTCACGTATTCGGAGGTGAGCACCAACGTGTTTTTGGGGAAAATCAGCCTTACCGATATAAACGCCAGCTCCCCGGACGGCCAAATCAATTTTGAGGCGAAATCCGTTACCATTTCGGGATTACGCTATCTGCCCTTGCTTCAACATGGCGACATCGCCCTTGGTGACATTACTTTGGAATCTCCAAAGCTTGTCCAACATCAAAAAGAAAAAGATACCACAGCAAAAAAAGACAACAAAGCACCCTCAAAAAAGTACAGCGTGGACAAGGTTAGCATCCAAAATGGAGGCTATTTTATGCTAAACCAAACATTGGACAGTGTGGCTACCTTGGTCAACGTTGATTTCAGTCTTTCCGATATCCATTTTGACAAAGAAACCGCAACAGCAAACATTCCCTTCACCTATGGTGATTACCGGCTCAACACCGGAAAAGGCCGTTACGCGTTGAGTGCGTTGGAGTTTATTGCGTTTGAACAAATGCAGTTGACCCCGGAGGTTGCTGGATGGCAGCACTTCCTGTTGCGCACCAAATACAGCAAAGCCGAGCTTTCCCGCAGAATCACGGTGGAGCACGACCACTACGACTTGAGCATTGACGAAATCAACCTGAAACATTGGGATGTTGGCTTTGAAAACGAACTGCCCCATCTCCATTTGAAAGAATTGCAATTGCAAACCCCCATTTTCCATGTGTACCGCGATAAACTGTTGCCCGACGATACCACACACAAAAAACTGTACAATCAGGCGCTTCGCGACCTTAAAATGGACCTTCAGGTGGACAGCATACAGATTTCGGAAGGACTCATTACCTACAAAGAGCGTTTGGAAGCGGACATAGACCCCGAGCAGCTGAGCTTTGCGGACATCGAGGCGACCATCAAGAACCTGCACACCAAAGGTGAGGGCAAAGTAAACATCGACATCAATGCCAAACTGATGGACAACGGGCCATTTACCCTGGATTGGTCCTTTGACCCCCAAAACCAGGCCAATACTTTTTTGGTGCAGGGTGCACTCTCCAATTTTCAGTCGGAAAGTATCAATCCTTTTTTAAAGACCAACCTCAATGCCGAGGTGAAAGGCACCATACAGCAAATGTATTTTACGATCAGTGGCAACGAGCTGGAGTCGCAGGGCGACATGAAGATGAAATACGACGATTTTGAGTTCACGGTGCTCAAAAAAGATGGTTTGGGCGTTAACAAAATACTGACCGCCGTGGTGAACCTGTTTACCAAAAACGGTGAGAAAACCGATAAAGATGGCTTTCGGCACGGCAATTTTAAAGTGGAGCGCAAGCAGGACAAGTCCTTTTTCAACTATTTATGGATCAACCTCCAAGAAGGTTTGGTGGATACCATGACCGGACGCGGCAAAAAACGGGATTGAGTTTGGAGTTTGGAGTTTGGAGTTTGGAGTTTGGAGTTTGGAGTTTGGAGTTTGGAGTTTGGAGTTTGGAGTTTGGAGTTTGGAGTTTGGAAAGCAAGCTTATTTTACGGAGAAAAGCCCATTTTCAATTTTTAATTTTCAACTTCCACCCCACCCTTGACCGTATTGTAAATTGGTCATTGTTAACTGCTCATTGTTAATTGATAATTGTCAACTGTTCATTGCAAATTGTAGATTTCCCCTAGTTTTTTTAAGGTTTTTCCGTAATGCTGTTAATTTGAAAATTAGTAGTTTGCGAATCTCCCCCATTTTCCCCTGAACTTTACAGCACATTATGCTTTCGGTTATATCCAATATGGGTGTTTATGCATATTTAAACAGGTTGTGTAACATTTCCCAGAATGAATTGAATTGTAACAAAATAAGAATGTCAACAAAATTAAACGAGATTCAGAAAAGACGTTTAAAAAGTCTAAAACCTCAATTCGAAAATGCTATAAGAGATAAAGACTTTAATAATGCAAAAATTATAATGCGTGATATTCAAAACGTTTTAAATCTGAATAATCATAAAACCTTATTAGCAAAATATAAAAATTGGTTGTTTGAACTAGCTTTAGATTTAGAAAAATATGAATATGCAAAAAATGGTTTTATAAGTAATCGGACAATTACAAATAAAAATACTAGAATACATCTAGAATCTACTGCTCTCTTGGCAATAACCTATTTAAGACTAGAGGATATTGATAAAGCCAAACCTTATATCCAAGAAGTACTTCAAAATAAAAATGTTATAAAAACAGATAGAACTAGAAAAATTTTTAATGAAAAAATTATAGAAAGATTTGATGAAGAAATTGCTCTTTCGAGCATAAGGGAAAAAAATAAAACTTCTTACGATTTAGATGAAATTGAAAACGAAATTGCAATGTTGGTTTCATCAAAAACAGAAGATGAAATATTTAAACTCATTGGAAAAAGTTTGCCTTCTCAAACAAAATATTTACTCTTTGAGGTTGATAATTTCGCAAAAAATCAGTTGTCTTCAGCCGAAAGGAAATTACTCCCATCTTCAGAAGAAATCATTAAAGACGAAAAAGCTGGAAAAACAGTTTTCAAATCTTTAAAAAGAGTACTTTATAATTCTATTTGTGATTCAAATAGTCAAGTATTTAAAATCTGGAATGAAAAAATTACTGGAGCCGTATTTGACACCAAATATTTGATTTCCGCTATAACGCTGTCACTTGCACATATCAATATCGGGATTAAAGCTCTAATAATTTCAGCTTCTGCACTCATTATAAGATTTGGATTGGATTTTTATTGCGAACACTTTAAGCCGATTGGAATAATGGAAACACGAAAAATAAATAAAAACGATACCCAACTTTGACTATAAGTAATTGCTTGTTCTCGCCTACTTCTGAAAATCCTTGCGGGTTTTCAGTTTGGCCTGTACTTGCAAAGTTAATCGCTAACCCACGCAACTACTCATAGCCGAGACCGTTAGGGTAAATTAAAACCAATATATGACAAAAGAAGAAAAAACATTTATACTAAAGCAGGTGTTCTCACCAACTTCACCAATAAAACAAAAAGATTTTTTCTATGGCAGAATTAATCAACTTAATAAGGTAGCTGATGCAATAAACGAAGAAGGTCAGCACGCAATTCTTTATGGTGACAGAGGTGTTGGAAAAACATCACTAGCCAACATAATGGCAACTTCTTATACAAATTTATATCCTATTAAAGTAACTTGTAACAGGCAAGACAATTTTCGAACACTTTGGGAAAATGCTTTGGATAGTGTTCAATTCTCAAGAAAAACTGACGGCATAGGTTTTAATCCTCAACAAGCGGAAGAAATTGTTAGAATTGGCAATCAATTAAGAGGTATTAAAAATGTTCGCCCCAATCATATAGTACAAATTTTAAATTCCCTTCCCGCAGGAAAACTCTTGTTCATTTTTGATGAATTTGATAATATTTCTACTCAAAAAGCTCGGTCATCATTTGCTGATTTAATTAAATCAATGTCGGATAACAATACAAATTCAACGATTGTTCTTGTAGGAATATCTGACAGTATTGAAAATTTAATTGGTAACCATCAATCTTTAGAGCGTTGTCTTAAACAAGTGAAAATGCCAAAAATGAAAGATGAGGAATGTGAAGAAATTATTGTCAACGGTTTAAATAGATTAGAAATTGGAATTGACGATAAGGTTAAAGAAAAAATAATCGAATTTTCATCAGGATTCCCTCATTATGTTCACTTATTGTGTAAATACGGAGCTAAAGAAATTATTGAAAACGAAAAAAGAATTTTTTCGGAAGCCTATTTGGGGATTGCAATAAGATTAGGAATTGAAAACACTTCCGAACAATTAAGAATTTCATACAGAAAAGCAATACTTACATCAAATAGTAGTTCTAAATGGAGGGATTTATTATTTGCTTGCGCGATTGTGAAAATTGACGAATTTAACGCATTTACTATAAGTGATGTTGTAAAAATATATAATAAAATATCAGGTCGTAATGTGAAAAATAATAGTATTACTTACAATTTAAACCAACTTGTTACTGAAAATCGCGGTGAGGTTTTAGTTAAATTAGGAAAAGGAATGAGTACTCGCTATATGTTTAAAAACCCAATGATGAGAGCATTTGTTAAACTGAAAATAAATGCTGAATAATAATGTGCTCTAACAATGTAACCTCAAATATGGCGGATTCGACTAAAATTCTCCTATCCATTTCGAAGTCATTTCGAACCGACAGCAAGGAGCGTGAGAAATCCCAAGCAAGAACAGGTCTAACAGATCTCAGTCGCTACGCTTCTTCAAAACGGCAGCTTAAAACACCTTCCCCACCGCCTCAATCGTCCTATCCAAATCAGCATAGCTGAGGGCATCGTTTAAAAAGTAGCTTTCAAAAGCAGAGGGCGGTAAGTACACCCCGTTCTCCAACATCCCGTGGAAATATTTCTTAAAGGTATCGTTGTTGCCTTTCGCCGAGCTGGCAAAATCCACCACGGGCTCGTCTGTAAAGTGCACGGAGATCATACTGCCATACCGGTTAATCTGGTGGGTCACGCCTTTTTTGGTCAGCACCATGGCAATGCCCTTGTGGAGATACTCTGTTTTTTCGGCCAAGCTGGTAAAAATTTCAGGCTGGTCGTTCAAGGCGGTGAGCATCGCCAGTCCGGCACTCATTGCCAAAGGGTTGCCGCTCAAGGTGCCCGCTTGGTACACGGGCCCTTCGGGTGCCAAATGCGCCATGATCTCCGCTCGGGCCGCAAACGCCCCTACGGGCAGTCCGCCCCCGATCACTTTTCCGAACATCACAATATCGGCATCAATGCCCAAGGCTTCCTGTGCGCCTCCTTTGCCCAAACGAAAGCCAGTCATAACCTCATCAAACAACAACAATATGCCCTCTTGGGTGCAGATGTCGCGCAAGCCTTTAATAAATTCATCTTTGGGGATAATGCAACCCATGTTCCCCGCTACGGGTTCCAAAATAATGGCGGCAATTTCGCCCTTGTTGGCTTCCACCAAGGCTTTTACCCCTTCCAAATCATTGTAATCCGCCAACAGGGTGTCCTTGGCCGTGCCCTGTGTTACCCCGGGGCTGTTGGGGCTGCCAAAAGTAACGGCTCCACTCCCCGCTTGTATCAAAAAAGAGTCGGAATGGCCGTGGTAGCAACCCGCAAATTTAATGATCTTTTCCTTGCCCGTGTACCCGCGCGCGAGGCGAACGGCACTCATACAGGCTTCGGTTCCGCTATTCACAAAACGGATTTTGTCAATGTTCGGCACCATGGACACCGCCAATTTGGCGATTTCGGTCTCAATTTCGGTGGGCGTTCCAAAGGAAGTTCCTTTTTTGGCCTTGTCCACCACCGCATCGATCACCGGTTGGTATGCATGTCCCAAAATTAGCGGCCCCCACGAAGCAATGTAGTCGATGAGCTGGTTGCCGTCTTCATCGTACAAGTAGGCACCTTTGGCCTCCTTGATAAAAATAGGGTCACCCCCTACCGCATTAAACGCTCGTACGGGCGAGTTTACGCCTCCGGGGATGTATTTTTTGGCCTCTGCGAACAAGGCGCTGCTTCGTTGGTAGATCATATATACGCTATGTCATTCCCGCACTTCGGCTATGCTCAGCATAAATTCCGGCAGGAATCTATTTTATTATTTCCTTTCGTCATGCTGAATTTAGTTCAGCATCTCATTGTTTTAGACAAAACAGGACCCTTCGACTCCGCTCAGGGTCCTATTTTATGAGAACCTGAAACGAGTTCAGGTTGACATACGTGTCGCAAAGGTAATGAGGATCATTCGTTTTGGGAAATGGAAAATCGTGAAGCAGCCCGGTTTGCTGTAAAAAACAAGTTGCGTCAATTCGAATGATCCACTTTAGTGGATTGTATCGAGAATCGGCAACGGTGAATCAGTTCTCGATACATCTTGACCTTTGGTCAAGCCACTCGAACTGACCAGTTGCCCTATGCATCATTATGGCTAAACCTACTGCGCCACTCGAATATTGAGCACTTGCCCAATGGAAATAACATTATCGTTGAGATTGTTGAGGCGTCGAATCTCATCCACCGAAATGTCGTAGCGCTTGGAAATACCGTAGAGTGTATCGCCTTTTTCCACCCTATGCGTAAAAACCTCGTACTGTCGCGGTTCGCGTACCGTGGACAACCCATTTTCCACCACTGCTTCGTCATATTCGTGCAAATCGTAACGCTCGATGATGGCGATCAATTTTTGCGGGTATTTGCGGTCGGTGGCATAGCCGGCTTGTCGCAAACCGTGCGCCCATCTTTTGTAATCGTCCCGTTTTAAGTTGAACAAAAAGGCATAGCGCGAGCGCGTGGACAGAAAAATACTGTGGTCGCGGAAGGAGTACATCGGGTGGTTGTATTTGCGGAAACATTCGCCTTTGGCGTCATCATCATGAAAATCGAACTCTCCCTCCCAACCTGTATGGCATTTAATCCCAAAATGATTGTTGGTTTTTAAGGTCAGCTCTCCCTTGCCCGAGCCACTCTCCAAAATACCCTGCGCCAAGGTGATACTGGCCGGTATGCCAAAGGCACGCATCTCGTACTGGGCAACCTCGGCAAAGGTTTCGATGTAGTCTTGGGTGTCCGAAATGGGAAAGCGTTCAAAACGTCCCCTATCTTCGGGCATGGGATACAAATCCCGAACCTCTTCCGTTTCCATATCGCTGGTAGTCCTTGAAGTCGGTCTTTCCGTGTTTACCACTACGGGCGCACCTTTTTTGTGGGTCGACCTTCTTTTTTTGGCGCCACAGCTAGTGAGTAAAAGCGCCGCAATCAATACATATATTATTCGCCTGATCATACGTCCAATAACGGTAAATTTTTCTCTTTCAATATAAGGTTCATTCCCTGTATGCCCTGTAATCCTCCCGTATGGATGGCCAAAATTTGGCTTCCCGGTGAAAAAACATCCCTTTTTACAAGTTCAAAAATACCAAAAAGCATTTTTCCCGTGTATATGGGGTCTAAGGGTATACCTGTTTCATTTTTAAAGAGGTTGATGAAATCAATCAGCTGCTGGTCCACTTTGGCGTAACCTCCAAAATGATAATCGGTTACGAGTTGCCAACGCTGATTTTGAGCAAAGGTACGAATCTCCTCGATTAGAAAATTACCTTTCAGCGCAGGGAACCCCAATACGGTTTGATGGGGCCGTGATGCATTGATGAGTCCTGCCACGGTGCCACCTGTACCGACCGCGCTGCAGATGTAATCAAAAGTTGCATCATCTTCGGTCAAGATTTCTGTACAGCCCTTAACGGCCAATTCATTGGTGCCGCCTTCGGGCAAGAGGTAAAAATCACCAAACTGTGATTTCAAATTTTTAAGAAAAGAAAGTTCATTTTTGAGACGGTAATCGCTTCGGGATACAAAATGGAATTGCATACCGTGTTCGTGCGCCATGTTCAGGGTCGGATTGTTTTGCCACTTATCTTCCAGCTCTTCACCGCGGATTAGCCCAATGGTTTTCAGCCCTTGCTCTTGCCCTGCATAGGCCGTGGCCGCAATATGGTTGGAAAAAGCCCCACCAAAGGTGAGCAGGGTGTCTTTGCCCTGTTTTTTGGCTTCAAGCAAGTTGTATTTGAGTTTGCGGTATTTGTTCCCAGAAACGAACGGATGAATGGTATCTTCCCGTTTTAGATATAGCGTGATTCCCTTTTCTCGCAGCAGGGGTATATCAATATGTTGATTTGTAGTAATCAAATTGTTGATTTAGAGAGATCCATAGTTCCGAATCTAGAAAAACACCCACTTTTTGTGTTAAAAATTACTATATATTTGTAAACAAAACAGATACAAATATAAGTTGAAATGTTAGATATCGTCTTAAATTACAAAAGCCTTCTTGAAAACATCAACAAATATATAGAGGAAAGCAAGTTCAAAAAGGAGTACATTATTGATGAGCTTGGTATTTCCAGAGCAACCTTCTACAACAAATTGAAAAAACAAAGTTTTAGCGTTTCCGAAATGATTAAATTAAGCTGTCTTCTTTTTCCAGAGGATGTGAAGGCTTTGGAAATAAAACAGGCTTTGGAACGAAGTCGAAAGGATAGTGCCTCTGGCCTTGTTTTGGAACATAAGTCCGTAATTGATGATGCCAGGAAAAAAATATCCCTGTGAAAGTAGTATGGACCTACGAGGCAAAAAAGTCCTTTGATGACATATTGGACTACCTTATGAATATCTGGTCTCGAAAAGAAGCTTTGGCCTTTATTGATTTAGTAGAAGGAACCATTGAAAAAATACAGCACAACCCAGAACTTTTCAAGATTTCCCGATATAACGAAACAAGCCGTGAAGCTTTCATAACCAAACATACCACAATGTTTTATAGGATTTTGGAAGGATTGATCGAAATCGAGTATTTCTGGGGCAATTTCCAAGACCCCGATAAAATTGACAAGCTTCTGAATTAATCATTGAAAACCAATGCCAAAGTGATTGTCAAGTAAAATTAACGGGTCATGTACTGTAAAAAACCAAATGCCTTGCGTTTGGAAGGGTAGTGCATATCCTTTTCGTTGGCATAGGCCTCACGTTCAAAACTGATGTTCTGGTAGGCGCGGTAACTATCCAAATATAGCACAGTTCGGAACAGCCATTCGGCAACATACCAAAGGTAAAATGGCAATATCAACAGTTCTCGCTGTTGCTTCAGATGGATGCGTTCGTGGTTGATAAGCACCTCATCAGCCTTCAGGGCATCTTCCTTTAGGATAATGAAAGGCCACAGCGAAAGTCCCACATAATTTTTATAGAAGAAATGTTTAAAGACTAGTATCACTTGATTCCTATCCTTTGGTTGGTCCAACAAATATAACAGCAAAAAGTGCTCAATATTGGGCAGTTAGCAGAAAACGATCAACATTTTCGGTGAATAACCTTGTTTCCAACAATATTAAAACCTTCGTCAATTTGCCATGAAAATCGTAAATTTATATAGTAAACCATAGTTTGCTTTTGGGGCAAGCCTCGTATTATTTATCCCGACAACTATGGGGACGATTATCGCGTAAAATGGCGCAATTATTATGAAAGAACACATTCCCTTGGAAGAGGATGATTATTACGTTTCGGAACAAGGATATCGGGTATTTACCGAAAAATACCACCTAAAACGTGGTTACTGTTGCGAAAGTGGTTGCCGCCACTGTCCATATGGATATAACACTAAAACAAATACCCAAAACTAGGTATTCGGCATAATAATTGTGGTTTATTTAATGACATCTCAAGAATTTAAAAAAAGTACTATGAAAAGTTTAAAACGTTTTGCATTGTTTGCCTTCTCCGTTGCTTTATTGGGCTCCTGTAGCTCTGTGCAAGTGATATCCGATTATGATCAAAAAGCTGATTTTAACACCTATAAAAGCTACGCCTTCTACAAAACAGGCATAGACAGAGCCCAAATTTCGGATTTGGATAAGAAAAGAATTTTAAGGGCCATTGAGTCAGAAATGAGTTCACGTGGCTTTGTAAAATCCGACAGCCCGGATGTATTGATCAGCATTTTTACCAAGGAACGGGAACGTGTAGACATCTACAACAACAACTTCGCCTGGGGCGGATGGGGTTGGGGTGGCTTTTACAACCCATGGGCCTGGGGTCCCGGATGGGGCTGGGGCTGGGGAGGCAATAACGTGAGTACCAGCACCGAAGGTTCTTTGTACATAGACGTTATCGATGCCAATAAAAAAGAGTTGGTATGGCAAGGTCGCGGCGTAGGCACCTTGAACAATACCAAAAACATTGAAAAGAAGGAACAACGCATCAAAGAATTTGTTACTCAGATTCTAGAGGAATACCCACCAGCCACGGTTGTGGCCGTAAACTAAAAAAACAGGAGGTTGCCTAAAAAGCATTGAAATGCGTCATTCTGAATTTATTTCAGAATCTCATCATACTGATAAACCAATTGTTTTGAGAACCTGAAAAAAGTTCAGGTTGACGGAAACCTAATTTTCAGGCAACCTCTTTTTATTACCCTTAACTTTCCTTAAGAGAAATTCCACGCTCTATTTCGTATCTTTAAGTCGCACAAAGGTTGTCGCGTCCAATGAATGCTCCTAATTATCAAAACCGTCAATTCGAGTGAAATTCCAAAGAAATTTTATATCGAGAATCGGTTTTGAGGATTTGAAGTTCTAGTTCTCGATACGATTTTTACAAAATCACTCGAACTGACACACTTCATTCATATGACATAACAACTTAGATAAAATTAAATGTATGAGCTACGAATCCAATCCCATACTGGACAAACTGCCGAAGCACCTTAAACAATTCATAAAACCACAAAATTATGAATCCTACACGGCGATCAATCAAGCTGTTTGGCGTTATGTGATGCGCAAAAATGTGGATTACCTCAGCAAAGTCGCCCATAAATCCTATGTGGATGGCCTAAAAAAAACAGGGATTTCCATTGACCACATTCCCAATATGTACGGGATGAACCGCATCCTAAAAGAAATTGGATGGGCCGCGGTCGCGGTGGATGGTTTTATTCCTCCTTCCGCTTTTATGGAGTTCCAAGCGTACAATGTACTCGTGATCGCTTCGGACATTCGTCAGCTTGAAAATATTGAATACACCCCAGCTCCCGATATTATTCACGAAGGTGCGGGACACGCTCCCATCATTGCCAATCCCGAATACGCGGAATACCTGCGCCGTTTTGGAGAAATTGGTTGCAAGGCGATTTCCAGTGCCAAGGATTACGATCTGTACAATGCGGTGCGACACCTTTCCATCATCAAAGAAGCGAATGGCACCCCACAAAGTGAAATTGACGAAGCCGAAAAACATATAGAACACCTCCAAGAAAATATGGGCGAGCCCAGTGAGATGGCCCTCATCCGAAATCTGCATTGGTGGACCGTGGAATATGGTTTGATAGGAACGGTGGACAACCCAAAAATTTATGGCGCCGGACTACTGTCATCCATTGGGGAAAGTACGTGGTGCATGACGGATAAAGTGAAAAAGATTCCATACTCCATTGAAGCAGCTCACACGGAGTTTGACATCACCAAACCACAACCACAACTCTTTGTGACGCCAGATTTTGCCTTCTTGAGTCAGGTTTTGGAAGATTTTGCCAATACCATGGCCGTGCGAACCGGAGGGCTTTCCGGAATTAAAAAATTGATCGGTTCCAAAGCATTGGGCACCATCGAACTGAGCACGGGACTGCAAATCTCCGGAGAGTTCAGCAATGTGATTGAAAGCGAAGGAAAACCCATATACATTCAGACCACAGGCGGGACAGCTTTAGCCTACCGTGAAAAAGAATTGGTAGGTCACAGTACGGCTCACCATGCCGATGGTTTTGGTTCCCCGATCGGTAAATTAAAGGGCATCAACATTGCCATTGAAAATATGGGTCCCCGAGACCTCAAGGCCTATAAAATTTATGAAGGCGAACAAATCGCTTTGGAATTTGAAGGAGGCATCAAAGTGGAGGGAACCATTGTAACGGGCACTCGAAACTTAATGGGTGAAATCATTCTCATCACTTTTGAAAATTGCACGGTTACCCACGGTGACAACGTCTTGTTCCAACCAGAATGGGGATTGTACCATATGGCAGTCGGGCAAAAAATTGTTTCTGCCTATAATGGTCCGGCCGACTTAAACAGTTTCGACCTTATGACACATCAAATTACGGAAAGCACCATCAAATCCAAGAAAGATGAAAAAAGATTGGAGTTGGAGCGGTATTATGAGCAAATCAGGCATTATAGAGAAGGAAAAAACACTACGGTTTCCAGAACCAAAGTATTCCAGGCCCTAAAAAAAGATCATCCGAAAGACTGGTTATTGCCAGTGGAGTTGTACGAACTTGCCAAACAAGACAACAACCAAGAATTTCAACAGGAGATTTTGCAACACTTGGAAAACATAAAACGGGACAACCCCAAGGTGGGTCATCTGATTGATGATGGTCTACAACTGGTCGACACTACCTTGGTTAGCTAAAAACCCAACTTTTTCAATATTCCTTGCAGTAGGCTTCAATTGTGGTATTGCGGCTTTGGTCACAGGATAAAAGGAAATGTTGAGTTCTTCACCATTTCTTCTTAGCCCCAACTCCACTTGGCGCTCAATATTGCCTTGCCAAATACTTCGAGAAAACACTTCGTCACCTGCGCGAACACCAGCTTCCCAAGCTTTACTGCCCTCAATAACGCTTGCAATCCCCTTTCTGTCCTCCGTAAATTCAAAACCCAGCTCGTAAACATCACTTTCGGCACTGTATTCCAAACCAAGCTCTTCAAATAGGGTTCCCAAATCCATTTTTTGGCCATCCTCGATATATTTTTTGAAAACCACATCAAAACCTTCATCCCAATAGGAATTCATCACCTCGTTGAAATACGCATGAGTCAGCTTTTGACCCTTGGTGGTCGCATCGGCATAAATTTGATGCATCACATCATCCAAACTTTGTTTGCCGTCACTTGCCTTTAGAATTTCTTCATCCAAATAAAAAGCGAAAATCGTGCCCCGCCAATAAGGGAGTTTGGAGTATTCATAGTTGGTCCAAAAATTATCATAATTGATTTCGGCATTGGGCGCCTCCCCTACCGATGAAGTATATAGATTACGAATGGTTCGGTTGAATTCATCAATAAAATAATCCCCGTCAAAACCATTGATTTTGCTCTTCGCAATGTTTTTGTAGGTGTAATATTCCGTAAATCCTTCACTGAACCAATATTGCTCCTCTTCGTTCTCATTTTTGATGGTATGCCCTATCCAATTGTGCATCAATTCGTGGTTGAAGAGATATACCAACTGTCCAATATCCGTTAAATCGTTATTGGAAACCGAAGTGGCAAAAGAATTGGTGAGCCCGGTCCCTTGAAAACTGCTCCCGTTTTCTTGCGGAAAGGGCTGCATCGTCACGGTAAAGTATTTCTGGGAATGGTCGTTCCAAAAATTTCGTTGATAGGTCAACGTTTCCTCCAAAACCTCGAAAACATCTTTATCCCTAAACGGAATCCATTCGCCACGCATGGCCAAACTGATTTGATTGCCTTGGATATCGCCATTGAAGATTCTAAAATCACCTCCAACAAAAATGGCGCTTCCAAAAAGCTCTAGGTCCATCCCCTCTAACAATTGTACTTTTTCTTGACTCGAAAAACTGTTATGAATGGTGTATTCCTCTGGAAAAGCAGACCAATCCAGAACAATGTCCAAATTCTCTTCCGTATTTTCGGGCACCATAAACATATTATGCGAAAACAGATGGAAATACTGTTTGCTGATAATAGGGCGGTAAATTTTGCTGGTTGAAATTTCACCCTCAAAATCTTGTTTTAAGAAATACTCAAATTCCAGTTCTTTCTCACCTTTTGGATGCATAAGTACGATCCGGCTGCTATCCGCGTCTTTTTCAACAACCCCCTCAACATTCAACAATTGCATTTTACCCAACGATTTAAAGAGGTCTTCCTGTCCCCACGCATCATTCGGAAATGAAAGGGTTGTCGTACCATCGGAATCGGCATCCAAGGTCATTTTGATTTTAAGTTGTGGGATGCTGTCGACCACTACGGGAGAAATCTCATAACTGATATCCGATTCGGGTTGTTGCTGACAGGAAAATAAAAATATGGCTAAAAGGGCGGTTAGCAGTACTCTTTTAAACATGGTTTTGATTGATTGATGTACCTAATAGACGCATCAAACGGCAAAATGTGACAGCTTAATCCAAAAAAGTTTTTAACTGCTCCGTGTTTTCCAAGGGAATATCGTTGTAAACCAAAGTCCAGCCCATCGTATGGGTCAATACCAAAATCCGTGAAAGTTCACTGATCAAGCGATTTTCTGCATTGGATCTCAAAGAGGAGGCTTCGATTTTTTTCATTAAAGAAGCGTTTACATTTCTTTTGATGGCATTGTAGTCACCTGCATTAAAGGGGTTCAGGTAATCTGCGGTAACATCGTAGTACTCAAAATCGGGACTTATTTTTATTTCCGGTTCGGGAATCCGTGTGATTGTGAGCACTTTGTTTTTCTCATCAACCTCATAATTAATTTTGGATAGATCATAAGCAATGGACACATCAGCATTGACCACCACCAACGCCTTTTTGTATGCCGTAACCAACGGACCGAACAGTTCTTTGGAATCTTTGTAATTGTACACCTCGGCAAAATGCCCTTCGGTAACCACCAACTTGGATACATTTCGTAATTCCTGTTGAATCAACATGGAACTTTCTTCCAGAATTGATTTTTGTTCACGGTCATCCGTGCACGATTTATAGATCAAAACCGAAGCCAATGCCAATACTGCTCCAAATAATACTTTCTTCATAAAGAACTCATCTTGAATTGTCCATATTCGCTGCAAATTTATCTTTTATCCCCATTCTTCGTCTTTTTAATCCTTCCGTAGCCCTGCTATGCAACTCAAAAAATCCTTCAACTGGGCACAAAATCTTAAATTCTCGCTTTAATCTCACAGTTCAACACGAGTTCTATTCAAATTTCATGAAAGGATACCTTTCTTGAAGATACGTAATTTTTGTACCGAGCGATGTCTTGAACTTTTGATGCGCTTCGGAATCGGGGTTAAAGGGTCGGTGCAGCAAGCCTTTTTGAACAGCTTCTACCTTATCCATAACAGGGTAAGCCTCTTCCGCTATCCACACCCATTTGAAGCGCTCCCAAATGTAAGCGACAGCCAATTCGTTGGGATGCACCATATCTTTCCCGTAAAAGCGATAATCGCGGAGTTCATCCATCATAATTTCGTAGGATGGAAAGTAGGACAGTTCTCTCGACTGCGCTCGAGATGACAAAACGGAATGTATCGCAGTAATCAAATGCGCCTTGCTTCGTTGGTTTTCCACAAAACCATCTTTTACATGGCGAACGGGCGAAATCGTGAAGATGACCTGTGCTTTGGGATTCACTTTTTGAATCAATGTCAGCACATTTTGAAGACTGACTTCAATGTCTGCAACGCTCAATAATTTTTTAGTGAATTCCTTCTGCGGAACCTTATGGCAATTGGCTACTGTTTTTCCTGAAGCCTGCTGCTCATAAACCCAAGCCGTTCCCAAGGTGATGATAATGTGGGAAGAAGTTTCCAGATTTGTTTTAGTTTCTTTCAACCTTTGGTTGAGCAGTTTCAACAATGCTTCGGGATTATCGGAACGCAATTCGGAATGGGCATCAAAACAGTGCCAAATGCCATCTTGCTCAAATATTTCTTCTTGCTGATACGTTTTTCCTTCAAGGGCTCTTTGCGCCAAATTTTCAATAGCAAGTGGATGAAACAATATCCCAAAGGGATTTTGCAGTTGCTGGAACTTGAAGTATTCCAGCTTAGCGCCTATATTTTCGACAAAACAAGAACCCAAAAGCACCAACTTGCTTTGATAATCGATGGGATTATCGCTGGGTGTTAAAGGTATCTTGGTTTGTAGTTCCATTTGTTCGGCTAAAAATGTAAGTTCGAGCGCGGTTAAGTATTAAAAATGCAAGTTCAAATCCATTACAATTGAAATTCGTCAGTTCGAGTCCCGAAAGCTTTCGGGAAGAACCAGACATTATTTTATAATCAAATCTCGATGACTCCTTCGACTGCGCTCAGGGTGACATCTCAATGTAAAATCTTAGTTAATGCTCTATTTCAATATGATTGAAATTTGTCAGTTCGAGTGATTTTTGTTTCAAAAATCGTATCGAGAACCAGAATTTCAATTCAACCCCCAATTCTCGATACAAAATTCCTTCGGAATTTCACTCGAATTGACGGGTTTTGGCATATGAAACCTCCAGTACTACAAGTTATTTAATATATGCTCTTACATTATTGAGCGCATCGGAAATCCCAGCAGGATTCTTACCTCCAGCAGTCGCAAAGAACGGTTGTCCACCGCCACCACCCTGGATGTATTTGCCTAGTTCACGAACGATGGTTCCGGCATTTAGGTCTTTTTCGGCCACCAAATCCTTAGAGATATAGCAGGACAATATGGCCTTGCCATCTTTTTCCGAAGCCAAAAACAGGAACAAGTTATCTACCTGACCGCCCATTTCAAAAGCAAGGTCTTTTATACCCCCAGCATCCAAATCCACTTTTTTGGCCAAAAATTGGATCCCGTTTACATTTTCCAGTTCCGCGATCAACTCATTCTTGAGTCCTTTGGCTTTATCCTTCAGCAATTGCTCTACTTGCTTTTTCAGGGCAAGGTTTTCTTCTTGCAAACTGGCAACCGATTTAACAGGATCTTGCGAATTTTTCAACATATCCTTAATCTCAAAAAGCATTCGGTTATTGTTGAAATAAAAATCTTTAACGGCATCTGAAGTAATCGCTTCGATTCGGCGGATTCCGGCAGCAACAGCTCCTTCAGAAACGATTTTAAAATGCCAGATATCGGCTGTGTTTTTTACGTGCGTTCCGCCACAAAGCTCAATGGATTGTCCAAAACGGATGGTACGAACAGTATCTCCGTATTTTTCCCCGAAGAGCGCCATTGCACCTTGCTCCATCGCCTCTTTCATCGGGACATTGCGGCTTTCTTCCAAAGGAAGGTGCCCATCAATCCGTGCATTGACGAAATTCTCAACTTTCCTGAGCTCTTCTGTAGTCAACTTGGAAAAGTGGGAGAAATCAAAACGTAAATATTTGGAATGTACCGCAGAACCTTTTTGTTCCACGTGAGTGCCCAACACCTCGCGCAAAGCTTGATGCAACAAGTGCGTAGCAGTATGGTTGCACGCAGTTCTCCAACGCTGCTTTTCGTCCACCACCGCTTTAAAAGAACCTGAAACATCTTTTGGCAACGACTTGGCAAAATGAACAATTTCGTTGTTCTCACGTTTGGTGTCCACAATATAGGTTACATCACCATTAGGAGCCTCTAGATAACCTTTATCCCCAACCTGACCACCTCCTTCGGCATAAAACGGGGTAAGATTGAACACCAATTGATATTGGTCGCCTTCTTTTTTACTGGTCACTTTTCGGTATTTCACCAACTTCACCTCAGCTTTGAGACTATCATAACCAATAAATTCCTGCTCCGTATCGGTCATCAATATGTTCCAATCGTCTTTGGAAACTTCAGAAGCTGCTCTGGAGCGGTCTTTCTGTGCTTTCAAGGCTTTTTCAAACCCCTTGGTATCCAATTGATAGCCTTTCTCTTCCAAAATCAAGGCAGTCAAATCTATCGGGAAACCAAAAGTATCGTACAATTCAAAGGCTTTTTCACCTTCAATAGTTTTGTCCTTGGATGACTTTATCACAGAATCCAACAACACCAACCCTTGCTCCAAAGTGCTCAAGAAAGAGCTTTCCTCTTCTTTGATCACGTTTTCTATCAACTGATATTGTTCCTTCAACTCTGGGAAGGCTTTGCCCATTTGTTCGCTCAACACCTTTACCAATCTGTAAATAAAGGGTTTGTTGGTATCCAAAAAGGTGAATCCGTAGCGAATGGCACGGCGTAAAATCCTTCGGATGACATAACCGGCACCTGTGTTGCTCGGCAATTGCCCATCGGCAATGGAAAAGGCGACAGCTCGAACATGGTCAGAAATAACACGGATAGCAATATCGGTTTCTTCGTTGGTGCCATATTTTTTTCCCGTGATGATTTCCACCTCACGAATAAGCGGGGTAAAAACATCGGTATCGTAATTGGATTGCACCCCTTGAAGCACCATGCAGAGGCGTTCAAAGCCCATTCCTGTATCGATATGCTTTTCGGGGAGTGGTTCCAGACTTCCGTTGGCCTTGCGATTAAACTGCATAAAAACCAAGTTCCATATTTCCACTACTTGCGGGTGGTCTTGGTTCACCAATGAGGCACCATCCACTTTTTCTTTGTCCTCCTTAGATCGAATATCCACATGGATTTCCGAACAGGGTCCGCAAGGGCCTTGATCGCCCATTTCCCAAAAATTGTCTTTTTTATTCCCTTTTATGATTCGGTCTTCGGGCACAATCGCCTTCCACAAATCGTAGGCTTCTTGATCAAGCGGTAAATTATCCTCTTCGCTTCCTTCAAAAACCGAAACATAAAGACTGTCCTTATCTATTTTGAAAACCTCGGTAAGCAATTCCCAAGACCATGCAATGGCTTCTTTCTTAAAATAATCCCCGATGCTCCAGTTCCCCAACATTTCGAACATCGTATGGTGGTAGGTATCCTTCCCCACTTCTTCCAAATCGTTGTGCTTTCCGCTAACCCGAAGGCATTTTTGAGAATCGGTGAGCCGTTTGCTCTTTGGAACGGAATTCCCTAAAAAGTATTCCTTAAACTGGTTCATGCCCGCATTGGTGAACATCAAGGTCGGGTCGTCCTTCATCACCATGGGAGCGGATGGTACAATTTTGTGGTTCTTTTCTTTAAAAAAGTTTAAAAACTGGTTTCTAACTTCTTGGGATGTCATTGAATTCCTAGGGTTTTCTTAAATTTAACACTTTAAGCAAAACAATTTTTATATTTGTTTGTTCTGATTAAAATGAGTGAGCAAAAATAGGATAAAATCCATTCATGTCTAAAGTAAAGTACTATTACGATCCGGATACACTTTCGTACAGAAAGATAGAACCGAAGAAATCCAAAAGATACAGGAATATTTTCCTGTTCTTGCTCGGCTCTGCGCTATTCGGTTTTATTGGATTGATTATTCTTTTGAATACCCGTTGGGTCAACACTCCCAAAGAACTTTCCTTGGAACGTGAGGTTCGGAACTACGAACTGCAATATGATATCCTGAGTCGAAAAATGGACCAAATGGAACAGGTTTTGGCCAACATTGAAGACAGGGACAACAATATTTATAGATTATATTTTGAAGCGAACCCGATACCCGAAGAGCAGCGAAGAGCTGGTTTTGGAGGGGTCAACCGCTACAAAGACCTGGAGGGCTTCAACAACTCTGAAATTATTATCGATGCCACCAAACGGTTGGACATTATTCAAAAAGAAATGGTGATACAATCCAAATCCTTGGACGAAATTGCCAAACTGGCGGAAGAAAAGGAGAAATTATTGGCTTCCATTCCGGCCATACAACCTGTTAGCAACGAGGACCTTACCCGAATGGCCTCTGGTTACGGTTGGCGATCCGATCCATTTACCAAAGCTCGAAAAATGCACTGGGGAATGGATTTTACAGCACCACGAGGCACTCCAATCTATGCCACTGGGGATGGAAAAGTGGTCCGTGCCGACAATAGATCTTCAGGTTACGGAAAGCACGTTCGTATCGACCATGGTTATGGCTATATTTCCTTGTACGGACATATGAGCAAATATAATGTTACCGTAGGTCAAAAAGTAAAACGAGGCGATCTTATCGGTTTTGTCGGCAGCACGGGGCGTTCCCAAGCACCGCACGTGCACTACGAGGTCTTCAAGGACGGTGAACGCATCAACCCCATTAACTTCTACTATGGAAGTTTATCGGCTGAAGAATTTGAGAATATGCTCAGGTTGGCAAATCAAGAGAATCAATCGCTGGATTAATGCACGTAGATCTACCCGAAAAAAGATATTATGGCATTGGAGAAGTCGCCAAGGCCTTTGGGGTGAACACCTCCCTGATTCGTTTTTGGGAAAAAGAGTTTGATGTGCTCCAGCCCAAAAAGAATGCCAAGGGCAATCGCAAGTTTACGCCTCAGGATATTCAAAACCTTCAATTGATCTATCATTTGGTGAAGGAACGCGGATTTACGTTGGAAGGTGCCAAAATCCATCTGAAAGAGGAAAAACAAAAAGCCCTTTCCAATTTTGAGGTGATTCAAAAACTGCAAAAAGTGAAAGCTGAGCTTCTGAAAATAAAAGAACAACTATAAACAAACACTAATACTACAGGAAAATGAAAAAATGGTTAATACCACTAATAATTGTTGTCATCATTGCCTTTGGTCTCTACCAATGGGCAGTCAGCTTCAACAATACAGCCGTGCAATATGAAGCCGATGCCAAAACAGCTTGGGCCAATGTGGAAAGCTCTTACCAAAGAAGAAACGACCTCATCGGTAATTTGGTGAAAACCGTTCAAGGTGCTGCCGATTTTGAAAGAGGTACTCTGACCGATGTTATCGAGGCGCGCGCCAAAGCGACATCCACCAATATTGATGCAAACAACATTTCTCCGGAACAATTGGCCGAATTTCAACAAGCCCAAACCGGGTTGTCCTCTGCCCTTTCCAGATTATTGGTTACGGTAGAACGGTATCCCGAATTAAAGGCCAATCAAAACTTTTTGGAACTGCAATCACAGTTGGAGGGTACCGAAAATAGAATCAATGTAGCACGGGACAGATACAACGAATCTGTAAACATTTATGATGTTCACATCTCAAAATTCCCGAACAAAATACTTGCCGGCTGGTTTGGTTTTGAGGAAATGCCCAGATACTCAGCTGATCCAGGTTCCGAAAATGCTCCTGATGTGAACTTCGAATTTGATTAAATTATGTCGCACGTAGAAGAGTTTTTGACTGCAGAGGAAGAAACTGATATTGTAAATGCCATTGTCGAAGCCGAAAACAATACTTCCGGTGAAATACGGGTTCATATTGAAGGGACCTCAAAAATAGATCACTTTAGCAGGGCACAACAGGTGTTCCACTTCCTTAAGATGGACAACACCAAAGAAGGCAATGGCGTATTGCTTTACGTGGCCGTGGATGACAAAAAATTTGTAATCTATGGCGGCGAAGGGATTGACAAGGCGGTACCCAAAGGGTTTTGGGACACTACCAAAGATGTAATCGCCTCCCACTTTAAAAAAGGAAATTTTAAACAAGGTATCGTTGATGGTATCCTGATTGCGGGCAAGGAATTGCAAGCCCACTTTCCCTGGGACCACGAGGACACCAATGAACTTAACGATGCGATATCCAAAGGGTAGTTTTTTACTATTTTTTTTATGTGCTTCCCTTGCTTGGGGACAATTCACCATACCCGACAAACCGCAAAAAGAGACCAGTGTTTACGATTATGTAAACTTGTTGTCTCCATCGCAGAGCAATGCCTTGGAACAAAAACTGGTTCGGTATTCCGATAGTACTTCAACACAAATAGTGGTTGCCATTATTAGCTCCACCGAAGGTGAACAGATCAACTATTTGGGGGCACAATGGGGACAAAAATGGGGCATTGGACAAGCTGATGAAGACAATGGTGTTCTTATTCTACTGGCCAGGGACGACCGTAGAATTGCCATCAACACTGGCTATGGCGTAGAAGGCAGTCTCACCGATTTGATGTCAAGACGAATTATCGAAACCGTGATCATTCCAGAATTTAAAAAAGGTGATTATTATAGTGGTCTGGACAAGGGTTCCGATGCCATTTTTAAAGTACTTACGGGTGAGTTTACCGAAGACCGTACCTTTGGTAATGGTAAAAAATTCCCTCTTGACGCCCTTTTTCCCATCATCATTTTTATTGTCATTATCATTATTTTATGGAGCCGTAAGAACAAGGGCGGCAGAGGTCCAGGTGGTCGCAGGGGCGGCGGACTTGACATTTGGGATATGATCATCCTCAGCAATATGGGTCGCAGCTCAGGTTCTTCCGGAGGATTTGGAAGCGGAGGAAGCTTTGGCGGTGGCGGTTTTGGTGGCGGCTTCGGCGGAGGTGGCTTTGGCGGAGGCGGTGCTTCTGGTGGGTGGTAATCCAATAAAAAGCAACTAAAGCAGTATTTTTCCATCCGTATAAAAAAGACTTTATGCCTAAAAAACTGCTTGTTTTATTTATTTCCGTATTCGTTTTATCGTGCAATTCAGATGACAACTCAATAGATTGTTCTTTGGTGGATTGTGAGGTTGCTTCAAACACTATCCGCCTAAGGTTTTTGAGTCCTGAAAACGATGAGAATTTACTAGTCAATGGCACTATGGATTCAGAAGACATCCAAGTTTTCAACGAGCAAAACCAAACTGTTACATTTTCCATAGAAGAATACCCTTCCACAGGAATGATTGTAGTGGTACCTGTTTCAATAGAAGAATTCGGCCAGAAATCTTTTACAATAGATATTAAGGGTGAGTCATCGTCTGTAAGTTTCAACACAACTTTTAGGCGAGGTGAACGTTGCGGTCCCTATACCGAGATAGATGATGTTGAAACAATTATTTCCTATGATCATACATTGGAAGAATATGGTAACCTTCCACTGTCCATCACTTTTTATATTCCCAGCAGCTAGTTAAAACCTTATAAACCTGGGACCCCCTCCTTTGTTCGGAGCCCCTTTTCCTCCAAAGGAATCAAACTTGATAGTCAAGCTGCCCATAAAGTAACGTCGGAGTGCGGTTCCTTGGAAATCCTGAACAAAGTCCTGTCCTGTGGTACGTCGGGTATTTATGTTTTGGTTTAGCAAGTCATACGCCAGCACTTTTAGGGTAGCTCTCTTTTTAAACATTTGCACACCCAAACTTACATTCCAAAATATGGCATCCTTATCAAAACCATCACTTAAATTACCGTTGTAGCTATAGGTGATATCGTTTCCAAACACCACATTTTTGGGCCAATAGGAGGTCAGTTTTACTGCAAGATTATGTGTGGTAAAATCGATATCCTCCACATTGTCCAAATTATATCGTGTTGAGTTTATTCCCAAGCGATATTCCGGCTCTATCTCTAACATTTCTTTGTAATTGAACAAAAGTCCAACTCTTGGATTAAAACTGAAGGTTTTCGCCTCCAACCTACTGCCATTGGTAAAACCTACCTGTTTACCAATATTTACGCTTGGCCCGATGGTAAATTTAAAACTGTAGATACTATCCTTTTTGATTTGTTTGGAATAATTTGCTCCCATCCATCCGTTATAATTTCCATCAACATTTTCATAGGTTGTGGTTCGAATAAAATTTTCATCCGTAGTGGTGACCGAAACCACCTTACTTTGTTCAAAGTCAATGCCGGAATATGCAAACAGGCCCGTTCTGTCTTTCCAATTATAATTATTGAAATTCAAATAAACCCTGTGGTTTACCTCTGGATCTAAATTAGGGTTACCTTCGATAATATTTAAAGGATTGCTCACATTGGGCACCGGCTGCAATTGGTTCACCGAAGGCAAATTAAGCCCCGTATTGTATCGCACGCTCAACCTTTTGCTCCCTTTATTATAATTAAAAAAGGAACCTAACAGTATCTTGCTATAATCATTGGAAAAAGAAGTGGACTGAATAAAGTCCTGATTATCCAAAGAAATCTGTTCCAAACGTGCCCGTACATTGAACCTTAACTTTTTTCCATTGGAGCCAATTCTGATTTCCGGTACGTGCTTGTTTACTTTAAAATTAAAGTCGGAACTTAACATCGCGTTGTAAATGTAATCTCCACTCCCCTCATCCAGATTGGAAACAGCACGTTCATTGTTCTGTTCCTGATTCTCATAACCGTATCTAAGGTCCAAATAAAGATCTTTGCCTAAGGGTTGTCGGTAGGCCGCTCCAACTTCGTACCTATCATTGGAGTTGTCGATAATGGTTTCTTGGTCCAATTCCTGGTCACTGGGGTCGTCGCCAAAAATGCTGCTTTGGGAATTGATAAAGGATTCCGAATTGCTTACGGCGTTGTTATTGTTGAAATACAATCTTATGTAACCTCCTACGGTATCCAATTTCTTCATCAGCTCCACCCGATTGCTGAAATTTCTACGGAAACCATCACTTGTCTCCAAGGAATTATTACTGTTGATCAAGTTACCCTCCTCATCGGTTGATACCGTGTTTTCTGTATTGGTGGAATTGGTATTGTTTATATTTAAATTGGGTTGGACTGTAATTCTAGTGGTCTTGTCGATGTCAAACTCCAAATTGGCAGAACCTTGGTTGGAATTGGTATTCCCCACAAAACTGGTCTCTGTATCGGTGAAAAAGCTGCCGTCGGGCAAAATGTTCTCACGGGCTATTTTTTCGTCGTTGAATGAATCGCTGTAGGAGAAAAAATAATTGCCATCTATTCGGTACTTTCCTTTTTCTTGATCCGCATAACTTCCACCGAGTGTGGATGATGTTGTAATCCCCTGCCCAAAACCAAAGGACACATTCCCAATCGAAAAACCGCCATTTCTATTAATATTCATTCCTCCTCCTGCATCCCCGACCATTTCGTAGATTTCATCAAAAGAAAAACCTGGATTGTTAATGTTGTTAGAGCTTCCAAGCACACTGATCCTTTGGGTATCGTTAAAATAATTGACCAATCCATTGGCTTGGTAGCGTTCATCCGTACCATAACCACCGGACAATCGCCCCATATACCCTTTGTTCTTATCCTCCTTTAGGGTTAGGTTGATGGTTTTGTTTTCCCCATCTCCTTCTTCTCCAATAAATTCCTGTTCCTTGGTTTTGGTATCCGTTATTTGAATTTTACTGATAATGTCCTTGGAGAGTGTTTTAGTGGCCACCTTGGGGTCTGTGCTGAAGAATACTTGACCATTCACCAATACCTTATTCACTTCTTTACCATTAACCGTGATAGTTCCGTCGCTGGCAACCTCTACCCCCGGCAACTTCTTGAGAACGTCTTCCACGGTAGCATCCGGCCGGGTCTTAAAGGAATCCGCATTAAACTCCAAGGTATCGCTTTTTACAGTGATCGGGACCCGTTCTCCGATCAAGTCGACTCCTTCCAATTGCTGAGCCTGCTCTTCCATTTTAATGGAGCCAAGTTCCATTTCAGATTCTAGGGCGACTTCTTTGGTTTGTGATTTAAACCCGTTGGAAGAAAAAGCCAATCGGGCTTTTTTGTAGGCAGTTTTACCCTCCAATGCAAAAATTCCTTGTGCATTGGTTATGGTATACGAAATTAAACTGCTGTCTCTTAAAGTTTCAGCGTAAATGGTTGCAGCCTCAATGGGAGCGCCAGTAGTGGCGTCTATAATTTTACCTTTGACCAAAAATTCTTGGCCGAAAACTGAATGGATTGAAAAAAATAAGGAAACAAAAACGAGGTAAGCGTAAAGTCTTTTCAAATGATGGTTAGCTTTTTGATTGGAATGAATTGATGACCAAAATATTATTTTCGATTTTTAAAAACAGAAGGTTTAACGAAACTTTGAGAAAACCCGTACAAGAAATTGAAATGGCCAATAAAAAACGCTCTAACCTTCATTCGTGAACTCAAACCAACTATCCATCAAGTTAGAGGACTCCGCTAATCAATTTTAAGTATCTTGCTTTTGGTTATGTTTTTGTTCATTTTAAAACACTCATTTTCTTATGTCCCGGTCATTCAAAACGCTTTTGGTTTCCCTACTAATTCTTGTAGCATCCTGTAAAAAAAAGAACGGTTCCGAAATCGATAATCTTTTTAAATTCAAGGATTACATAAGTTACCACACCAATGGTAACCAATCTATATCCACTCCCATCACTATTGCTCTAGCCCAACAATTGGAGCAGTTTGAACTGACCCAAGAACTTTCCAAAGAATATTTGGAGATATCACCAAAGGTGGATGGTAATTTATTTATAGAAAATGGTAGGGAACTCACATTCCAACCTTCGGAATATTTAAAGCCCAATACAGAATATACCGTCAATTTGAAACTCAATAAACTTTTTGAGGATATTGATAGTGAATTCAAGACTTACACCTTCAGCTTTAAGACTATTGCCCCCAACTTTAGAATCATTCTGGGAGATTTACAATCCTACAGCAAAGATTGGCAATACCTCACTGGTACCTTGGACGCTTCGGATATTTTGGATGCATCAAAAATAAACTCGGTGCTTTCCGTTAAACAAGGAGACAAAAACATTCCTGTAACGTGGGACAATGCCGAAGGGAATGCGCAATACTTCAGTTTTAAAATTGATAGTATCTCCAGAAAAACAGATGATAGCGAGCTCACTATAAATTGGACTGGCGACGGTTACAATATTGAAAACGAAGGCTCCGAAACCTATCCGATTCCAGGTAAAAACAAATTTGTGATTGTTGATGCCAAAACAACATCCGCTCCAAATGCTGTATTGGCCCTAAATTTTTCCGAACCCTTAAAACAAGACCAAAACCTAAACGGTCTGGTAACCATTGAAAACGCCGAAAGTTTGCGCTACGAAATCAATGGAAACGTTTTGAGTGTTTATCCCTCCAACCGAATTTTGGGAGAGGTTCGTGTCAATGCATTTCAAGGTATTAAAAGCGAATATGGTTTTACTCTGAAGAACAACTTTTCTGAACTGGTCTCTTTTGAGCAATTAAAACCTGCCGTACGACTCATTTCCAAAGGAACCATTTTGCCCAATGCGGCATCAACACCCATATATTTTGAAACGGTCAATCTTACCGCAGTTGAAGTTCGTGTCATCCAAGTATATGAAAACAACATGCTGCAATACCTCCAAAATTATGACTTAACGGAAAATTATAATCCCGATTTCAGGCCTGTGGGTCGAAGAGTAGCATACAAAGTTATTCCCCTGACCGAAGATGACAATAAAAATACCAGTTATTGGCAGGCGCATGGTTTGGATTTGTCCAAATTGATTAAGGTTCATCCCGGTTCGTTGTATCGGGTCGAATTCAGCTTTAAGAAAGAACACACCTCTTACGATTGTGGTGATGGTGCAGAAACCGAAGAATCAAAAACCGAATATGCATTGGAACAAAGTTCTGATGAAGCCTCAGAAGAAGAACGCTATTGGGATAATGAAATCTACAATTACAGAAACTATGATTATAATTGGGAAGAGCGTGACAACCCCTGTCATTCCGCTTACTACAATTACGATAGAATAGCCGCCACCAATCTATTGGGAAGCGATTTGGGACTTATCGTCAAAAAAGGAAGCAATCGCTCCCATCATTTTGCAGTGACCAATTTGCTCACCACCCAACCCGTAGCAGGTGCTAAAATAAAGCTCTACAATTACCAACAACAACTCATTGGCGAGACCACTACCGATACCAAAGGTCTATCCGTTTATGATAGTGATAAGGGCATTGCCTTTGCCGTGGCCGAGCACAGCAACAATTTCGCCTACGCCAAACTTGCAGATGGCAACGCATTATCCCTCAGTAAGTTCGATGTTTCTGGCGAGCAGCTGCAAAAAGGTTTACAAGGCTATTTGTATACCGAAAGAGGAGTGCACCGACCAGGCGATGTTATCCATTTAACCTTTGTTTTGGATGATAATGCCAATCCATTGCCCAAAGGGCACCCCGTAGCATTGGAGGTCAGTGATGCCCGTGGCAAATTGGTGCAACGCAATGTACTCAAAGAAGGAAGCATTCCCGTTTCGGATGGATTCTATGCCAAAAAAGAAAAGAATTTTTACTATTTCCCTATCCCGACCGATGCTAACGCCCCAACGGGAAATTGGTCGGCCAAAGTGATTGTGGGCGGTGCACAATTCAGTAAAACCTTAAAAGTGGCCACGGTAAAGCCCAACCGATTAAAAGTGGATTTTGCTTTTGATGACGAAGTACTGGAAACAAATACTTTCAATCGCGGAAAAGCAACCGTAAAGTGGCTGCACGGTGCTCCTGCCCGAAACCTGAAAATTGATATCAATGCCACTTTGAGCCAAACCTCAACCGCCTTTCCAAACTATAAAAATTATATTTTCCAAGACCCAGCTCGTTCGTTCAATGAGACTGAACTGCAATGGATATCAGCAAATTTGGATGCCAATGGTGAATTGGACATCAATAAAAAAATAGAAGTCAATGGCAATGCACCTGGAATGTTGAAGGCAACCTTCACCACCAAGGTTTTTGAGGGTGGAGGTGACTTTTCCATTGATGTATTCTCCAAGAATTTGGCCCCATTTTCAAATTTTGTGGGACTCCGTTCCCCCGAAGCCAAACAATACGGCTCTTTCTTAACGGATGACAACAACACCTTTGATGTGGTCACTGTGGATGCCCAAGGAAATCCATCATCCAACAGAAAACTAAAAGTACAAGTATTCAAAATTGAATGGCGCTGGTGGTGGAACCGCGGTTCTGATAATTTGTCACGCTATGAAAATGCTACCGTACACCGTCCTTTCAAGGAAATGGAGATTACGACCGGAAGTAATGGAAAGGGCAATTTCAACATCAATGTTCCCGATGAAGAAGGAGGCCGATTCTTGATTCGTGTTATTGATGAAGTCTCTGGACACGCTACGGGACGCACCGCTTATTTTTACCGCAATTGGTGGCGAAGACCCGCATCGGCAGATGCGGAAAGTTCTAAAATCTTGATTTTCGCTACCGACAAAGAAAAATACACCCTTGGGGAAGAAGCAACGGTCACTTTCCCATCAGATAAGGGTGGACGTGCTTTAGTAAGCATCGAAAACGGCACGGAGGTCCTCTCCCAACAATGGATTGAGACCTCGGCCAAAGAAACCAAAGCGACCATTCCCATTACTTCGGAAATGGCCCCGAATGCCTATATCAACATTTCCTTGCTGCAACCGCACAGTCAGGTCAAAAACGATCTGCCTATCCGATTATACGGCGTTGTTCCGCTCTTGGTAGAAAACCCAGCGACCTTTTTGGAACCAGAAATCAGTATGCCCGATGTTTTGGAACCAGAAGAATCTTATAATGTCACCGTTTCGGAGGCCAATAAAAAACCGATGACTTATTCGTTGGCCGTGGTGGACGAAGGCCTTCTGGATTTGACGCGCTTTACCACTCCCGACATTCACAGTTCTTTTTACGCCAGACAAGCTTTGGGTGTAAAAACCTTCGATATTTTTGATGATGTGATGGGCGCCTACTCTGTAAGTGTGGATAATATCTATGCTATTGGTGGCGGTGGCATCGGTGCTGGTGCCAAAAACCGAAAAGCACAACGTTTTAAACCTGTGGTCACCTATTTGGGTCCATTTACCCTAAAGGCAGGGGAAAAAGCATCACATACCATCGATATGCCGAACTATGTAGGTTCTGTCCGGACTATGGTAGTCGCTGGAAATCAAACTAGTGCCTATGGAAATGCAGAAAAAACAACCCCAGTTCGTAAACCTTTGATGGTTTTAACCTCCATTCCAAGAAAATTATCCCCAGGCGAGACCGTGACCATCCCTGTAACGGTTTTTGCGATGGAACCTAAAGTAAAAAACGTAAAGGTGTCCATCGATGCTGGAAAAGCTTTGGAGCCCATAAGTGGCACTTCCAAAAACATCACCTTCAATGCGGTTGGCGAACAAATCGTCAATTTTGATTTTAAGGTCAACCCAACATCATCGTTCCAGACCATAAAAGTTATCGCTACGGGAGCTGGCGAAAGTGCTAGTAACGAAACGGAAATCGATGTGGAAAATCCAAATCCTATAACTACCAAAAGTGAATTGTACACTTTGGATGCCAATGGTTCGCAGACCATTTCGATGGAAACTTTTGGCACATCGGGCACCAACGAAGCGTTTATCGAGTTCTCCACGCTTCCGCCGATGGATTTCTCCAAACGGATGGATTACTTGTTACGTTATCCCCACGGATGCGTGGAACAGACCACCTCCGCGGCATTCCCACAATTGTTCTTGGCAAATGTGCTGGACATCACTTTTGACAAAAAGAAGGACATCGAGAAAAACATTAAAGCTGCCATTGATAAATTGGGCGATTTCCAAATTCCCAATGGTGGATTAAGCTACTGGCCCGGTTATGGCAATGCCGATGATTGGGGCACTTCCTACGCTGGACATTTTATGTTGGAAGCCAAAAAGGAAGGGTATCAGTTACCGTTGACGTTCATCAGCAATTGGCTACGCTTTCAAAAAAATGCGGCAAGACAATGGAGCAATCAGAGCACCTATTACAACGATGATATTTCACAAGCGTACCGATTGTACACCTTGGCCCTGGCCCAACAACCCGAACTGGCCGCAATGAACCGTTTACGGGAAACCGAAAACCTCAGCAACGAGGCCAAATGGAGATTGGCAGCGGCGTATGCCTTAGTAGGTAAAAAAGAGGTGGCCCAAGCCATTGCACAAAAGGCCAATATTAATTTTACTCCCAACAATTACAATTACAGAACCTATGGTTCCGTATTCCGAAACAGGGCCATGGCGTTGGAAACTATGGTGATTTTGGGTGACGCGCAACAAAGGGAATTGGCGGTTTCCTTGGCCAAAAACTTGTCATCCCAAAATTGGTACAGTACCCAAGAAACTGCTTACGCCCTCTTGGCAATGTCCAAAATGGTGATGAAAAATGGAGGTAGGTCCATCGACCTCACCTTTACCAACAACGGAAAAGAGGTTGCTGTAAAAACCGACAGGGCCATTGCACAAAGGGAACTTGCCATTAGCTCGTTAAAAGAGGAGATTGAGGTGAAAAACAACCAGGGAAATACCATTTATGCCACCCTTACCCAAACTGGCAAATTACCAGTTGGTGAGGAATTGGCCCAGCAACAAAACCTAAGATTGTCGGTCAATTACCAAGACCCCATTGGTAATTCCATCAATGTGGATGAACTGAGACAGGGAACAGAGTTTCAAGCTCAGATTACAATATTTAATGGTTCGGATAATTATATCGATAATGTGGCACTCACCCATATTGTGCCCAGCGGATGGGAAATTGTGGATACTTCATTTGCTGGAGGCAGCAACGCTAATGCTTCAAAAGCGGATTATGTGGATACTCGGGACGACCGCACCCATTTGTATTTTGATTTGGATGCGAAAAAATCCAAAACCTTTACCATCAAATTGAATGCATCCTTCTTGGGCGATTATTATTTGCCCGGTACACAGGCCGAAGCGATGTACGATAACACTTATTATGCTAGAAACAAGGGCAATTGGGTCAAAGTTGTTCAATAGTTTGGTGTGGATGAAGTTTTTTTTATCAGCCCTAAAAAAAACCATTTTAAAACATCGAATCAAGGTTGTCCTTTTGTCCATTGTATTGATTTTATGGCTGTTCTGTTTGCCAAAAAATCTGTTCGAAGACCCTACTTCAACTGTTGTGGACAGTTCGGAAGGCTCCCTGATCGGTGCTCGCATTGCTGATGATGGTCAATGGCGGTTCCCGCAAATGGACTCTGTTCCGGAACGCTTCAAGCAGAGTATTTTACTGTTTGAAGACGAGTATTTTTATAGTCATCCCGGGTTTAACCCAATTTCCATTATCAAGGCCATTGGGCACAACCTCACCAAAGAAACCCGAAGGGGCGGCAGTACCATCACGCAACAGGTCATCCGTTTGAGCAGAAAAAATCAAAGCAGAACCTATTGGGAAAAACTCATCGAAGTATTTATGGCCACTCGGCTGGAATTTCGGTACTCGAAAGAGGAAATTTTAACACGCTACGCCTCCCACACACCCTACGGGGGCAATGTGGTGGGTTTGGAGACGGCTGCGTGGCGTTATTTTGGAATTCCTGCCCACGAATTGAGCTGGGGGCAATCGGCTGCCCTGGCGGTTTTACCCAATGCCCCGGCATTGATTTTCCCCGGAAGAAATGAACAAACGTTTCTGGACAAACGAAACCGATTATTGAAAAAATTGTGGGACAAAGAAATCATCGACCAAACTACTTACGAATTGGCCATTGCCGAACCGCTTCCGCAAAAACCTTTTCCTCTGCCCGATTTGGCACCTCATCTTACCGAGCGTATCCGAAACGAACATCCGGGCAAACGTGTGACTACTACGATTCAAAGACCATTGCAGCAACGATTGAATCTTTTAGCAGAACGACATTATCGACAATTGCAAAGCAACGAAATACACAACTTGGCCATTTTAGTGCTTGATGTGGAAACCCGAAAAGTGCTTGGGTATGTAGGAAATTCTCCTTCGGATGAGACACACGCCAATTATGTGGACATCATCACTAAAAAAAGAAGTACGGGCAGTACCTTAAAACCCTTTTTGTTTGCTTCATTGTTGGATGAAGGACAATTACTCCCAAACAGTTTGGTGGAAGATGTTCCAACAGTAATCAACGGATACAATCCACAAAATTTTAATTTGAAACACGTAGGTGCCGTGCCTGCGAGTAAAGCGCTTTCCCGTTCGTTGAATGTGCCCGCGGTTAGATTGTTACGAGAATATGGACTTCAAAAGTTCTATAACAAGCTCCACAAAATGAAGATGGAGTCGTTATACAAGCCCGCTTCCTATTATGGGCTATCGTTGATTCTTGGTGGTGCCGAGAGTTCCCTTTGGGAAGTGACTTCCACTTATGCTTCGATGGCTTCCAGTCTAAACTATTTTCTGACCCATTCCAGTACCTACAGGAACCAAGTATTTACTGAGGCTAGCTATTTGCAAAACGAGACCAAAGATTTTGGGGAAGAACAGTTTGCACCCTTGGTTTATGGTGCAGGGGCCATTTATAGCACATTCCAGTCCATGTATGAGGTTAACCGACCAGAAGGTGATGAAAATTGGCAGTTTTTTGATTCCTCCCAACCCATTGCATGGAAAACCGGAACGAGTTTTGGTTTTAAGGATGCTTGGGCCGTAGGGGTGACGCCAAAATATGCCATTGGGGTTTGGGCAGGCAATGCCGATGGCGAAGGCAGACCCGGGCTTACAGGCATTACGGCTGCCGCTCCCTTACTTTTTGATGTGTTGGATGCACTTCCAGCTAGCGGTTGGTTCCAAGAACCGTTTGATGATCTTGTTGAATTAGAGGTTTGTGCCGAAAGCGGATATAGAGCCTCGGTGTATTGTGATGATGTCAATAAAGAATGGGTACCCACCCACGGAACGCGAAGCGGTCCCTGCCCTTATCATCGGCAATTGTTTTTGGATGCTTCGGAAAAATTTAGGGTCAATTCCGAGTGTTATTCTTTGGAGGATATGGTGGTCAAAAATTGGTTGGTGCTCCCTCCTATTTTGGAATACTATTATGCATCTTCCAATCCCAATTACAAACCTTTACCGCCTTATTTGGAAGGTTGCTATACCTTGGAGGAGAATTTGATGGAATTCATCTACCCCAAAAGAAACGAAGCCGTGCTGCTCCCAAAAGATTTGGGCAACAAAACATCAGAAATCATACTAAAACTGGCCCATCAACAATCCGATGCCGTTATTTATTGGTATCTGGATCAAACTTTTGTGGGCAAGACCGAAAACTTCCACGAGCTCATTTTAGACATAAAATCTGGTAACTATATTTTAACAGCGGTTGACAATCAAGGCAACCGACTAAAGCAGTTGGTGGAAGTGTGTTATGCTTCGGGGAACTAAATGTTCTGCTGACAAACAAAACACGTATTTTATTGACACGAAAGGAAGTGCTAAAAAAGAACAATCAGTTTAAATCAAATCAACCTGTTGTGCCTTTCGATAAAATTCGTCATTTCGAGTGGATTTCACGACAGCATTAGTGAAATCTGTATCGAGAAAAGAATTTTTGTCTAAAAAAGTTCTCGATACGATTTTTCGTTGCTCAAAATCACTCGAACTGACACCTGGACCCAAGTTTTAGGGTCGAAGAAGTTGTTAGACACAAATTTCTTTTCTCAAAACAATCAAACCGTAGTAGAAATACGCTCGGCTTCAGACGAATAATTATTTCTTCCGCATAAAAATGGTCATCGGAACACCTGTAAAGTCAAAATTCTGCCTGATTTTGTTCTCCAAAAATCGTTTATAAGGATCCTTCACATACTGGGGCAAGTTGCAGAAAAAAGCAAATTGCGGGTATGGTGTGGGCAATTGGGTGCAAAACTTGATCTTAACGTATTTCCCTTTGGTAGATGGAGGTGGTGTTTTTTCAATGATGGGAAGCATTATATCGTTCAATTTGCGGGTCGGGATACGTTTTGAACGGTTCTTATACACCTCCACGGCAGTTTCTATCGCTTTGTAAATCCGCTGTTTGTTCAGCACGGAAACAAAAAGAATCGGCACGTCTTCAAAAGGTGAAATTACTTCTTTTATTTTGGCAGTATATTCTTTTACCGAATTGGTTTCCTTTTCCACCAAATCCCATTTGTTAACCAAAATCACAATTCCCTTGTTGTTGCGCTGCGCCAACCAAAATATGTTTTGCACCTGCCCATCAAAACCTCTGGTCGCATCCAACATCACAATACAAACATCGCAATACTCGATGGCCCTAACGGAACGCATAACGGAATAAAATTCCAGATCTTCCTTCACTTTGGCTTTTCTACGGATGCCTGCCGTGTCCACCAAATTAAATTCAAATCCAAATCGATTGTATTTGGTGTCGATACTATCGCGTGTAGTTCCCGCAATATCGGTTACAATATAGCGGTCCTCTCCTATCAACGCATTGATAAAGGACGATTTTCCTGCATTGGGCCTTCCTACCACCGCAAAACGAGGCAATTCGCTTTCCTCTTCTTTTTCTTCTGGAAGCACTTTCACCAAGGCGTCCAACAATTCTCCTGTACCGCTACCATTAATGCTAGACAGGGGGTAGTATTCACCCAGTCCCAAGGAATAGAATTCCACAGCATCGGCCATACGTTTGCTATTATCGACTTTATTTACCGCCAAAAAGGTAGGTTTATCGACTCTTCGTAACAATTTGGCGACATCTTCATCCATTCCTGTTACGCCAGATTCCACGTCAACCATAAAAATGATGGCATCTGCCTCATCAATGGCCAATTCTACTTGTTTGTCGATTTCCTTTTCGAAAACATCGTCGCTGCCCACAACATAACCACCAGTGTCAATCACGGAAAACTCCTTACCGTTCCAATCGCTTTTACCGTAATGACGGTCTCGCGTCACACCGCTAACGGCATCCACTATCGCCTCACGGCGCTGAATGAGTCGGTTAAAAAAAGTGGACTTCCCAACATTGGGTCTTCCTACAATGGCTACGATAGCTCCCATCAGGTTTAATTTTTGGCAAAAATACCATTTATTATGAAGAAAAAATGATACCTTTTTCAATCATTTTCAAATGATTATGAGCGACTTGACCAATGAGATAGTTTTACGGCCCCGTTTTCGTGTCTCCCTAAGAACCAATTTGGAGAAGTTAGAAGCCATTTTTGATAGCGCTACGGCCAATTCTTTTGTCATCAAAAGGCTGGATGAACACATCTTTATAAAATTTAAAAAGGCGGAAATCAACTTTTGGTCCCCTCAACTTCACTTGGAACTTTCTTCTTTTGAGGAAGGTGTGAGCAACATTCGTGGCGTGTTTGGGCCCAATCCTACGCTTTGGACCTTTTTTATGTTCCTGCATTTTGGCGTGGGCACCCTTTTTATCATTTTGGGCATTTTTGCTTATTCCAATTACACTTTGGAAAAGGATGTTACGCTTTTTTTGGTGGGCATGTTCTTTTTGGTAGTGATTTGGTTTGCACTTTACGCCTTTGGTCGCTTGGGAAGAGCTAAGGGAAAAGGCCAAATGGAACAACTGAAGCAATTTGTAAGAGATATCATTGCTCCTTTTGAACAAATCGACAACGGTGCTTAGCCATTATATCCAAAGCGCCTGAGCTGCTGGGAATTGCTGCGCCAGTTCTTGTTCACTTTTACATACAGTTCAATGTGCACTTGCTTGGCAAAGAATTTTTCGAGGTCTTTACGGGCCTCTACTCCCACCTTTTTAATTGCGGCCCCCTTATGCCCTATAATGATTCCTTTTTGGGTATCCCGCTCCACCATGATCACCGAACGAATGCGGATAATGTCCTCATCTTCCAAAAACTCTTCGGTCTCTACCTCCACGGAATAAGGAATTTCCTTTTTATAGTATAGCAAGATTTTTTCACGAATGGTCTCGTTCACAAAAAAGCGTTCGGGCTTGTCCGTGATTTGATCTTTTGGATAAAATGGAGGTGCTTCTGGCAAGAGTTCCAAAATACGGTTGAACACTTCGGTAACATTAAAGTTTTCCAAAGCGGATATGGGATGAATTTCTGCATTGGGCAATTGCTCTTGCCAATATTGCATTTGTTCTTCCAACTTCTGCTGATCGGATTTGTCAATTTTATTGAGGAGCAACAAAACGGGAATCTTGCTGTTCTGTATTTTTTTGAAGAAAGATTCGTCCTTGAGGGCTTTTTCCCCAATTTCCACCATGTACAACAGCACATCGGCATCCTCAAAAGCGGATTTGACAAAATCCATCATGGAGCTTTGCAGCTCGTATGCGGGTTTTATGATTCCAGGGGTGTCGGAGAGAATCATTTGGAAATCATCTCCATTCACGATGCCCAAAATACGGTGACGGGTGGTCTGTGCCTTGGAGGTGATAATGGAAAGTTTCTCACCCACAAAGGCATTCATCAATGTAGATTTACCCACATTGGGATTACCTATAATATTTACAAATCCTGCTTTATGCGCCACCTTTCTTTCTTTTTTCAAAATATTGTTTGGATGCTGCGTTCACCTTTGGTGAAAGATACAACACAGCGATCATATTGGGTATAACCATGAGTGCATAAGAGAGGTCTATCAGGTTTTTTACCAATTTTAATGATGCTATTGCAGCAAAAACTATCATAATGATAAAAAACACATTATACCATTTTCCGATTTTTGCATTCGTCAAAAATGACAAGCTCTTTACTCCATAGTAGGAATACGTGAACAATGTTGACAATGCAAATGCGGCCACAATCACCATCAGCAGTATATCTCCGATGCCATAAAGGGTTGTTTCAAAAGCGGACATTGTCATTGTAATTCCGCTACCATCCTCTAGGTAAGCACCACTCAAAATAATGACTACGGCGGTAAAGGTACATACTAAAATCGTATCAATGAACGGGCCCAACATCGCCACAAGCCCTTCTTTGGCAGGTTCATCATTTCGGGATTGTCCGTGGTACATGGGTGCACTACCCAAACCTGCTTCGTTGGAGAACATAGCTCTGCGGACCCCAACAATCACCAAGCCCCAGAATCCTCCTGTAACCATGGTGTCGAAGTTCCAGGCTTCGACCAATATCATTTTTAGCGCTGGCCAAACTTCACCTGCGTGACTTGCCATCACAAAAATGACCGCCAACAGATAAATACCCACCATAAAAGGAACTATGGCGGATGCGACTTTGGCTATTTTGGTGAGTCCACCAAAAATTACAATGGATGTAATTATCGCCAAGAAAAAACCAATTCCGAGTTTCCAATTATACTCGCTGGTCGCCCAAATCGTTTCGTGAGGTTCAACCACGCCCATAAAGGCCTCGGTAAACTGATTGGCGGTAAACACACCCAAAAATCCGAACAGTCCACAAATACTGAAAAAAATGGCCATGGGCTTTGCCCACTTTCCCATTCCTTGTGTAATGTAGAACATGGGACCGCCCTGCATTTTCCCATCAGAATCGGTTCCTCGATACATAATGGCCAAGCTACCCGAATAATATTTGATGCCCATCCCCAAAAGTGCAGTCATCCAAATCCAAAACACCACACCTGGTCCTCCATCGTGAATGGCAATGGCCACTCCCGATATATTTCCCAGTCCAACTGTAGCAGCTACTGCTGCAGAAAGCGCCTGAAACGAGCTTACATCTCCTTTTGCATTTTTATCATCATATTTTCCGGAAACCACCGCAATGGCATGTCCAAAATGGCGAAAGGGCGCAAATTTGGAATAAAAAGCCAAAAACAGTCCTCCCCCAATAAGGAGGATGAACATGGGCCACTCGGTATAGGGCAAAAGTGAGGATATAAAATCGTTGATTGCGTCCATAAAGTAAAAAGGCCGAATTTATGGAATTTGGGCGGGAATGGTACTAATAGAAAAGGAATATTAAATTTCGTTTGGAAATGACGTAAAAAGCATCGTATATTTGCCGTCCATATCGCGGGGTAGAGCAGTACCCTTCGACGAAGCTCAGGCCAAGGTACCTACACCATCTGAGCATTTTATTGAAAAACGACGTTTCCAAAAGAAACATAAAACATATATCGCGGGGTAGAGCAGTAGGTAGCTCGTCGGGCTCATAACCCGAAGGTCGCTGGTTCGAGTCCAGTCCCCGCTACTATAAAAAGCTCCTTGAAAAATCAAGGAGCTTTTCTTTTTGGATACAACCGAAGTTTATTTTAGTGTCAAGCTACCATACAATCCATGGTGCAGCCACGTATGCAATCCCTGCCATTACGTGCATAAAAACCGGAGAATATTATTTGGTTTTTATTAATCCTTCCAAAAAGCCTAATTTCACTGATACTCCAAAGGTAAACTTTTATCGGGGCTTACCTATTTTAATAGTTCCTTAACAAAATTAACAGCTTATTTCCCTAAATTGTTAAAGCCTAATTCATCATCAATCAAAAATGAGACAATCTACCAACTATATTGTCTTACTGTTTCTATGGCTCAACCTTGCGTTTGCCTATGGCATTACCACAAACAGTGGTTATGGCGGTTTTCCCACGCCCATTGCCGAAACCTTTAAGGATTCCTTGGATTGGGCCGATTATTATTTCAATATTCACCGATTTGAAGATGCGATTCCTTTATATAAAAAGAGTTTAAGGGATACCGACAAAGCAAAGAAAATCCACATTTTAAAAAAGCTAGCGCTGAGTCAGGCTGCATTGGACAATCCTGAAGAGTCCATTGCCCACATCTACGATTATTTTAAAATAGATTTCCAACCCACTTTTTTGTTGCACGAAGATTTTGATGGTATTCGAGATGAGGAAAATTTTGCAAAATTATCAGGAACCGTATTGCCAAAAATTACGGTTTGGTCCGTGTTCTACTTTTTTGTTGCCCTGATTGGCTTTTATGTCACTTTTGTGCTCTTGATCAATAAAAAAATTGACAAACAGGCCAGAATCCTGATTGCCACCTTTGTCTTTATCCATTCCCTTTTCATTTTAAACATTTGCGTCAACCATACCAACTATGTTTTCGAGTTTCCGCATACCTACCTAATGTCTACCTGGTCCTCTCTTTTATATGGTCCCTTACTTTTTTTATATTTTAAAAGAGTCTCAAAACCAACTGATTTAAGCAAAAGTGATCTTTGGCACTTTTTGCCAACTTTAGTACTAACGGTTTACCTTATTTTCAATGTTTATGGTTTTTCCGGGACCGATAAAATAAACCAGATGCTTCAAAGACTGGAAGAAGGTTTAAATGCCGGAGATTCAACAAAATTGGCGTTATTAGTGGCTCTAAAGGCAATTTCACTTGGTTTTTATGCCTTTTTCGTCCATTTGATTCTGAACAAAAACCGCATAAAGTTGAGTAAAAAAACTAGAATCTGGCAGAAAAACATCTATCTGATTCACGTCAGCTATGTGGCAGTATATCTCGTTTATGGCGCCTACATTATTGCAGGCGTAAATAGTGGAGTGTTCTTCCATGCCCCTATAGTTCTAATGAGCGCCATGGTCCTTTACATAGGGTATGCAGCGAACGTGCAACCCGATGTGTTCAGTGGACTTTATTCCTATACAAACCGTTTGTTTCCAAAATATGTCAAGTCGGGGCTAACGGACAGTTTATCGCAAGAACTGAAGCAAAATCTCATCGCCCTTTTTCAAAAGGAAAAATTGTATCGCAACAACGATATAAACCTGGATATGGTTGCTGATAAATTGGGCACTACCCGCCACAATGCCTCCCAACTCATCAACGAACACTTTAACATGAGTTTTAGAGAGTTTGTGAACTCCCATCGCATTCAAGAAGCCAAAGAACTTCTCGAAAAAGAAAACGAATTCAATATTATTGACATTGCTTACGAAGTTGGGTACAACAACAAGGTATCTTTTAACAAAGCCTTCAAAAAAGACACACAAATTACTCCAAGCGAATACCTCGAAAGCCTAAAACAAGGGTAAATTCTTATCGGGAACACCTAAAAACAAGGGTTTTATAGCTAACTAGTAGTCATCAATCAAAAATCATCAATCTATGAAACGGCTATTAAAACAACTCGTTTTTAAGTACGTGGGTCAGGAACGCCAGACGCCTGACCACTTCAACAGTCATGAAAAGTACAAGAAGTCTGGGCTAACAGAGGAAGAAGCCATAGCGATTCGAGGAAAAATCAAAAGAGCTTTTGAGGAGGACAAAATCTATAGGAACAACACGATTTGTCTGGACATCCTTTCGGACCACATCCAAGAAAATCGGTACAAGGTGTCCCAAGTAATCAACACCTATTTCTCCAAAAACTTTTATTCTTTTTTAAACGAATACCGAATAAGAGAGGCTCAGCATCTATTGCTTTCAGAACCTACCCTGAGTGTAAAGGCCGTTATGTACGAAGTTGGCTTTAACAGCAAAAACAGCTTTTACAGTGCCTTTAAGAGAATCACCGGGCTTAGCCCCAACGATTACAGAGCTGCAGCCAACATTGAGTTCGTTGGGCAACAGGAACTGCGTATGGCGTAAGCAGCACCTTTAAATTGTTTTGAGCTTTGCTCGCAAAAAACCTCTTGGCGTGCCAAGAGGTTTTTTTATATCTCGTTATGAAATGATTATAAAACCAATTCTGTTGTGTTAAAAACGGTACTTCCCGGTGGGCTTCACATTTTTTAAGGTTCTTGCCGTTTAAAAAGTACCCCAACCACAAGGCATATCAGTTGATTTGTTATGCAATTGTAAAGGTAGGGCGGTGAGAGGCCTTACTTCTTAAAAAGACAAAATCCATTGAGTTTTGTTCACTTCCCAGAAGTATTATTTGAATTAGCTATCATTTTCCCTAGCGCCGTCCACCTTTCTCAATTGCTCTAACTCATTTCAAACTACTAACAAAACTTTATTCGTATGAAAGTAAAGAAACTGTTTGGAGCACTGGTGGCCATGTGTCTATCGATAACATTTGCCCATGCTCAAGAAAAAACGGTCACCGGAACGGTCACCGACCAGGGAGGAGTTCCTTTGCCTGGTGTAAACATTGTTGTACAAGGCACTGTTCGGGGTACACAGTCCGATTTTGATGGCAATTATGCCATTGAGGCCAGTGAAGGAGACGTACTCGTATTCTCCTATCTGGGCCAAAGAACACAACAAAGAACCGTAGGTGCAGGAAGCACAATCGATGTTCAAATGGAGGAAGACGCATCACAACTTGAAGAAGTGGTGGTGACCGCACAAGGTATCGTAAGGGAAAAACGCTCCTTAGGGTACTCGGTGTCCACTGTGGCATCCGACAAGGTAGAATCCAGGCCAGAGGCAGATGTTGCCCGTGTATTGAACGGAAAAATAGCCGGGGTCAATATCACATCGAATAACGGAATGTCCGGTTCGGGTACCAACATAATTATTCGTGGGTATTCTTCCGCAACACAATCCAATCAGCCACTATTTATCGTGGATGGTATTCCGTTTGATTCCGGAACCAACACCCAGACCAACTTTTTGGATGGAAACACAGAGTCCAGCCGATTTTTGGACTTGGACCCCAACAATATTGAAAGTGTAAGTGTATTAAAGGGATTGAGTGCAACGGTACTATACGGTAACCGAGGTAGAAATGGTGTAATCCTAATCACCACCAAAGGTGCTGCCACGGGTGATACCCCGTCCAAAACCGAAGTTTCCGTTACGCAATCGGTATTTATGTCGAATGCGGTCCTCCCAAAATTTCAAGACAATTATGGTGGAGGGTTCCACCAAGGTTTTGGATATTTCTTTAGCAACTGGGGGCCACGTTTTGACCGTACCGATGATGATGGCATAGCCACCGCAGCACAGTATATCAGAACTGGATCCAATGGCTTAGCGCTGCTTCAACATCCATTCAATTTTATTGCCGACCCCACTTTGATTGCTGGTTACGAAGACTTGTTGGATGATGAATACCCCTATAAACCTTATAACGGTGTGGAGGAATTCTTTAGAACAGGCTATGTGTACAGTACTTCGGTTAACGTAAGGGGCGGTTCGGAAAAAGTAAATTTCAATGCCAACTATGGCCGCACAGAAGATATCGGGGTCACTCCAGGCAACAAATTACTGCGTAACAACTTTAGTTTGGGAGGCAATGCCACTTTATCCAACAACTTTACAGTTTCGGGAGTGTTCAATTTTGCAAGAACAGGCTATAAATCGCCTCCAAATGCTGTAAGTACAGGTAGTGGCGCCGCTTTTAACGGTTCTGCCATATTCGGGGATGTTTTATATACCCCTAGAAGTGTCGACTTGACCAACCTTCCGTTCCAAGCGGTGGATGGTAGGAGTCTTTATTATCGCTCAGGCAACGATATTCAAAACCCATATTGGACGGTGGCCAACTCCAAAACTTCACAGGAAACCGACCGCTTTACTGGAAATGTTTCAATGAGCTATGCCCTTAATGACTGGATGAACCTGACCTATCGTGTGGGGCTGGACACCTACACGGAATTAAACTTGTATGGACAAAACAGAGGTGGAGTCGATGGTCCTACCTTGGGTATTTTAAGAACATCTTCGGTAAGGAACTCCATTTGGAACCATGACTTGATATTAAGTGCAGAAAAAAAACTTTCAGAAGATTTAAGTCTTAATGCAACTTTAGGTGCCAATAGTCGTCGTGATACCTATGCACAAGATGGTATTGAAAGTCAGGGCCAATTAGTTTTTGGAGTTTTGGAACATTTCAACTTTACCACGCCTTCTTCTATTAACTCATTCTCGGGAACCAGTCTAAATCAAAACTTTGAAGAAAATCTTGTGGGTATTTATCTAGATGCTACACTTTCTTATAAAGATTTGCTCTATCTTAATGTAGTAGGAAGAAATGATTGGTCCTCAACCCTCGAAAGAGAAAACAATTCCTTGTTCTACCCAGGTGCCAGTTTGTCGTTTATTCCAACAACAGCGTTCCCTGCAATCCAAGGAAATGTGCTAAACTACGCAAAACTTAGGGTTGGTTACGGGTCTTCTGCAGGTTTCCCAACACCTTTCAACACAAGAGATGTGCTCACTTTAGGTGCCAGAACCTTTGTGGATGCAAATGGCAATGTAGTGTCAGGAAATACAGTTTCCGATGTACTGGGCAACCGAGATTTATCGCCCGAAAGAGTACAAGAGTTGGAGGTAGGTGTGGACACTCGATTGTTCAACAGGCTCAATCTTAATGTGAGTTTGTATCAAAAATCCACGACCGACCTGATCACCAACCGAACCTTGGACAGCTCCACCGGTTTCCGTTCCACTTTTGTAAATATTGGTGAAGTAGAGACCAAAGGTGTGGAGGTAGATTACGACCTGAATCTATTGAGGGAAAGTGAAGCTGGTATAGGATTTAACCTAGCTGGTAACTTTACCGCTAGTGAAACTATTGTAACCGATTTGGCGGAAGGCACAAACAATATCCTACTCACTTTTGCCGTAGCCGGGGAAGCAGCCAACTACGCTGTAGAAGGCAGGCCCTTCGGCGTATTGCTAGGAAGCACTATACAACGGGATGACAACGGCAATAAGGTGGTAGGCCCGAATGGACGCTATTTGGTGAACAACAATATTACTGAAATTGGCGACCCCAATCCAGATTGGACCACTGCGCTTATTCCAACCATTACGTTTAAGAACTTTACCCTATCGGCCAACCTACAATATCGCCATGGTGGAGATGTGTACTCCGTAACCACTGCAGGTTTGATAGGTCGTGGAGTTGTTGATTCTGATGATCCTATCGATAGAGAGTCCAATTACATATTACCAGGTGTTTTTGAAAATGGCAGCCCGAACAATGTTGCCATCTCCTCCACAGAATTTGGGTTCAATACGCTTTTTGCAGGTGGCATAAACGAAGTGAATGTTTTTGACGGTACTACCATCAGACTACAGGAAGCCGCTTTGGGATATTCCATTCCTAAAAAAATGTTGGAAAAAACACCTTTTGGCAGTCTTTCGTTCACGCTTTCAGGGACCAACCTATGGTACAAAGCGGTAAACTTCCCAGATGATGTTCGTTACGATACCAATTCTTCCAGCACCGGTGTTGGCAACGGGCAAGGAATCGATTTCTTCACCGGACCATCCACAAGAAGATATGGACTTACCGTAAGAGCATCATTTTAAAAGCAGCTAACTAGAATCAAAAAATATATTATGAAAAAAATATCAAATATACTAAGTCTTTTAATCGCTGCGCTGACAGTTATGCTGGGCTGTGAGTCCACTTCGTTGGATGTGGTGGAGAGTCCGAACGCATTAAATCCGTCGCAGGCGAGTGTTGATTTCTTTCTGAATCAAATTCAGCTTATGACAGCACAAATCCATTCCGGTGAGGAAGGTCGTGCCGAAAATGGCCTCAGTCAATTTGGAATGGAACCCGTAAGAATGCAACATGGTTTTGGGCCCACTTATCGTGAAAATTATGACCCATCCGATTTTGACCGTGTTTGGGATAATGTCTACGCAAGAGCGTTGATAGACATCAGGACCATGAATCCCTTGGCGGAAGAAGCAGGCCAGTTCACCCATATTGCCATCGGGCAAATATTGGAAGCCTATATTATGATGTCCATGGTCGATTTCTTTGGGGATGTACCCTATTCAGAAGCAGCCAAAGGCGGAGAGGGAATTTTAAACCCTTCCGTGGATTCAGGAGCTTCTATTTATCAAGCAGCAGATCAACTTTTGATTGATGCCATTGCCAATCTGAACAAGGATGAAACTTCTTTGCCGACCAATGACCTGTTCTACGACGGTAACGAAGGTCAATGGAGGAAAGTGGCCAACACCATGCGTTTAAAGCTATACCTGCAAACACGTTTGGCCAGTGCCGATGGATTTGGAGCATCAGCTTCCACAGCGCGTATCAACGAGTTGATCAATGGCGGTCAATTGATTTTGGACCCTTCCGACGATTTCTTGTTCCAATGGGGAACCAATAACGCCTCTCCAGATAGCAGACATCCTTATTTTGATGCGAATTATGATGGTGCTGGGCCTAGCTCAGACTTTTATACCAGCAACTATTACATGAATTTGATGGCCAATCAGTATGGTGAGCCCGATCCAAGAATACGGTACTACTTCTATAGGCAACAATCAGATTTTTCAGGTGCCGATGTAGTAACCAAAGAATGTGTAACCGAAATCTCGCTGCCCGCTTGGTGGGATTCCAGTGAACCCTATTGCTTGGTACCGGCAACCAATGGTTTGAGCGGCTATTGGGGGAGAAACCATTTGGATGATGACGGAATTCCACCAGATGATGCCTTTAGAACCTTGCATGGTACTTACCCTGTTGGAGGACCGTTCGATGACGATTCATTTAGAAATGTATCCGGTTCGGGCGCTATAAACGAAGGTTTGGTAGGTGCAGGTATTTCACCTATTCTAATGTCTTCCTACACCTATTTTATGTTGGCCGAAGCTGCATTGACCTTAAATACAACAGGGAATGCTAGGGATTACTTGGAAACAGGAATCAGACAATCCATAGGCACCGTGGTCGACTTTGGAGCTTCCTTGGCTTCTGGAACCGGATATGAGCCCACAACGGCAGCCATTGACAATCATATTGCCGAAATATTGGCCAATTATGATGCCGGTGATGATACGGACAAGCTTCGCATCATTGTTGAGCAATATTTTATAGCACTTTGGTGCAACGGGATCGAAGCCTACAATACTTACAGAAGAACAGGTCAGCCAGACAACCTGACACCTGCATTCACAACCCCGGACCCGGGCCCGTTCCTAAGGTCCATGTGGTATTCTCAGACGGCGGCGGACAGCAACACGAACATTGTGCAGAAGAGTGCTCCAAGTACTCCAGTGTTCTGGGACACCAATGCTGATGGATTCGTAGATTGATTTATAACCAAAACAAAATACAGATGAAAAGTAATTTTAAATATATATTCGGCCTTGCCCTCCTAACCGTAGGAATCGCGGCATGTGAAGACGAGGACAAAAATCCGCTCAATGTTTTTGAACTGGAGGATTCAGCCGCACCTTACGTTAGAATTGTGATTGATGAAACCATCGTTGCCAAAAGCGATTTGTCCAACTCCACTTTTTCAGGAACGGTTGACGACCCGAGCGATAATGTTGCTTCTTGGGATTTGAGCGTTACCCTGGAATCAGGAGGAGTTTCCACAGACACCGTTGCCTTGACAACCGTAACAACCTTTCCAAGCGACATCACTATCCCTTACACCGATATTGCCAGTGCTCTTGGTATAACCGTGGATGATATCTCCGGAGGGGACTTTATCCGGTTTTTAGGACGGTCCACCGGCATTGATGGTACGGTAACCACAGTGGAAAACTACAGTGCAACTGTAACCGGTCAACCAGAGCAATTGCAAGCCTTTAATTTTATCGTTCTTGTCAAATGTTCACCGATTACGGGAACAACAGTGCCCGGAACTTGGGTCATTGAAATGCAAGATCTTTTTGGCGATGGATGGGATGGCGCCTTTGTCACTTTTGAAATAGATGGTGTTGCCACAGACTATACATTCACCGCAGGAGATGCGGCAACATTTAATGTTGATGTGCCCAATGGCACCAGCGAACTAGTGATTTCATATACCAGTGGAGCTTTTGAAGAAGAACATGTTTACACTATTGAAACACCGGATGGCGAAGTACTTGGACCTTTTGGTCCCAACCCGTCTCCCTGTATCAATTAATTTTTACATATTGTTCAAGAAGAAGGCCCGTTCCAAATGGAACGGGCCTTTTGTTTTTATCCTAAAAATGGTTCCAATACATCGGGAATGGTACTTGTTGTTGAGGATTTCCGAGGGAAAGGAAGTATCAGCGTACATTTAATGTAGTTGAAAAACAGCCTTGAAACCCAAAATATCTTTTCAAAAGTATTTGTTTCATTTTTTGAATGTATTTGAATTAGTCCAATCCTCAAGGCTGTTTTTATTTCTTCAAGACATATTATAATAGAATTAAGTAAATTTCCTTGCTTTGCGTTACTGCAATAGACCTTACCTTTGCGCCCTAACAAGATAAGCTTGAACAACACTTCCAACTATACCAATAAAAAAGCACTTTTATCTCTTGCCATAGGCGGTTTTGGCATAGGCCTTACAGAGTTCGTGATTATGGGAATCCTTCCCAATATTGCAAATTCCATGGAAATTTCTATACCCAAAGCAGGCCATTTTATAGCCATTTATGCCTTGGGTGTGGTCATTGGAGCACCTGTAATGGCCCGTATCACAAACAACCTAAATCCTAAAAAGACTTTATTGTTCTTAATGTTGTGGTTTACGATTTTCAACACCTTATCTGCATTTTCAGGCAACTATTGGGTTATGATGCTTTTCCGGTTTTTATCCGGAATGCCTCATGGCGCTTTTTTTGGTATTGGCGCTGTGGTATCCGGGTATTTGGCAAAACCTGACAAAGCTGCCCGGGCCATGGCCATTATGTTTTCGGGCTTGACCATCGCCAATATTTTAGGAGTTCCATTGGGAACCTACATTGGACAGGAATTACATTGGAGCTATTCGTTTATACTAGTGGGAATCGCAGGGATTGCTACCTTGTCCAGCCTATATTTTTGGATGCCCAAAGAAGATTTGGACGAAGTTGAAGATCCCGAAACCCAAAGTACATCTCCCGGTTTAAGAAATAAAAAATTATGGGCCCTCATTATATTGACCACGGTAGGAACCGGAGGCTTTTTTGCTTGGTATAGCTACATTGCCCCTTTGGCAACATCTGTGGCAAAACTACCGGAAGACAATGTCGGATACATAATGATTGTGGCTGGAATCGGAATGTTTTTTGGAAACTTTCTGGGCGCAAGAATGACGGAAATCTTCAATCCTGTGAAATCAGTTGTGATAAGTATGCTATGTATGACAGCCATACTCCTATTAAACTCGCTTTTTGCCAGTAACGATGTCGTTATATTTATCTTGAGCTTTAGTATTGGTGTTATTACATTTACGATTGCCGCACCCATTCAAATTGCTATAATAAAAGCCGCAAAAGGTGCCGAAAAATTAGGCTCCTCAATGAACCAAAGTGCTTTTAATATGGGAAATGCATCTGGGGCCTATTTTGGGGGACTTCCCATGGTTTTTGGACTGGGGGTCAATTACGCCAGTGTAGTCGGGGCTATTTTGGCATGCATTGGCGCTGGTATTGGAATATCCATTCTCTACTCGATGAAAGCCCAGAAAAAAAAAGAGGCATTACGCTCTTAGGATTTAATCACCCTATTTTTCATTCCATAAGTATAATTGCATAAAAGTCCAATTAGTTCATTAGTTTAGTTGATCATTAAAACTTTAGCTTTTGAGAACCTTTCTATTATTGTTGATTTTTACCGGATTAGTCTACCCAGAGATAGATTTCAATAACAAAAAACCTAAAAATACGTACTCCGAACTTGTATTTTCGGATGAGTTTCAAAACGAAGGAAAACCGGATTCAAGAAAATGGCATCATCAAATTATTCCACCAAACAATGGAAGCTGGCACAATGATGAACTGCAACACTATACGGACAGGGAAGAGAATTCATTTGTAAGCGATGGCACATTAAAAATCCGAGCCATAAAAGAGGAATACACGTATAATGGAAGCACAAAAGAGTATACTTCAGCTAGACTAAACACCAAATTCGCATTTACTTACGGACGTGTGGAGGTAAGAGCAAAACTGGCCAGTAATGCAGGAACATGGCCTGCTATTTGGACTTTGGGAGCCAATATTAACGAAACCGGAAATTATCTCGGGGATCAATACGGAAACGTGGGCTGGCCTCTTTGTGGTGAAATCGATATCATGGAACAAACGGGTTGGGACAAAAACACTACCATATCCCATTTCCATTGGGGGGATTTGAACACCAAAGAATATATGGATACCGGCGGTGAAACTCCTGTGGCAAATGCCTCTACTGAATTTCACATCTATGCTATGGAGTGGGATAACGAAAGTATCAAGACCTATGTGGACGACACGTTGGTATTTGAATTGCCCAACACCGACAACAAGCCTTTGAACCACGAACATTACCTGATTCTAAATATGGCCATAGGCGGAAACCTTGGTGGTGATGTGCCGGTGGACTTTACGAAAGATACTTTTGAAATTGATTACATTAGGATTTATCAATAAAAAGTCAACTTATTGACCCAGTTCCCTGACATTAAAAAAAATAAGCTCCTGATTATTGAATTTGGCCGTGGCCTCTATGGGATTACAACATACTTCGCAGTCCTCCACATAGGTTTGTTGCGGCACGGAACTATCCAATAAAAAAGATATTTCTTCCCAACAATAAGGGCATTGAAAAAAATGCTCGTACATCTATTAAAAATCAACATTGAGTAACTCGCCGCTAACTTGCAACATTTGAAGTTCTGCCAATTTTGCATTGTATTTGGCCTGGCTTTTTGCCAATACAGCATTCAATAAATTCAACTGGGCCTGCCTAAACTCAATGGAGGTAACTTGTCCAAGTTTATACCTTTCATCTGTTCTCGTGAAGTTGTTCCGATTGGTTTGCAGGTTCTTCTCCTGTACCTCCAACACATAGAGGGCATTGGTATAACTATCCCATGCATTACGGATATCCCTTTCAACCTCCAACTGGATTTGTTTTTTGGCAATCTCTTGATTTTTGTAGGCCACCTTTGCGTTCTTGATTCCCGTAATGGTACTCCCCCCATCAAACAAATTCCATGTTAAGTTTACCGCCCCGGTTACTCCTGTGGAGGTGTTCTGTAAAACAAAAGCCAACGGACTGTTATTGTTGGATTCGTTCCAGCCATAGGTTCCAGTCAATCCAATGGTAGGCAAATAACCACTTTTAGCGACCCTGATATCGTTAAGGCCCATATTAAGGTCCTTTTCAACAATTTGAAGTCTCACATTGTTCAATTGTGCTTCGTCGTACATCGCTTCCATTTCCAAGCTTGGAATGAACGTTACTGTTGTATCCGCCAAAAATTGGTCTTCAAGGTCCCTGTTTAGTATCAGGTTAAGATCCCGCATGGTATTTCTGAGTTCTTGCCTGGAATTCAATAGGTTGATACTATCGGTATTGATGTCCACTTCGGCATTCAACACGTCCAACCCTGTGTTCTGACCAAATTCAAATTGATATTGGGCCCTTTTGAGTCGATCTTTGGAAATTTCCAAGGCTCTTTCCAGGTTTGCTGTGTTTTCAGTAAGACGTGCTGCTTCATAATACACCGTGAAAAGCTGTAAAATGGTATTTTCTATCGTCTGTCTGACCTCTAGTTCGGATTGTTCCGATCTTTCCTGAAAACTTTTGTAATTATAATACCTTCCCAAGCCATCGAACAAGGTATAGTTTACATTGACCGCAGCATTGTATCTTCTGGTTTCGGCCCCTTCTGCTGTTCGCACATCACCATTTCCCAATACACCCTCGGAATTTTGCTTGTCGATGCTACCGCTGGCATTTCCTGTTACTGAAGGCAAATAACCCGAGTTAAGAATATTGGCATTGTTTTCATCGATCAACTTGGTATTGCGGGCGACCTGAATATCCAAATTGTTTTCCAAGACCAAATCTATGGCCTCTTCTTTGGTGAGCAATTCATCTTGTGCGTTGGCCAATGGACCAAAAAATAATAGAATCAGGGGTATTGTATAAAAAATGCTTCTCATTACGTAGTCTCTTCTTCTATAACTTTTGAGGTTTCTTCTCCATTTTGTGTCGCGTTTGTACCTTCGGTTACATTAAGACGAGAATCAGTGTCTGCACTCATCTCATCTTCTTCATGTTGCTCACGGATAGCTCGCTCTACTTCCTCTGGTGTCACTTTGTCCCCGGTCCACAATCGTTTTGCAGCAACTTTTACATTGTTTCCAAAGGAAAGTAGCAAGGGCAGCATCAATAACGTCAGAACGGTAGCGAATCCGATTCCATAGGCAATGGAAATAGCCATGGGCTTTAAGAATTGGGCTTGACGGCTTTTTTCCAAGAGAAGTGGTGCCAGACCGGCAATTGTGGTCACAGAGGTCAAGAATATGGCTCTAAAACGAGAGCGTCCTGCCTCAAAGATGGCCTCATCAAACTTCATCCCACTGCGGAGATTGGTGTTGAACTTGCCGATCAATACCAGTCCATCGTTAACCATAATACCAATTAATGCAATGATCCCCAACATGGACAAAACGTTGATCGGAAAACCGTGCAACCAGTGTCCCCATGCCACGGCTGTCAAACTGAAAGGAACCATAAAAATCAAAAGCAATGGTTGACTTATACTCCTAAAAGTGAAGGCTATGACAATAAAAATCAGAAACAATACAATTGGTCCCACAAACCCTAGGGAACCGATCAATTTATTGGCCTCTCTGTTCTGTCCTTCGTAAGATGGGCTGATGGATGGGTATTTGGCCAAAATTTCCGGCATTACCTCATTCCGTATCCAAAGCATGGCATCGGTTCCACTTGTGGTTTCCGGGTCGGTTAAATCTGAAGATACCTGGATTTCCCTCCTACCTTCCAAGTGATTGATGGCCACATCCCCTCTTTCAATGGTATAGCTTGCAATTTCCTTTAATGGAATTCGGTCTCCGCTGGGAGCCAAAATCCGCATTTCATCCAAATCTGAAATGGATGATCTGCCTTCTCTATCGTATCGAACCCAAACCCTAATTTCATCCTGCCCGCGTTGAAAGCGTTGTGCCTGTGCACCAAAGAATCCACCTCGAACCTGGTTCATCACGGTACGAAGGTCAAGGCCAAGCAAATAGGCATTTTCTTTAAGTTCTAAACGTATTTCCTTGATGCCCTCGGGATCGTTGTCGGTCACATCCTTGAGGTTGGCATTTTCTTCCATCGCTTGTTTAAGCTCTTCCTTTGCCGCCTTGAGCTCTGCAATATTATTGCCTAAAAGGGACACCGAAACTGGACTGCCACCAAAGTTGCCTCCGGAGCCATAAATTAAGCTCTCTACGCCAATAACAGGCCCCACGAGTTCCCGTAGCCTAGTGGTCACCATATCGGCACGAATACCATCGGGGCGCTCTTCTCCGGGCAATAGGTTTATCTCCAATTCAGCGGAAGATGATCCAGGGCCTAAGTTTTTGATCATATTTACAAAAAGCATCTTGTCCATTCCTTGTAAATATTGGTCAGTAAGCTCCTGATTTACAATATGGGCTTTTTCCTGAATAAGGCTTATAATGGAATCCGTTACTTTTTCATTGGTACCATTGGGCATGGTCAACTCAATAGATATTTGGTCACTCGCAATCCTTGGAAAGAAAGCGGTCCGTATAACACCTCCACCGATAGATCCCAATGTTAACACCAAGCCCATAAAGAAAAGGGCAAAGGTCAAGATTTTGTAATTCAACATAAAGTTAAGCGCTGGACTGTACCAGTTATCCCTCATGTAGTTCATAAACCTATCACCCATTTTATTGATTATCCTAAGTTTGGCAAAAACCTTGGCAATACCTTTTTTGGGTTTATCGCTCTGCGGATGGAGTGCCTTGGAATGCGCCAAGTGGGCAGGTAAAATAATCAGTGCTTCTATCAAGGAGACGGCCAGTGTCAGAATTACGATTACCGATACTTCACCGAAGAATTCACCAATACGGCTGTCCAAGAACAGAAATATGGAAAAAGCCAAAATTGTGGTGATTATCGCTGAAATAATTGGCGGTATCACTTCCATGGTTCCATCCAAAGCAGCTTGTACCGGCGATTTTCCATCTTCATAATGCTGATAGATATTCTCCGCTATCACAATGCCATCATCCACCAGAATACCAATAACAATAATCATCCCGAACAAGGAGAGAACGTTTATAGTAACATTGAACATGGGTGCAAAAACAAACATTCCCAAAAATGCTATAGGAAGGCCAAAGGCCACCCAAAATGCTAATCGGGTGTTTAAAAAGAGTGATAAAAACACCAAAACCAAAATCATCCCAACGACTGCATTCTCCGTTAACAGTTGAGTACGCTGTGTCAATGTTGTGGATCGGTCGTCTATAACATCCAACCGCACATTGGTGTATTTTTCATTGAAGTCTTCAATGTACTGCCTAACATTTTCGGCGGAGCCCATTAAATCTTCCGTATTTGTGCTGGTAATGGTTATGTTAACGGCCAACTCCCCATTAAAATAGGAGGCATTGGGAGTTTCGGAAAATCGATCACGTACCGTAGCAACATCCTTTAAGCGAATGGTGCGCCCCGCTGCATCGCCTCGAATAACAATGTTGGAAAGTTCATCTCCATAATACGAGCGATTGTTGGCGCGTATCAAATATTCTTCGGTGACGGTTTTTATATTACCCCCTGTCACCAAAATATTGGCGTTGGAAACTGCTTGCGCTACATCGGTGAAAGATAGGTTATACGCCAAAAGACTGTTTTCGTCGACGGCAATCTCTATTTCTTCATCGGGATAGCCCGCTATTTGAATCTGTGAAATACCATCTATGGCCCTAAGGTCATTTTCTATTTGACGCCCAATTTGTTTCAGGGTTCCCAAGGGAATATCTTTCCCGCTTACAGCAAAGCTGATAGTGGGCCTGACCGGTTCTTGCTTGGCAACGATCAAGGGTTCCATGCCCGTTGGAAAGGTCGGCACCCTATCCACTGCATTCTTAACCTCCAACAACATGAAATCCACATTTCGCTCCTTCTCAATTTCAACGTTGATGGTACCGCTGTTCTCCCTGGATGTAGAGGTTACCCGTTCTACCCCTTCGAGTCCTTTTAGGTTGTCCTCAATTTTCAGCACGATTCCTTCCTCGACCTCCTGTGGTGAAGCTCCGGGATAGGTTATGCTTATGGTTATGTTACGAGCCTCGTTAAGTGGAAAAAAAGATGATTTCAAGGAAAGGATTCCTACAACCCCAAAAACAAAAAATGCCAATATAAAGACATTTACTGCCATGTGGTATCTAATAAAGTACGAGATGAGTTTTCTCACGGCTGTGGGGGTTTAGGATTTACTTTCGTCAAATGTTTTCACCAACATGCCCGCGTACGCACCGGTAACCGGTTTTGCTACAATTACTTGTCCATCCGGAACATTCTTGAGGACCACGGTCCTCTCGGTAAAAAATACCGGGTTTACATCCATTAGGTCCAGAATGGAGTCCCTAACCACAAAAATTTGGTTGTTTTCCAACAAAAGGGAACGATCGATCTCTATGGCATCCGGTTCTTCTTTGGCCTCTAGATTTGCTTCCAAATATTGGCCTTCCTTTAAATTTTCTCCTTTTACCTCTATGTAAACCGTAATCGTCTGCGAATTTTGATCAACACTACTGTTCACTCTAGCCACTTTCCCCGTATAGGTTTGGGTCTTTTCCAAATTGGACAACGTCACCTGCTTTCCTTCCCTTAAAAAATCTCCGTAGGTCTTACTAACGGAAACTTCAAGTTCGTACAAACCTGTATCTATGAATTCACCAAGTTTTTGCCCTGACCTTACCAAAGTTCCCTCGGTGACCAAAGCTTCGGTCAAAACTCCCGTGAATGGAGCGGTAATGGTGTATTTGGACAAACGTTGCTCCAAATTCTTCACGTTGTAATAGGTAGTGATGATTTCTCTTCCTGTAATAAAGAACTTCTCTTTTTCCGTATCTAACTTTGGAAGTTCCGGAGTGGTTTTCTCTAAATCAAATCCATTAAGATATTGTTGCCATTTTGGATAAATTTCAGGGTAATCCAGTCGTAAATCCGGCATTATGGATGTAAGTAGGTTGTAGAGATTACTTTTTGCAGATTGCACCGTTGCATAGTATTCGCTGGCATCAATCCGAATAAGTGTTTGTCCCGCCGTGTATTGCTGTCCCGTTCGAAACAATTTGCTTCCTGGTCTAAATACCCCTTGGACCTCTGAGTAAAGTTCCACTCTTTTTTTTGCTTGCAGGTTCCCATTTGCAGGAACCATTATCGGTATGGTAGCGTTCTGTACAGTATCAACAAAAACGGTCTTAACCACCTTTTGAGATGGCGGTCTTCTATTTTCTTTACTATCTGCAATAAGTCCGGCAAAATATAGTGAGGCAAAGATAATAATACCCCCAACCACTGCCGATATTATGAGCTTTCGCATGCGTGAGTTGGTTTAATCGGTGCAAATCTATCCCCTACATTTTTTACAATGGTTAAATATTTCATAAAATACATTTAAAACCAGGTCAAATGCAAAAAGGGGACCCCAAACGGCATCCCCAAACCAAACAAACTAAAGTAATAACTAACTACTCGTTTTCGTTTTCGTCCTCGAACTTGGTGTCTGCCATTCGAGTACGATCTATCTGAATATCCTTGAATTTTGGGTTCAGTGTTCTATCATCCGTATCCAAAACCAAAAATTGCTTAGAATCCATACCATGCAAGACATTGAAAGAATTGAACCTATTGTTTTGAAGTTGTAGTATTTTTAAGCTGGCCAATTGTCCAAATTCGGATGGAATCTCCCCGCCCAATTCATTGTTGGACAAAACCAATTCCTTTAATTGAATCAAATTGCCAATTTCTCTAGGTATCTGTCCCTCCAATTTGTTTTCAAAAAGGCCCAAGGCTTCCAAGTTAGTAAGGTTTCCTATAGATGTAGGTATGATACCCTTAAGGTTATTGCTGGAAAGGTTGAGTTCCTTCAAGTTTTTAAGTTTTCCGAAGGATTCCGGTATGGGTCCCGTTAAAAAGTTGTTGAACATCGAGAAAACCTCCAATTGTTCAAAGTTGCCAACACCTGTGGGAATAGCCCCTTTGATTCGGTTCATCTCCAAACGAAAAACCTTCAACTTTTTGAGTTTTACAATGTCTTTTGGAAGTACGCCCGTAATTTGATTAAAAGCCAGATTTAACTCACTCAAGTGTTTTAAATCCCCGATGCTTTCTGGGAGTGTACCCTCTAAATTGTTCATAAAGAGTGTTAGACCAACCACATGACCTTTTTCAATTTCTACACCTTTCCAAGTGGTCACTGGGGCTGTTACATCCCAAGAAGAATTCCATTCACTCCCATTGGTATTATTATATAAATCAACCAAGGCAGCTTTTTCTTTGGGGGACACCTGTCCGCTGGCGAAAGAAATGCCAGTCGAAAACATCAGGTAAAAGAAAAAAATGGCTACTCGAATCATTTATTACTTATTTAGTTGTACGGAATTTACCTACAAAGTAATAAAAATGAGAAACATCCTACAACTTTAATCGTTGAATTAACCTCTTTTGTTGTGAATTTGCCAAAAACAGATGTGAAAAACTTGAAAAACTATTTAATCCAAGGACTCCAATTCGTGTGACAGGTTTTCCCAATCCTTCATTAGAGCGTCCAAATCCTTTTTTTTGCCCTCATAACTATCAAAAAAGTTAGGCCTGGCAATAGTGGTATCGTAATCCATAAGTAGATCGTGATCGATATTGGCAATCTCTTTTTCCAGTTGCGAAATCTTTTTTTCAACTCCGCTAAGCTTATTTTTTAGGGATTTTTGTTTCTTTTGGGTCTGGTAGTCATTATCCTTGGTTTTCTCTACTACCTTTTCTTCCTTCTTTTTTTGTTCTCCTTTTTCAACACTACGGAAATCCTCCACCTTACGTTGTTCCAAATAAAAGTCGATATCTCCCAAATATTCCTTTATGCCCCCGTCTTTGAACTCATAAACCCTATCCGTTAATCCTTGAAGGAAATCGCGGTCGTGAGAAACTAAAATCAAGGTTCCCTCAAAATTTTGAAGCGCCTGTTTCAATACATTTTTGGATTTGATGTCCAAGTGGTTGGTAGGCTCGTCCATTACAAGTACATTGAACGGTTGCAACAACATTTTGGCCAAGGCCAGTCGGTTACGCTCCCCGCCGGACAATACTTTCACATACTTCTCTACCTCATCCCCCCTAAACAGGAAAGATCCCAAAATATCCCTTACTTTACTACGGTTCTTTTCGTTGGCCGCATCGATCATCGTGTCCAAAATGGTTTTGCTGCCATCCAGATATTCGGCCTGGTTCTGGGCAAAATACCCCACCTGCACGTTGTGACCTATTTTTAAATCGCCTTCGTAATCCAGCTCACTCACCATTATCTTGGCCAAGGTGGATTTACCTTGTCCATTTTGGCCTACAAAAGCGGTTTTACTACCGCGGTCGACCATCAGGTCTATGTCCTGTAGTACCTTTTTGGAACCATAGCTTTTGGATACGCCGTTCAATTCAGCTACTACCTTACCGGGATTCACGGAAATAGGAAATCTCAGATTCATTACGCTATTGTCCTCTTCATCCACTTCGATACGGTCCATTTTGTCCAGTTTTTTGATAAGGGACTGCGCCATTGAGGCCTTACTGGATTTTGCCCTAAACTTTTCTATAAGGCGTTCGGTCTGCTGAATTTGCTTCTCTTGATTTTTTTGGGCACTGAGCTGTTGTTCCTGAATTTCTTTTCGATGCACCAAGAACTGGGAATAGGGTTTATTATAATCGTAAATTCTTCCCAAGGATATTTCAATGGTACGGTTGGTCACATTGTCCAAAAACATTTTATCGTGGGACACAATTACCACAGCCCCGGGAAAATTGCGAAGAAATTGCTCCAACCAAATAATCGACTCAATATCCAAATGGTTGGTGGGCTCATCCAGCAGCAATACATCATTGTTTTGCAACAGCAGTTTGGCCAATTCTATACGCATACGCCATCCTCCGGAAAAAGTTTCGGTCAACTTGTTGAAGTCTTCCCGCTTAAAACCCAATCCAAGAAGCACCTTTTCTGTATCGCCTTCGTAGTTGTAACCGCCCAATATTTCATATCGATGGGTCACATCGTTAAGATCTACCATAAGCTGATGATATCCATCGCTTTCATAATCGGTACGCTCGGCCAAAGCTGTGTTGATTTCGTCCAACCTAAGCTCCATTGCCTTGATTTCGGAAAATGCTTGATAGGATTCTTCCAGAACGGTCCTGCCTTCTTCGAAATCAATATCCTGCTTAAGGAAACCGATTCTTATGTTCTTTTCAGTGGCTATGGCCCCCTCGTCCAAAGGCATTTCCTTTGCCAAGAGTTTGAGCATGGTGGATTTTCCGGCACCGTTCTTTCCGATAAGACCTACCCTATCCCCTCCATTAAGTCGAAATGATATTTCTTCGAAGAGATATTCTCCTCCAAAGGCTACGGAAAGATTATGGATATTTAGCATTTATATGTGACCTTAATTACAAAACATTATATGGCGAATTCATACTTTTGTACAAAAGCCGTGCAAATGTTAAAAAAAGGAACCAAAATGTACAGCATTTTAACAGGAAACTGTCCAAGATGCCAAGAAGAGAGCATGTACGAGAAATCCAATCCTTATGCGTTGTCCAAAATTTTCAGCATGAACGAGCGGTGCTCCCACTGTGGTTTAAAGTATAAGATTGAGCCTTCCTTTTTTTACGGTGCCATGTACGTGAGCTATGGGGTGGGTATTGCTTTCGCGGTTGCGGCTTTTGTAATTTCGTTTTTGTTTCTTGGTGCTTCGTTACCTACGACTTTTATTGCCATTGTAGGTACTTTGGTGGTGTTTATGCCCGTGATCATACGCTTGTCCAGAAATATTTGGATCAACTTTTTTGTGAAATACGACCCCACCTCTGCTAAAAAACATTAAACAATTAAAGGTTAGTTGGCATAATATTTTTTAGTAAATCGTTGGATGTCCATTTCTGGGTCCAAGGCAGTATTCTTTTCAATAAAATCAAATAATTGTCTGGATGCCGAGGGTCCAATAAGCACTCCTCTGGAACCAAAACCATTCAATACATAAAAATTTTTATGCTCTGGATGCCTACCTACCAAAGGTCTGCGATCTACTACGGTAGGGCGAATACCCGCTACGTGGTCCACAACCTCAAAATCACATTTTAAAAAGGTTTTCAGTTTTCCCAAAAGTTCGTTTTTGGATGCTTCCGTAGGTTTGTTGGTTTTGTCTTTCCATTTGTATGTGGCTCCCACCAAATACTTATCATCCTCCATTGGAATGGTAAAAACGGAAGATTTAATCACATTATCCTCTTTGTAATCGGGTGCATGAATGACCAAAAGTTCTCCTTTGGTTCCATTCAAGGGCAAATAGGCGAAATATGGGTTTTGTTTAAGGCCATAACCGCAAGCAAAAACAATATTTTTGGAGGTAATGGACTTATAAGTGACGTATTCTCCATCCGTTGTAAATGCATCAAAATCGAACGATTCCGATACCAATTGACCACTCTTTTCTAGATAGTTTTTATATAATTTGACCAAAGTGCGCGTATCTATTCTACCTGTGTACTTTACTTCGCCAAAACCATGGGGAGCATCGATTGCCGGGTTGTTGTTGGGCAGAATATTGGTGGACAGAAAATAATCCAAATCTGGGCGGTCGGTAGCTTCAAACCACATATTCTGTTCTTCGATGGATGCAAATTTTCTTAGAACAGGTAGTTCATAATCCAATGTCGCGCCTAGTTTTTCTTCTAAGTTAAGGTAAAACGGCTTTGCATTCTCCAGTTGTTCTTTGGCTTTCCAGGCCATGGTAAATCGCTTTAAAATAACGGGATTGTACAACCCTCCAGCCACTTGTGATGCTTGTTGTGAAGCATCTTTGATTACTTTAAAGGATTTACCTTCTTTCTCCAACACCTCACAAAAGGAAATCCCTGCCAAACCCAGACCTACTACTATATAATCCACCATACCACAAAATTAGGCATCTGATTGATCCCACAATCATTCAAATTTTAGATTAATGCAAAAAAACGCCGCACTAGGTGCGGCGTTTGCTGTATTGAATTGGAAAATATTCTATGGGGATTCCGAAACAAGTTCGGAATAATTCAACCATCAACTTTGTCTGCTGCTTTGCAACTTTCAAAGATCGGTTTCATTAATACGCCCACATATCTTGCTCTCTGTCTCGTATGCCCTCTTTGATTCTTTGGGCTTCCAAGAGCTGGAACAATGCATTATCAAAAATATAATCACTTATCTCACGATCTTCGTGAACGTTTTCCTCTTTGTAGATCACTCCATTGAATCGACGCGCGTTCAAAAGCATATCAAAGGAAATGGGTCTTGCGGAGTTTCGTTGGTTGTACACTTTGGCATCGTGCAAAATTTGCCTTGCCGCAGGGTACCACACCCAGAACAATTCTACTTTGTTCTGTCCCGGATCTATAGACTCATCATCGATGAAGTTTACGTCCGGTGCAACAGGTGCAATTCCCAATAAACGATACTTAAGCTCTCCTTGGCGTTTGTCAAAATACCAGATTCCCTTAATGCGATACTCCTCAACATCCGCTGCAGTCAAGTCCCTTTTGTTGATAAACTCCGGGGAAACCTGCTCTCCAGCATTTACCTGCTCGTACCCAAGGTCCGTGGTATCCACCTTGCTCAAGGTTGCCGATAGATCGGATAACTTTCTCTTCTCGGTAAAGTAGGAGTCTGCATAAACCTCGGTAAGGTTTCCATTTCTGATGTTTTTCATCAAAACGTGGTACAGCGACCTTCTGTCCTTTCCAATACCTATGGTATCGGTCGGGTAATAGAGTGGAAAGTTTACTCGCTCGTCAAGATCGATGATTTCCCATACGGTCTTGGACCATAGGATATCCCTATCATCCACGTAACCGTACGCTAAAGGCTCATCAGCATCTTGCTCTATCTGAGCTTGGGTTTTTTTACCTATATCCTCTGGCATCTTGGCATTCAAAATGTTTGCCTGCGCCATGATCGATACCGGCAATATGCCCAACAATCCAATTAATAATGCGTTTTTCCAATTCATGATCACTTGTATACTTTTATACTTCTTAGTTTGTAAGCTCAACCACTACAGGAGATACTTTCTTCAATTTGTAGCTCTTGTTATTTGTGATGTAAGCTTGGATATCGAATATCTGGACAGACTCGCCTCTACCTGCTCTTCTAAGAACAGATTTAGCTCTGTTATCCAATTTGTTTCCGTTTACAACTACCGTAGGCTGACCAGGTACTTTGAACTTAAACTGGCTTACAGCAAGGTTCAAATCAAAGTCAAAGTCTTCCAACATTGCGCTAACTGTTGCAATTTCAAGGTTGTTTTTAGGCATCTTGATGCTACCAGACTCTCCACGAACAGTACCACTTGGCCTTGGAATATCCTTGATACGGAACTCATTTTTACTTGAAACCGGTTTACCATCGGGCAATGTACCTGAAGCGGTAATGGTTACCGATCTTCCTGTACCTGGATTCATGATATATTGGCTACCGCTTCTTCTGGTCAAACCAGGAGCTGAAGCTCTCACCTTATTATCAGGGATACCAGGAATAGAGATAGTCATTGGGTTGGCAACACCTCGGTACACCACATTCATCTTATCAGCGGAGATAACCGCTGCGTTAGGCATTGAGATTGTTGCAAAAGTGTTGTTTACTTCTACAGGCACCTCTTTGCCATCCTGCATATAAGTCATGGTTCCCTTAATGGTATGGTCTCCTGGTGAACCGGCACTGATCAGCATTTTGATACCACCAGCTTCCAATTCATAATCCTCACCTTCAGTCAATGGTCTTCCGTCCAAAGTCAATTCAGCTTTTACAGGAGTGGAAGTCTTGTCAGTTTTACTAACAATGATCTTACCTGTGTACTTTTCTCCCGAATAGTAAGCAGACTTAGGTGCATCCAATGCACTTGCAAAGTTTGTCAAAGAAACCGCTTCGGTCAATTCACCTTCCAAAAGGGTTTTCAACACCTCTTGCTCAGTAGTTTTGATGTCGGCTTGCAACTGGGTCAACTTTGTTAAAGAGGCAACCAATGGGAACCCTTCGTAGTGATAGTTGATCCAATCTTGACGTGTACCATCTCTAGTCTCTACTTTACCGTCGTCCTTTTTACCGTCATTCGTGGCAAAACGTGCATCGACGGCCGATTTCAACGATTGGAAACCTTCTGCTGGCAATGCGTTTTTTACCCCTTCACGGTACTTGTTGATCTGTTCCATAAACTCTTTTCCTTGCGGAGCCAAATTGTCTCCTTGAAAGAATTTTTGGTCCAAGTAATCAGACTTGTCCATAACCACATAATCTTTTGGGTCTTCCAAATCTGCGGTCATCTCTTTCTTCAATCCTTCCAAATAGCTGTAATAACTATCCGAAAGTTGTTTGATTTCTTGAGCGTTTTGATACAGCTCCCCGTACTCCTCTTCGTTTTCGTTGGCTTTTGTTTCCAAGCTGGCCATAAAACTAGAGTTGTTGGAATCCATATTGGTATTGGAAGTTTCCAACTTTTCGTTCATTAGTCCGAAAGCTGCAAGTACTTCCTTGCTCATATTAAGTGCCAACATCGCGATGAAGATCAAGTACATAAGGTTGATCATCTTCTGACGTGGTGTTTGTTTTCCTGATGCCATGTTTTCTAATTAGATTTAATAATTAATTTGATTTGGTGTTGTTTTCTGTTGATCTGAAAACTTCTAATTAGACTTTTCCTCCCATGGCTGTAAGCATACCACCGTACACTCCGTTCAAAGAAGACAGGTTAGTGGCCAAAGACTCCATTTGGTCTTTCAACGCACCTGCGTTCTGTACAACTTCTTCGTTAATAGAAGCTTGTCTGCTAGCACTTTCCAATTGAACTTTGTACAAGCTGTTCAAAGATTCCATTTGAGCTGCAGCATGAGACAATTCCTCAGAGTATTTTTTGGTGTGCTGAATAGCATCTGTAGTAGGAGTGATATTTTTAGCGGCACCTTCAAAACTCTTGATACTTTCACCCAAGTTGGAGAAAAGTTCAGAATCGATTTTTGCTTCTTTAAGAAGACTATCCAATTTCTTGGAAAGCAATCCTTCAGCTTCCTGAGCATCTTTAGCTTGTTGTTTTTTAGAAGCGTCTGCTTCGCCACCGGCCAATTCCGGGTACACCAAAGACCAATCGAATTCATCATCTACTGGTTCAAATGCAGAGATTGCAAAGATCAATGCTTCGGTAATAAGTCCAACTGCAAGAAGAAGTCCACCTGTAAGTGGTCCGAACTCCCAGTGAAGGATCTTGAACAATGCACCAATAATTACTACCGATGCTCCAAGGCCGTAGGCCATGTTAAACAGCTTTTTTGTTGATTTTGACTGCGCCATAATTCTAGTTTTAATTAAGTTATATAAAAAATAAGTATTTGGTTACTACTCTTACTTGTTTATATAATGTTCTCTCGTTTTTTTATTATAATCCGCTTCTTCCGTTGGTAGAATCTTCTTCTCCCATATAATCCTGAACAGTTCTGAATCCGATGTAACTTCTTGCGGAATCTTGGTATTCATAATCCCTGGTACTTACTTGTAGGAAGTAAGCAACATCTTTCCAAGAACCTCCTCGGATTACCTTACGTTTGTTGTCCTGCGAACCAATATTCGGGTTCATAGTGGACAAATATTCGTAAGCTCCCGGATCAAAACTGGAGTTGGTCCATTCGGAAACGTTACCTGCCATATTATACAAGTTGTAATCGTTCGGCTCAAAAGATTTTGCTTCTACGGTATATAGTGCTGCATCGGCCGCGTAATCTCCACGTTGTGGTTTAAAGTTGGCCATAAAGCAACCGGTATCACTGATTACGTAAGGACCGCCCCATGGATATGAACCACCTTCGATTCCACCCCTTGCGGCATATTCCCATTCGGCTTCGGTTGGTAACCTAAACTGGTTCACAAATTGCTTTCCACGGCTTTTTTGATCATCGTTTTTAAATTTTGTCCTCCAGTTGCAAAAAGCCTTGGCCTGCATCCAGTTTACTCCAACCACAGGATAGTCGCTATAAGCATCGTGCCAGAAGTAATCATTGTGCATTGGTTCGTTGTAGCTGTATTCAAAATCTTTAATCCATACGGTGGTATCTGGATAAATCTCCAATTCCTCTTGTTTTATAAAGTCTTTTCTGCTTCCCGATTTTGCGCGGGCAGCCGCTTCAATATCCATCCAGTTGTACTTGTACTTTATTTTGGTAACGTCGATGCTCCTTAAGCCATTGTAGCTCTCTTCTTCTGGAAGGTACATAGAGTCCATTACCTCGGCATAATATTCATCAGGGTACTCGGAAGTATCCCAAACTAGATCAACATCTTTGTTCAAGGCCCTGCCTTCGTAATAGTTATCGCCCATACCAGCATAGTTATCGAGCATATACTTATCATAAACAGAAAGTTCGGTGGTGTCGGTATCTTTAAAACCGTATTCTCCGATACCTTCGTCTTCGGGACCTATGCCCAGTTCATCGGCCAAAATGGCCAATTTGGTTCTTACTATGGAATCTTTGACCCACTCCACAAACTGTCGGTACTCACTATTAGTGATTTCCGTGTCGTCCATATAAAAGGAACGTACGGTAACCGTTCTTGTGGGAGCGTTCATTACTTTGGCCTGATCCTCTTCGGCTTTACCCATAACAAAGGCGCCACGCGGAATAAGCTCCATTCCATAGGGTTTTTCTGGATGCCATTTTTTACCACTGACCCCAACTAGTTCACCTTTCGACCTTGATTTAGAGCCGCAACTGGTAAGCAAAAAAACAAGTGCTATAGATGACAAGAATAGCTTTCTCATACTTTAGGTTAAATTATTCGATTCAAGATTTAAATAACTGTGCTGCACACATTCATTATTCTCAAAACTGATTTTTGAATGAATTATTGTGCAAAAACAATTAATGATCAAAATTTAATTTATTTAGTTTAAGCCTTTTCTGTAGGCCTTAAACCACCTTTCGGGAATGTTCTGGTTGCAAGCATCCAAATAGTCCTCTTCGGTGCAAGGTAATAACGCCACCGAATTTGTTTTAGTATGTTCTGCTAAAATTGTTGGTACTTCTACCCACCATCTTTCTGTGACATGGCTTTTGAAGAAGATCAATTCCTCCGTGTCGGTGGGTACAGTAAACTTTGTGAAGTCTTCGCTCTTAGAGCTCGGGGATTCTTTAATCCTGAAACTCAGGCCCTCTATAAAGTACCAAATGATCTGGGCAATCATCTGGAACGCCTGATGAGAGTTCTCCCCTTCGTAGATACCGAACAGGGATACTTTGTCGCTGATACCTGCATATCGGGCAATGGTACATATCTCTCGACCTGTAAAACCGTTTGGAGAAAAGTTACTTGTCATTCCCATTTCGCTGGCACGGATAGCTCTCAGGTCCAAGCTAACAATATCGCTGCTGCGCAAAACGGGCTCTGCCAATTCTATGTTGGAAGCAATCTCACCTAAGCGATAGGCATCAAAAAAAAGACGCTCCATCAAATCCTTTTCTTCCTGGGCATTGAAATAGCTTTGATACCCTATGTTCGAAAAATTAAAAAGATTGTTGGGCTTGTCGGTAATGATCTTACTCATATAAGAATGTGATGAGATCAATTCATCGTCCTCACCAAAATCAAAACGACTATCGATGGAGACCAGATTCACCATATTCTTTATTTTATCAAAAGCACGATAAGTGGGAAAAGTAATGTCCTGGGTAAGCCCTAATACTATAGGTATGATATTTTCTTCAAGTAACCCGGCCACAATTTCCTTGACCACAAAGTAAGTATCCTCCACGGTGTCGCCTTCCTCCACATCGCCAATATCTATAATGGTGGAGTTCCAATTGCCCATCATTAAACGGTAGAGTTGGATACGGACTTCGTCCAAATCCAGTTTTTCGGGTTTTTTCTCAAAGGCATTTCTGGATTCCAATACGCCAAAAATGGCCACATCGGCATGGGCGAATACCGGAAGCCCATCCTTTTCCGTGTGCATATGGATGTTCTTGCCCAATGCTTGTTCTGGCAACAATTCGGAATGTGCCAATACCTTGTCCTTAACGGGAACCAGAAAATCGAAGGCCATACTATTTCTTAGCTTTTGTCTTGGCTTTTTTCTTTGGTGATTTTTTCTCCAATAAGGCTTGTGCTTCTTCCAAAGTTACTTTTGTGGCGTCCACATCTTTGGAAATTTCAACCTTCACCTTACCTTTTATAATATTATGTCTTCCCCAACGGGCTTTTTCTATCCTGATTTTTTCTTCGGGCCATTCCTGAACGACCTTCTCGGCCTCTTTTTTCTTTTTGGCCTCTATCAGTTCAGCGATATCGCCTTCAGAAAGATTATCAAAGTCATATTTTTTGTTCACATTAATGAACATACCGTCCCATTTGATGAAAGGTCCAAACCTACCTTTACCTTTGGTAACATCCTTTCCTTCATAGGTTGCAATAGGTGCATCGGCCTTTTGTTTTTCTTTGATCAATTCTATGGCACGGTCCATATCCACATCAAAAGCACTTTCGCCTTTGGCCAGGGAAATGAATTTTTTTCCAAATCGAACATAAGGACCATAACGACCCACGTTTGCTTCTACTTCCTCGCCTTCGTACACTCCCAATTTTCGTGGAAGCTCAAAAAGTGTCATGGCCTCTTCAAAAGTAATGGTGCCTATGGATTGGTCTGGCAACAAACTGGCAAACTGTGGTTTCTCATCATCATCCACAGTACCAATTTGAACCATCGGTCCAAAACGACCCAATCTTACGGATACTTGCCTGCCTGATTCTGGATCTGTGCCCAGCACACGTTCCCCACTGGCACGTTCGGCATTTTCCTCGACCTCCAACACATTCGGATGAAAATCTTTATAGAAATTTTTCATCATCTCTTGCCAATCTTCATCACCCGAAGCGATCTCATCAAAATCTTCTTCGACCTGAGCAGTAAAGTTGTAATCTAAAATTTGGGTGAAGTGCGTCACCAAAAAGTCGTTCACGATCATCCCGATATCGGTCGGGACAATCTTTCCCTTTTCAGAACCCACCATTTCGCTCAATTGGCTGTCGGACACTTTTCCATCCTCCAAAACTAATTGCGCATATTTGCGTTCGGAACCTTCAACCGTTCCTTTTTCCACATATCCCCTATTTTGAATGGTAGATATGGTAGGTGCGTAAGTAGATGGTCGACCGATACCCAATTCTTCCAATTTCTTCACTAAAGAAGCTTCCGAATAGCGGTAAGGGGGTCTAGAAAATCTTTCGGTGGCGGAAATAAATACATTTTGAAGCGCCTCTCCAACTTGCATCGCTGGCAACATGCCTTCTTGCTCCTCCCCTTCTTCATCATCTGTTCCCTCCAAGTATACTTTAAGGAAACCATCAAACTTTACCACTTCTCCATTCGCTGAGAATTCTTCGCTGTGGGTGCTCGCTTTTATTTTTACATTGGTACGTTCCAATTGGGCATCGCTCATCTGCGAAGCCAAGGTACGTTTCCAGATTAGTTCGTACAATTTGGACTGGTCTCGCTCCAATTGGGGCGACTGCAATTTCATATCGGTAGGGCGGATAGCTTCGTGCGCTTCTTGTGCGCCTTTTGATTTGCCCGTAAAGTTTCTGGTTTGACTGTATTCCTTGCCATAATTGTCCAGAATCGCATCTTTCGCCGCAGCAAGTGCTTCGTTGGAAAGATTGACACTGTCCGTTCTCATATAAGTAATGAGTCCAGCTTCATAAAGTCTTTGCGCCACTTGCATGGTTCGGCTTACCGAAAAATAGAGCTTTCTTGATGCTTCCTGCTGCAAAGTAGAGGTTGTAAATGGTGCGGCCGGTGATTTCTTAGCTGGCTTTTTGGCCAAATCGGAAACTGAAAAGTCCGCCCCGATATTTTCTTTCAGGAATTTCTCGGCAGCTTCTTTTGTTGGAAATGTTTTGTTCAGCTTGGCCGCGAACGCATTGCCGGCATCTGTTTTAAATTCCGCTTTTATTCGGAAAGACGCCTCTGGAGTAAAACCTTCAATCTCACGTTCACGCTCTACAATCAAACGTACCGCAACGGATTGTACCCTACCGGCAGAAAGTCCCGGTTTTATCTTTTTCCACAGTACTGGTGATAGTTCGTAACCTACCAATCGGTCCAACACCCTACGTGCTTGCTGTGCATTGACCAAGTTATAGTTGATGTCCCTAGGGTTTTCAATCGCCTTTTGAATGGCTGACTTGGTAATGGAGTTAAAAACAATCCGTCTGGTCTTGCTTTTATCCAATCCCAACTCCTCGGCCAAGTGCCAAGAAATAGCTTCCCCTTCACGGTCTTCATCACTAGCGAGCCAAATAGTTTCTGCTTTATTGGCCAAATCCTTGAGCTTTTTCACCAAGGCCTTTTTTTCCTTGTCTACCGTGTATTTTGGCTTAAAATCGTTCTCTACATCAACACCTAATTCTTTTGACGGAAGATCGGCAATGTGCCCAAAACTGGATTCTACTTGAAATTCTTTTCCTAGAAATCGTTCAATGGTCTTCGCCTTTGCGGGGGACTCTACAATAACTAAATTCTTTGGCATGCACGTGGTTTTGTGATAACAAAAGTATATTAAAATTTATACTTCGGTATTCACAAGTTTTGTTTTAACCCTAAAATCCAATAAAAATCATCCCATAAATTTAAAAACCCATATTAATATGGGCCTATTGATGACTTTAGATGAAATAATTGTTATTTTTAAAAGTCTAACACAATAACTCAACTAAAAATGACCAACCGCTACCTGATCATGGTACTTGCCGTACTATGCTTTTATCCTGCGAACGCTCAACGAAAAAAGAACAAGAACAGCATTCCCAAATTTGAGGAATCCCTGTACAGTGGGATGGAATGGAGAATGATAGGTCCACACAGAGGAGGCCGAGCTGGAACCGTTTCAGGAGTAGCCCACGACCCCAATCTCTATTATATGGGTACCGCAGGTGGCGGTGTTTGGAGAACAACCGATGCGGGCAATTCTTGGGAATGCATTTCTGACGGCTATTATGGTGGTTCTATTGGAGCCCTAGCTGTAGCAGAATCAGACCCTAACATTATATATGTGGGCGAAGGCGAGCAGACACTAAGAGGAAATGTTTCCTCGGGCAAAGGACTTTGGAAAAGTATGGATGCCGGTGAGACTTGGGAATTTATAGGTTTGAAAGATTCCGAACATATTTCCCGAATCCGAGTTCATCCCAAAAACCCGGACATTGTTTACGTAGCCGCCATTGGAAACCTATGGAAACCCAATGAAACCCGTGGTGTTTTTCGTTCCATGGATGGAGGGAAAAATTGGGAAAAGATTCTTTATGTAAGTGATAAAGCGGGTGCAGGAGACCTGATCATGGATCCGAACAACAGTAGAATTCTTTACGCTGCAACCTGGCAAATGAAACGAAACGGTTATCGCATGGACAGTGGTGGCCCAGACAGCAAAATGTTTAAAAGTACCGATGGGGGCGATACTTGGAAGGATATTTCAGAACATTCAGGATTGCCCGGTTTTCCATGGGGAATTGTAGGGATAACTGTTTCCCCATTGGATTCTGACAGGGTATGGGCCATTATTGAGGCCGAGGACGGTGGTGTTTTCCGTTCCGATGATGCCGGAACAACTTGGAAAAAAGTCAATGAAAACCGAGGACTAAGACAAAGGGCTTGGTACTACAGTAGAATTTATGCGGACACCCAAAATATTGACAAGGTCTGGGTAATGAACGTGAGCTATGGGGTTTCCACCGATGGCGGGAATACCTTTACGCTAAAAACCGCAGGACATAGCGACCATCATGATCTTTGGATAGACCCGAACAACAATCAAAGAATGATCATTGCGGATGACGGTGGTGCTCAAATCTCTAACGATGGTGGAAATAACTGGACCACTTATTACAACCAGCCGACCATGCAGTTCTATCGTGTTGCAACGGATAGTATTTTTCCTTACAGAATATATGGAGCGCAGCAGGACAATACTGCCTTGCGAGTTTTCCATCGCTCCTCGGGCTCAAGCATCACAGAAGATGACTGGGAACCCACGGCAGGAGGCGAGAGCGCCCACTTGGCACCAGACCCCAAGAACAATCAATTGGTTTATGGAGGAACTTATAAAGGATACATGAACCGTTTGGACCATACCACGGGACAGACCATTTCCACCAACATATGGCCCGATAACCCCGCAGGTTCGGGTGCTGAAGTAATGAAGTACCGTTTCAACTGGAACTATCCTTTGACTTTTAGCCGACACGACCCAAACGTACTCTATGCAGGCTCCAACTATTTGCATGCCACTACGGATGGAGGACAATCTTGGAGAACCATTTCTCCGGAATTGGCAAGAGGTATTCCTGAGACCATTGCATCTTCAGGAGGACCGATTACGCAAGACAACACAGGAGCAGAATTTTATTCCAACGTTTTTGTGATTACCGAATCTATATTAGAAAAAGGCGTGATTTGGACCGGTAGTGATGATGGATTGATTCATGTAACGCGAGACAATGGAGTTACTTGGGAAAATGTGACCCCGCCGGAATCCATGTCGCCCAAATTGAACATGATCAACTGTATTGATGCAAGTCCGTTTGACCCGGGAACTGTTTATGTCGCCGCTACTTCCTATAAATTTGGCAACTACACACCTTACCTGTATAAAACGGATGATTATGGCCAATCATGGAAATTGATAACAGATGGTATCGAGGATACTTATTATACCCGTGCCATTCGTTCCGACAAAGTGAGGAAAGGATTATTGTACGCTGGTACGGAATGGGGCATGTATGTTTCTTTTGATGATGGGGAAAACTGGACACCCTTCCAACTCAATTTACCCATCACCGCAATCCGTGACCTTCATGTTAGGGACAATGATTTGATTGCTGCAACCCATGGAAGAGGTTTTTGGATGATTGACGATTTAACACCACTCCATCAGCTTTCCGAAGAGGTTGCCAACAGTGATTTTTACCTGTACAAACCGGATATGGCCTATAGAATGCATCAGGATCGTGCATGGCGGAAACCCGACACCAAATTGGTGGGAGAAAATCATCCTGATGGAGCCATTATCAACTATTACCTTAAAAGCTTGAAGGAAACCGATACCGTGACCATGGAAATTTTGGAAATGGATGGCAGTGTCATTCAAAAGTTTTCCAATCATGCCAAACCTGATAGATTAAATCCATCTTCAACCCAAAAATTGGAAGTTTCCGAAGGCGGAAACCGATTTATCTGGAATATGCGATACCCAGGCTACCAAGAGTTCGAGGGAATGGTGTTCTATTCCTCACCCAATATTGGCCCAAAAGCGGTCCCTGGAAACTACAAGGCAAGACTCACCATGAATGGAAACTCCTCGGAGCAGACCTTCAGTATTGTAAAAGACCCTAGAGTAGATCTGAGCCAACAAGATTTCCAAGATCAATTTGACTTTTTGATGAAGGTGCGCGAACAAGTTAGCCGTGCCAACAATGCCATCATCAACATCAGAAGCATTAAAAAGGATTTAGCCTATTTAAAGGAGAAAACCAAGGACAATCCCGAAATCCAGAAAATGGCCAAGGATTTTGAAACGGAGCTTTCTGTTATTGAAAACAACATTCATATGACCAAAAATCAGAGTAGACAGGATCCTTTGAATTATGGTATTCGAATCAATAACAGATTGGCATTTTTGATGGTAGATTCGCAACGTGGAGACCAAAAACCGACCAAACAAGCCCAAGAATTTTTTGTGGAAGTCACCAAAGAACTCAACAAGGAAATCAATGACCTGAATGCTCTGGTTGAAAAGCAAGCTACCATGATCAACAAGAAAGTTGATCAAAACCAAATTAAAATGATTTCCACAGAATAAAATCCGATTTCATCAAAATAGAAGCGCCCTCCTAAAAGGGCGCTTTTTTATTTTAAGTTGCAGTTATGCATCCATGGAAATCCCCACTGCATCTTTATAAATAAAGTAAATTGGTATTTTACTGAACATAGCCGTAAACAAGACCCCCACCAAACAGAGTATTGCACCCAATTGTGAGACCAATCCGGCCACTAGAACCAAAAGGAAAATCATCAGCCAGTTTTTATTGCCCAGAGCAAACCCTGATTTCACGATTTCCAAAGCAGTGAGTTCCTTATCAAAAGCAAAAAAAGCTGGAAACAAAGACATGGGAACCAACAAATAAATTATACCCAACCCGCAAGCCAGTAGTCCCAATAACGATAGTCCTATCATTATCAAAGAAAGAATCAAAGCCTTAATCAAATACTCCTTTGTAAAGTAAAAGAAGTAGTCGTCTTTTCCGGATTCATTTAAGTCATATTTTCTACATATCCGCAAAAAAGCAGCGTTCAAACAAATACCGATAGTCATTGCACCCAACGAAGATATAGGGGCAATCAAGCTCATTAAACCAGCAAACGCAGGCGGCAACTCTTGCTCATCAAACACATTGGGATCACTTATGCCCATGGCAATCATTGGGAGATAAATCAGTAAATAAAAAGGTAAGATGCTTACAAAAGTCAGTATAAGAGTAAGAAATCCTTGTAGCCATACTTTTTTGAACAGCTCCACTGAATTATTAAATACGGCCCCGAAGTCAACAGGGGCACTTTGGTTTATTCTTTGGGCAAGGTTGGTAAAATTCATTAGTAAATATGGTTATGTTTTAAGTTTGAAGGTAACACTAACAGGCGATTCCGCAATATATTCTTAAAAATTACTGCCAAATTGTCACTAAATTGTAATAACCATTATCTTTGCACCCCATTGAAACATTTATGATCAAGGATAATACTGTAGAAAAAGTAATAGATGAAAGCCAACAAGGACGTGCTTTGTCGCTAAAAAACAATGAAAAGAACGGCAGAAAGCTATATATAGAAAGCTATGGTTGCCAAATGAACTTTTCCGATAGCGAAATCGTAGCATCCATTTTGGCCAAGGAAGGTTTCAATACCACCCAAAATTTGGATGATGCGGATTTGGTTTTGGTAAACACCTGCTCCATTCGCGAAAAGGCCGAACAAACCGTTCGCAAGCGACTGGAAAAGTTCAATGCCGTAAAAAGAACCAAACCCAACATGAAGGTTGGGGTACTGGGCTGTATGGCCGAGCGATTGAAAAGTAAATTCCTGGAAGAGGAGAAAATTGTGGATATGGTGGTAGGCCCCGATGCTTACAAGGACCTGCCCAACCTTATCCAAGAAATTGATGAAGGTAGAAATGCCGTAAACGTTATCCTATCCAAAGATGAAACCTATGGCGATATAGCACCTGTTCGGTTAAACACCAACGGAATCTCTGCTTTTGTTTCCATTACCCGAGGTTGCGACAACATGTGTACTTTCTGTGTGGTTCCTTTTACTCGTGGAAGAGAACGTAGCCGCGATCCACAATCCATTTTGGAAGAGGTGAACGATCTTTGGGAAAGAGGATTCAGGGAAATCACGCTTTTGGGCCAAAATGTGGACAGTTACCTTTGGTACGGCGGTGGATTAAAAAAAGATTTCGACAAGGCTTCGGATATGCAGAAAGCCACATCCGTAAACTTTGCGGGATTGTTGGAGCTGGTGGCACAGGCCCAACCCAAAATGCGTATCCGTTTTTCCACATCCAACCCACAGGATATGACCTTGGATGTTATCGAGGCGATGGCCAAATATGAAAACATCTGCAAATACATTCACCTTCCAGTACAAAGTGGAAGCAACCGTATTTTAAAGGCAATGAATCGTTTGCACACCCGCGAGGAATATTTTGAACTGATCGACAACATTCGAAAAATTATTCCAGATTGTGCCATTAGCCAAGATATGATCACTGGCTTCCCCACGGAAACGGAAGAAGACCATCAAGATACCTTAAGTCTGATGGAATATGTGAAGTACGATTTTGGTTTTATGTTCGCTTATTCCGAGCGTCCCGGGACATTGGCAGAGCGTAAAATGGAAGACGACATTCCTGAAGCGACCAAAAAAAGACGTCTGTCGGAAATCATTGAAGTGCAGCAAAAGCATAGCCATTATCGAACCCAACAACATTTGGGCAAAACCCAAGAAGTTCTTATCGAGGGAACTTCCAAAAAATCGGATGCCCATTGGATGGGTCGAAATTCACAGAACACCGTTGCAGTTTTTCCAAAGGAACACTACAAAGTAGGTGATTTTGTAAATGTGAAAATCAACGAATGTACCTCGGCCACTCTTATTGGAGAAGCAGTGGGGTATTCTGAAAACAATTAATAATCTTTTGCATCGCGCACGATTGCTGCTGAACGCAGTCAAAGCATGATGCTGAAATAAAACAAAAGATTCCTGCCTTCGCAGGAATGACAATATATATGGAAAGTGTACAATCCATAAAACAGCGTTTCGAGATTATCGGAAACGATGTGAAGCTCAACCGTGCCATAGAAAAGGCCATACAGGTGGCACCTACCGATATTTCGGTCTTGGTGACGGGTGAAAGTGGTGTGGGCAAGGAGTCCATTCCCAAGATCATCCATTCACTCTCTCACCGAAAACACGCCAAATACATCGCCGTAAACTGTGGTGCCATTCCCGAGGGAACTATTGACAGTGAACTGTTTGGTCACGAAAAAGGAGCTTTTACAGGAGCTACCCAAACCCGTAGCGGTTATTTTGAGGTGGCCGATGGCGGTACCATTTTCTTGGACGAAGTAGGGGAACTACCTCTGACCACTCAAGTTCGATTACTTCGTGTTTTGGAAAATGGTGAATTCCTTAAAGTAGGGTCATCACAAGTACAAAAAACAGATGTTCGTATCGTGGCCGCCACCAACATTAATATGTTCGAGGCCATAAAGAAGGAAAAATTCCGGGAAGACCTTTATTACAGGTTGAGTACCGTGGAAATTCATTTACCCCCGCTTAGAGACAGACGCGAAGACATTCACTTGTTGTTCAGGAAATTTGCATCAGACTTTGGACAGAAATATAAAATGCCTACCATCCGGCTGGAAGACGATGCCGTTAACCTGCTCCTTAAATATAGATGGCCTGGAAACATCCGTCAGTTGCGAAATATTGCAGAACAAGTTTCCGTGCTGGAGGAAGAACGGAGTATTTCTGCTTCAACCTTGAACAGTTACTTGCCCAATTCAACTGGGTCCAATTTGCCAGCTGTGGTGGCACAAGCCAAAAAAGAAGGAGATTTCAGCAACGAACGGGAGATTTTATACAAGGTTCTTTTTGATATGAAAGGTGACTTGAACGACCTTAAAAAATTGACCCTGGAACTTTTAAAGGACAACGATTCCAATAAAGTGCAACGTGAAAACGAAGGGTTGATTCGGAAAATATATGGCAATGAGGAGAATGAAGAAGAAATAGAGCACGAGGAAACACCACCGGAATTGCTGCATTTGCCAGAACCCGTTTTGGAGCCATCAGCACCTGCTCCATCGCATCAACCACCAGAAGACAGGTATCATTTTGCCGAAGAGATTGAAGAGGAAGAAACGCTATCTTTGCAGGAAAAGGAAATTGAATTGATTAAAAAATCATTGGAGCGCAACAAAGGAAAACGTAAGGCCGCTGCCGCTGAGCTTGGAATTTCAGAAAGAACACTCTACAGAAAAATAAAGCAGTACGATCTTTAATACAGATTAAAAGTTTTGAAAAAAATGATAAAAAAAAATGAAATAAAGGTTGTATTGCTTGGACTGGTTTTCTTTATGCAGAGCTGTGGCGCATACCAAGGCCATAATTTTTCTGGCGCCGATATTGGAACTGCAGAAAGTTTCCAGGTCAACTTTTTTCAAAATTACGCCGATCAAACCCCAGGTTCCGTTATTGTACCGGGATTAGGTAGGGATTTCACTTTAGCACTCCAGGATATGATAAATGACCTTACCAGTCTATCCCTTACCGGAAGTAATGGTGATTTGTTGTACGAAGGCGAAATTGTGGAGTACAAAGTGGTGCCCATGACGGCCACATCAGACCAGCGAACTGCGCAGAACAGGCTCACAATGAGCGTCAATGTTCGGTTTTACAACACCACAAAGGAAGATGCTGATTTTGAAAGACGGTTTTCTTTCTTTTACGATTTTGATGCCGCAGCCTCATTGACCTCAATACAAGCCACGGCACACGAAGAAATTTTTGAACGACTTACCCAAGATATTTTTAATGCATCTTTGGGGAACTGGTAATATTTTATGAACGTTTCAGATTTTATACATATTCTTCAAAACTCAAATACCATCCTATCCCCAAAACAAACTCGGGAGCTAGAGGGTATTATTGAGGAATATCCCTATTTTCAGGCTGCTCGTGCATTGCACCTGAAAGGGCTAAAAAACCTGGACAGCTACAAATACAATAACGCGCTCAAGGTAACGGCGGCGCACACTGCCGATCGCGATGTGCTTTTTGACTACATTACCTCCAAGGAATTTGTTCAAAACAATATTGCCGATGCCATTGCCGGTAGGGGTTCCAAGCTAGAGGACCAAGAAGCGGTTTCAGAAGAAATTCTTCCCAACCCCCATACGGCAAGTATGCTTTCGGAATCCAACGAACCTGCCCTGCCCCAAAATTTGAACGATGCAGAACAAATTCTGGATCCTAAGCTTTTCGAATCCAGAACACCTGAAAAAAAGATTGAAAAAGTTGAGGAGCCCAAAAAGGAACCGGACACTGATTTAAATTTGGGCAAACCCATCCCGTTTACCAAAAAAGAGAAGCATTCTTTTACCGAGTGGCTTCAATTGACCTCCACCTCTGAAGAACCGGCCGAAGAAGAAGGGAATACGACAGACCATCAGGAAGAAAATGTGATGGACAAGCTGGAGCGTAAAAAGAAATTCGACCTTTTGGACAAGTTTATCGAGAACAATCCCAAAATAGTTCCAAAGGAATCCAACCCAAAAGTCAATATTAAAGAATCAACCAAAATCAACCAAAACGAGTTGATGACAGAGACTTTGGCCAAGGTTTATTTGGAGCAAAAAAAGTATAAAAAAGCCATTCAAGCCTTTAAAATATTGAGTTTGAAATATCCAGAAAAAAGTGGTTTCTTTGCAGACCAAATTCAGGCAGTGAAGAAACTGCAGAGAGAAAAAGATAAGAAATGAGCACGTTTGCAATTTTTTTGGTACTGATAATCATCGTGTGCCTTTTGTTGGTCTTGGTCATTATGGTGCAGAACCCTAAAGGTGGTGGTTTATCCTCATCTTTTGGAGGAAGTGGCAACCAAGTTGTTGGTGGTGTAAAAAAGACCGGGGACTTTCTGGATAAAAGTACTTGGACCCTTGCTACCCTTTTGATTGTTTTGATATTGCTTTCCAACGTTTCCCTTAAAGGGAACTATAGCCAAGCAGATTCCAAACTACTCCAAGGCGACGATACAGAAATACCAGAAACGGTTCCGGAAGAAGTACCTGAACAACTTCCACCTGCCGACACTACAAGTCCAGTAGATACTATTGGGTAATACAAAGTGACAAAGCATAGAAAAATGCCAGCTTAAATGACAAGCTGGCATTTTTGTTTTCCAGAATGTCAGTTTTTGTGCATTGGCACAATTTCTGTCTCCTAGATTCAAGGAATTTTAAACAAACACCTAAATAATTAAAATATGGCTAAAGTAAATATCAAACCATTGGCAGACAGGGTTTTGATCGAGCCTCTACAGGCCGAGACAAAAACTGCCTCCGGTATCATCATCCCGGACAACGCAAAAGAAAAACCACAAAAGGGAACTGTTGTAGCTGTTGGGCCTGGAACCAAGGACGAAAAAGTTACCGTTAAAGTGGGTGATACTGTTCTTTATGGAAAATATGCCGGTACCGAACTTAAGTTCGATGGTACTGACTATTTGATGATGCGCGAAAGCGATATTTTGGCAATAGTGTAACCTACATGTCATTCCCGCAAAAGCGGGAATCCATCAAAAACCTAAAAGTATAATCTAAATTTCCTGCCGGATTTTATGCTGAGCATAGTCGAAGGACAGGAATCACAAAACGAGAAAACAAAATGGCAAAAGATATTAAGTTTGATATAGATGCACGTGACGGACTGAAGAGAGGCGTTGACAAATTGGCCGAGGCTGTTAAGGTAACCTTGGGACCAAAAGGTAGAAACGTAATCATCAGTAAGTCCTTTGGAGCACCACAAGTAACCAAAGATGGTGTTTCTGTCGCAAAAGAAATTGAATTGGAAGACGCCCTGGAAGATATGGGTGCACAAATGGTGAAGGAAGTTGCTTCCAGAACCAACGACCAAGCCGGTGATGGTACCACAACCGCAACCGTATTGGCACAAGCTATCGTAAAAGAGGGTCTTAAAAACGTTGCTGCAGGTGCAAATCCTATGGATTTGAAACGCGGAATCGACAAAGCCGTTGAAGCCTTGGTAGCCGATTTGGAAAAACAAACCAAGAAAATAGGTAACGACTCTGACAAAATTAAGCAAGTCGCTTCTATCTCTTCCAATAATGACCAAACCATTGGTGATCTTATCGCCAAGGCGTTCGCCAAAGTTGGGAACGAAGGTGTAATCACCGTAGAGGAAGCAAAAGGTACCGACACTTACGTTGACGTAGTTGAAGGTATGCAGTTTGACAGAGGATACCTTTCTCCTTACTTCGTGACCGATACGGATAAAATGATTGCTGATTTGGAGAACCCATATATCCTACTTTTTGATAAGAAAATCTCTAACCTTCAGGAAATCCTTCCTATCCTTGAGCCAGTAGCACAATCTGGAAGACCTCTTTTGATTATCGCTGAAGATGTAGAAGGGCAAGCCCTAGCTACTTTGGTAGTGAACAAATTGAGAGGTGGACTTAAGATTGCCGCTGTAAAAGCGCCAGGTTTTGGAGATAGAAGAAAAGCCATGTTGGAAGATATCGCTATCCTAACCGGTGGTACCGTAATCTCTGAAGAAAGAGGATTCTCTTTGGAAAACGCTTCTTTGGATATGTTGGGTACTGCTGAAACTGTAACCATTGACAAAGACAATACTACAATTGTTAATGGTAGCGGAAATGCGGATGACATAAAAGCTAGAGTGAGCCAAATCAAAGCTCAAATCGAGACTACAACATCTGATTACGACAAGGAAAAACTTCAGGAACGTTTGGCCAAATTGGCCGGTGGTGTTGCCGTACTTTATGTAGGTGCAGCTTCGGAAGTAGAAATGAAAGAGAAGAAAGACCGTGTGGATGATGCCTTGCACGCAACCCGTGCCGCTGTTGAAGAAGGTATTGTTGCCGGTGGTGGTGTTGCTTTGGTAAGGGCCAAAAAGGTCCTTGAAAAATTAGCGACCGAATCTTTGGATGAAACCACAGGTGTACAAATCGTGGCCAAGGCTATAGAGTCTCCTTTGCGTACCATCGTAGAGAATGCTGGTGGTGAAGGTTCTGTAGTTATCGCCAAAGTACTTGAAGGTAAAAAAGACTTTGGTTACGATGCCAAGTCTGACCAATATGTGGATATGCTTAAAGCAGGAATCATTGATCCTAAAAAAGTAACCCGTATTGCCTTGGAGAACGCAGCATCTGTTGCTGGTATGATTTTGACCACAGAGTGTGCATTGACCGATATTAAGGAAGATGCCCCTGCAATGCCTCCAATGGGAGGTGGCGGTGGAATGCCAGGTATGATGTAACAACATCCCATTCGGATTAAAAATAGGAACGCCCCGATTTGCATCGGGGCGTTTTCTTTTTATCTAGTTGAACGGTTCTTCATGAGAACCTAAAAACCAAGTTACTTCTTCTTACCAGTAGCTTGGGCAGTCTTCTTTATAACAGGCTTCACAGCTTTTACAGGAGATGACTTTCCATTTGACTTTGCTTGTTTCATCAGTCAATAAATTAAATGTTGGAGTAAATGTATTTCAGATTTGAATCCGCAGATTTTATTTGGCTAAACATTAACTAAAAACCGTTGTGCATTTTGTTCATGTCAACGGAAAAAGTCAGTTCAAGTGTTCTCCGAAGGAAAATATATCGAGAACTGGATTCTTGTCACTGAAATTCTGATTCTCGATACAATCTTTCTTCGTTTTCACTTTAAAAGGTTACTCGAATTGACAAATTTCAACCAAAATATATAGGGGTCAATCGATGGTTCCCACCACGCTGCCGCAGGTAAGCATCGCATCCCCGTAATAAGGATTGCGTATTTCTTCCTCCAAGCTGAGCCAATTGGCTCCATTATCATTATTAGCCATGGGGCAGTGCTGTACATACAGTTTTGTCTCCAGCATATTCATTTGTTGTGCTATCTGAATTATATTTTGAGAAAGCTGTACAAAATCATCACGTTGGTTCTTTAAATTGTTTTTTGAAGCAATATTAGCTAATTGTCCCTCTAGTCTAGACATATGACTCTTACCCATATCTCCCATTGGCAAGTCGCTTATTTTTGAAGCAACTTCTGCCCCTTTCTGCGCTAACATTTGTGTTTGTTCTTCGTCTGATGCAACCAAGGCATCTTTCAAATTCAGATATATCTCCAATAAGTCACCAAATGTATCTTGTGCCTCGTCCGAAAATTCCATTTTCATTTTGGTGAGGATATTGGATTTACCTGTTTGATTCATCATGGATTTTTTGCCCTGCAATTGAGCCGCAGCATCAACCGTAAAAGTACCTTTGGCAACTACCAAGTCTCCCGACTTCAACCCTGAATTGACAACATAACTCCCATTCATTAAATTTCCTAGTTCCACTTCACGCATTTCAAAAATGGCTTCGTTCGGATTTGGCTGTACATATACTAAGGAACGCTTTCCCGTCCACAAAACCGCGCTTTCCGGTATGGTCAAAGATGCATCTCCTTGAATATTGTCAATTTCAACTTCGGCCTGTACAAACATTCCAGGTTTGAGCAACCCATTTTGGTTATCAAGTTCTGTACGGACCTCCAAGGTTCTTGTATTCTTGTTTAATGTGGGAGCAACAAAGGATACTTTTGCCGGAAATGTTTCATTCGGGTATGAATTGGTGGTAACGTTCAACGTCTGACCTTCCTCAAACAAACTCAATTGGTTTTCATAGGCATCAAAAATGGCCCAAACCGAATTCAAATTGGCCACTTTTACCAAAGGTGAACCTGTTTTAATGTAATCGCCTTCCCCCACCATAATTTCAGAAACCACTCCATTTACATTGGAATACACCGGAAAATTTTCAAGTACTTGTCCCGAGCTTTCAATTTGGTTGATTTGTGCTTCGGACAATTTCCAAAGCTTTAATTTATTGCGAACCGCTTTATATAATTGTGGTTGGGATTCCTTTAAATTGGACGCCGTCAACAGTTCTTGTTGAGCCGAAACCAAAGCTGGAGCATAAATCGTGGCCAACTTTTGACCTTTACGTACCTCTTCCCCCTCAAAATTGACAAAGATGTTTTCTATCCTTCCATCAAAATAGGCCGATTGCACCGCATCCGATTTTTGATTGATCGCTACTTTACCCGAAACCTTAACCTTATTCTCCCCTGTTGTTCCTGAACCTACCATAACGGTTTCCACGCCAGCCAAAACCATCGCATTTTCGGTCATTTTAATTTGATTCGCCATCAGTCCCTCTCCGCTACTTTCTGCTGGAATAAGGTCCATGCCACAAATGGGACACGACCCCGACTCTGGTTGCATAATTTGTGGGTGCATGGAACAGGTCCACATGTCGCCCGTAGCAATTTCCGTGCTATGGTCATGCTCCGCTCCGTTTGTCGCATCGGCACTATTTCCAAATATGAGATATCCTATCAATAGTCCTGTAATTACTGCAATTCCGAAGTATATGATGTTTTCCTTTTTCATGTGTTTATTTTTTTCTTTTTACAACTTTTCTCATCGTTGGCGACGAGGTAAACCAAAGCAAAAATCCGCTCAACACGGTAATCAATCCCAAAAGGGAAAATGCCCGAAGCACAGTCGTATTAAAATCATCACGACTTTCATAATCCATCGTGTGGGTCATCCAAAGAAAATCGAACCACCTCCAATTCCGATGTCGCACCGTTTGAAACGAACCATCGGCCACCGAAACGTAGGCCTTAATATTTTCTGGTGAATCATACGTAATCACATAAGCGGGCAATTTCTTTTCCCTATACTCGTGATGTTTATCGGTCTCATTGATGACCTCAACCTCTTTAACTTTTAATTCTGGTGACATTTGACGCTCCGCAACAGCTAGAGCTTCTACTTCCGAAACACCTTCTTTTAAGTTGCCGCTTTTCGCATCAACCAAAAATTCATTGTTAATCCAGTAGTAGGGTTTGCCAGCTATTTCCTTAAGGCTCAACGAACTTATTTTAGATGGAATATTGATTTGTGAAAGCCCAATGAGTCCATCAAATGCAACGGGTTCATAATCCATGTTCCTGAAATGGTCCCCATGGATTTCATCAATATCGGTCCAGCTGAAGTAGAGTCCACTGGCTGTCCACATGATGAATTGAATGCCCAAAAATATTCCCAAATACCTATGGGCTTTTCTAATCTTAACCGCTGTTGTTCGTTTTACCATTTTATTTTTAGTCGATTGATTTAGTTCGTAATCGTAATGCATTGGCTATAACCGACACCGAGCTAAAGCTCATGGCCAGGGCTGCGATCATGGGCGAAAGCAAAATCCCAAAGAAGGGATAGAGTACCCCTGCTGCCACCGGCACACCAATGGTGTTGTATATCAATGCAAAAAATAAGTTTTGTTTTATGTTTTTCATCACGGCCTCACTAAGGTTCCGTGCTTTTACAATGCCGTGCAGGTCGCCTTTTACCAAAGTTATCATGGCGCTTTCTATGGCCACATCGGTACCCGTACCCATGGCAATACCCAAATCGCTTTTGGCCAATGCTGGAGCATCGTTGATACCATCACCCGCCATGGCGACCACTTTGCCGTTGTTTTGAAGCTGTTCCACTTCCTTCATTTTATCCTCGGGCAAGGTTTCGGCCTTAAAATCATCCAAATGTAACTCACTGGCCACTGCTTTTGCGGTCGTTGCATTGTCTCCCGTAAGCATGATCACTTTTATTCCTTTATCCTGAATTGCTTTGATCGCTTTGGCACTTGTCTCCTTGATTTTATCACCAATGGCCACAAAACCGTGACATTTACCATCAATGGCCAAATAGGAAACCGTTTTACCTTTCTCTTGTGCTTTTTTGACCTTTTCCATTATATCATCAGAAATGTCAACATTGGCTTTTTCCATCAATTTGATGTTCCCCAACTTAATCTCCAAATCCTTGATCTTGCCTTCAACACCCATACCCGTCACGGCATTGAAATATTTTGTTTTTAGAATTTTGATTTCCTTTTCTTTACCATAATTCACCGTCGCTTGTGCCAAAGGGTGTTCGCTATTGGCATTTACCGACACTAGATATTGCAGCAATTCTTCTTCCGAATAGTCATCCGAAAACACTACCAATTGATCAAAGGTGGGCTTGCCCTCGGTAATGGTTCCTGTTTTATCAATGATCAGGGTGTCCACATCGGCCATTTTCTCCAAGGCTTCGGCATTTTTGATCAACACTCCATTTTGGGCACCTTTTCCCACCCCAACCATTACGGACATGGGTGTGGCGAGACCGAGTGCACATGGACAGGCGATGATCAATACAGCAATGGCATTGATCAAGGCGTAAACATAGGTGGGCTCTGGACCCCAAATAGCCCAAACTGCGAATGTTAAAACTGAAACGATAACAACCGTTGGCACAAAATAGGCGGATACCTTATCAGCCAAATTTTGAATGGGTGCACGGCTTCGGCTGGCTTCGTTCACCATCTTGATGATTTGTGAAAGCAGGGTGTCGCTACCCACTTTTTCGGCTTTCATTAAAAAGGTTTGGTTACCGTTGATGGTACCACTGCTTACTTTGTCATCCACTGTTTTTTCAACTGGAATGGGCTCTCCTGTGATCATGGATTCATCCACCGAAGTGTCTCCCTCTGTAATCATACCGTCCACAGGAATTTTTTCGCCAGGTTTCACACGGAGAATATCATCCTTTTCTATATCATCAATACTTACCTCAACTTCTTCCCCATCCACAACTTTGATCGCTTTGTTGGGCGCCAATTTCAATAATTCCTTTACCGCATTATTGGTTTTGCTGTGCGCCCTAGCCTCTAACAATTGACCCAAAAGCACCAAGGTGAGGATTACGGTTGCTGCCTCAAAATACACGTGAACCGCACCTGTTTCCCCCTTGAACTGGTCAGGAAAAAATCCTGGGAACAACAATGCGAGCACACTAAATATAAAAGCCACGCCCGCACCGATACCAATCAAGGTAAACATGTTCAGGTTCCACGTTTTAATGCTTCGATAAGCTCTTTCAAAAAACATCCATGTAGCGTAAAAAACCACGGGAAGCGATAGGGCAAACTGTACCCAATTCCAAAATTTTGGCGCCATTAGCTCATGCAACGGATTATTGGGAATCATATCGCTCATGGCTATCAAGAAAATGGGCAGCGTAAAAGCTACTGCTATCCAAAATTTCTTGAGCAGTTTTTTATAGGTTTTTTCTTCCGCGCTGGCTTCGGGCTCCTTGGGCACCAACTCCATTCCACATTTTGGGCAGGAACCTGGGCCATCTTCCACCACTTCGGGATGCATGGGACAGGTCCATTGTTGTTTGGAACTGGACGAAGTGTTTTGCTCCTCCACCAAATCCATCCCACAAACGGGGCAATCCCCTGGTTCATCATAGGTTTTGTCTCCCTCGCATTGCATGGGGCAATAGAAGGTACCATTACCGTTGGAAACCGATTTTTTCTCTTTTTTCTTTGGTTTATGATGGTGGCCTTCGGCATGAATACTGTAACCGCCCCCATCTTTTTCCAAAGCTTCCTCGAACTTTTTGATTGGAATGTGCTCCTCCATCTCAATCACGGCCTCGGCTTTTTCCAGATTTACCTCAACCCCGGTAACCCCCTCCACTTTGGAAAGGGTTCCTTCTACATGATTTCTACAGCCATTACAGCTCATTCCGTGTATGTGATAGGTATGTTTCATCTTGTTTGTTTTTTTTATTCAAAACTAGCTGAACACCAGCAGGAAGCTTTTCACAATTCTGGGTATCTTTTATACAATTTGATCTAAAGGCCTCCGATTCCAATCTTGCACTTTTCGGTATTCACTCATGGACATTCCTGTTATCGATTTAAACTGTTTGGCCAAATGGCTACTGCTCTTATAGTTCAAATCATAAGCTATTTCAGAAAATGTCTTGTTATCCATCTGGATTTCTTCCTTTACCCGCTCAATTTTCAAGAGGATAAAGTACTTTTCAATGGTCAGGCCCTCCTTGGCACTGAACATTTTACTGAGCACCGAATAATCTTTGTTCATTTTTTCTGACAGGTATTTCGAGAGATTCCGGTGCAAATCGCCATCCAAAGCATTGATCAAGTGTTTTTTAATGTCAGCTATATAACTTTCATTCACACCCTCGATCAATTCAAAACCATTTTTGACCAAAATCTCCCGAATACGCTCCAATTGATATTGGGCTCCGTCATAAAATTGGACTTCTCCCAAATCCATATGTACCACCTTGATGCCCGCATTCTGAAACTCTTGTCTCAGAACACCTTTGCATCTATCGCAAACCATATTTTTTACTTTAATCCGCATCGCTGGTACACAATTCAAGCTTTAATTAATTGTGGGTATGTCCGTCCGCCATGTGCTCCTCGTTCAACACATAGGTCATCCCGCAAACTGGGCATTTACCCTCTTCATCGCTTCCACTGCCTTCACAATGCATTGGGCAAACATATGTGGAGGTATATTCCTTGCCTTCCATGTCATGCCCTTCATGGTCCATCTTTTCCATGTCATGGCCTTCTTCATGTTCCATGGTTGCTTCCGTAGAAGTTTCTTTTGCTTCCTCCGTTTTTCCCTTGCACGATACCGTAAGTACCAATACTGAAGCGAATGCGATTCCGATAATAGTTCTAATGTTTGTTCTCATTTTTGACATTTTAAATTTACTTGTTAATTAAATAATTGATGATGGCAGATTGTAGATAATACAACTGCACTGATTGTATTTGATTGGTTTGAAACTTGAGCTGCAACTCCTGAATGTCGAGGACATCGTTAAAGTCGATGGTGCCCGTTTCGTAGTTCTTGATCAGGATTTCTTCGGCATCCTTGGCCTGTTTTAGGTTTTTTGCTTGGGTTTGATGCGCAATACGAGCCTGATTCCGTTGCGAAATGGCATTGGCATAGGCATTTTCCAGCACGTTCAGCCGCTCCTCTTTTTGGAATTCAATCTCTTTTTGACGAAGCTCGTTCTGTTTGGTGGTCGATTTAAACTTATTGTTGAAAATGGGCACGGAAAAAGTGACCATGGGCATTACAATATCCTTTCCGTTATCGCTAAAAACCATATTATCCCGTTCCGATACGGGTATATAGTCCAACCCTATCCCAAAACTTGGAGCATTTTCCTTTTGGTTGAGCAATTCCGATTGCGTGACCGATTCATACAATTGATCATATTTGAGCAACTCTGGATTAAGGCTCAAATCTTCTTTGTTGAAAATGGGGTCGTCCACAGGAATATCCATTACATTCACCACCTCAACCCCAATACTTTCATCACGATTCAGTAAATTATTGAAGACAGCCTGCTCTGCTAGGTACGATTGCTCCAACACTTCTTTCTGCTGTTGCAGTTCATTTTGACGAATTTGAAGTTTTAAAACATCAACCGCGGAGGCATTTCCCACTTCAACAGAGGTCAAAGCCAAGGTCTCGTAGGTTTTTAGCAATTGTATATTTTCCTCCAATACTTTCTGTTTGGCTTGAATCCCATACAATTTGTAATACGATTGTGCCACGGACAAGGCCAATTTTCGTTTGGCGATCACAATTTCCGCATACTCGGTTTCCGCCATGGAACTTGCATAGTTTTCCCGTGCGGTGATCGTCCCGAACCAAGGTAACATTTGCGATACCGAAAATCTGGCACGTTGTGCTCCTGTTCTGGTCTCTGGTTCGCTCACAAAATATCCTGCTGCTATGGTGGTATTGGGCAAAGTGTTCATTTCGACCACCTTTTCCTTTGCGATGTTATAGCGGAGTTCCAACGCTTGGATCATGGGACTGTTCAACTCGGCTTCTTGCAAATAGCTTTCCAAGGACTGGGCGTTAACCCCAAAAGCCGTTAAAGCAAATAGTATGTATATGAATCTATTTTTCATCGGTTTTGCATTTTAAGTTGCAGCTCACTTTTCCAACTGTATAGCACGGGCACCACAAACAAGGTGATCAATGCGATCAGCATACCTCCAAAACTTGGAATAGCCATCGGAATCATGATGTCACTTCCTCTACCCGTACTGGTAAGCACGGGCAGAAGTGCCAAAATGGTGGTCGCCGTGGTCATCAAACACGGCCGGATACGTTTTTCGCCTGCTTCCAATACCGAAGCACGGATGTTTTTCAAGTTGTCCGGTTTGTTCTTATCAAAAGTTTGGGTAAGGTATGTGGCCATCACCACCCCGTCATCCGTGGCAATTCCGAACAGGGCAATAAAACCTACCCAAACGGCCACACTCAGGTTAATCGTATGCATTTGGAAAAGATCACGCAGGTTCTCTCCCATAAAACTGAAATTCAGGAACCAATCCTGACCGTAGAACCAAATCATTAAAAAGCCACCTGCAAAAGCTACCGCAATTCCAGAAAACACCATCAAGGATGTGGCCACCGACCTAAACTGAAAGTAAAGAATCAAAAAGATGATCAATAGGGCCAAGGGAACCACCACGGACAATGTTTTTTCGGCACGTAACTGGTTCTCATACGTCCCGGTAAATTTATAGCTGATGCCTTTTGGCACTACCAATGCTCCACTTTCTATTTTTTCCAGGATCTTGGCTTGGGCATTTTCCACCACATTGACCTCTGCATAGCCATCTTGCTTATCAAATAGCACATAGCCCACCAAAAAGGTATCCTCACTCTTGATGGCTTGCGGTCCTTGTTCGTAACGGATGCTTACCAATTCGCTCAATGGAACAGGACTTCCTTTTTGTACGGGAACATAAATATTTTCCAAATCGGTTGGGTTTTCCCGAAGTTCCCTTGGGTAGCGCACCCGAACACCATAGCGCTCCCTTCCTTCCACGGTTTGGGTCAATGTCATACCTCCTAGGGCAACCTCAAGAATTTGCTGCACATCTTCAATCACAAGTCCATAGCGCACCAATTTTTCACGGTCAATATCGATGAGCAGATAGGGCTTCCCAACGATTCGGTCTGCAAAAACAGCTTCATCTTTAACTCCAGCCGCTTCTTTTAAAATAGGCTCCAGTTTAAGACCAAAGTTCTCGATTTCCTTTAAATCCTGACCTTTCACTTTAATTCCCATCGGAGCACGCATTCCTGTTTGAAGCATCACCAAACGTGTTTCGATGGGTTGGAGCTTGGGCGCCGAAGTAACTCCGGGCAACTTGGTCACTTTCACGATTTCGTTCCAAATATCATCCGGATTTTTAATCTCGGGGCGCCAGTTTCGGAAGTATTCACCATCAGTATCAGGAATTAAAAGATTCCTATTTATTCGCAATGGTTCGCTTACATGATTTTCCGTATAGTTTTGTTCGTTGCTCACTTTCAAGTTTGGATTGGCCAATACTTTTCCGTTGCTCAGCTCAAAATACCCATCTGCATTTACCTTGAATCGTTGTGGACTTCCAGCATCATTTTTCTCATATTCTGAGCGGTATTGAATAATATTCTCATACATGGAAAGTGGTGCGGGGTCCAATGCGGATTCGGTTCTACCTGCTTTTCCTACCACGGTTTCAATCTCAGGAATGGTGGCTACGGCCATATCCAATTGCTGCAACACCCGCTTGTTTTCTTCCACTCCCGCATGCGGCAATGAAGTGGGCATCAACAAGAAAGAACCTTCATTTAAGGAAGGCATGAACTCTTGACCTGTATTCCGCATGATCATGAACCCAAAGACCACAATCACCGTCGGAATGGACAAGAACAACAATTTGTTTTCCAATGCCCAGGTCAAAATACGGCTGTAATATTGTCTGAAGAGGTAAAATACTCCCAATAAAACACCACAAATCAATCCAACAAAAATTAGGTTGATGGCAATACTACGATCAAAGCCCAAGGGTCTCCAATAAGTTGCTAACAAGAAAATGATTGTCGCAACGCAGATACCCACATTGAGCATTCCAGCTTGTTTCTCCTCCAGAATTTTTCTCAATTTCAGGATTCCAGCAACACCGAAAGCGATCAACGCCAAGCCCAACCAATATCCGAAACCGATGGCAACCAATCCCAAAAGAATCAAAACACCATTCCAAATGTACTTGTATAATTGATTAGGGCTTTTCTTTCTAAAAATTATCGCTGCAAAAGGCGGAATCAAAAAGAGCGCCACTATAATAGAGGCCGTCAATGCCATCGTCTTGGTAAAAGCCAGTGGACGGAAGAGTTTTCCTTCGGCACCGACCATAGTGAATACAGGTATAAAACTGATAATCGTGGTCAGTACGGCCGTTAAAATTGCTCCTGAAACCTCGGAAGTGGCATTGTAGACCACCTCATTTATGGACAAGTTTTCATTGTTTTCGTCCATATGTCGGATAATATTCTCAGAGAGAATGACCCCAACATCGACCATAGTTCCAATCGCAATGGCTATTCCTGAAAGTGCCACGATATTGGCATCTACCCCAAACATTTTCATGGAAATGAAGACCATGAGCACTGCAATGGGCAACAAACCAGAAATCAGGATAGAAGCTCGAAGGTTGAACACCATAACCACAATGACCAAAATAGTGATGAGAATTTCAAGAGTCAAAGCTTCGTTGAGCGTGCCAAGGGTTTCTTGAATGAGTTCAGTTCTATCATAAAAGGGAACAATGGTCAATTGCGAAGTGGTCCCATCTTTCAATTCTTTCGATGGAAGTCCCGCACTCAACTCTTTTATTTGATCTTTTACATTGTTGATAACCTCCAACGGATTGGCTCCGTATCGGGCCACAACCACACCACCAACTACTTCGGCTCCTTCCTTGTCCAAAATTCCGCGACGCACCGCAGGCCCCAAAGAAACTCGGGCCACATCCTGTACACGAATGGAGGTGTAATCCGTTGCAGTCACCACTGCATTTTTGATATCGTCCAAAGATTTGATGTAGCCAAGCCCACGAACCAAATATTCTGCTTTGTTGATTTCCAAAGTTTGTGCACCAATATCCCGATTACTCTGCTTTACGGCTTTGACGACTTGATCCAACCCCACGTTGTACTGTTTCATCAATTCAGGATCCACGTCCACTTGGTATTCCTGAACAAATCCGCCAATAGAGGCGACTTCGGATACGCCAGATGCCGAGGATAAAGCATATTTTACATAGTAATCCTGTACACTGCGTAGTTCCTGAAGGTCCCATCCGCCAGTAACGTTTCCGTCTTTATCACGACCTTCCAAGGTGTACCAGAATATCTGTCCCAAAGCAGTAGCATCAGGTCCCAAGGCAGGGTTAACACCATCAGGCAATAGGTTGTTAGGAAGTGAATTAAGTTTCTCCAGAATACGGCTGCGACTCCAGTAGAACTCTACATCCTCCTCAAAAATGATATAGATACTAGAAAACCCGAACATAGAAGAACTCCGAATGGTTTTTACCCCAGGTATTCCCAATAAAGAAGTTGTCAATGGGTAAGTAATCTGATCTTCGATATCCTGAGGGGAACGACCTGGCCATTTGGTGAACACAATCTGTTGGTTTTCACCTATATCGGGAATAGCATCAACAGCCACGGGATTGCTTGGCAAAATAGCACCAGTATTCCAATTAAAAGGAGTGCTTACGATGCCCCAGGCCATAAAAACCAGCAGGAGCAATACGGCTACTAATTTATTTTCTATTAAAAATTTGATGCTTTTATTCAGCATAAAGGTTTGATTTAAACATTAGATCGACTCAAAAACGCGCATAAACGCAATTGCCCAACCATTTTAGGTCAGGTAAAATTCAATCTATGTTAAATCAAATAAGGAAAGTCTGGTCAAGAACCTGGACATCCCGTATCAATGGAGGTGGGTTGTACTCACTGAAGGGAGTAAGTTCTTCGGAATCAATTTCGAAAAGTTGAAAATAGGTTTGGACAAAGCTTACCAAGAAGACTTGCTGATCCAAACTAAAGTTTTCAAAGGAGAGTTTTAAGTCGTCTTGACCTTGAACAGTAAAAGATTCATCATCACAACACGATTTTTCCATCTTCATGTCCATGCCGCAATCGTCGGCGTGCGCAAAGAAAGAAATATCCATCACCCGACCCATACAAATATGCTTGTCCACCGTCCACGAAACCGTGGAGGCCAACAGCAAAAATGCCATTACCGAGGATACTATTTGATGAAAAATCTGCTTCATTCGACTACAAAACTACAAAATATTAACATTTATTGTTTTGCTTAACAGAACTTTATCTGTTTTTAAGCTGTAAGCTTGTTTTCTTTTGTCGTACAAATCCACTATTCAATACATTTGCAAAAAAATACCTCATGCTAAAATCATTGGAACCCAAGGTCCTCGAAATCATAAAAGATGAAAACAAATCGATTGATACCCGCTTGGGCGAAATCTGTGAACTTTTGCGCAACAATGTCGACCATTACGACTGGGTGGGTTTTTATTTTAAAAATGGGGATAAAAATGAATTGAAATTGGGACCCTACGCTGGCGCTCCAACCGACCACACCATCATACCCTTTGGCAAAGGTATTTGTGGACAGGTTGCCGTGAGCAACAAGAACTTTGTGGTACCCGACGTAGCTGCGCAAGACAATTACATCGCCTGCAGCATCACGGTAAAAGCAGAGATTGTTGTCCCGTTGTTCGTAAATAGTGAAAATGTGGGGCAAATCGATATCGATTCCAACACTCCTGACCCATTTACCGAGGAAGATGAACGCTTTTTGGAATTCGTCAACCAGAAAGTGGCAGAGATTCTGTAAAACTTCTCCGAATTTGTTGATAAACCGTACTGCTATTTAGTGGCAAATGGAGTACTTTTGTACGCTTAAGAAATTGATTTTTAAGATATAAATGAGTACTGCCAAAAAAGCCTCCGCTGCATTGATTTCCGTTTTCCATAAAGACGGATTGGAACCTATTGTAAAAAAACTGGATGAACTAGGTGTAACCCTTTATTCTACTGGGGGAACCGAAAAATTTATACGCGACCTGGGTATCGATGTGGTGCCTGTCGAGGATGTTACCAGTTACCCTTCCATTTTGGGGGGACGCGTTAAAACCCTACATCCAAAAGTGTTTGGCGGCATTTTGAACCGTCAGGACAATGATAGCGATGTGGCCCAAATGGAGGAATTTGAGATTCCGCAGTTGGATATCGTCATTGTGGACCTTTACCCTTTTGAAAAAACGGTGGCCAGTGGGGCATCGGAACAAGATATTATTGAAAAAATAGACATAGGGGGCATCTCTCTCATCAGGGCCGCTGCCAAAAATTTCAAGGATGTACTTTGTGTTTCATCCATGGAAGATTATGAAGATTTCTTGGGCGTTATTTCCGAAGGAAATGGCATCACAACCTTGGAAGACCGCAAACGTTTTGCTACCAAGGCGTTCAATATTTCTTCACATTACGATACGGCCATCTTCAACTACTTTAATAAAGAAAAAGAAGAAACCGTATTAAAAATCAGCGAGACCAAAGGTCAGGTGTTGCGCTATGGTGAAAACCCGCACCAAAAAGGATACTTCTTTGGTGATTTTGATGCGATGTTCTCCAAACTTCACGGTAAGGAACTGTCCTACAACAACCTTTTGGATGTTGATGCTGCCGTAAACCTAATGGGCGAATTTAAAAATGATGAGCCAACCTTTGCTATCCTAAAACACAACAACGCTTGTGGCTTGGCCACACGAAATACTATTCATCAAGCGTATGTGGATGCATTGGCAGGTGATCCTGTTTCAGCATTTGGTGGTATTTTGATTTCCAATGTTGAAATTGACAAGCCTACTGCAGAAGAAATTCATAAACTGTTCTGCGAAGTGGTGATTGCCCCTAGCTATTCTAATGATGCTTTGGAAATCTTGAAAGGCAAGAAGAACCGAATCATTCTTATACAAAATGAAACAGCATTGCCAGACACTTTGGTAAGAACTTGTTTGAACGGTGTTTTGGTTCAGGATAAAGATTCCAAAACTGATTCCAAAGAAGATTTGACCCCTGTTACCAAAAAACAAGCCACGCCAGAAGAAATCGAAGATTTGATTTTTGCCTCCAAATTGTGCAAGCATACCAAAAGTAATACCATTGTTTTGGCCAAGAACAAACAATTGTGTGCAAGCGGAACAGGGCAAACATCACGTGTTGATGCCTTAAACCAAGCCATTCATAAGGCAAAATCCTTCGAGTTTAATTTAGATGGAGCAGTAATGGCCAGCGATGCCTTCTTCCCGTTCCCTGATTGTGTGGAGATTGCGGACAAAGCGGGCATTAAAAGTGTAATTCAGCCAGGGGGTTCCATCAAAGATCAGCTGAGCATTGATTATTGCAACGAAAATGGATTGGCGATGGTGATGACGGGCACTCGACATTTTAAACATTAATTTTAGTACTTTAGCCGATAATTTTTACCGTTAATCCGAAATAAACGCTTTTTTATGGGATTCTTTGATTTCATGACCGAGGAAATTGCTATTGACCTTGGTACTGCAAATACCCTGATCATCCACTTGGACAAAGTGGTTGTAGACAGTCCTTCCATTGTGGCAAGGGACCGTGTATCGGGGAAAATAATCGCGGTGGGCCGCGAAGCCAATATGATGCAGGGGAAAACCCATGAAAACATCAAAACCATACGGCCGTTAAAAGACGGGGTAATCGCCGATTTTGATGCATCGGAAAAGATGATCAGTATGTTCATCAAAAATATTCCGGCGCTCAAGAAAAAATGGTTCCCGCCGGCACTTCGCATGGTCATTTGTATCCCATCGGGCATTACAGAAGTGGAAATGCGTGCGGTACGTGAGTCTGCGGAACGTGTTAACGGTAAAGAAGTATACCTTATTCATGAGCCCATGGCCGCTGCCATTGGTATCGGCTTGGACATTATGCAACCGAAAGGTAATATGATTGTGGACATAGGTGGTGGTACAACCGAGATTGCTGTAATCGCGCTTGGTGGTATCGTGTGTGACAAATCCGTTAAAATTGCAGGGGATGTGTTCACGAACGACATTATTTATTACATGCGTACCCAACACAACTTGTACGTCGGGGAAAGTACCGCAGAAGCCATCAAAATAGAGATTGGTTCGGCTACGGAAGATTTAAAATCCCCACCAGAAGACAAATCGATTCAGGGTCGCGATCTTTTAACGGGAAAACCAAAACAGGTCCAGGTGTCTTACCGAGAAATTGCCAAAGCCTTGGATAAAAGCATTTTAAGAGTAGAAGATGCGGTTATGGAAACTTTATCGCAAACTCCTCCCGAATTGGCTGCCGATATATACAACACTGGTATTTATTTGGCGGGTGGTGGCTCTATGCTGCGAGGATTGGACAGAAGGCTTTCCCAAAAAACCGATTTGCCCGTTTACATTGCCGAAGATCCTTTGAGAGCCGTTGTTCGAGGCACCGGTATCGCGCTTAAAAACTTGGAACGCTATAAAAGTATTTTAATAAAATAGCACTGTAGTCTTTACAGTTCTATTATCTTCAAGGAGTTGAATATCTTCTTAACGATACGATTGCATGCAACGCATCATCAATTTTGTTTTACGCTATAGAAATGCATTTTTGTATGCATTTTTTGCGTTTATAGCCTTGGTCATGACCATTCGGTCACATTCCTACCATCAATCCAAATTTTTTAATTCATCTCGATGGGTCACGGGCAGCATTTATGGCGCTGGTTCCGATGTGTCCTCGTATTTCAATCTGCAAGAGGAGAACAAAAGATTGGTGGAGGAAAATCAGCAGTTGCGAAGAATCCTTTTCAACGCTCAATATGATAGCATTGAACCCCTGGATTCCACCTTGGCCGTATATCAGGTTATGAATGCCAAGCTCATTAAAAATAGTTTTACCTCTCCCCGCAATTACGTAACCATAGACAAAGGGGAGGAAGATGGTGTCCATCAAGATATGGGGGTAATAACCACCGACGGTATTTTGGGCATTGTAGAAAATGTTTCGAACGGTTTTGCCACTGTCCAAAGCGTGCTTAACACCAAATCCAACATCAATGCCAAAATAAAAGGCACGGAATACTTTGGCTCTTTGATCTGGGACACCAAAGATTACACCCTTGTCCAGCTTGTCGATATTCCCAGATTGGTGCCATTGGTCGTTGGTGACACCATTGTTACCGGCGGCATGTCCAGTATTTTTCCGGAAAACGTGCCTATCGGGACAATAAAAAAGTACGACCTCAATGATGCCAAGAGTTTTTATAACATTGATGTGGAACTTTTTTCAGATATGGCCAACATCAAAAATGTGTACTTAATAGCGAACAAGGATAAAGAGGAAATTGAAGAACTAGAATCCAGAACCATAGAATGAACAACACCTTGATCATAAATATGCTGCGTTTTGTGTTGTTGGTCATCACACAGGTGCTCATATTCAACAATCTGAATTTTTTAGGCTTTATCAACCCATTTGTCTACGTGGTGTTCTTTTATTGGTATCCCATCAAAGTAAATCGTGCGATTTTTATGCTCACCGCATTTTTATTGGGGTTAGTCATCGATATTTTTTCGGATACTTTGGCTTTAAACGCTCTAGCTTCGGTAACCATTGCCTATGCCAGGCCTGCCATTATGAGGTTTTGTTTTGGCGTTAACTACGATTTTCAGAGTTTTAGCTTCAAAAACACCACCAAGGTCCAGCGCATCACCTTTTTGGCCTTGCTTGTTTTGATTCATCATTTGATATTCTTTTCGTTTGAGATTTTAAGTATCGCCCATTTCCTTTTAATTTTGAAGAAAGTTTTTGCCACAGGTATTGTAACTTTAATACTTTGTGTATTATTCAGTTCACTTTTTAGTCCAAAAACCGAATAAAAACGTAGTTTTTATCGTTGGGATATATACGGAGCCCAAGAATTTAGGTCGATCATGAAAAAATTATTGCTTTCATCCATAGTTGTTCTTATAGGATTTACCTTTATAGGTAGACTGTCCTATTTGCAATTGTTCCGTTTTTCGCCCGATCAAATATTGGACGACCCTGCCATAAAAAAAGTGTATGACTATCCTGAAAGAGGATACATTTACGATAGGGACGGTAAACTCTTGGTGGGCAATCAACCTGCATACGACGTTATGGTCATCCCAAGGGAAGTAAAACCTTTGGACACTTTGGAATTTTGCAGTCTTTTGGGCATTGAAAAGCCTGAATTCCTTGAAAAAATGGAAAAAGCCAGACGGTACTCCCCTAGACTACCCTCGGTTTTGGTTCCTCAACTTTCCAAAGAGGATTATGCCAAGCTTCAGGAGAAAATGCGGCATTTTACCGGCTTTTATATTCAAAAAAGGTCATTGCGCTATTACAACACCAAAAGTGCGGCAAACGTACTCGGCTATATTAGTGAAGTGAACGAATGGGACCTCAAAAATAACCCGTACTACGTTGCTGGGGAGTTAAAAGGCCGAACAGGCATTGAGCAGCAGTACGAAGAGATACTAAGAGGACAAAAAGGGGTTAAACATATTCAAAAGGACCGTTTTAACAGGGATATTGGTCCGTACAAGGATGGAAGATTGGACACCCTGCCCCAACAAGGCAAAGAGATACATATTACTCTGGACAAGACCTTACAAGAATACGGAGAAAAGTTGATGCACGGTAAACGAGGGGGAATTGTTGCCATTGAACCCAAATCTGGGGAAATTTTAGCCATGATTTCAGGCCCAACATACGACCCTGCACTTTTGGTGGGCAGACAACGATCAAAAAATTATAGCAAACTCCATTACGATACCATATCCAAACCTACATGGGACCGTTCCATTTTGGCGCAGCCTTCACCAGGGTCACCTTTCAAAACCCTGAACGCATTGGTCGGTCTCCAAGAAGGTGTTATCAATACCGATACAAAATTTAGATGCTATCACGGTTTTTATGTAGGCAACACGCTCAGGGGATGTCATTGCGGTGGTGGCGTCAGGGATTTGAACTCGGGCATCTATCAATCTTGTAACGCCTATTTTGCTGGTGTATTCCGAAAGATTTTTGATAAATACGAGACCACCGATAAAGGCATGGATGTTTGGGAAAAACATATGAAAAGTTTTGGCCTTGGTGATTTCTTGGGTACCGACCTCCCTACAGGCGCCCCGGGAAGAATTCCAGATGTGGCCTATTACGATAAGTGGTATGGGGATGGCCGGTGGGCGGCATCCACGATCATATCCAATTCCATAGGTCAAGGGGAAATTGCGGCCACCCCCCTACAATTGGCCAATATGACTGCCGCCATTGCCAACCGCGGATATTTTTACACCCCGCACATTATTAAAAGTATTGGGAACCATGGTAAAATTGACCCCAAATACACCGAGCCCCGTTATACCACCATTGAGAGAAAACATTTTGACCCCGTGATTGAGGGGATGGCCAATGTATACAACTATGGTACCGGAAGATGGGTTCAGATTCCAGATATAGAAATTGCCGGTAAAACAGGAACTGTAGAAAACTATATACGGGTTGACGGTGAACGCATGCAATTGACGGACCACTCTGTTTTTGTGGCTTTTGCACCTGTGGAAAACCCTCAGATAGCCTTGGCAGTATATATTGAAAATGGCTATTACGGATCACGCTACGCAGGACACATCGCTTCACTTTTGATAGAAAAATACATCAAAGGGGAAATTACCAGAAAAGATCTTGAGAAGCGGATGCTGGAAAAAACATTGGAACACGAATACGCAAAACCTTACAGCGGTGAACCCTTTGAAATAAACGAGTATGAGTGGTAGAGGACCTTTTGGGAGGTTGGATTGGATTACATTTATCCTCTACACGCTTTTAGTTTTTATTGGTTGGATCAATATTTACTCCACTTCTGTTGGGGAAGCGCATACTTCAATTTTTGACTTTTCCACTTTATATGGAAAACAACTCTTTTTTATAGGCCTTGCTATATTGGGCATCATGTTCGTACTATTTGTGGAATCACAGTTTTTTGAACGCTTTGCCTCCATTTTTTATGTAGTTTCCATTGTGCTGCTATTGGGGTTGTTTGTTTTCGGGAAAACGATTGCAGGAGCAACTTCTTGGTACGATCTTGGTTTTTTCAACCTTCAGCCATCGGAGTTGGCCAAAGTGGCCACTTCTCTAGCTTTGGCAAAGTTCTTAAGTGATATACAAACCGATATACGCACGGGGAAACACCAACTTTATGCCCTGGCCATTATTCTATTGCCTGCCTTGCTGATATTGCCCCAACCTGACCCAGGAAGCTCGCTCATTTATTTTTCGCTTTTTTTTGTGTTATTCAGGGAAGGTTTTCCAATCTATTATTTAGGAATTCTAATATTTGCCGTGGTCTTGTTTGCTACAACTTTAATGTTTGGAACCGTTTGGGTTGCCATTGGATTGATTATTCTGACCTTGTTGGTCTATACCTTCAAAAAAGCTTCTGTAAAGATACCTATTCTTCCCGTTCTCGGGGTTATTGTTGTATCCATACTCTTTTCACTATCCGTAAATTTTGTGTTTGAAAATGTATTTGAACAACGCCACCGAGACCGCTTTGCGCTATGGTTAAGTCTGGAAAAAGATGAAGAGAAACTAGATGAGATCCGAAAGACAATAGGCTACAACACTTATCAATCAGAAAAAGCGATTGAGTCGGGCGGATTTATTGGAAAAGGGTTTTTGGAGGGCACTCGGACCAAAGGAGATTTTGTGCCAGAGCAGCATACCGATTATATTTTTAGTTCGGTCGGTGAAGAATGGGGCTTTTTGGGCACCTCGGCCGTAATCTTGCTGTTCTCGTTGTTCTTTTTACGATTGATTTATATTGCCGAGCGACAAAAAAGTGACTTTAGCCGAATGTATGGCTATGGGGTGATTTCCATATTGGTGTTCCATTACTTCATCAACATTGGAATGGTAATCGGGCTATTGCCCACTATTGGTGTTCCCTTGCCATTTTTTAGCTATGGTGGTTCCGGTCTTATTTTCTTTACAATGTTGTTGTTCATCTTTCTAAAACTGGACTCCAACCGATTAAAGGATGGTATTTAGAATTTCCAGCCCGAGGAATCCACTTGAGATTCAAGTTTAGACTGCCAGGCTTCAGGTTGTTTCTCAAAAAAATCAATGCCTGTTTTTATCTCTATTTCATCAATGGGCACCAAAAAATTTTTGAGAGGTTCTTGACTTTCCTCTGCTGGAATCAAAAAGGCGAGCAGCTGTGCGTTATCATCAAAGCCTCTCAATACAATTTTGTAAAACATCCGGGGTACATCAACATCTTCGTCCCCTATTTCAATTAAATCATCTTCCAAAACACCGCCTGTCACCACCAATAAATCGCCATACTTTTTACACCAATAGCGGATTTTCTGCTCCAAACGGTTCCAAATGCCTGCATTGAATTGTTTATCCTGCGGACTGATGTTGCTCGTGTAAAAAGTTTCGTTGTACGCCTGTTCAGAAAATCGACGATCTCCTGCCGGCAGCAAATGTCCTCTATCGTAACCGGAACCTCTATAATTTTTCCAATCCGCCGATTTTGTGCTTACCTTCGGATCTTCTATAAAATAAGGTCTTTGTCTATCATCATAAGTGAGATGTTCCTTTTTTAGGGTATATGCTACCCACTCTGGCTGTTCATGTGGTTCACTATATGAAAGTGTGTAATAAGCATGCTCCACTATTTCTCCAGTTGTAGAGGTAGGTAAAAAAATTGATTCCGCTAAATCCACACTGGAACCATTGGTATTGGAGTATGTGGCTGGAGTATAAAAATTTTCGAACAGCCAAAACCCGATTATACATAGTGTAATGAGCACCGCATATATCGTCCTATTTTTCATTGAACCAATTGTTTATTTGAAAACTTTATTGCCTAAGTTGCCATAAAAAAAGCCAACTCACAAGAGTCGGCTTTAAATAGGATTATTTTAATAGTGACCAGACTATCCTTTAACGCTGGCCAATTTATTTTCTTCTTTTTTGATATTATTCTGGTGAAGGTCCTTAAGTACATTCACAGCTTCTTCTACATAAATGTCTCGTGCCAAATCCTTGTGCCATCTGTCCCTTTTTTCTCTTAGTACAGAATCTTGAGTAAACAGTTCTTTCTCATACTGTAGGGAGCTAAAAGATAGTTTGGAATCGTAATCCCTTAAGCTTTTGAACCTTTCTGAACGTTTTTTGGCCTCTTGTTCTTTGTTCACGTATGCATTATAATTAAGGGAAATCAAGTTTTCGTCCTGTTGCTCCTTCAGCCATCTGGCGTTTTCCTCAATAAGTTTGATTTGCTCGTTACTCGCCATACGTTCCTTGCTCTTTTTCACGGCATCATCAAAATCAATGTAACCGTCCCAAACTTTATAGTCGGCAGGAGTGATCTTATCCCAACCCAATGGATTTTGTTGATCGCGCTCTCCCAAATCGATATAACTGTATCTGTCCGGAACCACGATGTCACTTTTTACTCCTTCCAACTGGGTAGACCCGCCGTTGATTCTATAGAATTTTTGGGTGGTCAATTTGATTGCTCCCAAATCTCCGTGCTCGTTTCCTCGGACGATACCATCCAAAGGAATTACATTTTGTACAGTTCCCTTTCCGAAGGTTTGCTTGCTTCCAATGATCACAGCTCTTTTATAATCCTGCATAGCGGCTGCCAAAATTTCCGACGCCGATGCGGATAGTTCGTTTACCAAAATTACCAATGGTCCGTCCCATTGAATCCGCTCATCCTTGTCCTCGTGCACTTCTTTTCGTTGCCCAGAGGAACGCACTTGAACTATAGGGCCATCCTTAATGAACAATCCTGCCATTTCAACAACGGTTTTTAATGATCCTCCTCCATTATCACGCAAATCAAGTACAATACCTTCGGCACCTGCTTCTTTTAAACGTTCTAATTCCTTGGCTACGTCTGTTGCCGCATTTCTTTCGCTATAGTCTTCAAAATCCACATAAAATTTTGGGAGATCGATTAGACCATATTTAACATCGCCAGCATCTATGGTGGCAGATTTGGCGTAGGATTCTTCCAATTCCACTACATCTCGGGTTATGGAGACCGTTTCTATGGTACCATCTACTTTGCGCACGGTTAAATCCACTACGGTTCCTTCCGGACCTTTGATCAATTTAATGGCATCTTCCAATCGCATTCCCACAATGTTGATGGGCTCTTCGCCTTCTTGCCCTACTTTTAGGATTTGATCGCCCACCTCAAGGCTCTGGTCTCTCCAAACAGGACCACCGGAAATAATCTCTACAATTTTGGCGCCTTCTGGTTTCTTCTGTAACCTGGCTCCTATACCTTCAAATTTACCTGACATACCAATGTCAAATTTTTCCTTTTCTTCTGGAGCAAAGTAAAAGGTATGGGGATCAAACTCCTCAACAATGGTGTTCAAATACTGCACAAACCAGTCTTTACGTTCCAAATCGCCCACAAAGTCGAAAAACTCGTCCAAGGTGTTTTTGGTCACTTCCCTTGCTTCTTCCTCTGTAATAACTTTATCTACAGAGCTCGGTATATCGTTAAATGCCAATATCGCATCGGCATCCAAGCCTGATTCCTGATTTGCATCAGAAATTATATTATCCACTTTATTGTCGAAAACATTAAGTGTGTTGTATTTCAATTGCTTTCTCCAACGTTCCTTGAGTTCTTTTTTGTTGGCCGCAAAATCTTGTTCGTCATAATCGATCTCAATGGATTCATCGAGTGTATAATCAAAAGGCGTAGCAAGTACTTCTTTGTAAATATCCTTGGCTTCCTCCATTCGGACCATTAAGCGCTCATATACGGTATTGAAAAATTCGATATCGGTGTTCCTGATCTCGTCATCGATCATGAACCTGTATTTTTCAAATTCCCTGATGTCGCTTTTTAGAAAGTATCTTTTGGTTGGGTCAATGATATCGATAAAGTCATCAAAAACATTGGAACTGAAGCTATCGTTCACTTCTTTGGGCTCATAATGCCCTTTTTCCAACACGTAGGAAATCAATTCCAACAAAAATTTATCCTTGTCGTCGTTATCAAAAGACTTATTGGTAAAACTGCAGGAGGCAACTGCAACAAGGATAACCAAAAGTGCCAAAATAAAGTTCTTTTTCATAATGTGATTTTTCTAGAGCGAAATAATCTGACCTCATACTGTCAAATCTTCATTACATCACCCATCGTTTCTACTTGTATGAATTCTCTAAGATACAGAAAAAACCGTGCCAGTCCGTTCTGCCCAATTTAATTTTTTGTTAAACGCTGAAGGTTTCATATCCTTTTGAAAAACGTATTTTTATAGCTTAAATTATCCAAGATGGAAAAACCGCTTATTCTGGTTACCAACGATGATGGAATCACAGCTCCAGGACTTAGGGCGTTAATCCGCACCATGAAAGAACTTGGAGATGTTGTGGTAGTGGCTCCCGACAGTCCGCAAAGCGGTATGGGACACGCCATTACCGTAGACAGTACATTGTTTTCCAAAAAAGTTGTCGTAGACCATAAAGAAGGTGCCCCGAGCGAGTACAGTTGTAGCGGAACCCCTGCGGATTGTGTAAAATTGGCACTTCGGGTAATTTTGGACCGAAAACCCGACATTTGTGTAAGCGGTATCAATCACGGGTCCAATTCCTCCATAAACGTGATTTACTCAGGAACCATGAGTGCAGCCATTGAGGCAGGTATCGAAGGTATTCCCGCTATCGGTTTTTCGCTCTGTGATTATTCTTGGGATGCTGACTTTGAACCCGCTCTGGGTTCCATCAAAAAAATTGTTTCCGAAGCGTTGACCAATGGAATTCCAAAGGGAACAGTCTTAAACGTCAATATTCCAAAAACAAAATCAGCACCCAAAGGGATAAGAATATGCAGGCAGGCACGCGGCAATTGGAAAGAGAAATTTGACAAAAGAACTAGTCCTTCTGGAAAGGATTATTATTGGTTAACGGGAGAATTTGAACTTTTGGACAAGGGCGAGGACACGGACGAATGGGCCTTGGCACAAGACCACATTTCGGTAGTGCCCACCCAGTTCGACCTCACGGCACACCACGCCATACCACAAATAAACAACTGGAACTTAAATGAACAATAAGAAAGAAATCATCATAGGATTTATCGTAGGAATTATTGCAAACACTTTTGGAACTTTGCTTTACATTCTCATGTTTTCCGATTTGGGCATTGTGGAGACCTTTAATGCCGCTGTTAACCAAGGGCACATTGGCAGTTTATTGGCATTGGGCGCAATTTTAAACTTGGTGGCGTTTTTCGGGTTTTTACGCATAAAAAGGGATCAAAGGGCCAAAGGCGTTATGTTGGCGACCTTGGTAACTGCCTTGGTTATTTTAATGTACAAAGTGATGGCTTAAAAGTCTAAAAATCAAACCCAAGAACAAGTTCAAGATTAAATGTTTTTACTGAAATTACTTTTGGACATGGTGTTTGCATTTTAACTTGATACTTATCAATGAAATATTATATAATAGCTGGTGAAGCATCGGGGGACCTGCACGGGTCCAATTTAATAAAAGCTCTTAAAAAAGAGGATGCCTTGGCAGAGATTCGTTGCTGGGGCGGCGACTTGATGCAACAAGCTGGCGGCGATTTGGCCAAACATTACAAGGACATGGCTTTTATGGGTTTTTTGGAGGTCCTCATGAACATTCCTACCATCTTCAAAAACATTTCATATTGCAAGGAAGATATTCAAAAGTTCAATCCAGATGTAATTATTTTTATTGATTTCTCCGGCTTCAATCTTAGGATTGCCAAGTGGGCCAAGGATCATGGTTTCAAGACCAATTATTACATTTCACCCCAAATTTGGGCATCAAGAGAAAGTAGAATCAAAAAGATCAAGAGGGATATTGACCATATGTACGTAATCCTTCCTTTTGAAAAAGATTTTTACGAAAAAAAACACGGTTACCCAGTACAGTTTGTTGGTCATCCTTTAATTGATGCCATAGAAAACACACCGCTACAGGACAATGACACGTTCCGAAAAGAAAACGGACTGGACCCTGACAAACCCATTATTGCCTTGCTGCCCGGGAGCAGGAAACAGGAAGTGCAAAAAATGTTGGAGGTGATGCTTTCTGTAAAAAAAGATTTTTCCGATTATCAATTTGTGATCGCGGGCGCTCCAAGTCTTCCCGATGAGTTCTATATCCCATTCTTAAAAGGTGATAAAGTGGAGTATGTTTCCAACAAAACCTACACGCTTTTAAAGCATTCCCATGCCGCAATGGTTACCAGTGGAACGGCAACTTTGGAAACAGCTCTTTTCGGCATCCCACAAGTGGTTTGCTACAAAGGAAATTGGATTTCCTACCAAATTGCGAAGCGCATCATTACGTTGGATTATATATCATTGGTGAACTTGATCATGAAAAGAGAAGTTGTTAAAGAATTGATTCAAAATGATTTATCAACAAAAAATCTTAAAAAAGAACTTTCCAAAATCGTAGATGGGGCCGAGCGGGAGCGGATGTTATCTGACTATACATTGTTAAAAGAAAAGTTGGGAGGGAAAGGTGCCAGTGAATTGGCCGCCAAATTAATTGTGAAAAATGCGTAGTTTTATCTTCCAAGAAAGTAAATCTATTCTTGGATGTTACGAAAAACCATAATCTTACTGTTGCTTTTTACCATCGCTGCTTGTGGCCCAGGTAAAAAACGACGCACCTACAGCAAGACCCGAACCGTTACGGTAGAGGGGTCCACCACTGACACTTCCCCTAAACGAAAATCCAAAAAGGAGGGGCGTAAAAATACTAAGGCAGATGCCATTGTTTCTACAGCTATCACATATTCTGGAACCCGCTACAAATACGGGGGAACCACCAAGAGGGGTATGGATTGCTCCGGATTGGTCTATGTTTCTTTAAAAGAAAACGAAATCATGTTTCCCAGAACTTCCTACCAAATGGCTTTGGAAGGGCAAAAAATTCGGGTAAACAGTGTTGAAAAAGGAGACTTGCTCTTTTTTAAGACCAGTAAAAGAGGAAAGCGCATCAACCACGTAGGATTGGTGGTCGATGTGGATGGAAACGACATCAAATTTATACATGCCACAACCTCACGGGGCGTTCTGGTATCCTCGTTACGGGAAGGATACTGGAACAGTGCATTTGTAAAGGCCATGCGCATCCTGTAAAGTGCGTCAACTTAACTTTGTGTCCATAAAACTCACTTTGTGTGTGGCTTTGGGCATTATTATCGGTTTTTATCTTGAAGTTGCTCCGTTTTTGCCCCTAATTGCAATGCTCGTTTTACTGCCTACAATGTATTGGGCCATTAAAAAACAGCGTAGAGAAGGGTTCCCGTATTTTGAGGTGCTAACTTCGCTAACAACAATATGTTTGGGTGTTTTTGTTGTGGGGATTTCCATGAACAAAAGCATGTCGCACCACTATAACAAACTAATCCTCAACAAAGAAAAGGTTTGGCACCTCAAAGTGAGTGATGTACTTAAACCGAATGCGTACTCCCACCGATATATTACCCGAATTATTGCTGCGGATGATGGCGTAGCACCCGGAAAATTGCTTTTGAGTCTTTCGGTGGATTCCACTTTGAAGCAATTACAGGTTGATGATGAGTTTTTGATTTACGCAAAACCTGAAAGTATTCGGCCACCATTAAATCCCCACCAGTTTGATTACAAAGCCTATCTTGAAAAGCAGGGTATTCAACATCAAATCAGAACCAATCATGCTGCTATCATAAAAAAGCAAGGTGCTCCAAAAACTTTGTTCGGTCTTGCATCCAACTTTAGGGAACACATCATATCCAAATTGGGACAGAAGGACTTCGGAGCAGAAGAAATGGGTGTTATCCAAGCATTGCTTTTGGGAAAACGCGACGATATTTCGGAGAGCACCTATAACAATTATAAAAACGCGGGTGCCGTTCATATATTGGCTGTTTCTGGACTTCACGTAGGCATTATCCTTTTGTTGTTGGAATTTATTTTAGTCCCGTTGGAACGTTTACCTAAAGGTAAAACCATCAAACTGGTAGTGGTTGTACTGCTGCTTTGGAGCTATGCCTTTATTGCAGGGCTTTCTCCTTCCATTGTCCGTGCGGTTACCATGTTTTCTTTTGTGGCCTATGCGCTGTACCTGAACCGACCCACCAATTCGTTCAACATTATTGCCCTGTCGATGTTGTTTATTTTGATGGTAAAGCCCTTGTTCTTGTTTCAGCTTGGATTTCAAATGAGCTATGCCGCCGTGTTTGCCATTGTTTGGATTTACCCCAAGTTGCAAAGGTTTTGGTTTCCCGATAATCTCATCATCCGTAAAACCTGGCAATTGTTATCGGTAAGTGTTGCGGCACAATTGGGGGTTTTACCGATTAGTTTGTTCTATTTTCATCAGTTTCCTGCCTTGTTTTTTATTTCCAACCTGCTGGTCATTCCATTTTTGGGGTTGATTTTGGGCTTTGGAATCTTGGTCATCCTTTTGGCCTTGATTGATTTCTTGCCACAATTTTTGATCGATAGTTTTAACTGGGTGATTCAACTGATGAATTCTGTTGTTGGTTGGGTGGCCCAGCAGGAAGGTTTCATCATCAAAAATATTCCTTTTGATTCGGTTCAGCTGTTACTGGGTTATTTTATCATCATTGCAATGGTGGTTTTTCTATCCAAGCCCAAATGGAAAACTGCCTTGGTTCTCTTTGGAGGAGTCATCGTTTTTCAAAGTTGGATAATTTGGAATCAGTTTCAAGTGAACCAAAAAGAAGTCATCATACTTGCTCACCGTTCCAGAAATACGGTTTTGTTGCATCAATTAGGAGATTCACTTTCCATGATTACTTCGGATAGCACCAATATTGGAAACATTGGTGCTGATTATGCCGTGGCGGAGCGGATTCAAAAATTGGACACGGTTCAACTCAGAAATAGCTATCAAATCGGTCAGAAAAAGTTATTTGTTTTGGATAGCTTGGCCATCTTTCCTTTGGAAGGGCATTTGGACTACCTACTGCTTACCCAGTCAACGGAAATTAATCTAGAGCGGGTTCTGGACTCCATCGAACCCAAAAAAATATTTGCGGACGGAAGCAATTACCCGAGCTTGATCAAAAAATGGAAACAAACCTGTAGACAAAAGGAAATCCCTTTCCACTACACGGGTGAAAAGGGATTTTATGTTTTTGATTTTTAAAAAGTTTCTAGTGGACCTTGCCCATCAACCTTTTGATCAATGGTGAGGCCAAAATCACTAAAACACCAGCTCCCAAAGCATATTCGGCTATGAGCATAAAGCCATCCGTATAAACAGCAAGGGTGCTAAAACCACTTATGTCGGCGTCTGTACTTTCAATGGCCAATTGTTTGCCGATAAAGCCAACTACCTGAAAAGCAAATGCGGATGAGAGGAACCACACCCCCATCATAAAGGCAACGATACGTTTGGGAGATAGGTCCGTAATTTTTGATAGTCCAACTGGAGACATAAACAATTCCCCAACTGATAACAAGAAGTACATCAATAATAGGTACGTAAAGGGAACAAAACCGTTTTCGTTGGCACTGGCTCCACTTACGGCCAAGGCATAAAAACTAACTCCAGCCAACAAAAGCCCCATTCCAAACTTGTAGGGCGTTCTTGGATTGAGCTTCTTTTTGGAGAGCCATTGCCACATTAAAGAGATTGGGATGGCCAGAATAATAATCCACATGGAGTTCAATGAATTTGTTTGGGAAGCGGACATAATTCCCTCCAAGTCTACATTTCGTGCAGCGAAGAGTGTTATTACACTACCCGAAAGCTCATGAAAGCCCCAGAAGATGGTCATAAAAAAGGTAATCAGTACAGCGACAAACAGTTTTTTACGCTCATCCACGGTTGCTTTGTACATAATGTAACCCAAGTATACCAAGATGGACAATCCTATCAATTTAAAAATTACATTGACTATGTTCTGATCATCAAAGAAAGTTCCTTCAGCACCCAATGCCTTGTAAGCCGACAATAAATAGGCTATCACTGGAACCGAGGCGAAAGCCAAAACCGGTACCAATACTCCTTGTTTTAGACCGAAAACCCTTTTTTCAATGTTTCCATTTGCTGGCGGAAGGCCTTTATCTCCAAACACGCCTTTTTTGATTCCGCTCCAAAAAACGATCAAACCTGTAAGCATCCCTATTCCTGCTAATCCAAATCCATAATGCCACCCATATTTAGCTGCCAAGAAACCGCAAAGCAATGGAGCTACCCAACCGCCAATGTTGATTCCCATATAAAAAATGGTGAACCCAGAATCCTTTTTAGGATCTCCATCTTTATACAGCGAACCTACAAATGTTGATATGTTTGGTTTGAAGAATCCGTTGCCGGCTATAATAAGGGAAAGCGCCAGAAAAAACGTGATATTATTTTCGATGGCCAGTACAAAATGTCCCAAGGACATTAATATACCTCCCAAAAAAATAGATTTTCGCATCCCTAGAATACTATCGGAAATACGTCCACCAATAACGGTGGAAGCGTAAACCAATGAACCGTAAGACGAGTAAACTGCCGCTGTGGCATAATCCCGCTCCATTAAGGCAGCGAAGATTACTTCTACCATATAAAGGGTAAGCAACGCGCGCATTCCATAAAAACTGAAACGCTCCCATAACTCTGCAAAAAAGAGGTAGAACAATCCCCTTGGATGCCCAAATATTTGTTTTTCGCTTTCTGGTGTGGATACTTCTGTCATAACAGGTCTGTATTGGTTAAAATTCTATAGATTTTCCTTAACGAAGTTGGTCATTTTGGTATAGAGGTGCAATCGGGTATTGCCACCGTAAATACCGTGGTTTTTATCGGGATAAATGGCCCAATCAAACTGTTTGTTGGCCTGTACCAGTGCCTCGATCATTCGCATTGTATTCTGCACATGCACGTTATCGTCTCCCGAGCCATGCACCAACAAGTATTTACCTTTCAACAATTCTGGGTAGTTGAACGGTGAATTATCATCATACCCCGTTGGGTTTTCCTGAGGGGTCTGCATATAGCGCTCCGTGTAAATGGTATCATAAAAACGCCATGAGGTCACAGGTGCCACGGCAATGGCCATTTCAAAGGTGTCGTTGCCCTTCAACAAACAGTTGGTCGACATAAAACCTCCATAGCTCCACCCCCAGATTCCTGTTCTGTTTTCATCGATGTAGGAACGTTCGCTCAATTGTTGAGCTGCTGCAATCTGATCTTCCACTTCATATTTTCCCAACTCTTTTTGGGTCAATTTTTTAAAGTCGCGGCCTTTTAGCCCGGTTCCCCTGCCATCTACACAGGCCACAATATAGCCTTGTGATGCCAAGTGCTGGTGCCAATAATCGTTGCTGCCCATCCACGAATTGGAAACTTGTTGCGAACCCGGCCCGCTGTATTGGAACATGAACAATGGGTATTTTTTGTTGGGATCAAAATCCGCAGGCTTTATCATATACATATTGAGGTCGTACCCGTTTATGTTTATGGTGGAAAATTCTTTGGGGGCAATCTCGTACCCTTCCAATTTGTTCAGCAAAGCTGAATTGTCCTTGATTTCCTTAAGTAATTTACCATCGGATGCTTTGTGCAAGGTAAATTTATATGGGGTGGTCGCACTGGAATAGGTGTTGATGTAATAGGTGAAATCACTGCTGAAAGCTGCTGAATTGGTTCCCTTCTCCACAGAAAGTTCCTTTTTGCGTTTCCCTTTGGTGGATATGCTGTAAACACCTCTATTGATGGAACCATTCTCCACGGATTGATAAAAAATACGGTCGTACTTTTCATCATAACCATAATAGCTTGTGACCTCCCAAGGGCCTTCGGTAATTTGATTCTTTAGTTTCCCATCCCTTGCGTACAGGTAAAGATGGTTGTAGCCGTCTGCTTCGCTTGTCCAAATAAAACTATCGTCATCCAGAAAAGTGAGGTCATCATCAATATCCACATAGGCTTCATCCGTTTCTTGCAACAAAATGGTTGCTGAATTATCCTGAGCATTTACCTCATAAAGTTTCAAATCGTTTTGATGTCTGTTCAAGGTCTGGACACTCAAATGGTGTGGGTTGTGCATCCACTTTATTCTTGGAATGTAGTAGGGATCATTTAAATCTACATCAGAAATATTGCCCGACGCCACATCAAACAAATGTAAAGTAACTATGGAATTTTTCTCCCCTGCCTTCGGGTACTTAAACTCATGCTGGTAAGGATAAAGTTCATTTCCGTAAAAATCCATGGAAAAGTGTGGTACTTCGGTTTCATCAAATCTTAGAAATGCGATTTTGGTTCCATCGCTGTTCCATTCAAAAGCTCGGACAAAAGCAAATTCCTCTTCGTACACCCAATCCGTTACTCCGTTAATAATGGTGCCTTTGTTTCCATCAGTGGTCACTTGTTTGGTGGTTCTGGACCCCAAGTCCAATATATAAATGTTGTTATTGAGCACATAGGCTACCTTGCTTCCATCTGGAGAAAGCGTAGGTTCTTGAATTTTCGTCTCGGCGATTTTTACCAATGCTTTGGAGGCAATGTCATACACATAATAAATACCCAAACGAGATCGTCTGAAAACAGGCTCCACTTCTGTTGCCAAGAGCACTTGCGATTCATCATCACTAAAAGTATAGGATGAAAAGTATGGGATGGCATCAGATGAGGCCACAATGGTCTCCACCTTTTCCAAGGTTTCATAATCGTACTTGTCCAAACTACTTGAACGTGGGGAACGTTCGGTATTTAAAATGGTGTATTGTGTACCGTTGTTCATGGATCGGAGGACGTCCATGGATTCTGTTCTGAATTCTCCTCCCCAAATCTCTTCAAGGGTTATTTTTTTCTTTTGCGCTGTAGAAAAAGTAAAAACTCCCAGAAGGAACAGGAATAGAAAAGACTTTTTGTTCATAGAATGAAAAAATTGATTAAATATTCTCTTAAATGTCAAAAAACATTTTTGTCACCTTGAGCGCAGTCGAAAAGGTAAAACGAAAATGTCTCGACTGCGCTCGACATGACATATTGATTCAAAATGTGCTATTTGAAATACGTTTTCAGATAGGCACATTTGATTAAAAACTTCCAAGTTTACTAATATTTATTGTAAAAATAAATTTTGATGTTGCGTTTGCAACAAATTTTAACCTTTGAAGCAATGCCAAGTTTTCAAAACACATACAAGGCTCCCTTAATGGTCAATATCCGTATATTTGATTGCTTTAAGCCAGCTTTATGAACACACCCGTTGAAGGATTTTCCAAACTCACCAAAACCCAAAAAATTGATTGGATAGCCACCAATTGCACCAAGGACCCAAAAAAAACCAAACAGCTATTGCAGCAGTATTGGAACACCGACCCCAGAGTGCAAAAATTACACGATGAATTTATCGAAAATACCATATCCAATTACTATTTGCCGTTTGCCATTGCACCAAATTTTAAAATCAACGGCAAGCTCTACGCAGTTCCTATGGCCATTGAGGAAAGTTCTGTGGTCGCAGCAGCAAGCAAAGCTGCCAAATTTTGGTTGAATCGTGGTGGTTTTAAGACAGAAATCCTAGGTACAGAAAAAGTTGGACAGGTACACTTTATATATAAAGGTGATAAAAAAAAGCTATCCAATTTCTTCGCTTTGGCCAAACCCGAATTATTGAAAAGTGTTGCTTCCATTACAAAAAGCATGGAAAAACGGGGCGGGGGCATCAATAATATTGAATTACGGGATTTAAGCGATAACATTGAAGACTACCATCAGCTCCACTGTACTTTTGAGACTCTGGATGCAATGGGGGCCAATTTTATCAATTCCTGTTTGGAGCAATTTGCCAAAACATTAAAAGAACAAGCACTTGCTTTTGATGCTTTTACGGAAGAAGAAAAAAATATTGAGGTGGTGATGAGCATTCTATCCAATTATGTACCCAATTGCTTGGTGAAAGCAGAGGTAAGCTGTCCTATCTCAGAATTGGGCAATACGGATATGTCTGCCGAAGCATTTGCCGAAAAATTTGTACGGGCCGTAAACATTGCCAAGGCAGAGCCCTACCGGGCCGTTACCCACAATAAGGGCATAATGAACGGAATTGATGCCGTAGTCCTTGCCACTGGGAACGATTTTCGAGCGGTGGAAGCAGGCGTGCACGCCTATGCTGCAAAAGAGGGGCAATATTCCAGCTTGACGCATGCCAAAATCGAAAATGGCATTTTCAAATTTTGGATTGAAGTCCCTCTGGCCCTTGGCACTGTGGGCGGATTGACCACGTTGCATCCGCTAGTGAAACTTGCACTGGAAATACTTCAAAATCCATCGGCAAAACAGTTGATGCAGCTAGTCGCCGTGGCCGGATTGGCTCAGAATTTTGCAGCAGTCCGCAGTCTTGTTACAACAGGCATTCAAAAAGGCCACATGAAGATGCACTTGCTCAACATGCTCAACCAAATGGGAGCCACCGAAACCGAAAAACAGCAACTGGTCACCTATTTTAAGGACCAAACCGTAACCAATGCTTCGGTGAAAGAAGCGTTGGAAAAGATTAAAAAATAGCCGTCCACTTTTTTTGTACCTTTAACTTAAATCAACACAATCAAAAATATTGGAGCATTTAGAAAAGTATATTGAAATCAATCCTGCAAAAAGGTTCGGAAAACCTATTTTAAAGGGAACCAGGATATCAATTTATGATGTCTTAAACTGGATGGCCAATGGTATGGATAAATCCGCCATAATTGCAGATTTTCCTGAATTGTCAGAACAACACATCAATGCATGTCTTGCCTATGCCGCGGACCGTGAAAAGAAATTGAACATTGCTTCGTGAAATTACTCTTTGACCAAAACATTTCCTTTCGGCTAATAAAAATAATAGCACCCTTTTTTCCTCATTCTTATTCTGTAAAGGATTTAAACCTAGTAGACTCTGCGGACATTGATATTTGGAGGTATGCCAAGGACAATCATTTTACCATAGTGACCTTTGATTCTGATTTTTTTGATTTAAACACGTTATATGGTGGACCTTCTAAAATAATTTGGCTTAAAACTGGTAACATGACCACCTCTTTGATCCCAAAATTGTTTGAGGAGCAACAAGATTTGATAAAAGAGTTTATCGAAGATAATGAGAGTGGTTTTCTTGTACTTTCACTGAACAATCAAAAATGAGAAAAGAGTTTTACAGCAACGGCAAATTATTACTGTCAGGAGAATATGCTATTTTGGATGGTGCCCTAGGACTGGCCATTCCCACCAGTTATGGGCAATCGCTCCATGTAACTCCGACCAAATCAGGTTTTTTGGAATGGACCAGTTTTGACGAAAACAAGAATATTTGGTTCTTCGCAAAGTTCGACCTTGAAAGCTTGAACGTTGTATCCACTTCAGACGAAGCAATGGCCCAAACGCTGCTCACATTACTTCTGGAGGCCAATGCTCAAAATCCATTATTGTTAACGGATAGCGATGGTTTCCAGATAGAAACCCATCTTACTTTTCCGCAATCGTGGGGATTGGGCACATCTTCCACATTAATTAACAATATGGCACAATGGGCACGGGTAGATGCCTATCAGCTTTTATGGAATGCTTTTGGGGGCAGCGGTTACGATATTGCCTGTGCACAGTACAACTTTCCAATTACCTATCAACTAGTTGATGGAGTGCCCAAAGTTGAAGTGATAGATTTTAATCCAATTTTCAAGAACTCACTCTATTTTGTTCACCTCAACCAAAAGCAGAGTAGTAAAGAGGCCATTACCAATTATCGAGCACAACAATTTGATAAATCAGAGCTCATAAAAAAGGTTTCAAGCCTGACACAAAAAATTATTGATACATCCACCTTATCCGGATTCGAATCCTTAGTGGAAGAGCATGAAGCATTACTTTCGAGTATCTTGAAAATTGAACCTGTAAAGCAACGTCTCTTCCCCGATTATTTTGGGATGATGAAAAGTCTTGGTGCTTGGGGCGGAGATTTTGTTTTGGCAACAGGTGACGATAAAACCATTTCTTACTTCAAGTCGAAGGGCTACCCAACTGTCATTCCATACTCAAAAATGATACTTTAGAGAATGGGGAAACCCGTTATTTGCAATTTTTAGCCTCATTCGTAAATTCATATGGGGCACACATCAGATCATGCTTACCTAGCAAAGACATTTGTATTAGGTTTGGGACATTCATCAAACTAGTTGCAAAAATGTCTCAAATCTTTAAAAACATAGTTGGTAAATTTTTACTGGGTATTATGCTGTTATACAGTTACTTCTCATTTGGTCAAAACCATATTGAGGGAACCCTAAGATTGAATAACTTCTTGAACAAAAGCTGTTCGACCAACTTTAAAAAAATTACTTCGGAATCCGTAAAAGATATCTTGAAATATGATGTGTATTACATTACACAAGAAACCAGGAATATTTATGGCGAAAAGGAAAAACAGGTCAATGAGTTCATTGTAATTGACAATGGCCAGGAAGTGAATCGGTTTGAACCCATTAAAACCAATACAAAACTTCCAGAATTTACCAATTACATCCGTGAGGATTTTACCTTGAACCAAGAAAACGCTCCCCATTTTCAAGCGCTTTTGGATTACATCTACCCTATTGCTGAATGGAAACCGGACAAACGAGAATTCTTTTTTAAAAACGGCAAGTGGTATTTTCTTCGTGATGCCTACTTCAGAACTAAACAGGGTTTTGAAATCACAGTGGATTCAGAAGGAAAAATCACCCATATCTGTTATAAAATGAAATGGGATGAACCTGAAAGTAAATGATTCTGATCCATCCAAAAAAATTAACAACCAAAAACGCCTCCCGTTCGGGAGGCGTTTTTATTATCTCATATTGCTAAATCCTAGTAGAACGTAGCTCTCTTATCTTCTATCTCTGCTTTTTCCTTCAAAGCATTGTAAACGGCACCATTTACTCTGGCAGCTGTACTTGTTTGCAAGTTTTGTGCATAGGTGCTATAGTTTTCAATGTCGGCAGCTGGGGTTTTGTTGGTCACTTTAACCATATAAACTCCAGTGTTTCCTTCAATCAAATCAGAGGTCTGGTCTTTTTCCATGGCAAAGGCGGTCCCAACTACCAAAGGTTCTCTACCTGCTCCTGGAAGCGTTGGTGAGGACAAAGTTACCGCTGAAGCTGTACTTAGACTAACATTATTGTCCGAAGCAATCGCATCCATAGCTTTCCCTTTGTTGGCTGCAATGATCTTTTCTGCCTTAAGTTGCTTTCTTATAGCCGGTAATGCTGTTGCAGAGGCATCCTCAGGAGCCATAACGCCCTTTTTGTATTTCTTGGTCAACTGCGCCACTGCATACCCGTTGTTTACGTTAAAACGCTTGATGTCGCCAACACTCGTATCATCGTTAAAGGCCCATTGTACCATACTACGTTGTGAACCAAGTCCGGGAAGGTTTTCCTCCATCTCTTTGATTTTATTTACCGGTCGAACAGTATAGCTGCTCTCTCTTGCGATGTCGCCAAAATCTTCCGGTTCTGCATCAATTACTGCCATTTCAAACTTGGTGGCATCTGTAAACAAGGTATTGATGGTTTCTTCGGACGGCTCGATTTCTCTTGCCAAAGTAGCGACCTGAACCACATCTTGCTTATCATCCACTTTGATAACGTGGTATCCAAATTGTGTTTCTACCAAACCAACTGTTCCCGTTGGATTCCCAAAACAGAAATCGTTGAACTCATCGGCCATTACCCCTTCTTGGAAATACCCAAGGTCCCCTCCACGTGGTGCGGAAGGCCCATCTGAGTTATCTCGTGCCAAAGCAGTAAACACGGCTTCTTCTTTTTTTGCCTCGGCCAACAATCTATTTGCCTCGGCCTCGGCCTCTTCTTTGGTTCTGGTAATGGATGGGTTGGCACGTTCGGCTCCTTCCCAAGCTATTAGGATATGGCTTGCTTTTACGGTTCCGTTTTCTTTTTTGTCCATTACTTTGGATACTTTGAAAGTACCTCCATCCTTATAAGGTCCGTACACTTCTCCAATGCCCATGGCCATCAAAGTGTCGGCTACTACCGAAGGTAAATCTTTCTTGGCTTTGTAAATGGTATCGAACTTGGAATCGGAATATCTATCCAAGAATGCGGCCATGTTATTGGTATTTCTAAAACCAAGTATGGTATCGTTGGCATCCTTTGCTTCTGAATATTCAACAGAATCATCCATCAAAGCGGTAATCTCTTCTTTTACATTATTTTCATCCTCTGCAGATGGTTTTTCTTCAAAATAAACAAAACGGATATCACGGGCTTTTTCTTGTTTGAACATTGCCTTGTGGTCATTGATATAGGCTTGGATGTCACTTTTGGAAACTTCGATGGTACTATCAGGAATGGAAGAGTAGGGAATACGAACGTATTGCATATCCAATTTGTCGTTGGCCATTTTGTAGTTCATTTCTCCTTCCGTTAGGGTAGCAGTAACTCCTCCTTTGACCAAATTGAAGTACATCTGCTCCTTAGCTGCTTGAATAATGGATTCTTCATCCTGCAACCAAGCATCGTAACGCAAAGGGTCATTGGCTTTCCAATCGGCGATGGCGCTTTTAAAGACTTGCTCGTTGAATACGCCGTTATCGTCTTGGAAGTCTGGAATTTGGGCGTAACCCGAGGTTCTCACAAATTCAACGATCTGATCGCTTTCCACATCAACTCCCAAATTTTCGAACTGTTGGTTCAGGATGGTTTTTCTTACTTCTTGATCGTACACCATGTTCACCAACTGGGTCGATGTTACATTTGGTCCATATCTTCTGGAAGCGTTTTCTACCTGGGCTCTAAACTCGTTGATGGGAATATTTTCTCCATTTACCTCTGCAACCGTGGAGCCCACTTTTCCACCAGAAAAATTGTCGCTGCTGAATACTCCCGATATTACAAATGCGAACAACGCCAAACCAATAATTAGAATAAGAACTGTTGTCCGTTTTCTAATATTCTCTAATATTGCCATTTTACTGCTTGTTTTCTTTAAATTCAGTGGGCGAAAATACCACTTTCTTTTCAAATAGGAAAGCTAAAAAAGGTACGGAAATTATTAATCTTCAGCATGAACGCGCACACTTACCAGATCTATTTTGGTATTGGACACCTCCAAAATCTTAAAGGTAAAATTGTCCACGGTCACCTCTGAATCCTGTTCGGGTATTTCTCCTGTTTGATTTACGATCAATCCGCCCAGGGTTTCATATTCTTCTCCTTCTGGAAGCTCCAATTTGTAATGCTCGTTGATGTAATCCACCTCCATACGTGCGGAAAACTTGTATTCGTTCTCGCTTATCCGCTCTTCATGTAGGTCTGTAGAATCATGTTCATCCTCTATTTCACCAAAAAGCTCCTCTATAATGTCCTCTACGGTCAAAATACCCGAAGTACCTCCGTATTCATCCAAAACTACTGCCATACTTTTGCGTTTTTTGGTCAGCACATTCAATATATCCTGAATAAGCATGGTCTCCGGTACAAACTCCACGGGAAGCAATATACTTTTGATGGTCTTGGGTTTTTTGAACAACTCGTATGAGTGCACATAACCGATTATTTCGTCAATGCTGTCTTTATAGATGAGAATTTTTGAATAACCGGTTTCAGAAAATAGTTTGGTAAGGTTTTTTGGTGTCTCGCTGATCTCTACTGCAGTAATCTCCGTGCGGGGCACCATTACTTCTCTGGCTTTCACGGTTGAAAACTCCAATGCATTCTGAAAAATCTGTATTTCGGAATCCACCTCATCCTCTTCCTCCACGGTTTCCATTTGTTCGTTGATGTAATCTCCCAGCTCCAGTTTGGTGAAAGAAAGTTGCACCTCGTCACCATCCGTCTTTAAAAATACTCTTAGGATAAAGTCCGATACCTTGATCACAAACCAAGATATGGCAGCGAACAAAATGTAAAAGAAATAGGCAGGTACAGCAAATATTTTGATCAGGGCATTGGCATATATCTGAAAAAATACCTTGGGCAAAAACTCCGCCGTCAGTAGAATAACCAATGTGGATATTACTGTTTGTGACAGCAAGTTGAAATCCGTTAACAAAGCATTTACCAACTGGTAATCACTAGGAAGGAGGCTTTGGAACCATTCCATGAGCACATCTCCCATAAATAGACCGTAAATAACCAATGCGATGTTATTGCCAATAAGCATGGTGGCAATAAATTTTGAAGGTTTATCGGTAAGCAAGGTCAGTACTTTGGCCAAGAAGCCTTCTTGCTTTTTCTCTATTTCAATATGAATTTTGTTGGCAGAAACGAAAGCTATCTCCATTCCCGAAAAAAATGCTGAAAACAGCAGCGAAAGAACTATAATTATTGCGGAGTAATCCAATGTTATTGTTGATTATCCTTTTTTCGTTGTTCAAAGCGCTTCCGATATCGTCTTCTAAAAACGAACATGGCTATGGACACCACCGCAAAAAAGATAAAAATATAAGTATCTTTTGGATTAACACTCCAAAGCGTGGCTATCTTATAAATGGAGATGGCCGCTACGGCCAAATAAAGGTATTCCGTGTATCTTAAAATTTTGATCATCCTATTCTTCTTCTTTTATCGTCATTAATCCGTAGGTCTTGTGTGCTTTGAAAAAAGTAAAGTCCTTATTAAAATCCATCCCTTCGCCGTCCATTACGGTTCCGTCTTCGGGATTGGTATATTTAAAAGAAGCTTCCGTAAAGATCCAATTGTTCTTTCTATCAAAGTACAACTGGTCTGTCTCCAATTTTTTACCGTCATGGCTTTCAATCACCACATTTCCACGCAAATCTATCAAATTGGTTTGTGAATATACAATACCATAATCAGCAACAATCACACTTTTATTATTTTTTTCATCGTAGAAGTCAACTCGAAGTCCTTCAGGAAAAGTCTTGAACTTAAATCTTTGATTGTCAAAGTCCTCGGATATTGGACTGGTTAGCACGGCGATTACACGCGATGTTGCCGAATCTTGGGTGCCCATACTCTCGATGGTCTCGGTATAGGTCAGGGTGAAATTTTTGGCTATACCTTGAGGAAATAAGGGTTTTACGGCCTCTTCCCCTACTCTTTCGTAATTGTCACCACAGGACATAAAAAGGATTGCCACGGTAAAAACCGTGGCAAAGCTCTTTAAAATATGTTCTGATGTTTGTTTCACTACAGGCTTGGTACCGTAACACTACCTCCTACCCAGCAGTCGAAAGAAATGCTTTGACCTGCTTTTCCTGAGCTGAAGATCATCTCTTTGGATGGTGCCTTGGCAGCGTAACTAGCTGCTGTTTGACTGGCCCGTCCGCTTAGCGCAGGATCTACCCTTCCGGCTTTTCTTGCCATGTCGGCTGCCTTCCAGTAAATCGCTCTTTTTTCGAATGGTGTACTACCGCAAGCGTTGGCACTGGTTGCATAAAGGTTGGCAATCAACAAATAAGCTTTACCGTTGGCCGGATTTGCATCAATAGCTTTTAGAGCATAGCTTCTTGCTTGTGACTTACTGCTATTTCTTACCGTAGTTGCAATCTTGTAAAGGATTTCAGATTTTTTATAAGAATCCGTTTCCAACTCTACTGCCTTGTTAAAGTCAGCAAGAGCACCATTCATATCTCCAGATTTTTGCTTGAGCACACCACCGTACATATATGCATCGGCAGATGGATCTAGTGCTAACTGGGCTTCGAACAACTTTCGAAACATGGGGTCGTCCGTACATTCTTTGGAGAACATTCTTCCAACCGCACGCTTTACCCACTTTACATCATCTTTCTTTTCATCAAAGCTTTTTTCGTACAATGGAATAAGGTTGTCACAATCGGCAAGTGCTCCCAATTTGGAGTCTACGCTACTGGCAACTTTACCGTATGATTCTGAGTTCACTGTTGCTACTCTAAGTGCTCTTTTTTCTTTGGAGGTCAAAGTTCCCAAAGAATCCTTAGGAAGAAGCTTTGTTACTATTCCCGTCAACTCCTTGTTTTCCTCTTCTATTTTTCCAGTAACATCATCATACGTGGTAAAAACATCTTGAAGATCTTTTTTACCGGCTCCGTGCAAATCTACCAAAGTGGAGAAGTATAGGTACAAGGCCCTAGGATTCTTGAAATTGGCTTGATCTTCTTGGAAAGCTTTGTCCAACATATTGAACAATTCTTCATCGGAGGCCATTTTGTTCTCTTGCAACAATAAAGCCTTATCAATGGCAACGCCAGCTTTGCTGTATTTTGTTGGGAAATATTGCAGACTGTTGTCATACAATGTCAGCAAGTCTTGGACATAGCCATCTTTCTCGGCACCGGTCGAACTCTCGATCTTGGCCTTCAGGATTCTTTCTCCATAAGAGAAATTGGCCTTGTTGATGTCCGGGCAACTTTCGTAAACCATTTTCCATGGCTCGTAAGCTGCATCATAATTTTTCACTTTTACGTGTTCCGCATAAATCGACAGGTTGGTCATACACTCGGGGTTCTGTGCTTGGGCCATACTTAATCCCGCAAACATGGTGACCATTATCATCGCTAAGTAGTGTCTCTTTTTCATCTTACTAGTTTTAAAGCTGTTAAAGTACAAATTTTCATTAAAAAATCCTCTTTAAGGATATTATATGGGTGGTTATTTATCAAAATTGTAAAAAATGGGCTATCAATTTATTCTTTTCTTTATAAACCATTTATCATTTAAAGATAAGCCTACATTAATTTTAAAATAACTTTCCTCAATTAGGTTTGCATCGGTTGTTCCGCGTCTTCCCAGTTCAAAACCTAAGTTAAGATTGGAGAAGTTCGCTCCTAATGGTAATCCTAATCCAAAAGTTATGCCAAAGTTATTTATTTCTTTATTGTTCACGGTTAAACCGGTTACATCGTAACGGAGACCGGCACGATAGGTAATTCGTTTATAGTACCCAGAAAGTGAACGATAATCGGGTATCCAATAACCTCCAAAGGCATAGGTATTCGCATCATTATATGTTACGTTGTCCAATGCCAGAAAGGAGTTTTCGAAATTGCTCATTTGTTGAAAACTGTACTCAGCACCCAAAAACCATTTTTTATTCTCCCCGAAACCAAGACCTAGCGTGGTTCTAGTGGGCACCTTTATCTCGGTGTTCCTAAGGTTTGATGCATCCAAATCCACATCTACCACCTCAATATTGTTGCCGTTGGCAATTGAAAAAGACCCAAGGGTCTGCGTGTTCTTGGAAACCAAATTACCTTGGGTATTCACTAACACAGAGGTATAGAGCGTGTATTTATCCTTTATTGTGGGCGTATAGTTAAGGGCATAGTTAAAATCGTATCCGTTTATCCGGGATTCGCGAGTATCCAATGTTCCAAACTGAACACCTTCCACACTTTGTACCCTTTCATATTCCAAAGTTCCAAAATTAAAATTGGCCGTGACCCCTATACTAAGATTTCTTATAAGCTCATATCCAATGGATGCGTACAAGCGGTTTACACCACCACTGCCGTCAAAAAAATTGGTCACTTCCGAACCTCCGGGCGTAAGTGAAGTATCGCTTAAACTATAGCCAACGGAAGAGTAGGGCATCAAACCAAAACCGAATCCCAAATTTTCGGCCAAGGGAAAACCAATGGAAAGATAATCCAAGTTGGTCACGGATGTATTCTGCTCATCCTCCCAGTCCTTTAAGCGGTATTCTTTATGCGATAATCCCGCTGTATATGCCGTCAACCGAAGTTTGGAGTATGCTGCTGGATTGGATAGATTGATGTGGATACTGTCCCCATACATGCTTATTCCTCCCATCATTTGGTTGTCCACGGTCCCGTGGTCCCTGTGTTCGCCCACCCCAAAATAGGAATATGGCGAAATTGTTCCGTTTTGTGCGAACAATCCATGGGCTGTCACGCAGAAAAAAGCGATCAGAATTTTTTTAATCATTCAGTTTGTGTTGTATTCCAGTAGGCCATTTAGCCCCTCCAAGAGAAATTTGGAGTTCGCAAATATGGTGTTTTTTAGCCTTTTGGCAAAAAAATGGGAGTCTCCGCCTGTTAAAATAACTGTTAAATCTTGAAAACGAGATTGATATTGATCGATAACTCCATCCACTTCCTGTGTCACACCATTGATTACACCGCTATGCATGCAGGATTCCGTTGAGTTGCCTATAAAATCCAACAATTCGTCCGGACCAAGCAATGGCAGTCCAGCGGTTTGGTTGTGCATAGCCTTGTACCTCATCTGTACACCGGGCGAAATAGCCCCTCCAACGTATTCCCCGGCATTGTTCACCATATCGTAGGTGATGCAGGTACCGGCATCTATGACCAAAGTGTTTCCTCGGGGATTTTGGCAATATGCCGCAGCGGCCAAAGCCAAACGATCCACGCCCAAGGTTTGAGGGGTGGCATAACTGTTCCTAAAAGGGACTTTGGAAGTATTGGTAAGCACGTGCACCTTGCAAAAAAGGGCAACAACATCCCTTTCCTTTCTATCCAATTTCCCTACTGACGATAATATGGCCTTGTTGATTCTCGGGTATTTTTCGAACAACTCCTTTATTATTGATAAAAACAGACCAGACTCCGAGGTTTGGTCATAGATTAACTTTCTGTTCTGGAAAACAGCATATTTAATAAGGGTGTTGCCGATGTCGATAACCAAGTTCATGTTGCAAAGATCGGGAATTGGAAAAAATCAAAACCTTTTTTTCGGGTTTTTGTTTGTATATCCTAATTTTGAAATTATATTTGCACCCGCTTAATAAAGCTTGGTACCTTAGCTCAGTTGGTAGAGCAACGGACTGAAAATCCGTGTGTCCCTGGTTCGATTCCTGGAGGTACCACTTTTAAATTTCACAGAAGCTCTGTAGGTCAACGACTTACGGAGCTTTTCTTTTTTCAGGGGACGAATGAGGGGACGAAATAAGTTTACATGGTTTGTTAAACCGAAAACTTAAAATCAATTCATTTTCTAATAAATTTTATAACTCACAGAAATTCTAGGTAAGATATCGTAATGCCTTATCCCTTTTTGGTTTGTACGTCTTATGGTTTATGTTTAACCCTGTAATATAATCCACATATTCTCTTTTCCTTCTTTTTGAAAATTGACGCAAAGGAATTACCACTACCCACTCAAAAAAATCATTATGCCCTACTAGGTCAGTTTTATGAGCTGAAATCAATCTTTCAAGAAACACATCGTAGACTTTCTTAGGCATAACTTGATAACTATATCTAAGCCATTTATACATCTTAGAATCATCGAAGTAATCAATTAATTCAAGAATAAAGTGACACTGCTCTTCTTCATTGAATTTTTTTGAAATCACCGATAGTCTTCCCCTAAAAGTTGGATAATCACGTCCATTATTATCCTCAAAAGGCTTTTTCAAATAGTTCAAAACCGTTTTACCGTAAAACCATTTATCTTCCAAAGATTTTACATTCTTAACATAAGATATCAATAACATTCCTTTTATTCCATTCAATCGATTTAAAAAATATTGCCCTGAAGACTTTTTCAATTGAAACATGAATTTTTTGCTTTCTTTAGAAGGGTATTTAGCAAAGGCATTGATTGAAGCATCAATAACCGAATCAACTTCTTGAGCTGTCAAACCACTGTCATCATTAGTTTTTTCAAACATTTTCAACAAGGTGTTCCCAAATGGAAAACCATCCTTACCCGTGGACTTGAAGTGCTCTAATAGGGTTTGAGAAAAAGGATAATCATAAACATCATATTTAGCAACATCCTCAGACAAAATATCATTTATCTTCAAAGACAACTTTCTTGAAATATTCTTTTTCAAATACCTCGTAAAAAAAGAAGTACGGTAAGATATTTGGTTAAATTCCTCAGTGTAGAAAATTAAATTTTTAATTAAATCAAAAAAAGATGAATATAACTGATAAAGTTTTGACTCATCGAAATCTTTTTTATAATTAGTATATAAATAATCATTAAGTATGTCAAGCACTTCTATAGTTGACGATGAAATCTTAATATCTAAAGTCATGTTAAGCAACTCATTTAAACGCAGAAAATGCTGCAGGTAATGCTCATACTTGCTCAACGAAATGGACTCCGCCTTATAAAAAAGCTCTAATACATCCAAATAGTAACTAACCAAACTAACTCTTGAAGCTTTATCCTTTTCATTACTTATCGAATAATCTAAACAAAGTTTAGAGGTAAGATGACGCCCTTTTGATTCTTTGTTTTCAAGCTCTCTAGCTAATCTTTTGTATGCACGTTTGGATATTACTTGCGATGCTATTTTGTAGTTTTCTAATGACTTAATTTTTGATACGCCAGATGGGTTGAAAATTAATTTATTACTAAAATTCTTCTGAATAGATGAAAGCTCACTGGTATCTTTGAATTTTGAAATGAAATATTCTATTTTTTCGTTTTCATCATCAATTTCATTGTTTACAAGAAATACACTTTTGAAATAAATTAAAAAAGAATTGTATAAATCTTGATTTACATTATCATAAAACCATTTAGTTCCATCAACTATTTTATTGAAATCAAGTTTTGGAAATAACTTTTGTATTCTAACATCTTTAAAAAGACTTTTAAAAAAAGGGTGTTCATTATGGTCTTCAACAATTATTTGTCTAAACTGCCCCTGTTTTTCATCCAAAACAAATTCTATAAGCAATTGTAGCACTGGTAAAGCGATAAATTCATACGCTTGATGCTTAAAGGTCATTTCTGAATAAACTTCATTTATCTTTTTAATCAACTTTTCCTCATCAAAAGTTGTATCTGAATCATTCAAATATTCCATCAAAGATTGGTATTTACCAAGTCTTATGAAATTATCAATATCGTCAGGGATTTCTTTATCTAAATCAATGTTAAGTATGAACGGGTCAAGTTTTTTAAAACGTATTTCTTGAGTGCTGAACAAAAAATTTCTTTGAGAATCAGTAAGCTTAACCTTGGAGTTTGCAATAAAATACAAGCCATTTTCATCTGGTTGCAAATTTGTTATAACCTCATTTATTTTACTCAGCAACCTTTTATCATATAGAATATGGTCGTATAAATCCTTCCACTCATATTTAATTATCAAAAGCTTGATAAAAAAACTAAGGTTATCCTTAATTACGTCACCATTTATGTAACCCTTGTTTGCTTGCTCAGTAACCAACCACATTTCACTTTGATAGTTGTTTAAAAACTGTATTACTTTACGTGGATTATTGGTAAATTCCTGACATATAATCCTAATACAAGCTGAGTTCAAACCTAATTTATATTTGTCATTAATAGCACTTGTAAACTCAGTCAACTCCTTATTTGAAAACGCCTTTAACCTCAAGATTAAATGAAAAATTTTTCTTAAATATTCATCAGCGTTGTCAGTCTTTTGAGCCAAAAAAGACGAAATCCCTTTCTCATCAACTGGCAAGATGAAAATTACCTTTTCGTGTTCAAGAAAGTTCTTTATAGTATTAAGCGTTAAAAGTAAGTTCTCGTCATCACAACGATCAAGATTATCAATTACAATAACAACTTTTTTAAATACAGGCCTGTTTAGTAGAGTTTGAATCCAATTATAAACAATACCCCCTGTGTTTCCTGTTATATCGGAAATTATTTCATCAAAGATTGTCTCAAACCTTTCTGGTTCTACCACCTTATTTTCCTTTATAACCACTTTATACTTATTTATCGTACTACTTGAAGCCTTTGAAAGAAGTGATACTGATATGGTAATTAATGCGATGACGGCCCTTGTCCTGTCCTCAATACCGAACATTGGGATTATAAAAATTAAAAATGCAAAAACTACAAAAAGAAATAGCAGCCAATCAGGAAGACTTAACCAATTAAAACGATGTTTTGTCTGCTTAGGATCTTCAACGGTAGATTCGGCGTATAATAATCTTTCAAGTTTAGATTGAGTTTTAACATTGAATTTTTTTGTCAACTCAATCAGAAAGCTTCTTCTAAAATCATCCTTTGAGTATTTCCAGGCATCAAATTCAAAATATCCTATTTTATCAGATTTAAGACCATTATGATTGCTTATTCTATTTTCCAAAGTGGATAAAATCGTAGATTTCCCACTACCCCAACTACCAAAAAGTCCTATATTCTTACTACCGTCACAATTATTAACTATTTCAAATATCGTATCTGAATAGGGCTTTGTTCCCAGTAAATCATTTTTTTCAGTCAGTTTTAATACCTCATCTGGTATAAAGTTAATCTTCATAAAACTTAATAATTCTAGTATTAAATTGAGATTAAGTCATAGGGAGAAGGAGACTGAAAAATACATTAAAAATTATTATTGTAGTATTTTTCATAATAACTTTTTGACTTTTAACAAAAAAAGTAAAAACAAAAAACTGCAGTGTTATTTTTATGCTTTGATTGAATTCATAAAACCTTTTGTAACAATGTCATATTCTTCTCAAGCAAACACTTCTTATATGAACTTGTTGGACAACTTAGAAAATAGGCTGCCAAGCAGCAATGATTTAAGCAACTGTCTGAATATTTAATTCTTTTCATCTAATCAGATTGTTTACTTTCTTTCTCCAGTTTATCCTTTAAATTTCCATAAAAATCAATAGAATTATCAATGTAGACGCGAGGTTTTCCAGAGGTAATTGAATACATTGAATCCAGAGATTCTAACAAATTTTGAATGACATCTACGTTTAATGCGGCGACAAAACTATGATTAACTCCACCATATTTCAACCTAACTTTCTCAAAACCAATGGAGGTTTGTAGAATTTTTAATTCGTCGTAGGTTTTACATTGATTTTCAGCGTTATGATCGAAAACCACACCTAACATATTCAAATCTTCATGCAACAAATATGCATCAATTATGGGTTGTCCGAAAAAAAGATTTTTTTCAAAATCCAATGTGATTTTACCAAAAGATATTGCCCCTTTAACCGCAATTTTATTTTTTAACGCATATTTTAAAAAATACCAACTGTCTACTAAAATTTTTACCAAGTCCTCTTTTGAGTCCTTTTTTGAAAAAAAAAGAAAAGAGTCGGAAAATGTTACTGATCTGGTTTGATACTTAACAATTTCCAAATTTGCCTTCTTCAATTTATTTTCATCAAATTCATGACCCTCAAGTTTTTCAACATGACTTTTAAGATTTTCAAGTTTTTTTAGTATTTCTGAATGCGATTTCCTTTGGACCATATCCTTAAAACCCAGTACATCGAAAAAAGCGACAAATCTATTATCTGTTTTTTCCCAATCCATTTACAGTATTTGTATGATTAAATTTTAAAAAAGTAGTGAAAATAATTTATATTATCATACTTGTAATTTTTTTAAGATAATTCTGATGTTTAAAATAAGTGAATATTCTTTTTAAGCTCAAGAACATAGTCCTAATTTTTTAAGAACTGTTTTTTTTGCATGTGACTGAAGCAACTTAATCTAAAATGGCTTTGTTCTTCTCATCCAATCTTCTATAAAGCGGCAAAGTTTGCCTGTTCAAATCGATACTCTTGACCCTCAAAAAAGTTCTATCTAAAGTATCCTTGACCGTGAACTCTCCCCTTACTGCATTAAGCTTTTCAAAGTTCCTTAAATAATCGGGTGTTGTATAAAAATCAGTGTACAACTGAGAGATCCGTTTGGAGCAATTCCAAGGCTGGCATTTGAACTTACCATAGTTTTTGGTAATATATTTTGTCACATATGAACCTGTAGCCTTAATATTCTTGGTATGTATTTGTTTTACATCAAATGCACTTGACGGATTGAAATTCTCATTCCTTGGATGCACTCCATTCTTCTTCTGTAATTCAATCCAATATTTCCACCACTTTTCAATTTTCCAATATTTGTTGGTGATAATGTGAAAATGAACATTCCCCTTGAATTCATCATTCTTGGTCTGTCTTTCTGCCACCCATAGATATTGAAAATCATCAAACCGCTTTTTGGCATTATCCAGAAACTTTCTGAGCAAATCAACTGCCTGTTCATCGTCCACTTTGTTCATGAATGTTAGGGTAACAAAGCTGAATCTCTTATAACATCTTGAAAAGCAAGTAATCTTCTTTCTGATTTTCCTTTTTGAACGTTTGGAGAGGTGTCGCAACTTGGGTTCGCCTGTTTTCTTTTTAACTGGCTTAGGCTTATCCTTTTTGGGTTCTTCTTCATCTTCTGGTTTTTTCTTCTTTCGTTGGAGTGATGAACCAGTAAACTCTTCTTCAGGAACTACACCGAACATTCTTGTGGAAAACTCAACACTTGTTCCATAGGTATTCTTAACTATCATGCTACGCTAAAAAATCGGAATCGTTGCGCATTTATAAATACCATATAAAGGTTTTTAACTAAAGGTTTCTATGAATGCGCAATGATTTCTAAAGGTTAAAAAAAAGAAAACGCTACTCGCTTATGAATGGCGGGATGAAACTGTCCCTGTTGAACCTACGCATAAAGGTACCCGCCCTGCGGTTATAGACGTTCATATATTCCCAATTGGGATGCTTTTTTCTTAGGAACAAGGAGAACCCGTTGAGCTTATGAACATATGTCCATTTCTTTGGCTTTGTACCATCTTCAAAAAACACGATAACGGAATAATCATTCTTCTTTTTTAACATGACAGCCCTCCTCTCTTATTTGCAGGGTTTATCAAGTTTAAAGCTTGATCAATATCTACCTTCTTATACAAAACCCTATTACCAATTCTATAGGCTCTAATCAAGCCCTCTTTTGTCCAATCGTGTAATGTAGGGAGAGAGATTCTTAGAAATTTAGCAGTTTCTTTTCTAGAGAACATATCAGGATCACTTGCTTTTGGCGGATGAGCAAATTCCTTAATCGCCCTTTTAATTGCTTTATCCAATGCTTCTTCAAAAGCAGTTTCAAAATCAGTTTTCTCGAATGTTCTTAATTCAATTTTTCCCATTTTCATTTTATTTTATCAATTAATAGTGGGGCAATGATAAAATGGGAAACACCCTGTAGTAGGTAGAGTAGTAACTACTTTAAAAAGGATAGTTTTTGGGAAACCATCCGAATATAAAATCCTATAAGTAGTGTTCAGACACTATTTTTAAACAATAAAACTCTATATACCAATAATTTAAATAGATTTAATCAAGTACCTGTATCTAATTGATTGACCTATCCCCAATACAGCAATAAAATAAAGCCAGTAAAGATAATGTTCTGTTATAGCCCAAATCGCAAATGGAATGGACACTATTATAAATTCTAATTGCAGAAGTCTTTTGAGTGATTTTCCAACCATATTCTTCTTAGAAAAGGCGAGCTCAAAAACAAACATGAAGAGCAAGGTTGGAGGCCAAACTACAACACCATAAGTAAAGAATGAAAATATTGAACCTAATATCCCTATTCTTAAAGATTGTTGTATACTATCAATTTGGCTATTGAAACTGATAAGCTCTTCAGTCAAACCAAGCACTATCACTCCCAAAAGCAAAGAAAGCCATATTATCCAAAGTGATTTAGGTATTTTATAATTTAATCTCAAATTTCAGTTTTAGAAATCTTGAATACAATTAACTAGAGATCTTCCAAATCTTTTTTTACCAGTTTCAATTCCTCGCCAAACTCCAAGCTTTCAAATAGTTTCTTTAATCTCTTTAAGCCCTTTTCTGTTTTAACTTTTTTACTTGTATTTCCTGTTGTATGAAAATAAGACAAGTGTTGACGAGTTGACTCTTCCTTCTCTTCAATTATTAGGGACAAGATTTTTGCATACTTTGTTTTCTCATATTCATCATTAAATCTCAACCCCATATAATAAAGTGCTAGAAGTTTTTCTTTGTGGGTTAATTCCGCTTCGCTCTTTACTCTTTTTTTGGAATCATTATCAAATCTCAAATTCTTCAACCAAGAATAAAATTTCGCTAATTCCTCAGCCTGTCTCACAACCATTAATTTCTGCTGTACTAGGCTTTCTGGTTCATTTGGAAGAGGTGTATAATTATAATTCCCCTCTACATAACTGTATCGAAACGCTAAAGCAAATAATTCATTTAAACCTTTTGGAACAACTATTTTAAAAACATGCAAAGATGTGCGGTTAGGAGCTGAACCACTACCTCCAGCTAACGCAGTTATCGGTGTGTGTTCTACTTTAGGCTCGAGAAAACGCTCTATTTCGGATATTTCATTTTCAACTAGGTTATTCTTGTTTGGAGCGTTTTCAAATATTGCTTTAAAGTTGCTCTTTAATTCTTCAAATACGGTTAAGCTCATTAATTAAAAAATGGGTGATTCAACAATTTATCAGCGTTCTGCTCTTGTGAGATTTTTATGTACTGCATAAAAGAACGCTCAGTTTTGTGTCCTGTTATCTTCATAATGGAAATACTTGGAACATCTGCCAAATATAAATTTGTTGCAAAGCTTCTTCTAGCTGTGTGTGTAGTGACCAACTGATATTTGGGACAATTGTTCTTTTGAACCTTACCGCCCTTGGTAATAGTTGTTTGTATCATCTGCTTTAATCCAGACACACTTGCAACTTCTTTTAAATACCTATTCATTAACTGATTTGTGTAAGCCTTGGGAAGTTCATTATTATATTTTTTGAGAATGAGCTTTACCGTAGGATGAAGCGGAACAGAAACACGCTGACCTGTTTTTTGTGTCCTAATTTGCAGGATGGATTTATTATAATCAATGTTTTCTGGTCTAATCTGGGTAAAATCAGAAAATCTAAGCCCTGTATAACACCCAACCAAAAACAAATCTCTGACCTTATCCAATCTAGGACTGGCAGAAAAATCAATACCCTCCATCTTTTTAAGCTCTTCAACGGTCAGATAAATATTTTCCGAATCTTCTTTACGTGCTTTAAACTTTCTCTTTTTAAAATCCATGTTTAGATTCAACCCTCTATCTGTGGCTTCATTCAGAAATATCTTAAGGATTTTGATATGCTTACCAACGGTATTTAATGAGAGATTACATTTATGAGTCAAATAGCTCGTGTACTGGTTATAAAACTCTAAAGTAATGGAATCAAAGTCCAAAGATTTATTATAGGCTTCTGCATACTCTTTTAAATGCCTTAAAGTAGTCCTATAGGCTTTGATAGTAGAGTGAGATTTTAAATGTTCACACTCTAGGATATAATCCTCCATAAACTTAAATAAGGTCGTTTTTTCGGACTGCAATACATTTCCATCAACAATTTGAAGAAAGGCTTTTTTCAAAATTGGATTTGTTGGCTGAACTCCATCATTTAGCAATTTGCGAAAAGCAGTATTAATTCCATTCTGCAAAACATCTAGTCTTGCATTAAATTCTGGATATTGAGGAAACTTCCTTGTTTCCTTTGCTCGATGATTCTTCTTGTTCCAAAATTTAGGGTCTATTTTTTCTCCTGTGGAATACTTGAATCTTTTGTACTGATAGTCATAAACCAAGTACACCAAAGTCTCTGATTTGGCATTTGGTTCTTTTAGAATAAATCTTGCATTTGGCATGTCCCAAATATAAACAAGAAAAATCCCCTAGGGGACGAGAGAGGGGACGAATAATTTTAATTTCGTTCAATTACACCTTATTTCAGTTTATCGGAAAACAGCCTAAAAACCCCTTATATACTCAGTAAATACAAGCAAATAAGATAAAATAGAGAAAGAATTTATGGGGTTCTGGAGGTACCACAAAAAACCCGGCAAATTTGCCGGGTTTTTTTGTTTAGGGCCCTACTACAACTACAACCTTTATTTTATTCCAATAAGCTAAATGATGTGTATATTCTTCTCCATCACAAGGTACATTATTGCAGTTGCGAGGGTGATTTTTACAATAACATAGCCAATTATTGTATTTTTATTACTTATTTTACATTAACAAACGTATTAGTGTAAATATTTTATTTTTTTTATAATAACAAAAATGGAATTGTGACTTCATAAGAGAGTAAATGAAAACTTTTAAAGCTGGCCAATATAGAAATCAAGGGTATTATAAAAGTTTCCAACCCGAACCCATCAATAGAAAATGGCTTTTGGAAGACATGGAGCTTTTACAGCTGTTGTCTCAGGCCGATAGACAGCTGGGTCGATTGGACATGTACAGCGAACACATACCAGACATTGATCTATTCATCAGCATGCACGTTCTTAAAGAAGCTACCCAAAGTAGTAAGATCGAAGGTACGCAGACCAATATGGAAGAAGCCTTACTCGATAAAGAGGACATAAGCCAAGAAAAAAGAAATGACTGGGAAGAAGTACACAACTATATCCTTGCTATGCAAAAAGCGATTGAAATGTTGGAAAAAATTCCATTTTCCAGTCGCCTTATAAAACAAACCCATAAAATATTGCTACAAGGGGTACGGGGAGAACATAAACTGCCCGGCCAATTTAGAACAAGCCAAAATTGGATCGGTGGAGCTTCCTTGGATGATGCCGTATTTATTCCGCCCATACACAATAGTATTGGAGAATTAATGGGTGATTTGGAAAAATTTGCACACAATGAAGAACTGTTCTTCCCAGACCTGCTTAAAATTGGGATCATACACTATCAATTTGAGACAATCCACCCCTTTTTGGACGGAAACGGAAGGGTTGGCAGGTTATTGATCACCCTATATTTGGTAAATAAGGAAATCTTAAAAAAGCCCATACTCTACCTATCGGACTTCTTTGAACGCAACAAGACCTTATATTATGACAATTTAATGCGTGCCCGGACCCATAACGATATGAAACAATGGCTCAAGTTCTTTTTGGTAGGAATCATTGAAACAGCCAAGAACGGGGTACACACCTTTAACGACATCCTTACATTAAAGCAAAAGGCGGAATTGAACATCCAAACCTTGGGCGCCAGGGCCACCAACGCCCAAAAGGTCTTACACTATTTATTAAAAAGGCCTATGGTCGATGTAAACAAAATTGTGGAAATAACGGGCGTCTCCCAAAAAACTGGCTATAATTTAATCGCGGACCTCGAAGAACTTCAAATACTAAATGAAATCACAGGGGGCAAAAGAGGTAAGGTGTATGTTTTTAAAGAATACCTGAACCTTTTTAATTCGTAAGCATTAGTATAAAGCCTTTTGTACCAAAGCCATTATTTCCTTTCCAAATGAAGTACTTCAGTTCAACTCCTTTGTGTCATACAATTTCCCTAAATTGGTAGTCATGGAATTTAGTTTTTTCAAAGGATTATTTGATATTAACAAAATACCAGCAAAACTTGCTTTGGTGTTCGCAGTGGTTTCTGGAGTATTACTTTTCTTTCCCGAGGACACTTTAAAAAAATTACAGGCTGACCAATTTGTTAGTGAATATGGATTATACATTGGTACTGTCTTTCTTTTTTCTACTGCTCTTACAATAATCAATGTTGGAATTTGGTTCCAAAAACAAATTAGGTATCAAATTGAACTTGCAAGGGCCAAATCCAGAATCAAGTACTATATCAGAAACTTAAGTCCGCGTGAAAAATCAGTACTTCGAGAGTTTTATATAGTAGGAAACACGATTAAAATGCCATATGACAACCCAGTAGTTAGCGGGTTAATAGAAAACAACATCATTCGGCCAGTAAGTCTTTTTCAGTCAGATTCTTCCTTTATAATCGATGGTCATTACACATCGATGACACTTGGTGACTATGCAAGAAAGATTATTAAGCCAAAATATGTTGATTTGATGACGCCTGAGATGACTGAAGAAGAAAAGGCTAAAATAATTTCGGAAAGACCCCCTTGGGCAGGAAGACATTAATTACTATATAATAAGCAAACCATGTCCCCCCACGCGATCAATTCAAAAACCTGTGGTGTTCAAAATCACATAGCGGCCTATCTCTCAAACCCTTCAGAAAAAAATTCCGTGATACTTAAATCAAAATAGGTAGCAATTCTTTTAATCGTACTGAATTTTGGGTCCCATTTACCAGTTTCTATCCGTCCAAAATGGATTCCGGTATCGTTATAAGCATCTTCTTGAGTAAGATTTCGGGTTTCTCTCAACCCCTTAATCCGGTTGGCTAAGTCTTTCAAAAAATCAACATTTTGCTGGTCGTTGTCCATCATACGACAGCAATGTCAAAATTTTGCAAGTCGAAATTAATGACTTAAACGTCATTTTTGTTTAATTTTGGGCAATCCCATTCACTAAAATGACCTATTATGCCAAATCTTCCCATTTCATACACTTTTACGGACTTTCTACACCAAAGTTCCCATACCCCACTGTGCATCACCTTTGCTACCCTGGAAATCACAAACCACCAAAACGGGCAGTTCCTCAACCAAGTGGAGCGGCGGCAGAGCCGCATCGTCCTGCAAAAAATACCACAAACGGGGCTGGCCCAGATGACCGTGCTGGACAATCTGGTGTTCCGCTTTTCCTTTAAATTCCGACTGCCCCTTGCAGCAAAGTGCCACAATTTGGAAATGCGCTCCCTGCCCCGCCCCTTGGACCGTGGCAGGCTGTGCGTGGACAACGAAAAGTTGGTGCTATCCTTTAGGATAAATGCCCCGGACCCGTCACTCCGCGTGGAGGTAACGCAGGTGTACAAAGACATTTGCAAGCTTGAAGAATTCAGCGCACCGTTATGCGGGCAAACCCAATAATTTGCTGTTTTTTTGGTTCCTTGCGCCGCAGATCAACCTGCCGCTCGGGCGCTTTTTTTGCTGTTCTTAAATTCACTAGGGCTCAAACCGTATCGTTCCTTAAAGATCTTGGAAAAATAGCTTCTACTGGTAAACCCAATGGAGTAGACCACCTCGGAAATGTTCATTTCGGTGGTGGCAATGTAATCGCGTGCCAGCTCCAATCTGGCGTGCCGTATATATTCCGTCACCGTTTTGTTGTACAACAACTTAAACCCTTCTTGCAACTTGGCTTGGGTTAGCCCGGTCTCGGCGGAAATATCTTCCAACGAAAAATCCTTGGCGATGTTCTTCTCTATTTTTTTGGCATACTTGCGGATAGTTTTCAGCTCCCTTTTCAGCAAACTGGTCTGCGGGCGTTTGTTCATCACTTCCTTGTTGTGCTGCATCATGTGCATGGACAGAATTTGATACACGTACCCTTCGACCATCATAACGTGCAACATGCCCTTTGCCTTTATTTTCTGTATCTCCTGCACCACTTCGGCAATCTTAAGGTTGTAAGAGCCGTAGTAAGCAAAAACCTTTTCGTGGTCCGTGTCCAAAAACACTTGGTACAACTGCTTGTTGAGTTCTTCGCCCTGGTTTAATCTTCGGCGCAAAAAATGTTTTCTCCGTACCTGGATCACGGTCTGGGAAATTTTTACATCCTTGGGAAAGTATCTGTCGGTAATGCCGCCATCGCGATTGGTGAGGATAACCGACTGGAACTGTTCCATGATCTTTATCTCGTCCTCCGGCTGGTACCCGAACTTATGTCCGCAATAGCCCTCCAAACAATAATAAAAACTGATCGGATTATAATCTGAGGTATCCATTTCTATGGTCACCTCGTCAAAAAAGGTTATTTCAAGCTCCAAAAAACTCACTCCCCAGTCAAAAGTGATAAAACGAATACTGCCTTTTGCCTTGTCGTTGGAAACATTCAAGGTATACTGCCCCCATCGCTCCTCTATTGTGCCACCAATTATATTTTTAATTTGCTCCACCGATGCTGCGGTATCCTGAGCGTCCACTTTAATTTTTATCATTGGGGTATTGTACTGCTATTTATTTCAAATTAGGTCCTAACCCATAAAGATAGGCTTTGTGGCGGTTTGTACAACTATTCGCCTTCACCTTTAAAATAGTTTTAATAAAATTTATGGAAAGCAGCACAATTAAATTGGTATGCGTTAAACTTTCTGTCTTCTTATGGTTTACTTGTGATTGACATTCCTAAAGATTATGATCTACAAACTTTCAAATGATGCCGGAAAAGAAATGATAGAAGAGGAGTTTGGAATTCCTTTCAGATATCCAAATTTATTTAAGCCAAACCCGATTGTCAATGGTTTCAATGAGACCAACCTATGTGTGGTGACCACGGAAAACCCCACCGAAATATCATTGGCCATTTGGGGACTGATGCCCCAAAACTTTAAGGAAGATTGGCATACATTTCAGGACAATGCCAATACCTTGAACGTAAAATTGGAAGAATTGGAAAGCATTCCGTGGATGCAAGAATCCTTTGAGCAACGTCGGTGCTTGATCATTGTAACCGGGTTTTACACCCATCTTTTGGAAAATGGCAATACCTGTAGCTACTATATTTATCAGGCATCCGGAAAACCATTTTACTTGGCCGGAACCTACAATATTTTAAATGATGGATTTTTATGTACCGCTTTAACGGTAAACAAAACAGACGCTTTCCTATCCAGCTACCATAACATTAGCAATTTGGCACCTGTAATCATCCCAAAAAACCAAGCAAGCAGTTGGTTGAACAAAAACACAGCCATCGATGATTTGGAAGATATCATCGAAAGGCCCAAAAAATTAAACCTGGAAGCCAAACGGATGTCCAACGAATTCTTTTTGAAAAACCTCACCGCCAATACACAAACCGATGCCCTGTTTGTCGGCTTTACACACTAAATAAGCAAGCATTGGCATTCACAGGGTGATTACAAACTGTTTTTTTCTTTAGCGTTAACATAAATACGGAAAACGGCAAGTTCGAATTCAAAAATGAGCGACATTTGTAATGTACTGATTAAGAGATGATCAGACAATAATTTAAAACACTACTATTATGTTACGATGGACAGTAACCTTTATAATTTTAGCCATTATAGCCGGTATATTCGGATTTGGTGGTATTGCCGCAGGAGCTGCAAGCATCGCTAAAATATTATTCTTCATATTCATTGTACTATTTATCATTTCGTTGATAACAGGAAGAAAAAAATTATAACAGCAAAAGCGCACTAATATAGAATCATAAACCCAAAACAGAGAACAATATGAAAAAGTCGATAAGTTTATTTACAATGGTTTTAGCAATGGTACTCACCTTGAGTTTGACCAGTTGCAGAGAAACAAAAGAGGATAAGGCCGAAGAGGCCATAGAAGAAGTGGAAGACGGGGTTGAAGATGCCGCAGAAGACGTGGAGGACGCCGCTGAAGATGTCGGAGACGACATGGAAGATGCCGCCGAAGATGTTAAAGATGAAGTAGAGGACGCCACCGATGATGACTCCTAACAAGTTTCAGGACTAAACAGAAAACTCTGGCAAGAAATTGCCGGAGTTTTTTTATGTCTCTGACTATTATTCTTCCCCCCAAACCTTAGTTTTAACAATATTCGTTCCTACCTTAGGACACATAAACACCACCATTTTTTGAAAACTGCTCTCGTCATAGTTTACATTTTAAGCTCAGTTTGGGCCATCGGGGCTATTATCTACCACGGAAGAAGGCCTTCGCGCTCTATCAGTTGGGCCCTCGCGATTATTGCCCTGCCCGTATTGGGAGCAGTGCTCTACTATTTGTTTGGGATGAATCGCAGAAAGTTCAAATTCTTCAATACCAAAGAGTTTGAGAAAAGAAACAAATACACCCACCCTAAAATTTCTGCCCAAGAAAAATTCTTGACCCATTTTAATACGGACATTAGGAAGGAACGACTCAACCGGCTGATAGAGACCAGCTCCAATACCACGGCAAAAGCCAAAAACAAAATAACGGCCCTACAAGATGGCGGGGAAACCTTCAACGTACTTTTTAAGGCCTTGGAAGAAGCCGAAAAGTTTATCCATGTACAGTATTATATTTTGGAAAGAGGCGAGCTTTTGGACAAAATGTTGGAGCTTTTTAAACGAAAAATCAATGAAGGCCTAGAAATTCGAATCATTTACGATTCCTTGGGAAGCTATCAATTAAGGGGGCGTCCCAGAAAAAATTTTAAGGATGTCGGGGTAAAGATCTATCCCATAATGCCGATTCGACTTAAAAACTTGCTGTTCTCGCTCAATTTTAGGAATCACCGAAAAATTGTGATCATCGACAACAAAGTTGCCTTTACTGGTGGCGTCAATGTTTCCGATAAGTACATTAAGCGAGAAAATGGTCTGGGCAAATGGAAAGATACCCATCTAAAACTTGAAGGACCCATCGTAAACGATTTACATCTGGTTTTTCTGAAGGATTACTTTTTTGCCAGTAACAAAGAGGATTTTCACATCTCGGATTACCTTACCGAACAAGAAGCAGCTGGTGACGTGGATGCGCAAGTGGTGGCAGGAGGACCAGATTCCAAGCACCCCACCATAATGCAGCAATATATTGGTATGATGAACCAGGCCAAAAGCTCCATTTGCATAGCAAACCCCTATTTTGTGCCTGGGGAGGCCTTTTTGCAAAGCCTAAAAATTACCGCACTCGAAGGGGTGGACATTAGTCTTTTGGTGCCAAAAAAATCAGATTCACAAGCGGCCAAGTTCGCTATGTTCTCTCATTTTGAAGAACTGCTTCAGGTCGGAATCAAAATATATCTTAGGGAGGACTTCTCGCACAGCAAAATAATGATTGTTGATGATGATTTGGTCTCCATAGGCTCTGGAAATTTCGATATGCGAAGCTTTGAGCTCAACTACGAGACCAATATCCTTATCTATAACAGGGAGATTGCCAAAGAAATGACCCAAGAGTTCAACAAAATCAGTGAAAAAGCCAATCTCGTCACTTTGGAAAGATTTCGGAACCGCACTATTTGGCAAAAATTTCTTGAAGGCCTATTCAAGTTTTTCAAACCCCTTATTTAGTTTTTACCAACAACGATTTGCATCAATTATTGATTGAATAAAGGCAAGTCAATTCCAACACAGAATTAACTTTGTTTCAAAATAAAACAATCATGAAAAATCTATTTTTAGTGCTATGTTTAATCGGAACAACGGCCGTAAGTGCCCAAAGCATCTCAAAAAATGCATTGGGTATACGAATTGGCGACAATGACGGATTTGGGGGTGAAATCTCCTATCAGCGTTACCTCAAAGAAAACAACAGGTTGGAATTTGACCTGGGTTGGAGGGATTCCAATAATGTAGATGCCTTTAAACTGGTCGGACTCTATCAATGGGTAATGCCCATAGATGGTGGTTTCCATTGGTATGTTGGTGCCGGTGGCGGTATTGGTTCTTTTGATGCAGGGGAAAACGATGGGATTTTTGCCTTGGTTGCTGGTGACATTGGTATTGAATATGATTTTAATATTCCATTGCTCATTTCACTGGACATGAGACCAGAGCTCGGTTTCAACGACGATTATTCCAATGACCTTGACTTGGATATCGCCCTTGGACTGCGATACCAGTTTTAAGCACAAATAAGACAATAAACAAGAGGCCGCCTAAAAAGCTTGTTACTTGTCAGTTCGAGCGCAGTCGAGAACCTAAAGCATATTGATAATCAATGGGTTTCGACTGCGCTCAACCTGACAAAATCAAAATTTTGTTGCTTTTTAGACGACCTCTTTTTTTAACCCTTTAATTTTGAAAAGAAAACTAAAATTACTTTTTCTACTGTCCATATCCGTATTTTTAATCATCCTTATTTTGAAAGAACTCAAAAACACCATCCCAGATAGTATTAGACCAGAGGTGGAGACTGCCCTAGGGCATTTTCCGGAACTTAAGGGCATTCCTATTGAATTCAAATTCAAAAAAAACATAAGAAAATCCGTAATGCAGGCCCAGCCGACCTGGAGCGCACTGCTAAAGCCCAAAAGCAAACGTAGCTACGTAATTCTTATCAGTGAAGAGTTCAAAATTTCCGGCGAAGAATTTAAAACGGTGGACATGCCTACAGATGTTTTGATAGGATGGGTAGGTCACGAACTTGGGCACGTTATGGATTACCAAGAGCGGGGAAACCTGAATCTTGTAGGCTTTGGCGTTCGGTATGTGTTGTTGAAGGAGTTCGTAAAAAAAGCGGAGCGTGCTGCAGATTCCTTTGCCGTATCGCGAGGTATGTCCGAATATATTCTGAAAACAAAGCGTTTTATACTCGACCATTCGGAAATTGATGAAACCTACAAAACAAGAATAAAGCAATATTACCTATCTCCCGATGAAATTATGGAAATGGTCAAAGAGCAAGATTCCCTAAATGACAATGGATTGTTATAAGTTTTGGGAAACAAATGCCTCCCATTCCTTAAAACGGTCCTCTCCCATAACTCTTTCCATTTTTACCTGTCCGCCCTTTTTCTTATTGGCACCGTTCCAATCCGCGAACATTTGCTGGGGCACAAAATTTACCTTCACCCCTTCCAAAGCTTTGCTTCGGGCAACTTTGTAATTTTTGTTGGCTTCTTTTAAGTAGCTGTCCAGGACGCTGGCCGTTTTTTCTTCGTCCAAATGCTCATCGGAACCCAAATACCACGTATGGTAAAATCCGTCATCAAAACGTTTCGCACAAAGTGTATATTCAGGAACCTTAATATTCAGTTCTTCCTCCAAATGTTTTACGGCATCATTCAATTTGTTCACCGAAAGCTGTGATCCCACGGTATTTAAAAAGAATTTGGTACGTCCCGTGATTTTTATTTCGGCTCGTTCCACATCGGTAAAGGCAATGGTGTCTCCAATAATATATCGCCACGCACCGGACACGGTCGATATTATCAAAACATAATCCACATCTGCTTCAACCTCGTCCAAGGTAATGGAGGGTGCATCATCCGTTAACGAACCATCTTGATTGACATACTCAGGTTCAAAAGGCACAAACTCAAAATAGATTCCGTTGTCCGTGATAAGTTTCATCGCAGTGGTCTCTGGCCTGTTTTGACAGGCAAAAAATCCTTCGGACGCCAAATAGGTATCTATAATTTGAATGGGGCGGCCCAATAGGGCATTGAAGCTTTTCTCGTAAGGGTCAAACGCCACTCCACCCGATGTAAAAGCCCGTAAGTTGGGCCATATCTCGTGGATATTGTCCACCTTATGATAGTCTATTACTTTCTTGAGCATCAGCTCCATCCAAGAAGGAATGCCGCTCAGGGCGCCAATATCCCAATTTTTGGCATTCTGTGCTATGGAAAGTACACGCTCGTCCCAATCATCTATTTTGGCGATTTGGTCACCGGGCTTATAGTATTTTTTGAACCAGAAAGGAATGTTACTGGCACTTATGCCGCTAATTTCACCTTCTTTTTTACCATCGCGCTCCTGCAGATTGGTAGAACTCCCCAACATCATGATTTCTTTCTCAAAAAAATCGGCGGGCATATCAAAATTGCTCATCGCAAACACCTGTTGCCTTCCAGCTCGGGTAATGGAGTCCAACATATCTCCGGTAACGGGAATTCTTTTGGGTTTTTTTCCCGTAGTACCCGAAGAAAGAGCAAAGAAATCAGGGCTTCCCGGCCAGACAACGTCCGCTTCGCCTTGAATGGTCTTGCTCCACCATTCATCGGTTATTTTTTTATAATCGTGGTAGGGTATCGCTTTGGAAAATGCCTTTTGGACATCGTTGGATTTTAAAATGGAATCAAAAACGTATTCTTTTCCGAATTGAGTATTCTTTGCCTTGGCCAATAATGTCTCCAAGGTCTTTTTCTGCTCTTCGACCGGACTATTTTCCTTGCTCAGCGCATCCCGAGCTTCGATAACCCCTTTTATAATGTTTCCTATGATTGCCATTTATCGGTAATTTATGTGTTTAAATTTACCCTAATAACGCAGGAAAGTTTCACTCAATCCATTTTTAGATTGACGTAAATCATCTTAAGCATTTACAGCGGCCGATAAAGAAGAGGAATCGGTGAAAACATCTCTGGCAACAGGCTGTTCCAAGTTGTTGGCAATTTTGGAATAAAGAGGCTCTGGTGTATCCCGATGTATTGAAACGTTTCCATTGCCAGGATCGATTTGAACAACGACCAAAGAAAGGTAATCCATAAGGTGTTCGGCTTCTTTTATGAGTATTCTAACTACCTGAAGCCGGACCGCATATTCTAAATTGATTTTGCGCTCATGGTGCAATGCCCTTTTATCCTTTAGATTTTTCCAGATTATTTCCAAGTCAAAATTTTCAACAAAAATAGCCCAAATAATATTTGTTTTACAATTACGTTACATTTATTTAACATTAAAAACATCTTCCTGCTTTCCTTGGCCCATCTTATTTCTTGCGAGCTAAGGACACATTATCAACCCGTTAACCCCCAAATCCATTTTTATTGGGTTTTTTTCAACACTTTAGCCGATCCACTTCTTAATGTTTTCATAAATATGGAAATCAAATAGTTCCATAGGCAAAAAATATCAAACTAACTCTTATATTTAGCCGATTGCGAATAATTTTAAAAACAAAAAATGACCCACGAATTACTAGAAAAGGCGGAAGAGTTTGAAAAAAGGCCCATGAGCCACATGTCCACCAGCGATAGGGTTAAGGCCTCAAGGGAAGCAAAAAGCTTGATTCTTTCCATAAACGAGATTTATAAAAAAACCAAGGATTCCAAATTAATGGAAACCATGAAAAACATTACCGCAAAGAAGCGTAAAATAGAAAAGCGCCTCAAAGGTTCCCCTTTGGTTTAATATACCTTTTGTGGAAGGGTGTTGGTGGTTCCAAAACCAATACCCTTCCCAAAAAACTTTTGTTCCCCTTCCCAAAACCTTCCTAAATTATTGTTTTTCAGCGAACAACTCAATTTCGCTAAGCACCCTATTACCTAAGAACAATACTTTTTCCATTTACATAACATTTATAACCAATTATGTCTTAATTACTGCAACCAATAAAAAACTGGATTGTATTAATGGGTGTTATAGATAATTTAGAGCTATAGTTTTAACTCAACTAAATACAAACACTCAGAAAAATGAACACTATGGAAGCAAAGCTAGGGTACCTATTCTGGTACGTTGTAATTGCACTATCCGTTTACGCTCTTTTAAGCAGTATCTACCTTTACATTAGTTAACTATACTAAACACTAACACAAACCCAATATAGTTAGTAATGTGTCTTTATAGGGGGCCCCTGATCAGGTGCCCTTTTTTAATTCCAGTTCATTCTCGGTAACAAAACTTCTTTCTTGTAGTGATAATCCTCCACATTTATTAGTACCTCATCCAAAAAAGATATCGCTTCATTTACATGAGGTCCTTTGTTCAACATTACACATTCAGCTTGAACCGAAGAAGTAATATCGGTTATTTCAGACCTTGAGGGCATGCCCTTCTTTGCAAGACTTTCCAATACTTGAGTGGCCCAAACCACCGGTATATGGGCTGCACTGCAAAACGATAAAATCCCTTCCTGCACCATTCCCATATTTTTCCAACCCACTTCCAATGCCAGATCGCCGCGGGCAATCATAATGCCCAAATGCTTGCGCTGCATCGCAGATATTAGAATGCTTATTAAATTCCTGTACGCCAAATTGGTCTCAATTTTCAGAATAATGCCCAATTCTTCATCTGCCCCCAATCTTTTCAATTCATACAAGAGGTCGTCAACATCATTTTCATCGTTTACATAAGAGTAATTTACGATGTCCGCATGAGCAACCACAAACTTCAAGTCTTCCCGATCTTTGTCCGTAAGCCCAGAAATGCCCAAATCCAAGGTGGGCAGGTTGATTCCCTTTTCTCCTTTTAGTTTTGCACCGCCAACTTTGGCCCGTGTTATTTTTACCCGAAACGATTCCGAAGCCGTTTCCACAACCTCGCCCTCGATTTTGCCATCATCAAATAAAATGGGCTCTCCTTTTTTTACACGTTGAATAATTTGAGAAGGTACACAACCAATTGTCGCAGGTTTCACAACGATTCCGTTTTTATCATACTCTGGAAGGGTTGCTCCATTTTCTCTGTCGGTAACAATAAGGTGGTCCCCTTTATTAAGTGGAATAAATTGTTTTTCTTTCTTTTTTGAAGCTTTGGATCGTTTTCCTTGCACAGTGAAATCAATGCTACCTGTTCTAACCTTGGACCCTGTCAAATCCATGGCAACTTTGACAGTGGCGGAACATTCTTTAGCTGCTTTGCGCACATTGTCAATTATGGCTTTCCAAACTTCGGGACCATCATGCGCGCAATTTATTCGAGCACAGTCCATCCCGTTTTTTACCATTTGCAACACCATATCGTAATTGGTGGCTGCCTCGGTGGGCTGCGTGACCATAATCCTGACCCTTCGCGATTTGGTATTGGTCCCAAAAAGTTCATCAGTATGTTTTACAAGTAATTTCGCACCATCACCAATGCTTAAAAACTCTTTCTTGGAAAGGTCTGGAGCAGCTCCCAATAAGCTGTTAACGATAATTTTCAGATTGATGATACTCCCCAAAATATTCCCTTCCGAATTGGCAAGACGCGTTAAGCCCAATTGCTTTAGACCCTTTTGCATGTTTCGGGCATCAAAACTTCGGAAGGTAGCATAGTGCAATAAATTTTTTGCACTTTCCCTATAAACCGGACACACCTCAGCAGGCAAAATACCATCAATAGCCTGTTGCCGTTGAATCAAATTTATGACTTCGTCAATCTGCAAAGCCATTTTTTGCAACTGTTGCCGTGTAATACCCATACCCACTATTTATGACAAAGATCATAAGTAAATCGTTCAAAAAAACTGACATTGATCAGCGTAATGTAACATTACCAGACAGATTGCATCTTCTTGATGGATTCAATTGCAATGGGAGCCTGCTTATCCTCATTTACAATAATTAAGGTATGGTAAGGGCTTGTTGGGAATATCTGTTCTGTCATGGAAAGCATTCCTTGGTCCACAAACAATTCCATGGACGACCAATCCATTAATATTTTGAACTCTTTTACATCTCCCTCTATACCGTTTAAAGGTGCGACATGCTTTTTGGCTCCAAAATCTTCTTGAAAATCAACTTTTCCGGACAAAGTTCTATCTACAGAAAAAATCTGATTGTCGGAATCCATAGTCATTACAAACGCCTCATCCAGTTCATTTTTAAACAGTAATTTAAAATTTTTAGCGGCCGTTCTAAGCCGAATCTCTGATTGATTGAGCCCTTCTACCTGTAAGGTATCCGATGTATTGGCCGCCACCTCAACCTCATTGACCAGTGTTGAATTGGTCAAACCACTTATTTTGTCAATTGGGTAATTTGTCAAAAAGCAATCATCCGCAACTTTGTGCAAGGATAATTTTCGGGGCACCGTCATAGCACTTCGCCATTTCTTTGTAGGCGTATCTCGGGCGTAGTCCCAGTTGCTCATCCATCCTATAAAAATACGCTCCTCTTCCGGAACATTGTTATAGGTTACTCCTGCGTAATTATCTGTTCCGTAATCAAACCATTTAGGATTCTTTTGATCGGAAGTAAAAGTTGTACCATCAAAATCTCCCACGAAATATTGAGTCCCACTGCCACCATTTGGGGCTCCGGGGTTAATACTAATGATCAAGACCCATTTTTCCTCATTGGAACCCTCTACTTTCAAGGGAAAAAGATCCGGACATTCCCATACCCCGCCATGGGCACCCTGCGATTTACCAAAATCGCTCAAGTATGTCCAATCCTTTAAGTTTTTGGAACTATAAAATTTGGCGTGGTCCCCAGCTACCAAGATCAAAATCCAACTGTCAGACGGCTCATGCCAAAATACTTTGGGATCCCTAAAATCCTTGATGCCATCGTTAAGAATCACAGGGTTGTTCTTATACTTTTTCCAAGTGTCGCCATTGTCCAAACTATAGGCTATACCCTGAGTTTGAAAATCCTTCCTTCCAGCCTTCTCCCCTTCCATGGAATGGTATGTGAAAATGGCCACCAAAGGTGTTTTCCCATTTGCACCAAAACCCGAGGTGTTTTTCTTATCCACTACTGCACTCCCGGAAAAAATATAGCCGTGCTCATCAGGGTAAAGTGCAATGGGCCTGTGCTTCCAATGCACCAAGTCCTCACTTACAGCGTGTCCCCAATGCATGGGGCCCCATACAATATCCTCCGGGTAATATTGGTAAAAAAGATGGTAAACCCCTTGGTTAAAGACCAACCCATTAGGGTCGTTCATCCATTTTTCCTTTGGTGAAAAGTGGAATTGCGGACGATACTCCTCCTTGTACAATGATTCCTCTTTCGGTTGATTCGGCACTTCTTCCCTTTTTTCCTTACAAGAAACAAGTGCAGCCATCACTATGCAACTGATAATTAGTCTAAACATTACCTTAAGTTAAAATAATCTTTTTCAAGATAAAGAAATTTTATCTCCCACCTTACATGCTTCTGAAAACCAAGAAATAATCACTTTGAATGGCAACCAAGGCTACATTCAAAAAAATAATTCCCACATGCTTGAAAGGAATGAAACCAAAAATCTACCTATCTTTAAACAACGTTTTGCAAACCCCAACTAAATCTAAATAAGTTGAGCAAAAACCTACTTTTAATCCTTACCCGAAACCCCGAACTCGGTAAATGCAAGACCCGATTGGCCGCTAAAGTGGGCAACAAAGTCGCTTTAGATATTTATAAATTTTTATTGGACCATACCGTCACGTTCACTAAAAATCTTAAGGTTGAAAAATGGGTCTACTATTCGGAGGAGATTTGGCAAGATGATATTTGGGACAACAATGTTTACCAAAAAAAACTTCAGGTAGGAAAGGATTTGGGCGAACGAATGATGAATGCCTTTAAAGAAGGATTCCAAGCCGGTTTTGAAAATATCATCGTTATTGGTAGCGATATGTTCCACCTAAACCAATCCGATTTGGAAGAGGCTTTCTCAAAATTTAAAGACCACAACTATGTTGTGGGTCCCGCTGAAGATGGCGGCTACTATCTTTTGGGGATGAAATCCATAAAACCTGAACTGTTCCAAAATAAAAACTGGGGCACAGATACCGTTCTACAGGATACACTTTCCGATATCAAAAACGAAAAAGTGGCACTAATGGATGAGAAAAATGATGTGGATTACTACAAAGACATAAAAGATGTAAAAGCCTTTGCTCCATTTTTAAAACATATACAAGAATGACACAAAAACAGATTGGCGAATCCGTTGAATATTTAAAAAAGCGAGGTTTTGAAACCCCAGAAATCGGCATTGTGCTCGGCACGGGCCTGGGACAACTTGTGGACAAAATAGAAAATTCCATTGAAGCCCATTACAACCACATCCCCTATTTTCCTTTGGCTACTGTGGAATTCCATACCGGCAAATTGATTTATGGGACAATCGAAGGCAAAAAAGCCGTGGTAATGCAAGGGCGTTTTCATTTGTACGAAGGCTATGATTTTCTGGACATCACCTATCCCATTCGGGTTATGCATCAATTGGGCATCAAGAAATTGTTTGTTTCCAATGCGGCAGGTGCCATCAACCTCAACTTTAAAAAAGGGGATATTATGTTGATAGAAGATCACATCAACCTTCAAGGAGGTTCTCCCTTAGCTTTTAAAAATGTAGGAGAGTTTGGCGACCGATTTGTTGATATGAGCGAACCCTACGACCTGGACATGCGCAAAAAATTGGAAGCTATTGCGTTAAGAGAGAATATATCACTTAAAAAAGGAGTCTATGTTTCGGTAGTTGGCCCACAACTCGAAACCAAGGCCGAATATAGAATGCTCAAAATTATGGGCGCCGATGCTGTGGGAATGAGTACGGTTCCCGAAGTAATTGTTGCAAATCATTTACGACTACCCATTGTAGCGGTATCCGTATTGACCGATGAATGTGACCCAGATAATCTAGAACCCGTTGAAGTTCAGGAGATTATAAAAATAGCAAAGCAAACGGAGCCAAAAATGATCAAGCTGTTTCAAGAATTAATCAAAGAACTATGAGCTATTTAGATGCCACCCAAGACCTCTATAAAGAGGCCGCCCTAACCCCAGATGTTGGGCTTTGCTGTACCACCAACCCCATTTGGCAATTTCCCGGGCTTTCCATTCCCAAGATTATGCAAGAAATGAACTATGGCTGTGGCAGCACCGTTTCCGCACAGGATTTGGTGAACAATCCCAAAGTACTTTATGTAGGGGTAGGTGGCGGAATGGAACTGCTTCAATTCTCCTATTTTTCCAGACAACAAGGAGGTGTAACAGGAGTGGATTCCGTAGATGAAATGTTGGAGGCTTCCAGAAAAAACTTCAAAATTGCCGAACAAGAAAACGATTGGTTCAAAAGTGAGTATGTGAACTTGGTCAAAGGTGATGCATTACATCTACCAGTAGAAGATGAAAGTATTGACGTGGCCGCCCAAAATTGCCTCTTCAATATTTTTAAAATAGAGGACTTGAAAAAAGCGGTTTCCGAAATGTACCGTGTTTTGAAGCCGCACGGCAGATTGGTGATGAGCGACCCTATTTGCGAGCAGCCTATGAGTGATGAACTCCGTAATGATGATAGACTGAGAGCGCAATGCCTGAGCGGCAGTATTCCATTGAAAGATTATGTAAAAGTGTTGACCGATGCTGGGTTCGGCACCATCGAGATTCGCGGGAAACGGTCTTACAGGGTATTATCCCCAAACCATTACCCTACAAATGAACTCATCCATATCGAATCCATTGAAATTGCAGCTATCAAAGACCCAATGCCAGAGGATGGACCTTGTGTTTTTACAGGTAAAACAGCCATCTATTTTGGCAACGAAGATTATTTTGATGACAAAAAAGGACACGTGCTACAACAAAACCAACCCCTAGCAGTTTGTGATAAAACAGCAGCAGCCTTGTCAAATGCTTCGAATGAAATTTACATTAGCGAAAGTACCTACCACTATAATGGTGGCGGATGTTGTTAGGTGATTTATTTAGAAATTGTAGTCTTGGAAGATTCGTAGTCCAACAGAATTCCTTCGGAGATCCACTTGGCCAAAGCCTGTCGGTTATCCGGATCTAAAATTCTGCGCTGGTCCTTTTTGTTTCTGATATTGCCGATTTCGATATAGGCCATGGCAGGAAGCGTATTTTTAACCATGTACAAACTGCTTCGCTCCATAAAAGTACCGTTGTACAATCGGTTGGGCTGAAATTTTTTGTATTTCCTAAAAAATGTCCGGTGAATGCTCTCTGCCAGTTTTTTGCCGTTTTTGCTCTTTTCGTGATGGTAGAAAAACACATCGATATTGGTTCCCTCGCTACGGCTGTCCACGTGAGTGACCAGTAAACGTTGATATTTCCCAGAATTCTTCAGATACAAATCATTTACAGCTTTGGAGCGCTGCTTCAATCGCTCCAACTGACTCAACGGAATAGTATTGGACTGCACAGTCTCATCCGTGTCCAATTCCAGCAACCTACTGTCTCGGATTCCATCATTTTCATCCTGAACAATCAAATGTACCTCCGCACCATGTGATACCAACTCACGGGCCAGCCTAAGGGTTACATCATAAGCATATTCATCTTCAGAAATCAATTTTCCGCGGTACTTTTCCACAGCGCCCGGGTCTGGACCACCGTGCCCTGAGATTAAATAGTAGACTGTTTTGTCCAAGCGTTTGCTCACAGCATCCACCTTTTTAAAATCTTCTCCAAAAATGGGATAGGTAATTCCTTGATCAATCTCCTCTACTTTTTTGGTTGCCAAAGTATCCGGCAATACATAGGAACGTCCCATAAACAACGATTCGTCCTCACCCAAATCCTCTGCGTTCAACGATACAAATTTATTGTAATGTTTTGTTGGGCTCACTCCGTGCCTTCTGAGCAAGGAATAGATACCATCCCCTTCTTGGGCAATAACTTTTGGAAATTCCTCTTGGGCACAGATTGCACCTTGAAGTAAAATGCTGAGTAAAACGGTAAACTGAAAAGATTTCATTTTAATTCTCAAATTCCAAATCAACATAATCATTAATAATGCCATTGCTGATCAAGTTGGCAAATTCTTTTTTGTTGGGTTTGAGGGAAATCTTGCTGTCCGATATACTGGAACCGCTTTCAATAGTAAGCAAGCTAATGGCCGGCAGCATGTTTCTGGCCAAATACAGACTGTTCTGATCTTCGAAAATCAAGCTGGCTTCATTGGAAGATTTGCTTGAAATACTTTTTTCCTTAAAAACATTTTGAAGGTTTTTTGCAAAACGCTGTCCTTGGGTGCTTTTGTTATAGTGATAAACGGCCACATTCAAATTGCCTGAGTTTACAATGTTTTCAGTACGGATGAACAATACCCGTTGGTATTTACCCGTGTTCTGCAAGTAACGTTTGTTAACGACCTTTATATAATCTCCCAACACATCTTTTGTGAATATATCTCCCCCCAAGTCCGTGGCAATCTCATCACCCATCACATACACTTGGGCTCCGTTCACCATTAGCTCTGCTGCCAATCGTTGGGTGATATCCTTTATAAAATCTTTATCTCCCTCAGTACTGTTTTCGGTAATCAAGTAGTAGACAGCATCCTTGAGTTTATTACTTTTTAGCGACATTTGGGCAAGTTCCTTATCAAAAATGGGTTCCTCCGCATCTTTCTTGGCCTCGACCATTACTCCGGTCTTCTTAAAGGAATCATCAGCATAGGGAACATTATATGCCTCACCCAGTTTTAGCGCGCTTCCTTTTTTTATCTTGTCCGAATTGAGTTCCAAAAATTCTCCATAGTGTTTAGCAGGATCCAATCCTTGTTTGCGGAGCAGGGAAAAAATACCGTCTCCTTGTTCTGCAACCACCTTGTAGTAAGTGCTTTCCTGTGCAAAAATGAACGTACAGGCCCAAACCCAAAAAAGAAGGGATAATCGTGATTTCATTATTGTATGTCTTTGGGTGGGATGTGTTGCAAATATGGTAAAAAAACACGTAGCTCGGTTACGAATTAGCCCAAAATTTCGGACAAATTAATTTATTAATCCTGAAGACTGGATTGCTTTACATTTGCAAACTGTCTTCGGATTACAGATTCGGCAGGTTTGTTTTGGGGCGTAAAGCGGTTGTCCTCGTGCCCCCCTACCTGATCGTGCTGCATAAACCACTTCCAAACAAAGCCGCCCGCAAACCAATCCTCATTCCAAAATTCATCAAAGATTACCTGCGTGGCGTCGGCTTGGGCCTGAAGATTAACATTCATTTGGTTTCGGTCGACCAACCAAGGTTTTTTGCCGGTAAAGTCCATACTTCGGTACCCAAACTCCGTAAAAAGAATAGGTTTATCTTCTTGTTTGGATAGTTCCCTCATTTCAGTTTTCCAAGGTTGCCATCCCTCGGTAAGTGTTTGAATGGTTGGATTTTCTTTTTCGCACAATGGGAAGTAGGCGTTCACCCCAATGTAATCCAATTGACCCCAAAACGGTGTTTTGGCATATTCGTCCCAGTTGGCAGCATAGGTAAGTTCACCGTGGTATACCTTTTTTACTTTTTGGATAAGGCTGTTCCAAAACTCAGGTCGCTCGTTTACGAAGGTTTTCAACTCCGTTCCAATACAAAACATATCGCTCTGGGTTTCCTCGGCCAGTGCTGCATATAGTAGTATAAATTGTTCGTACGCTACTTCCAGTTGCTTCCAATCCTTTTCCGTTGGCATCTTCATGTTTCCTGTAAACTCACCTCTATGGATCCAGATTTGGGGCTTTACCATCACGCTCACCCCATTTTGATGCATTTTTTGAATGTATTGCCTGGCTCCTTCCCTTCTCTCCCCATACCATTGGTGGTCCGAATCAAAAACCAATTCGGGCGAATCCAAATCACGGATAAAGCCAAAAGGCATAATGGCCGCATAATTGGCCTGAATATCCAGAACAGGGGCAATATGATGTTGAGCCACTTCTTCCCGGGACGAGACAAAACTGACACCATTGACTTTGGCTAACTTGCCACTACCGCAAGAGGCAAAAATAAAGACCCATAATAGAACTACTTTCTTCATAATAATTGTGGAACCCTCTAAAATAATAATTTTAAAGCATCATTTAGCTGCCAAATTCTTATTAAATTCCATTTCACTGTTAAGTTCTTTCCATAAAACTCGACATATAAAACAATCAAAGCCAACCCATGGAACATATTGTCATCATTGGAAATGGAATAGCCGGAATTACCGCTGCTAGGCATATCCGGAAACTTTCCGATAAAAAAATCACTGTTGTTTCGGTCGAAAGCAAGTATTTCTTTTCAAGAACCGCTTTAATGTACGTGTACATGGGGCACATGAAATTTGAGCATACTCAACCCTACGAAAACCACTTTTGGAAGAAAAACAGAATTGAATTGGTAGAGGGCTATGTTTCGCATGTAAACACTCAAGAAAAAATTGTTCAAATTGATGGAGCACCAGACCTTAATTATGACAAACTCGTTATAGCTACGGGGTCCAAACCCAATAAATTTGGATGGCCCGGTCAAGATTTAGATGGGGTCCAAGGACTCTACTCCAAACAAGACTTGGAACTTTTAGAAGAAAATGCCCCCAACAATAAGGTCTGCAAACGCGCTGTAATTGTGGGCGGCGGTTTAATCGGCATCGAATTGGCCGAAATGCTTCGCACTCGCAACATTCCTGTTACTTTTTTGGTTCGAGAGGACAGTTTTTGGAACGGCGTCTTACCCAAAGGCGAATCAGAAATGATCAACGAACATATTCGGGAACACCATATTGACCTGCGTTTGGGTGCTTCGCTCAAAGAAATCAACTCAGATGAACACGGAAAAGTAAAATCCGTGACCCTTGCCGAATCGGGTGAACAAATTGAATGTAATCTGGTGGGCTTGACGGCTGGCGTTACTCCAAATATTGATTTCCTCAAAGATTCGGGCATTGAATTGGGCCGTGGTGTTAAAGTAAATCGATTTTTGGAGACCAATGTTAAAGATGTTTTTGCTATCGGTGATTGTGCCGAGCAGCATGAAGCCATTGGAAATCGCAGACCTATTGAAGCGGTATGGTACACGGGCCGGATGATGGGAGAAACCCTTGCCCAGACCATTTGTGACAACCGAATGGAATACAAACCCGGACACTGGTTCAACTCAGCCAAATTTCTGGATATCGAATACCAAACCTATGGTTGGGTATTTTCAGAAAAAAGAAAAAAAGAAACGGAAGCTCATTTTCATTGGAGGCATCCCAAAGAAAAAATCTGTATCACCCTAGCGTTTGATAAAGATTCCGAAACACTCTTGGGCATCAATACCTTTGGCATTCGTTTACGACACGAAATCTTTGACCGTTGGCTCAACGATAAAAGAAATGTCGATTATGTAATGGAGCATCTCGTAGATGCCAATTTTGACCCTGAATTTTATAAAAATTTTGAAGCGCAGATCGTATCCAAATACAATTCCGATTTTGGAAAATCCATCAAACTGAAAAAGAAAAACCTAAAACGCATCTTCCAGATTGCCTAACCTATAATTATGAGCACGTACGACAAAAGTATGGCCCTTACCGGGGAACCACCAAAAAGTTTGAGCATCGGTCAAAAAATTGCCGTTTTTTTAGGAATGTCCGGACTAGGCATTCTGCTTTTGGCCATTTTTAATGTTGGATTTCCGAATAAAACCCTGTGGTTGACACTATCGCTTTCGGCTATCACCTTTGGTACCATTTTGTTCTCTTGGGATGCCTATTCCAGAAAATTGCCCGGCATCAAAAACGATGGGGTTTGGTTCAAGTCAATTTCCAGCCGCGGTTTATGGGGCTGGATGGCAGGTCTTGCACTCACAGGCTTTTACATTGTGCTCTACTTTTATCCTGAATATCTAGGTTTGGTCAGCGATGGAGATAACAAAGGAGTAATCGGCCTTTTTGATCCCCTCAGCATATTCTTGAACGGAAATCCAGCAAGCCAGTGGTTTGTTTACGGCACGCTCTATACCGTGGCCATTTTGATTTTTGGCATCAAGTTCCTTTGGAAATACCGTCATAATCGATACGAAAGACTGCGCACTTGGAGCGTGATGTTCTTTCAAACCGCTTTTGCGTTCATCATTCCAGAACTGATGGCCCGTTTGAACGGTCACAAGATTTTGGACGGTGGTAGCCTCCCTTATTTTGATCTGAAAAATATTTGGCCGCTCAACTATTATAATTTTGAGGGGTACCGTATCAAAATGTTCTTAACCTCCGGGGAAATTGGGTTTGCACTATTGATTTTTGCCATTCTTTCCATTTTTGTGATAACTCCCATACTCACATACAAATACGGTAAAAGATGGTATTGCTCTTGGGTTTGTGGTTGTGGTGGACTTGCCGAAACCGCTGGTGATTCGTTTAGGCAATTGAGTGATAAATCTACCAAAGCATGGAAAATTGAGCGTTGGGTGGTGCATAGCGTGGTAGTTTTTGTGACCTTGATGACCACAGCGGTCATCTATTCCTATTTGGGGACTGATACCAGCAAATACTGGCTGACGAAAAGCTCTTTTTTGATCGGCGTAGGCGTTTTGTTGACCTTAGTGTTTGCTTGGGTGATGATTTTTAAAAGAAATCAGCTTCAAAAAGATGCACAATGCGGAGCCATCGGATATTTTGTGATTATAATTGCGTTGATCGGATTCCACTTTTTTAGTGGTGAGGGAGAAGTTTTTCTCTTCAAATCTGGAACGCTTCGTAAATCGTACTCTTTTTTGATTGGCAGTATTTTCTCTGGAGTCATCGGAACCGGGTTCTATCCCATATTTGGTAGCAGGGTTTGGTGCAGATTCGGTTGTCCTATGGCTGCTATCCTAGGTTTTCAGCAGAAATTGTTTTCCAGATTTAGAATAACCACCAACGGCGGACAATGCATTTCTTGCGGAAACTGCTCAACGTACTGCGAAATGGGCATTGATGTGCGTGCCTACGCGCAAAAAGGTGAAAACATCGTAAGGTCCAGTTGCGTCGGTTGCGGTATATGCTCAGCCGTGTGTCCTAGGGGCGTCCTCAAATTGGAGAACGGTCCGCTTGAAGGTAGAATTGACAGCAATCAAGTGCTTTTGGGCAATGATGTGGATTTGATGACCCTCGTAAACAAGAAGTAAATCACTTTTCTTTTTGAACAATTCAAGGTAGAATCCATGGAAAATTTTAGTTTTGGCAACTTAAACATTAACTAAAACCTGTTGTGCATTTTGAAGGCTTCATGTATCAAAATCCGTCAATTCGAGTGAAATTCCAAAGGAATTTCTTATCGAGAATCGGGTTTTGACTTGAAATTCTGGTTCTCGATACAATTTTTCTTGCGAAAAATCACTCGAACTGACGAATTTCAATCATAATGCACAATGGGGTAACTAAAGTTTATTCCCAGCCAATGGCGGATATCAAAGTCATTATCCCAGCAATCAACGAAGGAGATTCCATTGGTTTGGTAGTTTCAGAATTGCCCCAACAAGTATCTGAAATTGTGGTTGTCGACAACGGTTCCTCTGACGATACCATTGCAAATGCAAAAAAAGCGGGGGCAACCGTAATCACCGAAAACCGCAAGGGCTATGGGTTTGCCTGTTTAAAGGGATTAAATTACATCTCCGAACAATCCAAAACACCCGATATTATCGTATTTATCGATGGAGACTATTCAGATTATCCAGAGGAATTGGATAAGATTGTCGCCCCAATTTTGGAAAATGACATCGATTTTGTGGTCGGAGCACGAAAAAAATCACTTCGCGAACCGGGATCAATGACCCCACAACAGGTTTTTGGGAACCAATTGGCCACATTCTTAATGCGATTATTTTTCAGGTCAAAGTTTACGGATTTGGGACCTTTTAGGGCGATAAAATATGAAAAGCTCAAAGAATTGGACATGCAGGACACCACTTATGGATGGACTGTGGAAATGCAATTGAAAGTTTTGAGGAAAAAAATGTCATATATCGAAGTACCAGTACGTTACAAACGAAGAATTGGCATCTCAAAAGTATCAGGTACGGTAAAAGGTACTATATTTGCGGGCATAAAAATATTGGGTTGGATCTTTAAATACAGTTTAAAATAAATGGGACTTGCTATTGCTTACATCATCATTGCTATTTATAGTTTCGCCTTGCTTTTGATTTTCTTTTATAGCCTTGCGCAGTTGAATCTGCTGATCAACTATCTGGGCTACAAAAAACGAAACGAAGAAGCTCCAAAATTTAACCTGCTCGATCCCAAAGAAATTCCATTCGTAACCATTCAACTTCCTATCTACAACGAGGAATATGTAATGGAGCGTTTGTTGGAGAACATTGCCAAAATAGAATACCCAAAAAGCAAATTGGAAATCCAGGTGTTGGACGACTCCACAGATGATTCTGTAATTGAAACGGCTCGTTGGGTACAAGAGCTTCAAGAAACTGGATTGGACATTCAACATATACGAAGGGAAAACAGACAAGGTTTTAAAGCAGGAGCCCTCAAAGAAGGTTTGGAAATCGCCAAAGGCGATTTTATTGCCATTTTTGATGCAGACTTCCTTCCAGAGTCCGATTGGCTGAAAAAGACCGTTCCTTATTTTAAGGATGAGGAAATTGGTGTGGTGCAGACCCGTTGGGGACACATCAACAGAGATTATTCTACCCTTACCCGTATCCAAGCTTTTGCTTTGGATGCCCACTTTACCTTAGAGCAAGTAGGAAGAAATTCGAAAGGACACTTCATCAACTTTAACGGTACCGCAGGTATTTGGAGAAAAGAGTGCATTTTTGATGCTGGTAACTGGGAAGGAGACACCCTTACCGAAGATTTGGATTTGAGCTACCGCGCCCAGCTGAAAAACTGGAAATTCAAATATTTGGAAGATGTGGAGACACCAGCTGAACTTCCCGTTGTAATCAGTGCAGCACGCTCGCAACAATTCCGTTGGAACAAAGGTGGGGCCGAAAACTTTAGAAAGACTGTTTGGAGTGTCATCACGTCCAAAAACATACCTTTTAAAACCAAGTTCCATGGTGTAATGCACCTATTGAACAGCTCTATGTTCCTATGCGTGTTCACCGTAGCTTTGCTGAGCATTCCCATGCTCTACATCAAAAACACTTACGGACATTTAGGTTGGGTGTTTGAAGTTACCAGCTTCTTCATTTTGAGTACCATCATCCTATTTGTGTGTTATTGGTTTACCTACAAAAGCATTCAGGGCAGTAGTTTTGATAATTTTGTGGACTATATTAAACTCTTCTTTACTTTCTTCTCTGTGGCATTGGGCTTCTCTTTGCACAATACCGTTGCCGTTTTGGAAGGACATTTGGGCAAGCGAAGCGAATTTGTAAGAACCCCAAAATTCAACATCAACAGCATTAAAGACACTTGGAAGGGCAATAAATATTTGACCACCAAATTATCGCCCAACATGATCTTGGAGTTTGCCTTAATGATCTATTTTCTTTTCGGAATGTACAGTGCCATACCATTGAACGACTACGGATTGTTCCCGTTCCACTTAATGTTGTTCTTAGGTTTCGGATTTGTATTTTTTAAATCCTTAACTTCCAAAGCATAAAACAAAACCATGCAATCTTACTGGCGACTGCACAGATACCCGATACTATTTGCTGTCGCTTGTATTTTATTCTATTGGAGCTTCGCTTACAATTTGGTTCGTACCGACTTTGTTAAGCTATTTATGCTCTTCGGAGCCACCTTTTACCTTACCTATAAAATCATCCAGTTCGAAAAATGGAACTTCAAATTTCTTTTGATTGTTGGAATTCTGTTTCGACTGGTATTTTTGATTGCAGAGCCTAACCTTTCGCAAGACTTTTATCGCTTTATTTGGGATGGTGAACTCATTAAAAATGGCATCAACCCATATTTGTATACCCCTGACCAAATTATGGAAGAAGGGATGGTGTCCTTTACCAGCATGAATGAGCTCCATGAAGGCATGAGTGCTCTAAACGCTCGGCACTACAGCAACTACCCCCCAGTAAACCAAGTTCTCTTTGCACTCGCATCAATTTTAGGGGAAGGAAGTGTGATGGGTTCCATGATTGCCATGCGTTTAACTGTAATCTTGGCAGACTTGGGTGTTCTTTATTTCGGAAGAAAGCTATTGCAAAACCTTAACAAGGCCAACCACATGGCGTTTTGGTATTTTTTGAATCCTTTAGTTATCATAGAGCTTACGGGAAACCTCCATTTTGAAGGCGTAATGCTCTTCTTTTTTGTTTGGGCATTGTACCTCATATCAAAAAACAAGTGGTTATGGGCAACACCCATTTATGCCATCTCTATCATGGTAAAATTAATGCCTATCCTCTTTTTGCCCATCTTCCTAAAATATTTTGGATTTAAAAAGAGTGTCGTTTTTTACACACTGGTAATATTGGGATGTGCAGCCCTACTACTACCATTTTACTCTCCTATTTTTATCGATAACTATGCGGAGACAGTCGGACTGTGGTTTTCCAATTTTGAGTTCAACGCCAGTATGTACAATGTGGTAAAAAAGATTGCCGTTACCTATTACGAAGCCAAACCTTGGGAACTTATTGACTCCTACGGCTCCATGCTTACAAAGGCCATCATTGTAATTGTGTTGTTGTTTACGTTCCTAAGGAAAAACCAAAAATTGCAAAGTGTCATTACCTCCATGGTATTTGCACTGGCCTGTTACTATTTCCTTTCCAGCACCGTTCATCCGTGGTACGTGGTGTTCTTGTTGGGCTTTGCCATCTTTACCGATTACAGGTTCCCTCTGGTATGGTCCTGTACCATCATTTTAAGTTATTATGCCTACTCCAACCCAGACTATAAAGAAAATTTGTGGTTGTTAGCCGTTGAATACATTTTGGTAATTGGCTTTTTTATTTACGAAATGATAGGTAGCAGACCGAAAAAGTTATATTTCTTCAAAAAGTAACCGCAACTTTAGCCCAATTCGAATTAATTTGTACATTAGCCCCTGAATGAAAGGACAACTGTATATATTATCTACTTTGAGCATCACTGCTCCGATCAGTCCGTTTACTCCCCGCCGTCGTCGCCCGTAAGGGTGCAATATAACTATTGGAAATAGGTGAGTCCATTTCCGCAAAATCTCCAAATACATTTTTTCAATTTTTTACAGAATTATCGCTTGCAATGGAAATTATTGTTGCTAACGAATCACATTTTAAATACGCACAGATCATAAGTGATACCATTACCGAATCGGCCAAGGTTCGAGGTACGGGTATCGCCAGACGTACGCCCGAGTACATCATCAAACGTCTTCAGAACGGAAACGCCATCATTGCTCTGGATGGTGATAAGTTTGCAGGTTTCTGCTATATCGAAGTTTGGGGAAACAAAGACTTTGTGGCCAATTCTGGATTGATTGTGCATCCCGATTATAGAAATCAAGGGCTCGCCAAAAAAATCAAGAAAGCAGTTTTTGACCTATCACGAAAAAAATTCCCCGATGCCAAAATTTTTGGTATCACCACGGGCTTGGCCGTAATGAAAATGAACTACGAGCTCGGATACAAACCCGTTACTTTTTCCGAACTTACGGACGACCCTGAATTCTGGAAAGGCTGTCAGACCTGTAAGAATTTTGATATTCTAACACGTACCGAAAGAAAAATGTGCCTTTGTACAGGGATGTTGCACGACCCAAAAGCACAAAAACAAGAACCTGAAAAAATAAACAAAAAAGCTTTTAAAAGGCTCAAAAGCATAAAAGAAAGCCTTTTTCTTAAAAAGAAAGATAAATAAATTGTCAGGTCGAGCTGTCATCCTGAGCGTAGTCGAAGGAGCAGTCGTACCATTGAGAATACTTAAAAACTAAGACATTAAATGGATTCCTGCTGGAGTTTATGCTGAGCAAAGCGAAGTGCAGGAATGACAAACTAAAAGAAAAATGGAAAAATTAGTTATAGCCTATAGCGGCGGATTGGATACCTCATATTGTGCCAAATATCTATCACAGGAAGAAGGGTTTGAAGTGCATGCGGTAAGCGTAAACACGGGAGGCTTCAGCAAATCTGAAATAGTGGAGATCGAAGAAAAGGCACTTGCCTTGGGGGCTAGCTCCTACACCTCCATCGATGCAGTTACCACCTTTTATAACAAAGTGGTGAAATACCTCATCTTTGGAAATGTGCTTCGGAACAATACCTATCCACTCTCGGTAAGTGCGGAAAGAATTGTTCAAGCCATAGAAATCGTGAACCACGCCAAAAAAATTGGTGCCAAATACATCGCACACGGAAGTACCGGAGCCGGTAACGATCAAGTAAGATTTGATATGATTTTTCAAATCTTGGCGCCCGAAATTCAAATCATTACCCCGATCAGGGACAAAAAGTTGGCTAGGGAAGAAGAAATTGAGTACCTGCAACAAAACGGTATTGACTACTCTTGGGAGAAAGCCAAATATTCCGTCAACAAAGGATTATGGGGAACATCCGTAGGCGGTGACGAGACCTTGACCTCCCACTTATCCTTGCCCGAAAGTGCCTACCCGAGCCAATTGGAAAAAGAACTGCCCAAAAAGTTGAAGCTTACCTTTAAAAAAGGTGAATTGGTAGCCATTGACGGTGAGCAGGACACCCCTGTTGCCAACATCGAAAAATTATCCGCCATTGCGTCCAAATATGCCATTGGCAGGGATATCCACGTAGGGGATACCATTATTGGAATCAAGGGAAGGGTCGGTTTTGAAGCTGCCGCACCATTGATCATTATAAAAGCGCACCATTTGTTGGAAAAACATACCTTGAGCAAATGGCAACAATACCAAAAAGAGCAAATGGGGAATTTTTATGGGATGTTGTTGCACGAAGGAAATTATTTGGACGAGGTAATGCGAAACATCGAAGCCTTTTTGACAGATACCCAAAAACATGTATCGGGAGATGTATTCGTCACCTTACATCCCTACCGATTTGAATTGAACGGCATCACTTCCAAGCACGATTTGATGAACGCCTCTTTTGGAAGTTATGGAGAAATGAACAAAGGTTGGACCGCTGATGAGGCCAAAGGTTTCATCAAGATTTTGTCCAACTCCGGAAAAATTGCAAACCACGTAAACAATAAAATTTAAGAGCCGTCACCCTGAACTTGATTCAGGGTCTCATTAGAGTGAGATGCTGAAATAAATTCAGCATGACGATAAATAATTCTCCATTGATATGAGAAAAAAAAATATTAAAGCAGGAATCATAGGAGGTTCTGGATATACAGGTGGGGAGCTAATCAGACTATTGCTCAATCATCCCCAAACCGAAATTGACTTTGTGTACAGCACCACAAGAGCGGACAAACCCATCACATCTGCTCATCAGGATTTGCTGGGACAAACGGAATTGAAGTTTTCTGGAGAAATAAATCCAGAAGTTGATGTGGTTTTTCTTTGTTTAGGACACGGCAATTCAACCTCGTTTTTGAACGAGAACCAATTTTCAGCATCAACAAAAATCATCGACCTCAGCAACGATTTCAGATTACAAGCTGATTCTGTTTTTAACGGTCAAAGATTTATATATGGGCTTCCCGAACTGAACAAGTCTGCCATACAAGCTGCAGAGGCCATTGCCAACCCAGGTTGTTTTGCCACTGCCATCCAATTGGCGTTGTTGCCCTTGGCAAAAGCAGGTTTGTTGAACGATGATGTCCATATAAACGCCGTTACGGGAAGTACCGGTGCAGGTGTTGGATTGTCCGCAACTTCACATTTTAGCTGGAGGAACAACAATGTTTCTTGGTACAAGCCTTTTACACACCAACATTTGGGAGAAATCGGTGAAAGCTTGAACTCCTTCGGAAACTCCGTAGGCAAGCTGATGTTCTTGCCGAACCGTGGCAACTTTACCAGAGGGATTTTGGCCACCGCTTACACCAAATACGACGGCAGCTTGGAAGAAGCAAAACAGTTGTACAACGACTTTTACAAAGATGCCGCATTTACGCATATGTCAGAAGATGAACTGCATTTGAAACAAGTGGTAAACACAAACCAATGCCACATCCATTTGCATAAGTACGATGACCTCCTTTTGGTGACCTCGGCCATTGATAATTTATTGAAAGGGGCATCCGGACAAGCAGTACAAAATATGAGTTTGATGTTCGGTTTCCCGGAAACCGAAGGTCTGTTGTTAAAGGCGGGCGTGTTTTAAAATTATGAGGTCGAGCTGTCACATCGAGCGGAGTCGAGATGCGAGACCATATTCAAAAACTTGAAACATCTCTCGACTGCGCTCGAGATGACAAAACTAAAGAAACCATGAAAATAGCCATTATAGGAGCGGGAAATTTGGGAATGGCCATTGCCAAAGGCATTTTGCACAGCAACGGAGCCACCACAATGTACCTCACCAAACGGAACACCGAATCCATCAAGGAATTTGAAAAATACGGCAATGTAACCGTCACTTCGGATAACCAAGAAGCAGTCAAAAATTCGGACATCCTTGTTTTTGCGGTGCAACCGGGGCATTTTGCCTCCATTTTGGAAGAAACCAAAGACCTGCTCACCGAAAAGCACGTGGTGATCAGCACCATTACGGGTTTCCGCATTCCGAAAATCGAGGAAATCATAGGCAATGATAAATTCATTATCCGAAGTATGCCCAACACGGCTATTTCTGTGGGTAAGTCAATGACCTGTATTTGTAGTAACGAGCCCGGCAAAAAACGGGTTGACTTGGCCAAGGCCATTTTTAACCGCATGGGTCATACCATGGAAATTCCAGAAGATCAAATGCAGGCGGCAACGGTGATTTGTGCCAGCGGTATTGCTTTTTGGATGCGTTTGATTCGTGCCACAACACAAGGGGCCATACAATTGGGGTTTGATGCAAAAGAAGCTCAAGAACTGGCCATGCATACCTGTAATGGGGCCGCAAGTCTATTAATTGAATCCGGCAGTCATCCCGAAGAAGAAATAGATCGCGTGACCACGCCAAAAGGATGCACCATTGAAGGCTTGAACGAAATGGAACACCAAGGATTGAGCTCATCATTGATCAAGGGAATTGTTTCCTCATTTGAAAAAATAAGCCAAATCAGAAAAGGATAAAAATGTTAGGTCGAGCTGTCACATCGAGCGGAGTCGAGATGCGAGACCTTTATTGAAGAAAAATATAAAAACACCTCTCGACTGCGCTCGAGGTGACAAATAAAAGATTATGAAACTATTCGACGTATATCCACTTTATGATGTCACTCCCGTAAAGGCTAAAGGCATTGAGGTCTGGGATGATAAAGGAGAAAAATACTTGGATTTTTATGGAGGACACGCCGTAATTTCCATTGGTCACACACATCCACATTACGTAAAACGTATCAAGGAGCAATTGGACAACATGGCGTTTTACAGCAATTCTGTCCAAAATCCGTTGCAAAAGGAATTGGCCAAAAAATTAGGAGAAATGTCCAGCTGTGAGGACTACGATCTTTTTATGTGTAATTCAGGGGCAGAAGCCAATGAAAATGCCTTAAAAATGGCCTCTTTTCACACCGGAAAATCCAAAGTAATCGCTTTCACCAATAGTTTTCATGGGAGAACCTCAGCCGCCGTTGCCGCAACGGACAATCCGAGCATCAATGCACCCATCAACAAACAACAAGAGGTTACTTTTTTGCCTTTGAACGATAAAGAGGCTTTTGAAAAAGCAATCACCTCCGATAACTATTGTGCCGTAATTTTGGAAGCCATTCAAGGAGTAGGTGGATTGGACGAACCTACCACAGAATTCTTCCAGTACATTGCTGAAAAATGTAAAGAAAACAATGTGGTTCTTATTGCCGATGAAGTACAATCAGGCTACGGACGAAGTGGTAAATTCTTCGCTTTTCAGCATCATGGAATCAAACCTGATATCATTTCTATTGCCAAGGGTATGGGAAACGGTTTTCCTGTTGGTGGTATCTTGATTCATGACTCTTTTAAACCCTCCTACGGACTTTTGGGCACCACCTTTGGCGGTAACCATCTGGCCTGTGCAGCATGTCTTGCGGTTCTGGAAGTTTTGGAGGATGAAAATTTGATGGACAACGCTGCTGAACTCGGTGCTTATTTTAAGGAAAAAGCGGCAGAGATACCACAAATCAAAAACGTAAAAGGAAAAGGATTGATGATAGGTCTGGAGTTTGACTTCGAAATCGCCGACCTAAGAAAAAAAATGATTTTGGAACAGCATATGTTCACGGGAAGTGCCAAAAACAAAAAATTATTGCGCTTCTTGCCTGCCTTGAACATCACCAAAGAAGACATAGACCTATTTTTTGAAGCGCTGAAAAAAACATTATAATGAAGCATTATTTAACAGTAAACGATATAGCATCCCTGCCCGATTGGGTGGACGAAGCCATAACACTAAAAAAAGACCCCTATCAGTTTGAAGATTTGGGCAAACGAAAAACAATCTGTTTGTTGTTTTTCAACAATAGTCTTAGGACACGCTTAAGTACACAAAAAGCGGCCATGCACCTTGGTATGGAAGTAATGATCATGAATTTCGGGAACGAAGGCTGGGCTTTGGAATATGGTGATGGCACCGTAATGGACAAAGGTACCTCGGAACACATTAAAGAAGCTGCACAAGTGGTTTCACAATATTCCGACATTGTGGCCATAAGAGCGTTTGCGGGATTGGTCGAAAAAGAAAAGGATGAAGCGGAGGAAGTCATCAACGGGTTCGCCAAGTATGCGACAATCCCCGTGGTAAATATGGAAAGTTCGGTGGGACACCCGCTTCAGGCTTTGGCAGATGCCATCACCTTGAAGGAAAACGAAACCAAAAAGAGGCCCAAAATCGTGCTTTCTTGGGCTCCGCACCCAAAAGCATTGCCGCACGCCGTAGCTAATTCATTTATTCAGATGATGAAGAAGCAGGAGGCGGATTTCGTGATTACGCATCCCAAAGGATATGAACTTAATCCAGAATTGACCCAAGGATGCCAAATAGAATACGACCAAGACAAAGCATTGGAGGATGCCGATTTTGTCTACGTAAAAAACTGGAGCAGCTATGCTGATTATGGCAAAGTACTGAGTACCGATAAAAATTGGACCATCACAAAAGACAAATTGGGAAAAGCCAAGTTTATGCACTGTCTTCCTGTTCGAAGAAACATGATCGTGGAAGATGCCGTTTTGGACAGTGAACAATCCTTAGTAGTGGAACAAGCAAAAAACAGGATTTTCTCAGCTCAAATTGTATTAAAGAAAATATTGGAAGACAAATGAAACTAAAGGATAAGGTCTGTATTGTAACTGGCGCAACAAGTGGCATGGGAAAAGCCATAGCCGAGGCACTTTCTTGTGAAGGAGCCAATTTGGTGCTTTCGGGCAGAAACCAAGAAAGCGGTAAAGCGTTGGAAAACAATCTTGGCAATGCCGTATTTGTTCCAGGAGATGTTACCGATCCATCTTACAACAAAAAACTGGTCGATACAGCGATGGAAACTTTTGGCAAGCTGGATATCCTTTCGTTGAATGCTGGTGTTCTCGGTATTGGAAATGTTGAGAATCTTTCTATTGATTTATGGCGTAAGACCATCGACACCAATTTGAGTTCCATATTTTATCTTTGTAAATATGCGCTCCCCTACTTACAGAAAGAACCGCAAGGCAATATTTTGATCAATGCATCCATTGCCGCCTTTAAGAGTTTCCCGAATCACCCGGCTTATTGCGCTTCAAAAGCAGCAGCTGTTGCCTTAACTAAGCAAATGGCAGTTGATTATGCCCCAAAAATTAGAGTGAACGCTATTTGTCCCGGTCCCGTAGACACTCCCTTATTGTGGGAATCTGCCAAAGCATTTGAGCAACCGGACACCGCTGTGGAAAATGCGAAAAAGACTACACTGTTAAAAAGGTTGGGCACACCTGAAGATATTACTAAACTTGTGCTTTTTTTGGTTTCTGATGATAGTTCTTGGATTACGGGAACCACAGTGACCATAGATGGAGGGATTATAAATACATAAAATGAAACAAAAATTATCCGTAGTGAAAATAGGCGGTAACCTAATAGAGGACGCAGCGGTGTGCAAGCACGTATTGGGACTGTTCTCTAAAATGGACGGCAACAAAATTTTGGTCCACGGAGGTGGAAATAAAGCCACAGAACTGGCCCATCAAATGGGGGTGGAATCCAAAATGGTAAACGGAAGACGTATTACCAACGCAGAAACCTTGGACATAGCGCTAATGGTATACGGAGGATTATACAGTAAAAAAATAGTGGCCAACTTGCAATCTCTGGGTACCGATGCCATTGGAATGAGCGGTGCCGACGCAAACGCCATTCTAGCACACAAAAGACCAAAAAAAAATATCGATTTTGGCTTTGTCGGCGACGTGGACATGGTGAATACCTACGGAGTTTTTAAACTACTGCAGGCAGGCTTTACGCCGATTTTCTGTGCCCTCACCCACGATGGAAAAGGACAAATGCTCAACACCAATGCCGATACTATCGCGGCGGAACTGGCCATTGCCATGTCCGACCAGTTTGAAACCACTCTTTACTATTGCTTCGAAAAAAAAGGAGTGCTCGAAGATATTGAGGACGAAAACTCCGTGATTCAGCATATTGACTCCAAAGGGTATGACGAACTTTTGGCCTATGGGATTATTGCGGATGGTATGCTTCCCAAAATGCACAATTGTTTTTATGCCCTGCGCAACAAGGTATCCAAAGTTTGCGTAGGAAACACCACTATGCTCGAAGCAGGTAATTCAGATTATACCACATTAACCTTATGAAAATCGACCAAGATATATTAACGAAAAAAGCCATTGAACTGCTGAAAAAACTTATCAGCACACCTTCCTTTTCAGGGGAAGAGGATAAAACGGGGGATGCCATTGAGGAATTTCTACAGGGATTTGGGGTGGAAACAAAAAGACAACACAACAACATTTATGCGTTCAACAAACATTTTGATGAAAGCAAACCAACCTTGTTGCTCAACTCACACCACGATACCGTAAAACCGAACAGTGCTTATACCAAAGACCCCTTTGATGCCCATATTGAGGATGGTAAATTGTACGGACTTGGCAGTAATGATGCAGGTGGATGCTTAGTATCACTTTTGGCCACTTTTGTTCATTTTTATGAAAACGAAAACCTGAGTCATAATATAATTATGGCTGCCACGGGTGAAGAAGAGGATGCTGGTGAAAAAAGTATCCGCGCTTTGCTTCCCATACTACCCAAAATTGATGTGGCCGTTGTGGGCGAACCCACCTTAATGGATTTGGCCATTGCAGAAAAGGGGTTGGTGGTTTTTGATGCCGTTGTGGAGGGAACTCCATCACACGCTGCGCACCCCAACGACCATAATTCTATTTACAACACCATTGAAGTATTACAATGGCTCAAAGATTATTCCTTTGATAAAGTTTCTGATGCTTTGGGCGAAGTAAAACTGACCACAACCCAAATCAGCGCAGGAAACCAGCATAACGTAGTACCTGGCCACGTGGATTTGGTGATTGATGTTCGGGTGAACGATTGTTACAGTAATCAGGAAATAGCGGATATCCTTCAGAAGGAAGCACCGTGCAAAATGACGCCTCGTTCTTTACGATTGAACTCATCTTCCATAGACCCAGACCACGATTTGGTAAAAAGTGGATTGGCCTTGGGTAGAAAAACTTATGGTTCCCCGACCTTGTCCGATCAAGCCGCTTTGACCTGTCAATCGGTAAAATTGGGGCCTGGTGACAGTACACGCTCCCACTCTGCAAACGAATTTATCTTTGTAAAAGAAATAGAGGAAGGAATAGATATTTACATTAAAATTCTTATGGGATTTTTGCAATAACTAAAATACAATGATCAATTAGCAATTTACATTGACCAATTGTTTATTGATAATTGACAACTGATAATTGAATAGTATGAAACTCTGGGACAAAGGATTCAGTACCGATAAAAAAATAGACCATTTTACCGTTGGCAACGACCGTGAACTGGATTTAGTATTGGCAAAATATGACGTGATCGCTTCCAAGGCACACGCCAAAATGCTGGGCAAAGTAGGTTTGATTACAGAAGAAGAGGGCAAAGACTTGGTAAAAGCATTGGATGCCATAGCCAAGGATATTGAAAAGGGAAAATTTATCATCGAGGATGATTTCGAGGACATGCACTCGAAAATTGAGTTTATCCTGACCGAAAAATTGGGAGATACCGGTAAAAAAATTCATTCTGCCCGTTCTCGAAACGACCAAGTTTTGGTCGCCATGCAATTGTTCCTTAAAGATGAGTTGACCGAAATTAAAACTCAGGTAAAAACACTGTTTGACTTATTAATGAAACTAGCGGACAAGCACAAAAATGTTTTGCTGCCGGGATACACCCATCTGCAAATCGCAATGCCTTCCTCTTTTGGGCTCTGGTTTTCTGCCTATGCCGAGAGCTTGGTGGATGATCTATACTTTGTACAGGCCGCCCATAAAGTTACCGATCAAAACCCTTTGGGAAGTGCCGCCGGTTATGGAAGCTCTTTTCCGATCGATAGAAGTTTCACTACAGAAGATATGGACTTTGCCACTCAAAAATACAATGTGGTAGCAGCACAAATGGGTCGTGGCAAAGTGGAAAAAGCCACTGCATTTGGAATATCCAGCGTGGCCGCTACGCTATCCAAAATGGCGATGGACATTTGTTTGTACATGAGTCAGAACTTTGATTTTATCTCCTTTCCGAACGAGCTCACTACGGGGAGCAGCATTATGCCGCACAAGAAAAACCCGGATGTATTTGAATTGATCAGGGGGAAATGCAATAAGATTCAAGCGGTACCGAACCAATTGATCATGATCATGAACAATTTGCCCAGTGGTTACCATAGGGACCTTCAATTGGTGAAGGAAGTTATTGTTCCAGCACTACAAGATATGCACGCCTGTTTGGAAATGATGACATTTAGCCTAAAAGAAATCAAAGTCAACAAAAACATTTTGGACGACCCCAAGTACGATTATCTGTTTAGTGTGGACACCTTGAACGAGCTTGTAAAAAGTGGAATGCCCTTCCGCGATGCCTACAAAACTATGGGCAAAGCCATAGAAAATGGCAATTTTAAACCCAAACGGGATATTGACCACACCCACGAAGGCAGCTTGGGCAATCTGTGTTTGGAGCAGATAAAAAAGAAAATGGAAAAGGTTTTGGCCTAAAATAGATAAATTGGGTTGAAATTTAAGCCTAAGGCTTTCAACTTGATTTTATGTCCATCAGAATTTTACTCGGTTTATTTTTATGTAGTGCTTTTTTTAAATTTTCATTTGCACAGGATGTGTATGCGAAAAATGAATCCGTCGATATCCAAAACTATGTTTTTGGTCTTCATTTGAACGATGCATCCAACGAAATTAAAGGAGAAACACAGGTAAGGGTTCTGTTTAAAGAAAACCCTGCTCCTTTCTCTTTGGACCTCATCCAAAAAAACGGTGCATTTGGTATGGAAGTCACCAAAGTGATGGAAAATAGTTCCCAAGCCAACTATACGTACAACGATAACAAAATCAGCATTGTTCCGAAGAATTCGAAGGATTCCATCCAGACCTACACCATCAAATACCAAGGTGTTCCAGAAAAGGGCTTGGTCATCGACACCACAAAATTTGGGAAGCGTTCCTTTTTTGGCGACAATTGGCCCAACTTGGCGCGGCATTGGCTTCCGTCCGTGGACCATCCGTACGATAAAGCCAGTGTGGAATTCCAGATTACTGCTCCAGACCACTACGATGTGATGGCAACGGGCAAAAAAATGGAAGAAAGCAATCTTGAAAATGGCTATAAACTCACCATTTATAGCGAACCTGCTCCGGTGGCCACTAAAGTGATGACCATCGGTGTCACTGAATTTGCTTCAAGATTGGTGGATAACATTGACGGCATTGAAGTTTCCGCTTGGGTATATCCACAAAACCGTTTAGAAGGTTTCGGTGATTATACCGTTGCAGCAAATGTGTTCGACTACTTCATTGATCATATCGGTCCTTATTCTTATGCAAAACTGGCCAATATGCAAGCCAAGACGCAATGGGGCGGGCTGGAAAATGCCGGCACCATCGCTTATTTTGAAAATTCGGTAACGGGGAACAAAACTGTGGAACCATTGATTGCCCACGAAATCGCCCATCAATGGTTTGGAAATTCTGCTACGGAAAAAAGCTGGAACCATGTTTGGCTCAGCGAAGGCTTTGCTACCTATTTCTGTATCCTGTATTTGGAAAGTGTGTACGGCGATGAGCGCCGAAAAGAGGAACTGGCCATCGATAAACAGCAAATCTTTGACTATTACCGAAAAAATCCTGCTCCCATTGTGGACCTCAGCATCAAAGACCCGATGAAAGTGTTGAGTACCAACACCTACCAAAAAGGAGGATGGGTACTGAACATGCTCCGTCACAGATTAGGTGATGGCGTTTTTTGGGAGGGCATCCGAAACTACTACGCTACGTATCAAAACAGCAATGTACTTACCGAGGATTTTCGGCATATGATGGAACAGGTGTCAGGAGAAGATTTGGAATCATTTTTTCAACAATGGTTGTTTGTTAAGGGCCACCCTCAAATCCAATGGAACTGGGATTACAGCAATGAAAACATCAACCTCAACATAAAGCAATTACAAGACCATCACGTATTTGTATTTCCTTTGGAAATAGGTATAGTAAAAGATGGGAAACTGACCATCAAAACAATCGAGGTGAACCAACGCAACCAAAATATCGCAATCGAAACCAAGGACCAACCTGATTCCATTGTTTTGGATCCCAACGAATGGACTTTGTTCGAGAATATGGGCAAATTGTAAGCTGAAAAAATAATGGACAAGCTAGAACCCGGTGAGTATTACGGAACACATTATCAAAAATCGGCTTATGATAACTTTATTGTTACCGATACCGAGTATACCGAGGAGAAAGTGGATTGGCACTATCACGAAAATCCCTATTTCACCTATCTGCTTCAGGGCAAATTGTTTGAATCCAATAAAAAAGAATCCTATTATTTAGCACCTGGAAATTTGTTGTTCCATAACTGGCAAGATGCACATTACAATATAAAACCAAATGAATTCACACGAGGTTTTCACATTGAAATGAATGAAGATTGGTTTTCCAACTTTGACATCGAATTGTCCAATTTTGAAGGGAGTATCAATTTAAAGAATCCCATAATCAAAAACTCAATGAACCAGATTTTCATTGAGAGTAAAATAAACGACCCCTATTCAAATTTGAGTATTGACAATCATTTGATTGCTATTTTCAATGCTGTAAAAAGTGATAAAGAGGAAAGTTCACAAAAGCCAGCTTGGGTAAATCGATTAAAAGAATTGTTGCTTGAGGAACAAATGGATCATTCCTTAAAAGGATTGAGTTCAGCGCTGGAGATTCATCCAGTACATTTATCAAGGGAATTTAACCGGTATTTTGGAACAAGCCTTGGCAACTACATTCGACTGGTAAAACTGAACAAAGCATTTTGCCTGCTTGCTTCCAACAAATTTTCAATGACAGAAATCTGTTATCAATGTGGTTTCTACGATCAGAGTCATTTCATCTCAAACTTTAAGCGGGTTTATCGTTCCACCCCAACAGCGTTGTTGAAAAAAATTAGCTGATGTTAATTTTATACAATTTTGCTGCTGTATATAGTTTCATCTTTGCTTCTTCATCAAGAATCAATCAAAAAATGGAACTTAAAAGCACCACTACCACCTTTTTCGCACTTCTTTCCTTTAGTCTTTTTAGCCAAGATATGGCCAATTATACCGGGGGTTGGGAAGGAAAAATCAAGACTACAAAGGAATTCAACCTAAAGGTTGCTATAGAAAATCTGGATTCTGAAAATCCTGTTTTCAAGATTTACAACCACAGAAACATCATTGATCAAAAGTTTAAAAAAACCAATTCTCTAGGATTAAAAATCTCTTTTTCCGACAATTATTTTTTTGAAGGCACAGTTTCGGAAAATGGAAAGGAAATCAATGGGTTTATCAAATCCGGGTTACTTCTTTATCACATAAAACTTGTCAAATCCAAGGCCAATACCTTCACGGGAATTTGGAATCTATTGATGGTAGATGAATTGAAGTCACTCGATTTTTATTTGAGTGTGGAAAATGGAAAAGGTAATGATTACCAAGCGTATCCAATTTTAGGGGACAATCGTTTTACGGGAACCTGGTGTTCTAATTTTAAAAAAGAGAATGATGTTATTTATTTTACCGATTTTAAAACCGGGCTTCAATTTAAAGGGCAGCTATTTAAAAATAATATTCACTTAGAGGTTCTTTTAGGAGAGAATTTGCTCACTGAGATAGCCCTACAAAAATCTACAACGGATTGGAAGATTGGCGGCTTTGCCAGTCCAAATAAAACCTCCACGCTAGAGCTTACCGAAATGGAAAACCGTATTGCAAAGGATTCTTACCCGAACACCCATTCCGTTTTAGTTTCAAAAAATGGAAAATTGATTTATGAAAACTATTTTCAAGGGTATGACGCAAATATTCCACACGATATGCGTTCCGCATCCAAAAGCATTTCATCTGCCGTAGTAGGAATAGCTAAAGATGAATTGTTATTTGCCACCGTAGAGCAATCCATCTTCGATTTTCTGCCTGAAAAATATAAGTGCCTCAAAGACAGTTTAAAATCCAAAATAGATATTCAAAGTCTTTTAACGATGAGCTCCGGATTGGATGCTGATGATTATACACAGGAAAGAACTTCATTGGCATCCGAGAACCATTATCAGCCGACTGATGATTGGGCGAAAACAGTATTAAAAGCCCCTATGCTGAACACCCCAAATACAGCCGCCAATTATGGTTCGGCAAATCCGTTTTTACTTGGCATTGCGATGGATTCTGTTGTTTCTGGCCCCTTGGAATTGTTTATGGACCAACACCTTTTTCAAAAACTTAACATCTCAAATTATATCATACAAACAGATTTGCAAGGCACCCCGTATTTTGGCGGCGGAATGTATCTGACTCCAAAAGATATGTTGAAATTTGGCGAACTGTATCTTGCCAAGGGTAAATGGAAAGGAAGGCGTGTAGTTTCCAAAAAATGGGTTGCCAACTCGTTTAAGGAACATCATCATTTAGAAAATGTACCAGATAAAAATGGTTATGGTTATTTGTGGTGGCACCACACCTATCAAGTCAATGGTAAACCCATAAATTCTATTGAGGCCAGAGGAGCTGGTGGGCAATACATTTTTGTGATTCCTGAGTTAAAAACGGTGGCTGTAATAACTTCCGGAAACTACACAAACGGAAAAACTCAACAACCCGAATTGATTTTTGAAAAGCATATTTTGCCTTATCTTAAAAAGTGAATCCATTATGTTGTCAAAACTATATCTGCCCTAAATTGATTTATAACAAAAAAAGAATTAGATTCAAACATCTAACTCAAATCCATTTCTTGTAAAATCAACAATATCTGCAATTGTAACAGCAATAGATGTAGGAGAAGCACATCTTTCAGAAAAACAAGTATCTACTTGTTAAGAACCATAAATACTTGATGCTTACCATTTGGGTAGTTCATGATCAAAAACTATAAATGACAAGCCAACAATTTGACGTGATAATTATAGGAGGCGGTTTGGCTGGATTAACAAGTGCCATTGATTTGTCGCAAAATAATTTCAAGGTGCTACTCATTGAAAAAAACAGTTTCCCCAAGCACAAGGTCTGTGGCGAATATGTGTCCAACGAAGTTTTGCCCTATTTGGAATATTTAGGCTTCAACCCTTTTGAATTTGGGGCAAAGCGCATCACCAATTTTGAACTTACCACACACAACAACAAAACCATACAAGCTGAATTGCCCCTTGGCGGATTCGGAATGAGCCGATACGAAATGGATTTTCAGCTTTATCAGTTAGCACTAAAGCAAAAGGTTACCGTATTGAAGGATACAGTGATTAATGTGATATTTGAGAATGACGTTTTTAGCGTTCAAACTAAATCAGGTCAAAGTTTTACTTCAAAAATCACCATGGGTGCCTTTGGGAAACGATCTAATTTGGACACTACCTTGCAGCGTTCGTTTATCACCAAAAAATCTCCATACTTAGGTGTAAAGATTCATATGTCTGGTAATTTTCCTGAAAATAAGGTTGCACTTCACAATTTTCAAGGTGGCTATTGTGGTGTGTCCAAGGTTGAGAACGACCACATTAATCTATGTTACATCACTAATTATGAAGCATTTAAGCGTTATAAAGATATTGATGCCTTTCAAAATGAAGTTTTATTTAAAAACCTTGTCTTAAAGGAGCTATTTCAGAATTCAAATATTGAATTCGATAAGCCATTGACCATCAGTCAAATATCTTTTGAGACCAAAAATCCCATTGAGAACCATATGATCATGTGCGGCGATTCGGCAGGAATGATTCATCCACTATGTGGAAACGGAATGGCTATGGCGATACGGAGTGCACAATTAGCATCAGGTCTTATTATTGACTATCTTCAAAATAAAATAGATACGCGAGCGGCATTAGAGCGAAAATATGCCAAAGTCTGGAACAAAACGTTCAGCTTTAGATTAAAAGTCGGCCATGGCATTGCCTATTTATTCAGACAAGATTGGTTGGCACCAAAATTACTGGTAGTTTTAAGGAGCACACCTTTTTTGATACCGCTAATTATTAGAATGACACACGGAAAGCCCATGAAAGTTTAATGAACTTATTTGTAGACACCACATACAGAAGCAATGCCACAGAGCTTATGGATGATTTTTCCATGAAGGGTGAATTGCTTCGAGATACGTTGGATAAGCTGGGTAAAATAAATAAATGGCTTGGTGGAAATCATGTGACCTTGGATGGCCTACGCCAATTGCTGAAAAATCAACCCAAAGATAAAACCTATACCATTGTGGATTTAGGTTGTGGTCATGGTGATATACTAAGATTGATTGCGGATTATGGGAGAAAACACAAGTATTCGTTCAATCTCATCGGTATTGATGCGAACCAAGATGCCATTGACTATGCCGTGGAATTATCTGAAGGGTATGATGAACTATCATTTAAAAAGCTGGATGTTTTTTCCGATGAATTTCAAAGTTTGGATTATGACATTGTGCTTTCCACCTTGTTTTTGCATCATTTGAATCAAGATGAAATCCATACCCTACTAAAAACCATACAATCAAAGACAAAGCTTGGCATCGTTATCAATGATCTACACCGCAACAGCATTGCTTATGGATTATTTAAATTATTGGGCCTGGTCATTTCCAACCATATGATTGTAGAAGATGGATTAACCTCTATTTTAAGGGCATTTAAGCGGGAAGAATTAGAAAACATTTCAAAGCAACTGAACCTTAGATCACAAATTTGTTGGAAATGGGCATTCCGCTACCAATGGCTAATTAGGAGTTAATTTAGAATAAAAATTGTCACGCTGAGCTTATAGAAGCGTCTCAAAATAGGAAACAAAAAAGATTCCTGTCTATGCAGGAAATTAATATGGCAGTACGAATAACATCGGTCGCAAAGCAACTTCCAAAATATACCAGAGAAACCAAAGATATTTTACCGTATGTAGCACTTTGGCTCGAAGGACAAGAAGAACGTTTTAAACGCAAAGTCCTCAAGATTTTCGAGAATGCGGCTGTTGACAGGCGTTATTCCATAATGAGCCCAGAGGAAGTGTTTTTAAAAACTTCGTTTGAAGAAAAAAATGACATTTACGTTAGAGAATCCATTAAACTGGCAGAGAAAAGTTTGTTGAAAGCCTTGGATAAAGCCAATTTGGAACCAACAGATTTGGACTATATCATCACGGTGAGTTGCACAGGTATCATGATTCCTTCTTTGGATGCTTATTTGATCAATCGTCTAAAGCTAAAACAGGATATTGTTCGGTTGCCAGTAACCGAGATGGGGTGTGCCGCAGGCGTTTCAGGGATTTTATATGCTAAGAATTTTTTAAAGGCCAATCCCAACAAAAGGGCTGTTGTTATTGCTGTTGAGTCGCCAACCGCAACCTTTCAACTCGATGATTACTCGATGGTCAACATTGTGAGTGCGGCCATATTTGGTGATGGTTGTGCAAGTGTTATTCTATCCTCTCACGAGGATGAGGTTGGTCCAGAAATCAAGGATGAAGCCATGTACCACTTTTATGATGCAGAGCATATGATGGGATTTAAATTAAGGAATACCGGGCTACAAATGGTTTTGGACCGATCCGTTCCCCAGACCATAGCAGATCACTTTCCCGATATTATCCATCCTTTTTTAGAGAAAAATGGCCTAACCATTGAAGATATAGATCATTTGGTGTTTCATCCAGGAGGTAAGAAAATTGTTCAAACGGTTGAAGACCTATTCGGTGCTCTTGGCAAAAATATAAATGATACAAAAGAAGTTTTAAGACTATACGGCAATATGAGCAGTGCTACCGTGCTCTATGTTTTGGAACGATTTATGGACCGGCAACTGCCTAAAGGAGATAAAGGAATTATGCTGAGTTTTGGACCAGGTTTTTCCGCCCAGAGAATACTTTTGGAGTGGTGAAAAAATATATACTTTGTCCTGCTGAGCCTGTCGAAGCATTTCATTTTTAGACAACTATGATAAAAGAATTTACAGATAAAAATTATTGGGCCTTGATACTTGGCGGCAGCAGTGGTTTAGGTTTGGCCACGGCAAAAAAATTGGCCAAACATGGCATGAACATTTGTGTTGTACACCGTAATCCTAGAATGCAAGAAGAAGCTATTTCCAAAGAATTTAAAATAATAGAGCAAGAAGGAATACGATTCAAGGCTTTTAACAGTGATGCTTTTCATCAACAGAAAAGAGAGGCCATTGTACAAGAATTGAAATCAATACTAGGCGAAAATCAAAAAATAAAAGTACTCGTCCACAGTGTTGCGAAAGGGAATCTAAAACCTATGGTTTCTGACGAAAAAGCGGAACTACAGCACGATGACTTTACCTTGACCATACAGGCTATGGGAATTAGTTTGTACGACTGGACCAAATCAATTTTTGAAGCACAATTGTTCGCAGCAGATGCACGTATACTAAGTTTTACCAGTGAAGGCAATTCCAAGGCTTGGCAGAGTTATGCCGCCGTTTCGGCAGCCAAGGCGACCCTGGAAGCCATCACCCGAAATATAGCATTGGAGTTTGCACCTTACGGAATTAAGGCCAATTGCATTCAAGCGGGGGTAACGGACACCACCTCTTTACAAATGATTCCCGGAAGTGAACAGATCATTAAACATACATTAAAACGAAATCCAAATAAACGTTTGACCACCCCTGAGGATGTGGCCAACGTGGTTTATTTACTAACAAAGGACGAAGCCGCTTGGATTACGGGAACGGTAATTCCAGTGGATGGAGGGGAACATTTGATTTAAAATGAAGACATCGGAAATCATAGCATTATTACCTTATCAAAGACCGTTTTTGTTTGTGGACGATATTGTTTCCGTCACGGAAAACAACATAGTGGGGCATTATACATTTAAAGATGATGAGTTTTTTTATGAAGGACATTTTAAAAATAATCCAATAACGCCAGGTGTAATACTCACTGAATGTATGGCACAAATTGGTTTGGTTTGTTTAGGAATTTACCTGATGAAAGATGAATTAATGAAAGCCGAAAATCTACAAATAGCCTTGACCTCACATCAAATGGATTTTTATTTGCCCGTTTTACCCGGCAAAAAAGTCCACGTGCATTCCGAAAAGGAAGTGTTTCGATTTAATAAATTAAAATGTAAGGTGAAAATGCTCAACAAGGACGGAGAACTCGTAGCAAGAGGATTAATTTCAGGAATGTTGAAAGTATAATAATTCTAAACCTTCAAAAAAAGATTCCGTTGTCACGCTGAGCTTGTCGAAGCGTACAATTTTGAGATGAAATTTTATTATGTATACATATTGCTTTGTTCGGATAATTCATACTATACCGGTATGACTAATGATTTAGACCGCAGAATAACTCAGCATAACTCTGGACATAGAAAGTTCAATTATACCAGTACAAGATTACCCGTAGAGCTGAAAATGGTCTTTACAATGTACCAATCCATCAGAAGCAATAAAGATTGAAAAACAAATAAAGGGTTGGTCCCGCAGAAAAAAGAAAGCATTGATTGAAGAAAACTGGACTGACTTGGTTGAGTTTTCAAAGAATTATAAAGAACATGGAAACAAAATTAAACCAGATTAGTCATCGTGTAATTATGTGACTAAAAGTAATATGTCACACTGAGCTTGGCGAAGTGTATCATAGAAAGAACGATTTAATTAAAGGAGAAAGTCTTCGACAGGCTCAAACTGACATAAGAGCAATCAATTGTAATTATGAGAAACATATAATGGATAATCAAGGAACTAAATGTCATGCTGAGCATATTGAAGCGTAGTCTAAAAAAATGAAAAACAGAGTCGTAATAACAGGAATGGGAGTAGTTGCACCAAACGGTGTCGGTATTTCACAATTCACGGAAGCCCTAAAAAATGGGACCTCGGGAATCACTTTTCATCAACAATTAAAAGACCTTAATTTTTCGTGTCAAATAGGTGGTATTCCCAATGTTACCAATGAATTACAATCAAAATATTTTACAGATTTACAATTACGAGGATTTAATAGTTCTGGAATATTATATGGTTGTATAGCTGGTATAGATGCCTGGAAAGATGCAGGGTTTTATATGAATCCAGATAGTGAGCTAGATTATGAGACAGGACTCATTTTTGGAACGGGAACATCAGGTGTGGAAAAATTCAGGGAAGCGATTTACAAGCTCGATGATGGACAGGTAAGACGTTTGGGCAGCACAGTGGTACTCCAGACCATGGGCAGCGGAGTTAGCGCATATTTAGGGGGTATGTTGGGGCTGGGCAATCAGGTTACCACAAATTCCTCCGCATGCACCACCGGCACCGAAGCTGTTTTAATGGGATATGACCGGATTAAGAGTGGAAAAGCCAAACGTATGTTGGTGGGGAGCTGCAGCGATCACGGGCCCTACGTTTGGGGCGGGTTTGACGCCATGCGCGTTATGACCTACAAACACAATGGTGATCCTGAAAAAGGTTCGCGACCCATGAGCGCCTCGGCATCAGGTTTTGTACCTGGGAGTGGCGCAGGGGCTTTGGTTTTGGAGTCTTTGGAATCCGCTTTGGAACGCGGTGCAAACATTTATGCCGAAGTTCTTGGCGGTGAAGTCAATTCTGGCGGGCAACGCCAAGGCGGTACCTTGACCGCACCAAATCCGGAGGCGGTACAACGATGTATAAAAAATGCCCTGAAGCAATCGAAAATAAATTCGAGTGAAATAGATGTCATAAATGGGCATCTTACGGCTACTTCCAAGGATGCGCTAGAAATTGAAAATTGGACCAAGGCATTGGGGAGAAAAGATGGGGATTTCCCCTTCATCAATTCTACCAAATCATTGGTAGGTCATTGTTTGGCCGCAGCAGGTGCTATTGAATGCGTGGCCAGTGTTATTCAACTCAAAGAACAGTTTGTGGCGCCCAACCTGAATTGCGAAGACCTTCATGAAGACATCAAGGAACTGATACCCACTTCCAAAGTCCCTACACAATCCATAAATGGCAATGTTGATATAGTGGCCAAAGCCAGTTTTGGTTTTGGAGATGTGAATGTCTGTGTTTTATTTAAGCAATTTATACCGTAACTTACATTTCAAAAAATATGACGAAGGAACAATTAATTGCCAAACTAAAACCTATAATTGAACCCTACATTCAAGATGAGGAGGCTTTCAAAAACTTATCCGAAGACACGGATTTTGTGAAGGACCTCAAGATAAACTCGGCGAACCTTGTGGATATCATTTTGGATATTGAGGACGAATTTGATATTCGATTGGAAAATGAGGATATGGAGCAAATGCTGAACGTAAAGTCTGCCATGGGCATTGTTACTTCAAAACTTGAAAACTAATGGTCGGCAATGATATCGTTGATCTTCATGAAGCACAGCTTGCTTCAAATTGGGAACGACCACGATTCTTGAATAAACTTTTTACGGAATCCGAACAACGGTATATCCAGGATGCCAAAAACCCATTTCAAATGGTTTGGCGATTATGGAGCATGAAAGAGGCTTCGTATAAATTATACACGCAACAGTATCCTAGGCGTTTTTATGATCCCAAGGGATTCGAATGTACCTTTCAGAATAATTCCGGAACCGTAAAATTCAAGGGGTTCCAATCTTATGTTGAAACCAAGGAAACCTCAAACTATATCATCTCCGAAGCAAGACTGCATATACAAAAGTGGAGTTCCAAAGTTGTAAAATTTAAAACCGTAGATCAACAAGACCAAAGTGAAGAACTAAAAACAAGACTGTTGAACTATGTCGGTAGCGCTTATCAGCTACAAAAGAGCGAATTGGACATTCCCACCTTGAATAACGGAAAAGAACAGTTCCATATTAGCTTAACCCATCATGGATGTTACGGTGCCTTCGCCATAGGCTGATTGTTGAAAGATTTGCAAACATCATGATATCTAATGAATCTAAAAGCACAAAACTTGTTTTGAACAAAAACTGACTTCATAAGAAAAATATTACTTTTTATCGAAATGTTTTTTCACGTTAGCTTTTAAAAATGTAAGTTTCCACACCTAAACTAACGCATGAAAAAATTCTACTTCTCAATTCTTTTGGGCCTTGCTTATTTTATCGTATCTGCCCAAACGAAATTTATCACTACTTGGAAGACCGACAATCCAGGAGTATCAGCGGACAACCAAATTACAATTCCAACATATGCTGGAAATTATGGAGAAGTAATTATTAATTGGGGGGATGGAACTATTTCAACACTTACCAATGCCTATAATCCCTCTCACGTTTATGATGTTCCTGGTGTTTACACAATTGAAATCACCGGGAATTTTCCTGGTTTATATTTTAATAATGGTGGAGATAGGGAGAAACTATTGTCCGTTGATCAATGGGGCTCAATAGAATGGGTAACTATGCAGTCTTCTTTTAGTGGTTGTACAAATCTCGACTTACTTGCCAATGATACCCCCAATATTTCCCAAGTTACATCAATGGCTTTTGCTTTTGCTAATTGTAATTCGATGTTGGGAACACCTGCTATAAATGATTGGGATGTTTCCAATGTAACAAATATGGATAGTGCTTTTGCTCAATGTTTTCTGTTCAATCATGATATCGGAAAATGGGATGTTTCTAATGTCAAATACTTAGCAAACATGTTCCAAGAAGCAAATACCTTCAATCAGGACATAGGTAATTGGAATGTTAGCAATGTAGAATCTATGTGGGGTATGTTTGCTGGTGCCGATTCGTTCAATCAAAATATTGGTGATTGGGATATTTCCAATGTCATTTCAACAGGTTGGATGTTTATTTCGGCCAAATCTTTTAACCAAGATATTGGAGGATGGAATGTTAACAATGTCGTTAATATGGCCCAAATGTTCTCAGGTGCAGATAATTTTGATCAAAACTTAGGCGAATGGAATATATCAAACGTAACCAATATGCAAGATATGTTTGATAGAACAGGCTTGTCCCAAGAAAACTATGACAATACCTTGAATGGTTGGACAAGTTTGCCTTCATTACAGGAAGGTGTTGAATTCAATGCTGGCAGCAGCACTTATTGCAATGGTGAATCTGCAAGGTTTAAGTTAATCAATGAATATAATTGGGCGATAACTGATGCAGGAAAAGGTGACTGCCCATTTGTGACCACTTGGAAAACCGATAACCCTGGAATTTCGGCGGACAATCAAATTACAATTCCAACATTTCCGGGTGAGACCTATAACTACTCGGTTGATTGGGGCGATGGTACTTCCGATTCAAATGTGGAAGGCAATATTACACATACCTATGCAACACCAGGAACTTATCAAGTTTCTATAAGTGGCGATTTTCCAAGAATATATTTTAATGATTTATCCTTCGATGAAGCAACCAATGATAGTGATAAAATAATGGAAGTGAATCAATGGGGCTCTATCGAATGGACATCAATGGAATCTGCATTTCATGGTTGTGCTAATTTGGATGTTACAGTTTTGGATCTTCCAGATTTTAGTCGGGTCACTAGTCTAGTGTATATGTTCAGAGGATGTAGGTCACTTATAGGAAACGAATCGATGAATTCTTGGGACGTATCCAATATCACCAATCTAACAGCTGCATTCAACACAACGGATTTATTCAATCAAGACATTTCGAATTGGGATGTTTCCAATGTCACCAGTTTAAATGGAACCTTTGCGGAAGCCAAGGCTTTTAGTCAAAACTTAAATGACTGGGATGTAAGCAGCGTAACCAACCTTGGAGTTGTTTTTGGATATGCATCTTCCTTTAATCAACCCTTGAACAATTGGGATGTTTCGAAAGTCTCGGACTTTCATTCGGCATTTGCTGGGACACCTTTTAATCAACCTTTGAACAATTGGGATACCTCAAGTGCAAGCACAATGGGTGGAATGTTTTCGGATGCCGTCAATTTTAATCAAGATATTGGAAATTGGAATGTGTCTTCAGTGGAATATTTTGGAGCCATGTTTCAAAATGCCAGTTCTTTTAATCAAGATATTTCAAATTGGGATACCTCAAGTGTAATCGAAATGAGTGGAATGTTTGGTGGTGCAACTTCTTTTGACCAAAACTTAGGAGAGTGGGAAATAAGTAATGTGACCAATATGGTTTACCTTTTTTTAAATGCAGGATTATCCTTGGATAATTACGACAAAACATTGATTGGTTGGAATAGCTTGCCCTTAAAACAAAACAATGTTGTTTTGAACGCTGGCTCAAGTCAATATTGTGATTCTGAAGAAGCACGACAGAGCTTAATTGATGATTTTGGGTGGACCATTGTTGATGGAGGTAAAGCACCCTTATGCAACGAGGACAATGATGCCGATGGGGTTTTTGATCATTTGGACCTTTGTTTGAATACCAATCCAGATGCTGTTGTGGATGATTATGGCTGTGAAATTATTCCCGAGGATGCCGTCCAAGTATATGTTTTGACTCCTAGTTGTGTTGATAGTGCGGATGGCGCAGTAAACCTCTCGATGACTGTACCTGGCCATTTGATGGATATTTCCATATCTGGTGGTGATGCTTACTCCAACCAATTTGAAGATGTCGCATCGGGACAGGAGTTTGAAATTGGTGGCCTATCACCCGGAACATACACTATTTCGATAACGGTGCCTGAAATTCTATTCGAACAAACGTATGGGGTTACTGTAAACAATCTATCGTCAGTTACCGGTAAAAGAACATCGACCGATTCTGAGAAGGGTACCGTGGTGTACGAGGTCACTGGAAGTAAAAATTATGAAGTCAGCGTGAATGGAGAAAAACAGAACTATACTTTTGGGGATACTGGAAAGCAAACCATTGAACTAAACAGCTTGTTTGGTCAGAATGAAATTTCAATTTCAGGCACAAGTGACTGTCAAGGAATTGTGTCCGATAGTTTTTTTATGGGAGATATCATTCAAGTGTATCCGACCATAACATCATCCGAAGTGAATATCCTAACCAAGAAAAAAACACTTAACGCAAAAGTTTTTGGAATGGATGGACGACTCGTCAAGGAAATCGATTATAAACAGAGTGATAAAAATATAGATGTTTCCACCTTCAAATCAGGAGTTTATTTCTTGCAAATGCTAGTTGATGGGCGATTGGAAACCGTAAAAATTATTAAGCGATGAAAAGAAAGAAATCAATTTCGCGAATTATATATGGTTGTATTGTTGTGCTATTGTCTTCCTGCGGTGGCGGTGATGGTGGAGAACAACCCTCACCAGAACCCGAGCCAACCAATGATTTACCTATGGCAGTTACGGGAACATTGCCCGCGAATGGGGAACCCTGCTCAGATTATGAAGAAGTGCCTTCGGATGAATCCAAGGTTTTGATTGCCTTTAATTGGAATGAGGCCCAATTTGCCGATAGTTATGAATTGGCAGTGTTGGAGGGCAGTTCCGAGATTTTTAAAAATACGTATTCCAACGTAGAGACCCAGGTGGAGCTGCAAAGAGGAAAAACCTATACTTGGTCTGTTACGGCAATCAATGAGTTTGGGGAAACATCGGGAAGCACATATTCTTTTGCCACCCCTGGAATACCATTGGGCAATTATGCTCCCTACGCCGCAGAAATCAGCGTTGATTTCGATACCGAAACCATGGAAATGTCGGTTAGTTGGTTGGGTAAAGACGAGGATGGAGATACCTTGGTTTATGATGTAAAAGTGTTAGAGAACAATAACACCCTGTTTGAAGAAGTGGATTATTCCACGGATTCCCTGGGACCGATACAGTTTGTAAGTGGAGAAACCTATGTGGTTGAGGTGATTTCAAAAGATACCAGTGGTAACTTTTCAATTTCTAATATTGCCATACAAGCTCCTGATTAAAATCCAATAAGAATTGGTGAAAACACCTTGTTCATTACGGTGCATATCCATATTGGAGGTCATAGGGAACAAAGCGAAGAGCTAAAGAAAAGACTGCTCTATGGTATTTCTTCATCATATCAGTTAAAACATTCCCACCTTGACCAATGGAAGAAAACAGTTCCATATCAGTTTGACCCATCATGGAGGTTACGGTGCCTTTGCCATAGGATGGTTATAAAATCTAACAATCCAAAAAGGGCATTGGCACATTCCAGCTGGAATTTTAATTCGAAAAATGTCTATTTGACAATTTAAGCTGCTCAATTGTGTTTCATTGTTAAAAAACAAAGTAAATCATTACTTTTACCGCACTAAACAAACAATGATTAACCGAGCCTTTTCAACCCCCGTTTTCATGGCCCTTGCCATGTTCTTTTGCGCGCTTTCGTATGCCCAAAAGAAAAATGCCGAATACAAAATTCACCTGTTCAAAACCGACGAAACCTTTACCATAGACGGTATCGGCGACGAAGCAACCTGGCAAAAGACAGAAGCCGCTAAGGACTTTTTTATGGTCTTGCCGATGGACGACCGCAAGGCCACCCAGCCCTCGGAAGTGAAGATGGCCTACGATGACCGACAACTCTACCTCTTGGCCACTTTTTTCAAAACCCCAGGGAACACCTATGTCGTGGAATCGCTCCGAAGGGATTTTTCCTTTGGGGGGAACGATAATTTTTTGTTGTTCATGGACCCGTTCAACAATCAGACTACGGGCTTTAGTTTTGGGGCAAACGCCTATGGAGCTCAATGGGATGGCACTATGTCCAACGGTGGCAGCATAGACCTCAACTGGGACAGTAAATGGGTATCCGAAGTACAGAGTTATGAAGACAAATGGGTCGTGGAAATGGCAATTCCCTTTAAATCCATCCGATATGAAAAAGACGTAACCGAGTGGGGCATTAATTTCTCCAGGCTGGATCTGAGCACCAACGAAAAATCGAGCTGGACACCCATTCCAAGGCAGTTTCCAACGGCCTCTTTGGCCTACACGGGCACAATGGTGTGGGACAATCCCCCACCAAAACAAGGACTCAACTACTCCCTCATTCCCTACGTTTTGGGTACTGTTGGCAATTCGACAATCGATAATATTGATTATGATAATGAATTCAAAGTGGGAGGCGATCTAAAATTGGGACTTACCTCATCCTTAAATTTAGATTTAACCATTAATCCCGATTTTTCACAGGTTGAAGCGGACCGCCAAGTAGCCAATTTAACCCGTTTTGAGCTCTTTTTTCCCGAAAGGCGGCAGTTTTTCCTTGAAAATGCCGACCTCTTTGCCAGTTTCGGATACAACGAGATTCGTCCTTTCTTCTCCCGTAGAATTGGTTTGGGCGTACCCATTATTGCAGGTGCACGGGTAAGTGGGAATCTAAACCGTAACCTTCGTTTGGGGGTGATGGATATGCAAACCGACAAAGTGGACGAAACAGGACTACCCAGTCAAAACTTCGCTGTGCTTTCCTTGCAGCAAAAAGTGTTTTCGCGTTCCAATATTGGATTAATGTTCGTGAACAAAGAGTCCTTGGATTATAACTCGCTTGCCGACAGTTTACAGACCCAATACACCAAATTCAACCGAAATCTGGGACTGGAATATAATTTGGCCTCAGCGGACAACCAATACAACGGTAAGGCTTTTGTGCTCAAATCTTTTGGTCCTGATTCATCATACAACGGTTTTGCACAAGGTGCCCATTTGGCCTATAGCAGCCGTAAATGGAACTGGCGTGTTCAACAAGAATATATTTCAGAGAACTTTACCTCGGAAGTGGGTTTTGTACCACGGAACAACTACATCAAATTGGAAGGTTCCGTAGGTCACCTGTTTCTGCCCGCGAGTGAAAAAGTAGTGAGCCATGGTCCCCAGTTCACAGGTTTTTACTACTTCGACCCTCATATGAAATCCACGGATTATGTGTCCATTTTAGGATATGCGGTAAATTTTATGGACCGTAGTTCCTTAAGTGTGGACGTATTTAATGAATATGTACAGCTTTTGGCGCCTTTTGATCCCACCAACACGGGCAAAGAGGAATTGGCAGCAGGTACGCAACACCATTGGAACGGAATCTATATTTCATACAATTCCCGTCCCAAAAGTCTGTTTACCTATAATATGACCACCAGACTGGGCCGTTATTTTTCGGGAGGTTACCGAACCAATATAAACGCCCAGTTGGGCTACCGTTTTCAGCCCTACGTGAGTTTGGGCGCCAACCTCAGCTACAACAATTTGGACTTGCCCGAACCTTGGTACACTACGGATTTTTGGTTGGTGGGCACCGAAGCTGACATTACCTTTACCAACAAATTATTTTGGAATACGCTGTTCCAATACAATGAACAGAGCAACAATTTTGGTATCAACTCCAGGTTGCAATGGCGCTACGCACCTGCCTCCGACCTGTTTCTCGTTTTTAACAACAACGAGCAACTATCCCCACTCGAAGGTAATCTATGGTCGTTGACGCTCAAATTTACGTATTGGTTTAATCGTTGATTATTTTAAATTTTGACCAGTTTCACTGAATCCGTCAACCCAAATGGGGCATTGGTCAATTCTGCGGTTACCTATCTAATTAAATTCTCGAAATTGCTTTAGGATAGGATATGATTTATTTAAAAATAAGCAATGAACACAATAAAAAAACTAACCATAATAGTTCTGATACTATTATTGATAGGTATCATTACCACGCTTTTAATGGGCGGGTTTATGCCTATTTTCAGTATTGCTTTTGGGCTTCTGTTTTTATACTACGCGCTGATATACTTCGTCATCAGATTCTTAAAAAACAATCAACGATATAAATTTATTTTTTACATTCTTTTTATTCTACCCATTTTCTGGGGCATTATAGATTGGGGAGGCTTGGTTGATTTTCTTCTAGAGGGAATTCATCTGGACATGAAATAACCGTAAGGTGAAACCAAGTCCAAGTACCAATAATCAATATTTGGAACTGATAACTATACCAGATAACCTAAAATACTCAAAGGGATTACTTAATATTCTTCAAATTAATCACCTCCTGCTCGGTCAAGTGCCGCCAATGCCCACGTGGTAGATCTTTTTTGGTCAGTCCGGCGAAAATAACACGGTCCAGTTTGGTAACATTATAACCCAAGTGCTCAAAAATACGGCGTACAATACGGTTACGCCCGCTATGGATCTCTACGCCCACTTCGCGTTTTGGTGCTCCTTGAATGTAACTGACACTATCCACGGTAATGGCTCCGTCTTCCAGTTCCAGGCCTGCTTCAATTTTGTGGAGATCGGCCAAACTTAGATTATTGTCCAAATGCACATGGTAGATTTTACGCACGTTGTGCTTGGGGTGTGTCAATTTTTTGGTGAGGTCACCGTCGTTGGTGAACAGTAAAAGTCCAGTTGTATTTCTGTCCAAACGGCCCACCGGCAGCAAACGGTTGTTCGAGGCACTCGAAATCAGTTCCATCACGGTACGGCGTCCCTTTTCATCACTTGTAGTGGTGATAAAGTTTTTGGGTTTGTTCAGCAGGATATATTCCTTCTTTTCCAAGCTGAGTCGTTTGCCATCAAAACGGACATCATCGGAGCGTTTCACCTTAAAACCCATCTCCGTCACCGTTTTTCCGTTTACCGTAACATTTCCAGCAGCAATAAAGGTATCTGCTTCCCTACGGGAACAAATGCCCGCATTGGCAATGTAACGGTTCAATCGAATTTCATCTGGATTGGATGGTTTTTTTGGAGCGTTCTGCCTTGGTTTGGAGGAGAATTTTTTATCAAACGGTTTCTTTCTGTCCCCGCCCTTGAAGTTTTTGGAAGGTCTTCTGCCTTTGTTATTGTCTGATTTCGCCATCAGTCTAATTTTTTGCAAATGTACTCTTTTTAAGTTCCAAAAATCCTAAAGAACAAAGAATTACAAAATTCGGTTCAGTACCACATCCACATCGATCAAAAGGATAGTGAAAACCCCAACAACGATGATAAATTTGATGATGTTGTGCAACCAAACGTAGTGCTTTTTTCCGTTGGCCTTCCAAAGCAGGGCAAGGAACAATATCAACAATGCAATACAGGCTTTAAAATAAAGGTGCATGTAACCCACATCAAAAGTTTTGATGAGCAAAAGTGCCGGCACCAGCGTAAGTCCAATCAAAAAGGTAATGATGAATTTTGACACCTTGGCACCGTGAATAATAGGGATGGTTTTGTAATTCTGTGCCATATCGCCAGCCATATTTTCCAAATCCTTGATCATTTCACGGGACAAAATCAACAAAAATAAAAACAGTGCGTGTACAAAAATTACGGTCTCAAAATTCTGATAGTACACAAACACCACAAAAAACGGGGAAATAGCCAAGGTGGAAGATACCAAATTACCCACAAGTGGAATACGCTTGAGTTTATGAGAGTAAATCCAGATGCCAAAAATATAGGCCGAGAAAAACAGCACCGCTTTGAACGAGATATAGCTTGCTGCGAAAACGGCCAAAAAGTTGAGGATAAAATAGGTGGTCAACTTAAAGCGCTGGCTTACCAAACGGTCCAGCATACTTTTGGCGGGTTTGTTGATCAAATCCTTTTCCGCATCGTAAAAATTGTTGATGATATAACCACTGGCAATGGTAAGCGCTGAAGCAGTAACGATAAGAAATAGGTTTAAATCCAAAACCACATCCCTTAATGGAATATTCGGGGCCAAAATATAAATGGAGGCCAGATATTGGGCCAAGGTAATTACAAGGATATTATATCCTCTCACAACTGAAAACAGACTCAACAGCTTAAAAAGCAAGAGTTTGTTTTTTCTGCTAAGCATGATTTTGCTTTTAGAAGTTGTACACTACTTCCAAGGTGTGTCCTTTAAGTGCTTTTTTGGCTCTTTCCAAGTCTTGGGTGAACCCCAAAATATATCCACCGCCACCAGAACCACAAAGTTTAAGGTAGTAATCGTTGGTCTCGATGCCTTTTTGCCAAAGTTGGTGAAACTTGGATGGAATCATAGGTTTGAAGTGATCAAAAACCACATGCGAAAGTTGTTTTAAGTTCCCGAACAACGATTTTACGTTCCCGTTCAAAAAGTCCTCCACACAAGCGTCGGTGTGTTTGATGAACTGATCTTTTATCATATTTCGGAAACCTTCCTGCTTCATGTTCTCCATAAACAATTGCACCATAGGCGCAGTTTCGCCGGTCATACCGCTATCCAATAAGAACACCGCACCTTTTCCTTCGGTATTTTGGGAAGGAATACTGGTGGATTCAATATTATCTTTGGAATTGATAAGTATAGGTAGACTCAAGTAACTGTTCAATGGGTCCAATCCAGAGGATTTCCCGTGGAAGAAAGATTCCATTTTCCCGAAAATCTTCTTTAATTGAAGTAATTTTTCACGGGTCAGGTTTTCCAAAACCGTGATTTTATCCGTAGCGTAGCGATCGTAAATAGCTGCAACCAAAGCACCACTACTTCCAATACCGTAGCCCTGAGGAATGGAGCTATCAAAATACATTCCATCGGCCACATCCTTTTCCAACGCTTCAATGTCAAAAGAAACCAAGCCTTCTTCCTTTATTTCGAGTACTTTTAAATACTCGGCATAAGCCTTTAGGCTTTTGTTGGATTCTTGCGCCATTTCGGAATCGTTTTTGTCCCATTTAAGCGCCCCTTTGAAAAAATTATAGGGTATGGACAAGCCTTTGGAGTCTTTGATAATGCCATACTCCCCAAACAATAAAATCTTGGAATAAAACAAAGGACCTTTCATATGTGTCTACTAAGATACAAACAAATTTTGTTCAATATTTGATAAATTTCGATAAACAAATCGATTTTATCCTTAAAAACCTGTTTACACGGTCTAAAATCTTGGCAAATAACGTAAAAAAACAGCTTAGCTGTTCATTTTTAGTCGTTTATTTTGATGGCTCCCGACCCTACTTGATCGTGAATGTATTGACCATTCTCACAATGTTCCGCCAATTCATCTTTAATAAAAATCTCTACTTTCTCCTTGTCGGAAGATGGATACAACAAATGCACATTGGCCCCAGCATCCAGCGTAAAGCAAACAGGTGTTTTGGTTGCTTCACGGTATTCCCAAATTTTATTGATGATTTCCAGCGTATCGGGTTTCATCAGCATAAAATAGGGCATACTCGTCATCATCATGGCGTGCAAGGTCAATGCTTCACTTTCCACCAATTTAATGAATTCTTCCAAATCTCCATTGGCCAAAATGGGCTTTAGCTTGTCTAAATTGGAAAATGCCTGTTCAAATCGGTTTTCGGCATAGGGGTGACCGTGCATCAATTGATGCCCCACCGTGCTGCTCACTTGTTTCTGTCCTTTGTGTACCAGCAAAATGGTATCGCAATAACTCTTAAAAACTGGGTTAACCTTAAACGGATATTCCATGCCGTACAAATCGGAACTATTGGGAATGTTCTTGTGCGCACCCCATTGCACCAAGTCACCCTTAATGCTTCGGCAGGCACTCCCCGAGCCCAAACGGGCCAAATAGGACGCCTTTGCGTGGAACAGAGCCTCATCCATAGACGGGTTCAGTTCTTTTTCAATATCCATCAAACACAGGGAAAGGGCTGCCATCCCACTTGCTGATGACGCAATCCCACTACTATGCGGAAAAGAATTGGAGGTTTCAATCGTAAAATGATACGCTTTCAAAAAAGGCAGGTACATTTCAACACGCTCCAAAAAAGTCTGAATCTTTGGTTTAAAATCTGCTTTTTGCTTTCCCTCAAAAATCAAATCGAACGAAAACCCATCGTTTTTTTCCTTCTTCTCAAAAGTCACGGATGTTGTGGTGGCACAGGCATCCAAAGTAAAACTGATGGAGGGGTTGGCGGGAATCTGAACTGGGCGCTTTCCCCAATATTTAACCAAAGCGATATTGCTAGGTGCTTTCCAAGTTACTTTGCCGTTTTCGGGCATTTTTTGATAGGCACCGGGCAAAAAATCTTTTTCCGTCATTTGGAGTGGATGTTTAAACAAATATAAGCAGCAGCAAACTTACTGGAAATCGGATTCAAATAAATTCTTATTTTAGTCGAAGTTGCACCGACCATGAAAAAAAGAATTGTTTACATAACCATAAGCGTTTTGATTTGCCTGGCTATCGGATTCCTTTCCAGCATAGCGACCCAAAGCTCGGTAAACGATTGGTATCTTACCCTCAACAAACCATACTTTACGCCTCCAAACTGGCTTTTTGCTCCTGTTTGGACGGCATTGTACATAATGATGGGGGTTGCCGCAGGGATAGTTTGGTCCAAAGGCTACCACCATGTTTGGGTAAAAACAGCATTGTATCACTTTGTTTTTCAATTGTTGCTCAATGCCTTGTGGAGCATTGTTTTTTTCGGATTGAAAAATCCTCTTGGTGGAATGGTGGTCATTTTGGCTTTGCTGACGATGATCATACTTACCATAAAATGGTTCAAGGTCATTAGCAAACCTGCAGCACTTTTAATGATTCCCTATGTGCTTTGGGTGGCATTTGCCTCAGCACTGAACTATAAAATCTGGGAACTCAACCCTTAACCCGAGGCCATTTCCAAAAGCTTCAACATCGTTTTCTGATTTCGGGTGGTCGCTTCCACTTTTAGCTTCTTTTCAACAACATTATTGTTGAGTTTTGCCTTGCCATAGCCATTTTTACAAAGTAAATACACGCATTTGTCCGTGATATGGTGTCCTTCATTTTCAAAATGAAGTTGATTGAACTCCTTGACCAAATCCTCCTTTGGAGCATTTTTGAGCAAAACATAGTACAATTTGTTTGCTTCCCCTTCTCCTGAAAAAGGATTGGTTTCCAAAATTTGTTTGATATCCTCATCCTGGATCACCAAAGTCGGCACATCAAATCCAAAATGCTTACGAATGCTAGTTGCAATTGTTTCCTGAAGTTTGTTTTGATCGGTCCGTTCACTATTAAAAACAATATTTCCGCTTTGGATGTATGTTTTTACGTTTTTTAGGCCAATTTCTTCCAAAACATCTCGTAACTCCGCCATTTTTATTTTCTTTTGACCGCTTACGTTAATACCCCTAAGCAACCCTATATATGTATTCCCCATAATGACTAATTCAGCACTCGGATTTATTTTAGTAAATTCAAACGCACTTAAAATAACAAAATGAATCAATATATCCTTGCTTTGGACCAAGGTACAACCAGTTCCCGTGCCGTGGTTTTTGATAAAAAGGGAACCATTATCTCCGTAGCGCAGAAAGAATTCACACAAATATTCCCAAAACCTGGTTGGGTGGAACACGATCCCGATGAGATTTGGTCCACACAAGCGGGGATGGCCGCGGAGGCTGTGAGCAAAAAAGGACTCAAGGCGTCACAATTGGCCGCTATCGGTATTACCAATCAGCGGGAAACGGTAGTGGTCTGGGACAGACATACGGGGGAACCTGTTTACAACGCCATTGTTTGGCAAGATAAACGTACTTCGGACTATTGCGATGAACTAAAGAAAGAAGGCAGATCCAATCTAATCCGAGAAAAAACAGGATTGGTCATTGACTCCTATTTTTCGGGCACCAAGGTAAAATGGATTTTGGATAATGTAGAGGGCGCCCGTGAAAAAGCCGAAGCGGGTGATCTAGTAATGGGCACTATCGATTGTTGGTTGATTTGGAAAATGACCGATGGAAGACTTCACATTACAGATGTGACCAATGCGTGTCGGTCCATGCTGTTCAACATCAACACTATGAATTGGGATGATGAGCTTTTGGAACTGTTGACCATTCCCAAAAGTATGCTTCCCGAAGTGAAACAATCCAGTGAAGTTTACGGACACACAACGCCCAATTTATTTGCAACCCCAATTCCGATTGCGGGGATTGCGGGTGACCAGCAGGCTGCATTGTTCGGACAAATGTGCACCAAACAGGGCATGGTAAAAAACACCTACGGCACAGGTTGCTTTATGTTGATGAACATTGGTGAAAAACCGATTGTTTCCAAAAACAACCTGCTTACCACAGTTGCTTGGAAAATCAACGGTAAAACAAGCTACGCGCTCGAAGGAAGTATTTTTATAGCAGGTGCGGTGGTACAATGGCTAAGGGATAGCTTGAATATTATAAAAACCTCTTCCGAAGTGGAAAGACTGGCCAGTTCCGTGGACAGTTCCGAAGGAGTGGTTTTTGTTCCTGCCTTTGCAGGCTTGGGGGCTCCACATTGGAACCAGAAAGCACAAGGCACTATTTTTGGACTTACCCGGGGAAGCACCGATGCCCACATAGCACGCGCCGCTCTCGAGTCCATTGCCTACCAAACCATGGACATTCTAAAAGCCATGGAGGCCGATTCGGGAATTTCCATAAAAGAATTGCGTGTTGATGGCGGGGCTACGGTAAACGATATGTTAATGCAGTTTCAAGCCGATGTATTAAATACTGTTACGGTTCGACCTAAGGTTGTGGAAACCACAGTGATGGGTGCTGCGTATTTGGCAGGTCTGGCCGTTGGTTACTGGGAAAGTCCGGAAGAAATCCAAGATATATGGCAGACCGATGTGCATTTTAAGCCCACAGAAGCGCGTGAAGCAATCGATGAAGGCATCAAAAGTTGGTACAAGGCCATCAAAGCACTGGAATTCTGGACAGAAAACGCTTAATTTTCAAATAACATATACACTAATATTCCCTTATATGACTCCTTTTGTATCTGAAATTGTAGGTACTTTTTTGCTGATGGTACTCGGATGTGGCGTAAATGCCAATGTCTCCCTACAAAAAACCTACGGAAATGGTTCGGGCTGGATCGTAATCTCCACGGGGTGGGCCTTTGCTGTTTACACCGGCGTTGTTGTTGCCGGCCCTTACAGTGGTGCGCACATTAATCCTGCAGTAAGCATTGGGCTTGCTGTAGCTGGTGAATTCCCATGGAGCGAGGTTCCAAGCTATATTTTGGCCCAGTTCATCGGCGCCATGTTCGCTGCATTTTGCGTATGGCTCGTAAACAAAGAGCATTTTAATGCCACTGAGGATGGCGGGACCAAGCGAGGTGTTTTCTGCACTGCGCCTGCGATACCCAATACATTTACGAACCTTTTTTCGGAAGTATTGGGCACTTTTGTGTTGGTGTTTTCCGTACTTTATTTTACCGATGCCGTACTTTCTACCGATAATGCAATTATAGGTTTAGGTTCTTTGGGTGCTTTACCTGTTGCCCTGATTGTTTGGGGTATTGGTCTGTCCTTGGGGGGGACTACGGGCTATGCCATAAACCCAGCAAGGGATTTGGGACCTCGTATTGTCCATGCGCTACTGCCCATAAAAAATAAAGGCAGTAATGGTTGGAGCTATGCTTGGATTCCTGTTATTGGTCCTATTTTGGGCGCGGCAATAGCCGCTTGGGTTGCGCTAGCTTTGCAATAATCCCTTTAGGACGCAATGGCTTGGGCGGCAATGTACGCTCCTGTCCATGCATTTTGAAAATTAAACCCGCCGGTAATTGCATCCACGTTGATGATTTCGCCTGCAAAGTACAGGTTAGGGTGCAATTTACTTTCGAAAGTCTTGAAGTCGATCTCCTTTAAATCCACGCCGCCGGCGGTAACAAATTCTTCTTTAAAGGTACTCTTGCCTTCCACCTTAAAAGATGCGGCTGTCAATTGTTCCGCCAATGCTTGAAGCTGCTCTTTTTTAATGTCGCCCCAACGTTCCTCGGGCGCTATATTCGCTGCTTCCACCAAACGTTTCCACAAGCGCTTGGGAAGTTCGGTTACATTGGTACGCATCACGGTTTTTTTAGCTTCCACGCCTTTCAATTCCTTTAGGTAAGCTTCCATGGATTCTGTGGTGTAATCGGGCAACCAGTTTACCTTTATTCTAAAAGAATAATTGTAATCGTGGAGCATATTGGCCCCCCAGGCAGAAAGCTTCAAAATGGCCGGACCACTCAAACCCCAATGCGTGATCAAAAGTGGACCATCGGCATAAAGAACTGCATCGTCCTTGATCTTACTTTTTAGGTTCAGATTTTTTGTATCGGTATGGAATTTTTTTTTGGAAAGCACTTCCACCGTCGCAAAAGTGCTTATCCCTTGAATACCCTTGATTCTTTCATCAGTAATATTGAATGTAAACAATGAGGGCACAGGTGGAATAATGTGATGTCCCAAATTTTCCAGTTGCTTCCAGATTTTTGGGTTGCTGCCCGTTGTGAGCATCAATTTTTTGGTTTGGTAATGCTTGTTCATTGTGGTTACCTGCCACCCTTCATCCGTTTTATTGATGTCCTTTACAGAACTATTCTTCAAAACTTGAATCCCTAGGCGATTTGCTTCGCCCACCAAACAATCTATAATACTTTGTGAAGAATCGCTTTTGGGAAATACGCGTCCGTCCTCTTCAATTTTAAGGGGCACTCCCCGTTCCTCGAAAAAACCCATGACATCCATAGGAGCATGTTTATGAAAAGGGCCCAAGAGTTCTTTTTCTCCGCGAGGGTAATTAGTGGTCAACTCTTTGGGCAAAAACGCTCCGTGGGTGACATTGCATCGGCCACCTCCTGATACCTTTACTTTGGACAATACGGTTTTACCCCTTTCAAAAATGGCAATCTTCAAATCAGGGGAAAGTTCCGCTATTTGATTTGCCGCATAGAATCCTGCTGCCCCACCTCCTACTATTATGACATCGTACATTACTTCACACGTTCCGGATAATTGGTGATGATTCCATCGACCCCGAACTCAATCATTCTCTTAATATCCTCGGGTTCGTTTACCGTCCAAGTGTATACCTTAAATCCCTCTGACTGGATTTTTGCCGTATTTTCTCGCGTAAGTGCTTTAAAATGTGGGTTTATGGCAACCGCATTGAGTTCTTTTGCAACTTCAATGGCTTCCAGAGGGTCTTTTTCCGTTAATACGGCTATTTTGATATCTTTATTTATGTCCCTAATTGCCCTAAGCTCATCCCATTTAAAACTGGAAATCACAAAATTTTCCAGGCTCCATCCTTCCTTTTCTATATAATAGTTAACAATATGATTGACCCTATTGGCAGTTCCCCCACCCTTAAGCTCAATGTTCAAAGCAACCTTATTGTTCATCAGTTTTAATACATCCTGCAGCATTGGTATTTTATGCCCACCTTGCAAGGTGAGCTGGCGGACTTGAACAATGTTATACTCTTCAATATTTCCCGTGGAATTGGCCAATCTATCCACTTTTTCATCGTGAAATACAACGGTTTCCCCACTGGAAATATTGAACACATCGATTTCAATCATATCAACACCGAGTTCCATGGCTTTTTGTACCGATGCCAAGGTGTTCTCGGTCTCATGGCCCATGGCTCCACGATGTCCAATGACCAATGGTTTGGAGTTTGTCATTTCGCAACTAGTTAAGAGTAGGGTAGCTCCAAGGGCTACGAGTATATTTTTCTTCATTTTGGTTCGGTTTTGAAGGCTAAAAATACAATTTGCAAATGAAAAATATCAATTCCCTACCTTAAAGATATAGGATTGAAGCGGTTCCAGTTCTATCTGGATTTTTCCTTGCCCATGGATCACGGACATTTTCTTTTGCACCGCTCCGTAAAGTTCCTCAGTCAATGGATATTCACCATCGGCCAACAGCCATTTATCCGTTACATCTTCAGGTATTTTGAATTCAAAGGAATAACTTTTATGCTCATCAAAATTGGACAGGATGATGAGTTTTTCATCGGCGGACCATCTTACGTAGGATAGCACCCTATGGTCGTACCCTTCTGTATTATCCTTATTATAAAAGTGAGTTTCCTGGTACTCACCCATCAAGGCTTCACTATTTATAGTGAAATTCAGAAGTCGTTTGTAGAATTCCCTCAAACTTTTTTCCTCTTCGGATAGTTGACCGCCATCAAATTTTTTATTGTTGACCCATCGCTGGTGATGCGGGACTCCGATGTAATCAAAAATGGAAGTCCGTGTTGGACTGCCAAAACCGGCATCTTCTGCAGCAGGCTCCCCCACTTCCTGCCCAAAATAGATCATGGTGGGCGAGGTGCTTATGGTAGCGGAAACTACCATTGCCGGTTTTCCCAATTGAGCATTTCCAACAAAATCGGAACTAGCGATTCGTTGCTCGTCATGATTCTCCAAGAAGTGGAGCATATGGTGCTCTATGTCCGCCATTCCTTTTTGCACTACAGGAATGTGGTCTGTCCACCCATACCCCTTCATAATGTGTTTGATGCTGTCATAGAGCTCAACTTTATCATACAAATAATCCATTTTACCTTGATGTATGTAAGCTCTGTACAAACTTGGGTTGTACACTTCGGCCAATAGGAAAGCATCGGGGTTTTTCATTTTGATATTGGAGTTAAGATAGCTCCAAAATTCTACCGGTACCATTTCAGCCATATCAAAACGAAATCCATCCACACCAAAATCTAACCAATATTGGGTAATGTCCTTAAACTTATGCCATGAGTCGGGCAAAGTTTTGTCCTTCCAAAACTCATAATGGGCCTTGTGATCTTTTTGCCGGTATTCCTCAGGAAGTTCTTCAAAGTCCTTGGTGCCATCGGGACGTATTCCGTAATTGATTTTTACGGTTTCGTACCAATCATTAAAATGAGGTTGTGCCAGTCGGGAGCCATTTCCGGTCCATTTGGCAGGAACTTCTTCAAATCTGGAATCTGTCAACCTATTTCTATCTCCGCCCAGTGGCAGATAACCATCCTGCCATTCGGGAACTTTAAAGGGTTCTCCGGGGATATAATAAAAGTTGTTGTTGACGTCGTACCCCTTGGATGTATCATCCGAAGCACCAAAATCCTCCACGCCCTCAGGATTGGTCAACCCTTCATAATTTCTTGCGACATGATTTGGAACAATGTCAATGATTACTTTTAAGCCAGCATCGTGGGTCCTTTGAATCAATTGTTTGAACTCTTCCAATCGTTTTGATGGGTCGGTTGCCAAATCGGGATTTACGTTATAGTAATCCTTTACGGCATAGGGTGATCCTGCCCTGCCTTTAACCACATCGGGGTCATCATTCGAAATTCCGTAGGCTGTATAGTCGTTAATTACGGCATGATGCGGAACTCCTGTGTACCAAATGTGCGTAACGCCCAAATCTTTTATCTCTGCCAAGGCTTTCTTTGAAAAATCGGCAAACTTGCCCACCCCATTTACCTCAATCGTGCCCCAAGGTTTATTGGTGGTGTTGGTGTTTCCGAAAAGGCGGGTAAATACTTGGTAGACTACTTCTTTCTTTTTCATAGGTAGAGGGGTAGACGTTTGGCCTGGTTTATCTTTGCATGAAATTAGTACGATAGTGGTTAGGAATAGAATAAAGTTAGAAATTGTTCTCATTCCAAAGTTTAGGTAGCGCATAAGGTCAATGTACAATGGAGTCCCTGATCACTAAAGTTGGTTCCAAGATTTTGGTTTGATAGGTTTCTTCCTCGGCTTCGCTCTCTACCTTATCTATCAACATTTTTGCTGACTCTTCCCCCATTTTCTCACCATGCTGGGCCACAACGGTAAGGCTTGGGTTGGCGTATCTGGACAAAACACCATCCGTAAACCCTATAAAAGAAATGTCCTCGGGGATTCTTAACCCTTTCTCCTGCACCAATCGCATGCTGTACACAGCAAATATTTCGTTTACGCAGAGGACGGCGTCAGGCTTTTTGGTATTTAAAAAGTTTTTGATGGAAGCTTCGTCCATTTCCATGGAAGACATTTTCAAAATCATGGATTCATCAATACCCATTGTGGTTTCTCCAAGTGCCTTGCGGTAGCCCTTTGTGCGAGCTTCACTTACGCTAAGGTAGTTCTCGGTAGTAATCAAAGCAATTCGTTTTTTCCCTTGATCTATAAATTTTTTGGTAGCCTGGTAGGCGCCAAGTTCATCGTCTATGATTACCTTGTCACAATCCACTTCGTGGGTTATCCTGTCAAAAAGTACTACGGGAATACCCTGCGCAGTTACCTCTTTCAAGTGATTGTAATCGCCCTTTTGTTGTGTTTCGGAGGAAAGGGACATGATAAAACCATCGATACTTCCATTGGCCAACATTTCCATATTTATGACCTCTTTGTCGAAAGACTCTTCTGACAGACATACAATTACATTATAACCACGGGCATTGGCATATTTTTCAATTCCGCGAATTACGGTGGTAAAAAAGTGGTGTACAATATCGGGAATGACAACCCCAATGTTTTTGGTGCGCTTGTTCTTTAAACTTATGGCAATGTTATTGGGCTTGTAATTGTAAAGTTTAGCAAAGGCCTGTACTTTCTCTTTGGTATCCCTACTGATTTCCTCACTATTCTTTAGTGCTTTGGAAACTGTGGAAATGGACACTTCGAGTTCTCGGGCGATATCTTTTAAGGTAATCTTGGCTTTCAATGATAAAATTTTTGTGACAAACTTATTCCAGGTCGAAAATTACTTAATAATCATACAAAGCCCTGCACAACTCCCGATTTTTTAACAATTGGGGAACAACACTTTTTTCAAGTTATTTATTGAAAAGTTACCGATTAAAAATTAAATTTTTTTATTCCTTCGGTTATTACTAAATTCACAATTCCTACCAACATATTTAAGGATTAAGCAAACAAGTAAACTGAAATTTGTGAAATCTACACTTATTAAAGTTATCAACACGAAACCGTTTTCGTTATATTTTGCAATATACTTAAATTTAGATTAACCTTTTTTTTATATATGTTTAACACTTGAATTAAGATTAACTAAACTTAAATTAATTATTTATGAAGATTACGCTACTAAGAAGCTTTCTTTTGCTTGGAGCATTTTTATGCTTTGGGTTGGTTAAAGCTCAAACAGTATCAGGTACCGTTTCGGACGCAAATGGACCGTTGCCAGGAGCAAGCGTATTGGTAAAAGGTACTACCAATGGTACGCAGACCGATTTTGACGGGAACTATACTCTTAACGATGTGGAAGATACCGCAACATTGGTGTTTAGCTACATTGGTTACAAGACCGTTGAAATAGCGGTAAATGGACAATCCAGTATCGATGTTTCCTTGGAAGAAGACGCACAGGCTTTGGATGAGGTAGTAATTATTGGTTATGGTCAAACCACTGTAAAGGATGCAACCGGTTCTGTAGCCGCTGTAACCTCGGAAGAATTTAACGGAGGTGTAATTGCCTCACCTGAACAATTGATTCAAGGTAAAACCGCTGGTGTACAGATTACTCAAGCAAGTGGTGAGCCTGGAGCCGGAATGAACCTTAGGATTCGTGGATCGAACTCCATTCGTTCCAACAACAACCCACTTTTTGTTGTGGATGGTATTCCATTGTCCGGGGAATCAACAACCCCTTCAGGTGGTGACGTAATCAATGGTAGCAATGCCACCAGAAACCCCTTGAACTTTATCAACCCGAATGACATTGAAAGTATGTCCATTCTAAAAGATGCTTCCGCTACTGCTATCTACGGGTCTCGTGGTGCAAATGGTGTTGTAATCATTACCACTAAAAGTGGTAAAACGGGTCAAGGCGGTGTTTGGGAATTCAATTCCAACCTAAGTATTTCTTCCCCAGCTAATGAATATGATTTATTCAATCGCGATGAGTTCTTGTCGGCTACAGCCGAAATAAGAGGCCAAGCCAATGCAGATGCAGCCGATTATGGCTCCAATACGGATTGGCAAGATTATATCACCAGAACTGTTGCTTCACAAAATCAGAACCTGTCGTATTCCAGAAACTACGGTAGCGGTAATGTAAGGGCAACCTTTTCTTACGGTAAGCAATTTGGTGTGATTGAAAAATCCGCACAAGAGCGTATCACAGGAAGAATAAATGCTAGCCAACGATTCTTGGACGATAAGTTACGTTTGACCCTTCAAGCTTCGCTTTCACGAGTAAACGACGACGCCCCACCTATTAGTGGTACTTCAGGAGCAAGTGGAAACTTAATTGGTGCAGCTTACGCAGCCAACCCAACATGGCCAGCAAGTCCAAGCTTTTTCTTGGAAGGAAACCAGTTGAACCCAGCCAACTATTTGGCGAGCTGGCAGTCCGTTACCAAAACCAATCGTGCCTTGATCAACGTTTCTGCAGAGTACGATATTTTGGATGAGTTGACCGCTAAGGTAAGTGTTGGTTACGACGATTCGGAAGCCGATGCCATTACCTCCATTTCTGCAGACGCAAACAACTTTAACCGTGTTACCGGAAATGGACAAACCGCATTTAACAACTTGAATGCGTCTAGTCAACTTTTGGAAGCAACACTTAATTACCAAAAGGATTTCGACAATTCTTCCTTAGACGTTATTGTAGGTTATTCCTTCCAAGATTTCCGAAGAAGGGGATTCAACTCCCAAGGGTGGCGAGCACCAACGTCCGATTTGAATGCCATGGGTGAACTTTTGATCGAAGATGTGAATAGTATCCGAAACAGTATTGACGGGCCCTACCAACAAGCAGGTTTTGCCCCTAATGGTACTTTTGTGAACAGCATCAATCCTTTTGATGAATCAGCCGAATTAGGTATTTCATCGGGTCAATACACTTCTGTTTGGATAGATACTTTCGATAATACCGATGAATTGCAATCCTTCTTTGCCAGAGCCAACTATAGTTTGATGAACAAGTTTTTATTCACCGCAACTGTTAGGGCAGATGGATCGTCGAGATTCAGTGAAAACAACAGATACGGTTACTTCCCATCTGGTGCCTTTGCCTGGAAATTGAATGAGGAAGACTTTATCGGAGATACCTTCTCTACCTTGAAGTTGAGGTTTGGTGCTGGTATCACCGGTAACCAAGAAGGTTTGGGTTACGCCAACTACTTAAGAAGAGAAAGATTCAATGAGCCTGGAATATCTGACAATGGTGACATAATTCGTCCTGGTTCAGATGTGGTAGCAGTGCAAAACCCAGAATTAAAGTGGGAATCTACATTGGATTTGAACATTGGTATTGACTTTGGTATCAATATGGACCGGTTCAACGGATCTGTTGATGTGTATCGAAAAGAAACTCGGGATCTTTTGTTTAGAAGGGATGCCGCAGCTCCTGCTGCCGACCCATTTGTTTTTAGAAACTTAGAGGATGGCACAGTAATAAACCAAGGTATTGAAGTAGCATTGAACTACGACTTTGTGCAAACAGAGGATGTAACGTTCTCCACTTCCTTTAATGTTGCTTACAATGATAACAAGGTGGAAGGATTGAATGGACTGACTGCTAACTTTGGTGAGTTGAACGGACCTGGACTTACGGATGCCTTTGTCCAACGTTTAGGTGAAGGAAGGTCTTTATTCTCATACTACATGGCCGAATATTCGGAAGACAGCAGTGGCAACCCTAACTTTAATCCTGATGCGAAAGACTTCGTGGACAAAGATGGACTTCCTGATGTGAACGCAGGTCTATCCCTTAACCTTAGGGTGAGAAATTGGGATGCCTCAGCCTTCTTCACAGGGCAATTTGGTTTCCATGTGTACAATAACACGGCCAATGCCTTCTTGAATACGAATACTTTTAACCTGACTTCCAATGTAGACCAAAGGGCCTTGGATGTCAACACCACTCAAGAAATTTCCACATTGTACTTGGAAAAAGGTGACTTTGTTAGGTTACAGAACGCCAATATTGGTTACAATGTCCCGTTAAGTGGCGAGGGTACTCTAAAAAGTCTAAGATTGTCACTTACCGGACAAAACTTATTCTTGATTACTGACTATAGCGGATTGGATCCTGAAGTATCCTCAAGCACTGGAGATTTTGGTACTGGGATTCCAAGTGCTAGTATTGATTATACTGCTTTCCCAAGACCAAGAACAATAACTTTGGGGATCAACGCTAAATTTTAAAAAAAAGAGCAATGAAAAATATTTTAAAACACACAAACAGATATTTGGCACTTCCCCTGCTGGCAGGGGTCATGCTGACTTCTTGTACTGACTTAGAAGTAGAACCTACTGATTCCCGGTTAGCTGATGGCTTCTCAGGTTTGTCATCAGAAGCCTCTACTAGTCAAGTTACTGCGATGTACAACGATTTATATGGTTATTTTGGCACGCAAGCTAACCTGTATGCCTTGAACGAGGTAACCACCGATGCCCTTTTGGTTCCAACCAGAGGAGCTGACTGGGGGGATAACGGAATATGGCGACAATTGCACCAGCACTCTTGGACTCCAGAGCACCAATATATATTAGGTGTATGGAACGAATGGAATGGACTGCAATTAAGAGCCAGTGAAATTTTGGACACACGTTCAGAATCTTCCTCAGAGGCTAATGGGCATGCTTCATTCATAAGAGGCCTTGCTACGTTTATTATCTTGGACAACTTTGGGCAAGTACCGTTTAGAGATACGGAAGCTGCAGATCCCTTGGCAGACCCAGGGGTGTTGACCGGTGAAGATGCAGTCAGTCAAATCATAAGTGATTTGGACACCGCTATTGCCAATCTTCCTACATCTGCTGCAGGAGACGACAATGTGAGAGCTACCAAAGCTGCCGCAAGATACTTGAAAGCCAAAGTGCTATTGAACAGACATATCTATAATGGCTCAGGTAGTGCAGATTCCGCAGATATGAACGAGGTTATCTCCTTAGTTGATGCTATTGAAAATGATGGTTACGAATTAGCCGCTGATTACTTTGATATTTTTGTACCTGGTAGTGATACCGAAACTATTTGGTACGCACAGGCCTCGGCAGGTGCTAGAATTTTTCACACCTTGCACTATAGATCCACAGAATTAGGTGGAGGGGGCTGGAACGGCTTCAGTACCCTGGCCGAGTTTTACGACTTGTTCGAGGGAGATGCCGACAGTAACAGAGGTCTTAACGACGGTACCTTGCAAGATGGACAAGAAGAACGAAGAGGATTTGTTCCTCCAAACGGTGTTCCTTTTGACGGTAGTTTTGGTACAGATGAGAATAGTGATGGGATTGTTGACGGTTCCAACGTAGGTTTCGGGTTCTTAATCGGGCAACAGTACGGGCCTAATGGAGCTCCACTCGAAGATAGAAATGGTAATCCTTTGAACTTTACCAGGGAATTCTTAAGCTCGGTAGATGGACAACCAAGCCTAGTAGATAACAACGAGGTAACCGGTATCCGTGTCATAAAATATAACCCAAGGGACGGTGCATTTAACAACCACATCATTTTCTTTAGATATTCAGACGCCTATTTAATGAAGGCTGAAGCTATGCTGAGAAGTGGTGGAGATCCAACTGCCATGATCAATGAATTAAGAACAATCAGGGGAGCTGCACCTCTTGGAACAGTATCCGAGCAAGATCTTTTGGACGAAAGAGCTCGTGAATTGTATACCGAAGGTTGGAGAAGAAACGATTTGATTCGTTTTGGCCAATACACCAAAGATTGGGATTTTAAAGAAGATGACGCAATAGGAAATGCAGACCGTCAGTTGTTTCCTATCCCTGCCAACCAACTTATTCTTAACCCTAACTTGGTTCAGAACCCAGGCTATTAGAACAGACAAAGTTTAAGTTGTTTAATATATGGAAAGACCACCGATCGGTGGTCTTTCCTTTTTGATATGAAGCATATTAGTCAATTATTAATTCTTTCTTAGCAAAACATTAATGTATTTGGTGTCTGCCATGCCAAGGAATTATTTATATTACTCCTGCTATTGAAAAAAGAAATGAAAGGACAGTTCTGGATAATTTTTGGATTCTTGTCTATCTTGATAAGCTGCGGCACTCAAGAGCAGCAAACATTATTTGTTCTCAAGGACGCCAAGCACACAGGCATCACCTTCAACAATAGCCTAAAACAGACCCCGGATCTCAACATCCTAAACTACCTATATTTTTATAATGGTGCAGGAGTATCTGCGGGCGATTTTAATGGAGATGGATTGGTGGATCTATACTTCACTTCCAACCAAGGTGAAGATAAATTATATCTAAACCAAGGCAACCTTACCTTTAAAGATGTAACCGTTGCATCAAACCTAGTGAACGATACTGGCTGGACCACCGGCGTCACCCACGCCGATGTGAACAACGACGGCCTTCTGGATATATACGTTTGCAAAGTGGGAGACCACGAGACCATTCGCGGTCAAAACCTGCTCTACATAAATCAAGGGAACAACTCAAAAGGCATTCCCATATTTAAAGAACAAGCTGCCAATTATGGGCTCGATTTTATTGGCTACTCCACACAAGCTGCTTTTTTTGATTATGACTTGGATGGTGATTTGGATATGTACCTTATGAACCACTCGGTAAATCCAAACCGCTCCTATGGCAAAGGAAGCAAACGTAAAATCGTAGATTCCATGTCTGGTGATATTCTTTTTAAGAATGAAAATGGAAAATATATCAACGTATCAAAAGAAGCGGGCATCTTCCAAGGAACCATAGGGTACGGATTGGGACTCGCTATAAGTGATATCAACAACGATGGATACCCCGATATTTACATCGGTAACGATTTTTTTGAAAACGATTACCTCTATATCAACCAAAAAGATGGTACGTTTAAAGAGATTATTTCTGAAGATGATACGAAACTAGGCCACACCACCCATTTTTCCATGGGTAATGATATCGCCGACATTAATAACGATGGTTTGACGGACATTTTATCCCTGGACATGCTTCCAGAAGATTTGGAGGCCTACAAAACATCGGGGCTGGAACACCCCTACCCTGTGTACCAACAATACCTAAAAAACGGGTTTGCCCCCCAATACATGTCAAATGCACTACATTTAAATTTAGATGGCGAAAACTTTGGGGAAATTGCGAATTTGAGTGGTATCGCAGCCACTGAATGGTCGTGGGGAGCCCTTTTCGCAGATTATGACAATGATGGCTTTAAGGATCTATTTGTTTCCAACGGAATTCAAGGCGTCACCAACGATATGGATTATATCAATTATATATCCAATGAGGAAATTCAAAAAAACATAGAACAAGGCTTGTCCGACAAGGATATGGAACTTATCGACCGTCTGCCCAAGAAAAAAGTACAGAACTATTTCTATAAAAATAAAGGAGGTACAGAATTCGAAAATGTCACGGCCACCTGGGGACCTCAAATAGACTCATACAGCAATGGCTCCGTGTATACCGATTTGGATAACGACGGCGATTTGGATTTGGTGGTCAACAATGTGAACCAAGAAGCCTTTATTATGGAGAACACCCTAAAGGGTGGCAATTTCCTTAAAATCCAGTTTGATGGGAGTCCTAAAAATAAATTTGGCATCGGTGCAAAAGCAATTGTTTTTGGTAAAAATGGAAAATCGGTCCAAGAAAATATCCCCACCCGTGGATTTATGTCGGCCAAAGACAACAGTCTAAACTTTGGTGTCGGCAAAGATTCCATAATTGATTCCATTCAAATTGTATGGCCACAAGGAACCTTTGAAACCCTAAAACATGTAAAAGCAAACCAAATATTAAAGGTTTCGCAGTCCAACGCATCTGGCGACTACTATGCAACAAAGCATAACAAAACAACATCCAACTATACGACATTAAATAAATTGGACTTTGTCCATAAAGAATATCCAACCTTGGATTTTGACCGAAATCCGCTTATCCCATTTGCCTATTCCAATGAAGGCCCGTCTATCTCCGTCGCAGATATCAACAACGATGGCTTGGATGATATCTTTATCAGTGGGGGTAAAAAACAAGCTTCAAAACTGTACCTACAAGATGATGAAGGTAAGTTCAAAGAACATCAAACTGATATTTTTGAAGAAGATGCCATCAACGAAGATACCGACCACGTGTTTGCGGATATTGATAATGATGGTGACCTTGATTTGATCGTGGTCAGTGGCGGCAATGAGTTCACCAATGGAAAACCATTGCAACCCAGGCTGTACCACAACAATAACGGTACATTTTTAAAAGAAAAAACTTTGGCACAAGTTGAAATCAATGCATCTAAAATAGATGCTATGGATTTTGACAACGATGGCGACTTGGACCTGTTTATCGCTTCCAACGCTGTACCAACTCAATTCGGAGAAAAGCCAAAGCAATTCCTTCTAGAGAATGATGGAACAGGAAACTTTAAAGAAGTAACCCCTTCCTTTGCTCCAGAACTTCAAGATGTTGGAAACATAAAAGACTTTGTGTGGAAAGATATTGATGGCAACGGATTCCCAGACCTTATCGTAGCCGGACATTGGACTCCAGTAACCATCTTTATGAACAACGGGGAACAGCTTTCTTCTCAAAAAGATAACGGACTTGACAATACAAATGGATGGTGGAACAGCATTGAACTTGCAGATTTGGACAATGATGGCGATTTGGATATTCTTGCAGGTAATTGGGGTCGTAACACAAAATTCAGCGCATCCCTGGAAAAACCCATCACCCTATACATCAACGATTTTGACAACAACGGATCCATTGAAACCGTAGTGACCCATTTTCATGGTGAACGAGAGACCGCTTTTGCTTCCAAAGATGAATTGGCCAAGCAAATGCCCTTTTTAAATAAAAAATTCCTCTTCTACAAAGATTTTGCAAAAGCCTCACTAGAAGAACTTTTTGGGAAAGATAAATTAGAAGAAGCCACCAAAAGAAAAGTGTACACTCTAAGCACTTCCTATTTTGAAAATGACGGCAATAACAACTTCTCGGAGAAGCAATTACCCCACTTGGTGCAATCCTCATCCGTAAACGATATTTACTTGGTAAAAAACGATAAAGAAACGATTAATGAAATATTAATGGTGGGCAATAATTTTGAGATAAGTACCCAACTTGGTAGATTGGATGCTTCACACGGATTTTTATTGCAGAATGATGAACACGGCAATGTGGGTTGGAAGCAAAACTTGGGAATATCCGGTGCCGCCAGAAAAATTGAAAAAATAACAATCAATGGGAAAGAAGAGTTCATCATAACGATGAACAATGACGCTCCCGCTTTTTTGGTCAAAAAACAGAACGATAAATGAAACTGAAAATTATAACCATAGGGCTTCTGCTCATAGGCGTAGTGGCATGTAACAATAAAAAAGCTGCCCAATCGGAGGAAGAAGTGAAATCCGAAACACTTTTCACCCTTTTGGAGCCAGAGGAAACAGGTGTTACGTTTATCAACAAGGTAGAGAACAAGAAAAATTTCAACATATTCAAATACCGGAATTTCTACAATGGAGGTGGTGTGGCAATTGGTGATATCAACAACGATGGGCTACAAGATATTTACTTGACCGGGAACATGGAACCCAACAGACTTTACCTGAACAAAGGCAACATGAAGTTTGAGGATATCTCCGAAAGTGCAGATGTTCTGGGCAACAAACCATGGTCCACAGGTGTAGTTATGGTAGACATTAACCATGATGGCCTTTTGGATATTTATGTGAGTAATGCAGGGAACATGGAAGGTAACAACCATGATAATGACCTTTACATCAACAACGGAGACCTAACCTTTACCGAGAAAGCCGAAGAATACAATCTGGCCAAAACGGGATTCACTACCCATGCCTCCTTTTTTGATTATGACAAAGACGGTGATTTGGACGCCTATATTCTGAATAACAGCAACATTCCCGTGAGCAGTTTAGGCTACGCCGAACAACGCGAAGTAAGGGCACAAGATTGGGAAGGGGTACCCGACATTTTTAAAGGCGTTGGGGATATGCTCCTAAGAAACGACAACGGCAAGTTTGTAGATGTTAGCGAGGACGCTGGAATCTACGGTAGTTTGATTGGTTTCGGGCTTGGAGTCCTGGTTACGGACTTTAACGGTGACCTGTATCCCGATATCTACGTATCCAATGATTTTTACGAGAGGGATTACCTTTATATCAATCAAAAAGACGGGACATTTTCCGAGGAAATTAATGACTGGGCCTCTCATTTGAGCCTTTCCGCCATGGGTATCGACATCGCCGACATCAATAACGATGGACACAACGATATCTTTATTACCGACATGCTACCGGAAAAAGAGCAAAGAGTAAAATCTGTGATGGAATTTGAAGGCTACAATGTTTTTAACCTGAAGCAGAACAAGGATTTTGGTCAGCAATACATCCAAAACACCCTGCAACTCAACAACGGGAACGGTACATTCTCCGAAGTGGCCTATTACAGCGGTGTCGACGCTACCGACTGGAGCTGGGCCGGACTTATGTTCGATATGGACAACGATGGGCTCAAGGACATATTTATCACCAACGGTATCAACCACGACCTTACCGATTTGGATTTTGTAGATTTCTTTGCCAACGAAATAGTGCAAAAAATGGCACTGACAGGTAAAAAAGAATCCATTGATTCGATCATTAGCAAAATGCCTATCAAGCCGCAGCCGAACTACGCCTACAAAAATAATGGGGACATATCCTTTACCAACGCCAACAAAGAATGGGGATTTGAGCTTCCATCACGTTCCAATGGAGCAGCCTATGCAGATTTGGACAATGATGGTGACCTGGACCTAGTAATCAACAATGTGAATACACCAGCATTTATCTATAGAAACAACGCAGAATCGCAATTGGACAACAATTACATCCAATTAAAGTTCAAAGGTCCGGAAAACAATCCATTTGCCGTGGGCACCTTGGCCAAAATTTATTTTGATGGCAACATCATAAACCAAGAATTGATTCCATCAAGAGGTTTCCAATCCTCCATACAATATGATATGACCATTGGTCTGGGAAAATCGGAACAATTGGACTCCTTGCGTATTGTTTGGCCGGACGAACGTACACAAAAATTTGAAAATGTAGCGGCCAATCAAATGGTGACGCTGGATCATGCCAATGCCACAGAAACCTATACCATACCTAAAAAAGAATCCAAAAAATCCTTTCTGAAAGAAATCGACGCGGATAGGGTATCAACACACAAAGAGGATAACTATAACGATTTTGACTACGAAGGACTTATTTCCCACAAGCTTTCCCAAGAAGGCCCATCGTTAGCTGTTGGTGATGTAAACGGGGATGGCAACGAGGACTTCTTTATCGGAGGGGCAAAAGGACAACCTGGAGCTCTCTACATACATACAGGAAATGGAAATGTTTCACCAAAAAAGATTGCTGTTTTTGAAGAAGATTTGGAATTTGAGGATGTCGCGGCAGCATTTTTTGATGCCGATGGTGATGGTGATCTCGATTTGATTGTAGGTTCCGGTGGAAACAACGTTGGTCTGGAAAGAAATTATAGAGCACGCCTATATTTGAACGATGGCAACGGGAACTTTTCAAAATCAAAAAACGAACTACCATCAACATTTAAGAACATCTCCACCATCTCTCCTTATGACTATGACGATGACGGGGATATGGACCTTTTTATAGGGTCGCGCAGTGTGGTAGGGGCTTATGGCATAAATCCAGATCATCTCCTTTTGGAAAATATGGGGGACGGTACCTTCAACAATGTTACCGAGCGCTTGGGGTACGACCTAAAAGATGCGGGGATGGTAACCGATTCCAAATGGGAAGATATGGATGGTGATGGTAAAAAAGACCTAATTGTTACTTCGGAGTGGGACACCCCGAAAATTTACAAAAACACCGGCAGAAGGTTATCCAAAATGAACAGTTCGCTGGATAGTCTTTACGGTTGGTGGAACACGGTGGAAGCTGCAGATTTGGATGGCGATGGGGACCATGACTTAATTTTGGGCAACCAAGGCTTGAACCTTCACTACAAACCAACGGATTATGCCCCAATGAAATTGTACATCAATGATTACGACAACAACGGAACCATTGAGCAAATCATGACCATACAAGAAAATGGTGGTGATTACCCCATTCATCAAAAGAGAGAGCTTACGGAACAATTGCCATCGCTTAAAAAACAAAACCTTAAGGCATCCGACTATGCTGGCAGAACCATTCAGCAACTTTTTCCCAAGGAAGTAATGGACAAATCCATTGTAAAGAGAGTAGAAACCTCTGCATCGGTAATAGCAATTAACGAGGGGGGCGGAAAGTTTACCATCAAAAATTTACCGCCAAGAGTGCAACTTTCCTGTGTCTGTGACATCACTTGTACCGATGTAAATAATGACGGCAATTTGGATTTGATTATGGCGGGCAACAACTATGAGTTCAAACCACAGTTCTCAAGATTGGATGCAAGCCAAGGGAACCTGCTATTGGGCGATGGAAAGCTTGGTTTTACCTGGCAAGACTATGAAACCAGTGGGTTCAAAATCAGGGATGAAGTAAAATATTTGAAGCAGTTCAAGGATAAAAACGGTAAAATTTATGTTATTGCGGCCGTTAACAACAAAAAACCAAAGATTTTTGCTTTAAATGAATAGATTTGCCACCATATTACTTGTAATAGTCCTTTTGGTTTCATGCAACAAGGAAGGTAGTCTGTTTGAAAATCCAGAACCTCAAAAAACGGGCGTGGATTTTACCAATACGCTTACCTCTTCCGAAGACTTGAGCATTTTAGATTACCTCTATTTCTATAACGGAGGAGGTGTGTCCGTAGGCGACATCAACAACGACGGTCTGCCCGATATCTTCTTTACCGGGAACCAAGTCAAAAATAAATTGTACCTCAACAAAGGTGATCTGAAATTTGAAGATATTTCAAGTGCTGCCGGAATCCAAGGAAACAGCGATTGGAACACCGGCGTTACCATAGCCGATGTGAACGGGGACGGATTCTTGGATATTTATGTTTGTGCGGTGGTGGGCATCAACGGGTTTAACGGTTTCAACGAACTGTACATTAACAACGGGGACAATACGTTTACCGAAAGCGCCGTCAAGTACGGTCTGGATTTTGATTCGTACAGTTCCAATGCCGCCTTTTTTGATTATGACCTGGATGGTGATCTGGACATGTACCTGCTCAACCATGCCGTACATACCCAAAATTCCTTTGGCCGTTTTGATTTAAGGTATGAGCGCCGTTATGAAACAGGGGACAAATTGCTTCGCAACGATAATGGCAAGTTTAAGGATGTTAGCGAAGAAGCAGGCATTTATGGGGGTATCAACGGTTATGGCCTTGGTTTGGCCATTGCCGATTTTAATCAAGATGGATACCCGGATATTTATGTGGGCAACGATTTTCATGAAGACGATTATTATTACCTCAACAATGGTGATGGCACCTTTACCGAAAGTTTGAAACAATATTTTGGACACACCTCTCGGTTTTCCATGGGCAACGATGTGGCCGACATCAACAACGATGGGCGACCTGATTTACTATCCTTGGATATGCTTCCTGAAGATGAAGTTGCTCTAAAATCTTCCGAAGGTGATGATAACGTCCAAACCCAAAAAATGCGAATAGACCGTTTTGGGTACCATTATCAGTTTACCAGAAATATGCTGTTCGTCAACCAGCCCGATGGAAACTTTATGGAAACTGCATTAATGAGCGGTATTGCGGCCACCGATTGGAGCTGGAGCGCTTTGTTCGGGGATTATGATCTCGATGGGCATCAAGATGTGTTTATTTCCAATGGAATTCCGAAAAGACCCAATGACCTGGATTTCATCAAATTTGTGTCCAACGACCAAATTCAGCAAAAGATAGACAATACCAAACTTGTAGACCAGCAAGCTTTGGAGCTGATGCCATCAGGAAATGTACATAATTATGTGTTTCAAGGCAGCGAAGAACTTCATTTTGAGAACATGTCCAATAAATGGATTATCAAAGACACGCTTGTTTCTGGAGCCACCGCAATGGGCGACCTTGATGGCGATGGCGACCTAGACTTGGTTACGAACAACATCAACCAGCCCGCATCCTTGTATATCAACAAAACGAACGACAAGGGCAATTACTTAAAACTGAAGTTCAATTACACCGAGAAAAATATTTTCGGGATTGGAACCAAGGTTTATTCCTATCAAAATGGTAACCTACAATTCAAAGAATTGTTCCCAACACGAGGTTTTCAAGCATCTTCTGAACCAATGATACATTTTGGTTATAAAAATGTATCAGAAATAGATTCGATTAAAATCATTTGGCCGAACAAGACCAATCAGGTATTAAAAAATGTAGCCGTAAACCAAACGCTTACGGTAGAACCAAAAAACACTAGACCTTTTGATTACCATTCCCTTCGGGAAACTAAAAAACCGTTGTTCAGTCCAGTCGACGGCAACCTAGGTTTGGATTTTACGCATACGGAGGACAATTATACCGACTTTAACCGCGAAAAAATGATACCCTACCAAATATCGGATAGAGGACCCGCATTGGCCATAGGTGACTTAAGCGGGGATGGAATAGACGATATTTTCTTCGGAGGTTCCAAATACGAGCCTTCACAAATCTTTGTACAGCAGGATTCCATTTTTGTGAACCAAAAAATGGAAAGCATCCAAAAGGATTCCATTTATGAAAATGTTTCGGCAACCATCGCAGACTTTAACAACGATGGCAAAAATGATCTGATCACCACCTCAGGCGGTGGCGATTTTTACGGAAAATCCGAACCATTGATGGATTCCTATTACATTCAAAAAGATACCGTTTTCACAAAGGCAGCGCTTCCAGAATTTTATCAAAATTCGTCAGTCTTAAGGCCCTTTGATTTTGATGGTGATGGTGATCTGGATGTTTTTGTAGGCGGACACACAATTACCGCCAAGTTTGGAGCGCCGGCCAGTTCCTATTTGCTTGAAAATGATGGTGGAAGTTTCAAAGTCAACAAAAATTTTGAAGCGTTTTCCAAAGGAATGGTCACCGATGCCCTTTGGAGCGATTTTGATGGTGATGGGATTACAGACCTGATTCTCGTTGGGGAATGGATGTCGCCCAAGTTTTTGAAATACCAAAATGGTTCTTTTAACGAAGTAGAACAGGATAACATTTCTGGACTATGGCAAACTATTGAAGCTTTTGATATAGATGGTGACGGGGACATGGATTATCTGCTTGGCAACTGGGGCACCAATTCCAAGTTTAAGGCTTCAGAGGAGCATCCCATGAAGCTATATTTTAACGATTTTGATGACAACGGCCAAACAGAGACCGTAACCGCCATGGAGAAAAACGGTAACTATTATCCATTGGAGACATTGGATGGCTTGGCATCACAACTGGTATACCTTAAAAAGAAATATACCACCTATAAATCCTTTGCCGGTAAAACCGTAGAGGAAATTTTTGGGGAAGATGTATTGGATTCGTCTACCCTATTGAAGGTAACTACGCTAAAATCAGGTTATTTACGAAATGATGAAGGTAATTTTATCTTTATACCCTTCAAAAATGAGCTTCAAGTATCCCCTATTATGTCGTTTTTAGTAGCTGATTTTGATGGTGATGGAAGTACCGAGGTGCTCATTGGCGGTAATTACTTTGGCGTGAAGCCTTATCACGGTAGGTTCGATTCGTTTCCAGGTGCGCTCATCCAAAATGAAAGCAACATTGTTTTGGGCAATCAATTGGGATTGGATTTCACCAAAAAGTCAATTCGACATTTAAAAACAATTACACTCAATAATAAAAAATATTTGTTAGCTGTCTTCAATAATGATAAAGCACAAGTCTATAAAATCAATGATTAATCGCAAGGCCATGAAAAAAAGAATAAGTTTAATCGCCGCACTGTTGTTGGTTTTGGCATCATGTCAAAAAAAACAGGAACCCGTTGAAGTCTCCCCGGAAGAATTTCATGCATCCGTGGACAAAGTGATCGAAATAATGATCCATGACATATTCTCGCCTCCAGTGGCCAGTAGAATATTTGCATACTCCAATATTGCAGCATACGAAATTGTAGCCAAGAAAAACGATACATACAAATCCTTGGCAGGTCAGGTAACCGATCTAAAAAGTATTCCAGACCCAAAAAACAGTGAGAATGTCAACTACGAAATGGCTGCCTTGATCGCTCACATGGACATTAGTAAAAGGCTTATTTTTTCTGAAGAAAGAATGGAAAGCTTTAGAGATAGCCTTTATACCATTTGGATGGACAAGAACGAAACCGTTTTTAACGCCAGTAAGGAGTACGGATTGGAAGTGGCCAACTTTGTTGGGGAATGGATGGACAAGGACAACTACAAAGAGACACGTACCATGCCCAAGTTCTCCGTGGACTCTGACGATCCATCGCGATGGCAACCCACTCCCCCGGCCTATATGAACGGAATTGAGCCACATTGGGAGAAAATCCGTCCCTTCGCAATCGACTCCGCGCAGCAGTTCAAACCCATTCCGCCGCCAGAATTCTCCATGGAAAAAGACTCTGATTTTTACAAAGAGGTAATGGAAGTTTACGAAGTGCGAAAAAGTATGATCGGGAAAGGTGACAAATCCGAGGAAATTGCCATCGCACAGTTTTGGGATTGTAATCCTTATGTTTCAGTAACCCGAGGACATTTGATGTTCGCGACAAAAAAAATTACACCTGGAGCACATTGGATAGGCATTACCAAAATAGCATCCCGAAAAACAGATGCTGATTTTGCCAAAACCATTTACGCTTATACCAAAACTTCCATTGCAATAGCAGATGCCTTCATAAGCTGCTGGGACGAAAAATACAGAAGTAATCTTATTCGTCCGGAAACTGTGATCAACGAGTATATCGATGACAGTTGGGAGCCTGTACTGCAAACGCCTCCGTTTCCAGAATATACCAGCGGGCACAGCGTGGTATCAGGTGCAGCGGCCATAGCCCTAACCGATATCTTCGGTGACAACTTTGCCTTTGACGACGACACCGAAGTGGCCTACGGCCTTCCGGTGCGTTCCTTCACCTCTTTTAAACAAGCATCCGATGAAGCGGCATTGAGCCGAATGTATGGGGGAATCCATTATCGTGCGGCCATTGATGTAGGTATAAAACAAGGTAGAGATCTAGGGAAATTTATAGTGGACAAATTGGATATGACAAAAGGCTAATCCGTATTTTTGCTCCTTAGTTATGAGGAAGATTATTTCTATAGTCCTAGCCCTTGTGGTAGGAGCGGTGTTGTGGTATTTATTTTTAAAGCCCCAGGATTACCAGGTTAATTTTAAGGCAAAAGCCATTCCTGGAACCATATTCGAAACCGTAAAGGCTTGGAACAATGGCTTTGACTCGGTAGTCCCTGTGGATTACATCAATCCCAGTCATTTTGTGCAAACTGTGTTGGTAAACGATTCCATTCACGTTTACGAATGGGAAATAAACCGAGTCCACGATTCGTTGAGTGAAGTTCAGGTAAATATCAAGGATGTCAATAATTCCGTTGGCAATAGGATTGCTGTGCCTTTCTCCGATACGGATTTTGAAAAAGGCTCCAGAAAATTGCTTTTGGATTTCAACAGTTTCCTAAACGAACATCTGGAAGGATTCAACTATTCCATAGAAGGAGAAGCGGAGATATTTTCCTCATTTTGCGCTTGCGTCAAACTAAAAACAACGCCCGAAAACAAAGCCAAAGGGATGATGGCCAACTATAACTTTTTAGATGGAATCCTTGCACAAAATCAAGTCCAATTGAACGGCCCTCCTTTTGTTGAAGTATTGGATTGGGATTTGGAGAACAACAGTCTTTCCTATAATTTTTGTAATCCCATCATCCGATCGGAGAAACTTCCGAACCACCCGGATATTGAATACAAGCGCATCTTTGGTAAAAACGCCCTCAAAGCGGTCTACCATGGCAACTATATTACTTCTGACCGTGCTTGGTACGCACTATTAGATTATGCCAAAGAAAATAATATACCCGTAGAGAAAAAGCCTATCGAGGTATTCCATAACAATCCCAATATGGGAGGGAACGAATTGAAATGGACCACTGAGGTGTTTATGCCCATAAAAGAATCCGATGAATAAACTTGTACTGGCTTTTTTACTGATCGTAGCACAAGCCTGTGCCCAAAAAACCTATTTGGGCGAACTGGACCAATTGGGCAAATTTCCGTCCAAGCTTAAAGAAGTTTCCGGAATGGAGATCGACAAAGAGAGCAAAATCTGGGTCATCGAAGATAGTGGCAACAAGGACAATATTTACAGGGCGGATAAAGATGGTAATATCCAGGAATCTTTGGAAATAGACCATGCTAAAAACAAAGATTGGGAAGATTTGACCATGGATGCTAACGGAAATCTATACATCGGAGATTTTGGCAATAACAAGAACGCTCGTGAGGATTTGGTCATTTATAAAGTGCCAAATGATGAAATGGACAAAAAAAAGCCCAATGCCGATAAAATTGAGTTTCGATATCCACAGCAAAAAGATTTTCCTCCCAAAAAAGACAGTCTATATTTTGATACAGAAGGTCTTTTCCATTTAGATGACCATTTGTACATCTTTACAAAAAATAGGACGAGACCTTATTCAGGAAAAACCTTGATATATAGAGTACCCGATACGGAAGGTGAATACGAAGCAGAGTTTTTGGGGGCTTTGTTCCTTTGTGCAGATCAAGACCATTGTTCGGTAACCAGCGCCGACATTTCTCCCGATGGCAAAACCATTGCCCTGTTAACCTATGGTTTCGTGTTTTTGCTGACGGATTACAATACTCCAGATTTTACCAAATCATCCATCAGAATCATTGACCTACAAACCAACACTCAGGTAGAATCGATCTGTTTTTATGATAATGGTACACTTTTGATTGCTGACGAGGAGAACCATTATGGAGGTCGGAAGCTTTACGAACTGAAGCTGGATTAAAATCCAAAAAATTAAACTACAGACAAACCTTGAACATTTGGGCCTATATTTAGAAGTCATTAACCCATTGAGCATTTTGAACATAAAACTTAGTTCTAGGCCTCAGTTCGAGTGATTTTGAGAAACGAAAAATCGTATCGAGAACCTTTTTTAGATAAAAATTCTTTTTCTCAATACAAATTTCACTCATGCTGTCTTGAAATTCACTCGAAATAACGAATTTTATCAAAATGCACAACGGGTAAGTCATTATATTTTTTGTGACTTCAAAACATTTCTTGGGACAGGACACACCAAATCAACCACTTAATAAATTGTTCAATTTGCTTTTACTCATTTTATTCTTGACATTTGGGCACTATGATTCCCAAACAACAACATAGCCTACAGCTATTAAAAGAGCACTTTGGTTTTGATACTTTTTTACCCAATCAGCAAGCCATTATCAACAGTATTATCGAAGGAAAAGATCTTTTGGGCATAATGCCTACAGGTGGCGGAAAATCGGTTTGTTTTCAGTTACCCGCAATTCTGCTTCATGGAACGGCCATCGTGATCTCACCCCTGATCGCTTTGATGAAGGACCAAGTGGATGCCCTGCAGGCCAACGGTATCCCTGCGACATTCTACAATAGTAGCCAAGTTGCGGAAGTGCAGAGCGAAATCCTAAAAAAGCTTCGGTCAACTGAAATCAAACTCCTGTACGTAGCACCCGAAAGCCTGCCGCATTTAATGCCGTTTTTAAACGAGGACAATGTAAGTTTGTTCGCAGTCGATGAAGCACACTGTATTTCGGCTTGGGGACACGATTTCCGCCCAGCTTATACACAATTGGGCAAGCTGAAGGAGGTTTTCCCCAACGTTCCCATTGCGGCCTTTACCGCCACGGCCGACAGTGCCACGCAAGACGACATTCTCAAACAGCTCAACATAACAAATGCCGAAAGGCACATTGCCTCCTTCGATAGGAAAAACTTATTCCTTGAAGTGCGTCCGGGCACCAACCGATTCCCGCAAATAGTCCGATTTTTGGAGCAGCGCAGAGACCAAAGTGGAATCATCTACTGCCTAAGCCGAAAAGGTACTGAAAAACTCGCCGAAAAATTAAACAACAACGGATTCAAAGCACAAGCATACCATGCCGGAATGGATACTGAAGCCCGTAATCAGGTACAGGAAGACTTTGTCAATGACCGCACACCTATAATCGTGGCCACCATTGCCTTTGGGATGGGCATTGATAAAAGCAATGTACGTTGGGTAATCCATTACAATATGCCCAAAAACATAGAGAGTTACTATCAGGAAATTGGTCGTAGCGGTCGCGACCGTTTGCCTGCACGCACCTTGTTGTTTTACAGTTTTTCCGATGTTATACAGCTGCGCAAGTTTATAGAAGAATCGCAAACAAAAGAAGTGCAACTGGCCAAATTGGAGCGTATGCAGCAGTTTGCCGAGGCCCTGAGTTGTCGCCGTATTGCCTTGTTGAACTATTTTGGCGAGCATGTTTCAGAAAATTGCGGTAATTGCGATAACTGTAAAACACCGCCCCACTTTTTTGACGGCTCTATCTTGACACAGAAAGTCTGTTCGGCAGTGTATCGATTAAAAGAGCAGGTGGCCATGACCATGCTGGTGGATGTGCTTCGCGGCGCTCAAAATGTACAAGTGTTCGATAAAGGCTATCAAAACATAAAAACCTACGGTACGGTAAAAGATGTCTCTTGGCAAGATTTGCAACAGTATATCATCCAAATGGTGAATCAGGGTATTTTGGAAATCCGCTTTCACGAGAACGGACGTTTGTTGCTCACACCTTTGGCCAAGCAGATTTTATTTGAAGATCGAAAAGTCCAGCTCGCCACACTTCAAAAAGCAGAAAAAACAACCCAGGGCAAACGTACCGAAAAAACACAAGCAGTTGGTTTGTTCGATAAATTGAAAGCCCTTCGTACAGAAATAGCCATTGAAGAAAACATACCCGCCTATATCGTGTTCAGCGATGCCGCTTTGCGCGATATGGAAGCCAAACTCCCCGAAACCGAAACCGATTTTATGCAGGTAAGTGGTGTGGGCGAAGCAAAAAAAGACAAATATGCCACATGTTTCCTTAAAGTTATCAACGCTTGGGCAGCCTCCAAGAAAAGTACCCAAGAACTCTCGTTTTCACTGTTTGAAAAAGGTATGACAGTAGCCAATATTGCCACACAGCGGGAATTGAAAGAAGATACCGTATATGGCCATTTTCAAAAAGCGCACGAAGAAGGTAAGCCTATCGATCTATACCAATTTATTTCCGAAGAAGAGGTTAGGAAAATACAAGTTGCCAAAACCGAGCTCGGTGATCAGGTTGAAGGGGTAAAATCTTACTTTATGTATTTTGAGGAGCAGATTCCTTACTGGAAAATCAGAATGGCACTGTATCTTTTGGAAAACAAAAGTTGATGGCTATTGAAGTATTTAAAAACAAAAAACTGATTTACAGTGTTTTAAAAATTTCAAATGAAATATTTGTATCTTTAAAAACAACAATTTAATATAAAAATGGAACCTAAAGCCATTACAGTAAAAGAAGAACTCATCGCCTGGATTCGCGAAATAGAGGATATATCCGTATTGCAACATTTGGAAGCCATAAAAAACCGTAGCGAAAAACCCTTTGATTTTGATGAAGAATGGGATAAAGGCTATACCGTGGAGGAGGCAAGGGCAGAGATGTATAAACGGATTAAGGCATATCCTTGGAAAAAGTAACTTTCACAAAACATACAATTGATTATTTTGATGAACTGGTTTTTTCGCTATTTATGGCAGGATATTTTTCGTATGAAGAAATTGCCCAAGGCTATGTGGATAAGATTATCCATTTCATTATAACGGACATACACACATTTCCCCATAAAAAAACACCACCTAAGTTAAAACATTTAGGGAGTCGTTACATCTTTTACAATTCTACTTCCCGAACCACGTGGTACCTCTTTTTTGAAAAAAAGGACAACAACTACATTATTACGGGCATCTTGAACAATCATTGTGAAGAAGCAAAACATATTGCGCCCAACCCATAGCATCATTTTGAGTTAATTCCTAAATGATATTAAAACCCAAATCCAACACCAAAGGCAAAACGCAAACCATCTGTACTGTTAAAAAGTCCAAAATTTGCAGACAGCACATCGGCACCGTTTACGAAAAACCCTCCACCATAAGAATTGTGCCATTTATGGGAATCATCACCAGGAAACCACACACGGCCATAATCGAAACCAGCATAAAATCCTGGATTCACTGGCAATAGTCCTGTTTTGATTCCCCTAAAGCTATATCGAAGGTCCGTATTTTGATAGTAGGCCGTTTTACCGGTAAAACGTTCAAAGCGGAATCCTCTCAGACCATTGTCACCACCAATACTCGCTGCTTGATAAAATTCGTAACCATTTCCAATGGTAAAATGACCCTTGAACTTTGTGGCCAACACCAACTTGCCATCGGCAGTAAGCCTATGATCTATAGCAAAGGACGGGATGACATATCCGAACGATCTTGAAGATTCGTCCAAATTGGTCTTAAAACCTCCCTCCAGTGTAAAACTCATGCCCAAGGTGGGAAATGCTTCGCTATCGGTATTGGAATAGCTGTATTCAGCATCAACCCCAAAGAAATTCAAATTACTTTCTTCTCCATTTTCGACATAGAACTCATTGATGAACCTATTTTCGGTTTCTTCAACCTCAATATTTTCATATGCGACGCCCAGTCGTACTTTTGAACCGTAAAATCCGCGCCACACCAACGAAGGTGCAAACCTGAATGTCTGAATCCGTACCCTATTATAATCCAACTCCAAGGGTTCCTCGTCGTCATTGTTGACCGTTTCATTACCAAAACCAAAAAAGTTGCGCGTGAAATTTGGACTGGTGAACCTAAAATCCAATTCAAAATTTACCTTGTTGAATATATGGGCAAACTCACCGGTATAGCCAAAATCAAAGCCTTTGGTGGCAAAATAATAGGCGGCATTGAACGTATGCTGCTGTGTGAACGGATTTTTCCTGAAACCATTGTAAGTATACGTGTCGGTTACTCCTAACCTTAAGCCATCATCAGGGTTGTAGCCAGCAGTAGGTAATACCTGATTGTTACTGGCTTTTATATTTAAAAATTCATAAGTATTGGTATCGTAATCGTTTACCCTTTTAATTTTTCCCCCATAGGCATCATCAAAAGTGTTCTTCTTGGTCTTAAAATCGTAGACAACAAGCTTTTTGGAATCTTCGGAAGTTTGGTACACATCATTGTTTTGTCCACCTGCAATGCGCACCTTTATTTTTGAGGTTTCCGTGTTGGCATCGAATACATCATCATCATCCAAACCATAGATCCAAATTTCCTTGGTGTAATCTGGACTATACACCTTATGGAAGAACAAATCTGTATAATCCCCGCCTTTTATTCTATAGGCACTTACCTCAACATCGCCATCTGGGAGCGAAACAATATTAAAATAATCATCTTTGTCCGTTCCTGTGATTACGCTGTATTTGTTCAAAACTGCGTAGTACTCCTTGGCGGTTTCCACCAAATTTTCCTTTCGCGCCAAAAGTATCCTTTTGATTTCTGTCAAAGTTTCATCCCTGACTTCCTCGGGGAAGGCCAAGAATGCATCATCAATAATTTCCCCGTTCAAGTTTTGCTGTATAAATGCTGCCTGATCTATCCACATTTGCAGATCCGTCTCCGATAGCAAGGCCATATCCAAGGCAAATGTTCTTGGAGATGAAGTAAGTCCTTTTACGCTCCTTATTTCTTTATGGAATCCTTCAAAAATACGAAGATTGGGTACCGCCCTAGAACCAAAATTCATGATGACCCCATCTCCCCATCTGGAAAATACCTGATCTCTGTCCCTGGCAATGGGTTTATACACTTTGTTTCCGTTTTCCGTCTCAAACTCGGCCCATCTCCATTGATCTACATGCCTATCCCAATCTCCGATAAGGATATCAAAAAGTCGGGCCTTCACATATTCTTTCTGGTCTATGCTGTATTCCTCATCTTCCCTTAATTTCTCCATGAGGTCGTAAGTGCTTTCGATTTTTTTAGTGTACCCAAAACTCTCGAGATTGTCATGGCCATCCGAAACATGCTCCTCTATCATATACAGTCCGTCGCCAAACTCCTTGTTATAATCCCCCAAAACAGATTGTTTGGGCACATAGTAGAGCGCAGGGTTGGTGTGGTACATTCCCAAGGCATCGGAAAGTTTACCTATGGTAAAAGGAGCATAAGGATGGGCACCGGTGTATAGGTCCAACAACAGTTCCTCGGTATAGGTATCCGAAAACTTTCCTATTATAAATTGGTCTTGAAAGGCAATGGCCTGAAGGTATCTTTCGGCACTTTTTCGCAGCGCCCTCATTACATACTCCCTGCCATCTTTATCCGCCAATCGTAAAGAATTGGATTGATTCCCCCCACCTTTTCTAACAACGCTCAATCCACCAAAAAGGGTATCTAGCCGTACGGTAGGCGCCTTTACCTTGGTGGCGTAGTATTTTCTGTAACGCTCTCCCCACAACCATTTATGAAAACCACTTTTATCAATTTCTTCCTCATCGTATACGGACGCATATTTATAAGCAGGGAATTCATCCGCAAGTTCAATGCTCTTGCTTGACCTGTCAGGTGGAAGTACTTGGGTTTGAAACAGCAACTCATGGGAAGTCGTATCGGCACCATAAAATTGAACTCGGGATGAACCATCTTTATAGATTTTTAATATGGCATATCCTGTTCTTCCAGTTGAAAACTTACTACCGTTCAATAGACGGGTAGCCCCTGTTTTTGCTCCGGAACCGCTAACTATCTGAGGCTTACCATACTCCTCGATATATTGAAGCGAGTGCTCATGGCCCGAGGCGAAAATAATCTTGTCCGAGTATTGCGAAAGTGTCAGTATTCTGTTCCTAAGTTCATCATATCTTTTATTGGATAGGTCCTCTGCTGTGGCCCCAGAAGTTTTTCTCAAAAGATTGATAGCGGTTCCCAATATGGGTAGCGGCACCTTACCTCCGCTGGGATAAAGGCCTTGCTTAAATGAAAATTGGCCGCCGTGCGAACCGTAGGTAAATATGGGATGGTGCAAAGCAATAATAACCGTTTTGTCCCGGTTTTTTTTAATCAGGCTTTCCAGTTCTTCAAAAAAACGGCCCCTATCCCTTATTTCACACTCATCATTTATGGTAGGGTGCTTATCCCAATTGACCAAGTACCACTCCGTATCAATGGCGATTACCATCACCTTTTCATTGATTTCTATTTTTTCGATGGGACATCCATTTTCTGGTTGGTACGCATCATTGTAATCCAAAACATCTTCAACATATTCCTCTTCTCGTTTCAAGCCGACCAAACCTTCGTTGTACCAATCGTGATTGCCTGGGATAAACAATTTTTTACCTTGGAAATCTTCCAATGTTCTTAATTGGGCATCTAAATGGCTTTTGGCCTCCAAATAGGCAATGGTAGAGTCTTTTTTGTCGGGTAGGCCGGCAGGATAAATATTATCCCCTAAAAAAATCGTCGTGCTATTGCTATCCGCTCGGTCAAGAACCTTTTTAAAATTCTTTAATGTTGGATTGAGGTTGCCTATTGGGGATTTTCCGGCATCACCGATAAGGTAAAAGGTATGCTCGACTTCCTTTTCGTCCGTCTCGACATCCGCAGAAAAAGGCTCTGCATATTTTGTTTGGTAGGTGGCACAACCAGTAACCAACACAGTTAAAAGGACCAGCACGTAATGTTTTTTCATATATACGGGGTTGATTCCAAAATTTTGTACTTTGGATGCTCTAATCTGGTAATATGTCGGAAATTGTTGAAAAAACTAAACACTTCGTCTCTAAACTGTTAACGGAGGAGCTTGATTCCAAGTTCTTGTACCACAACTTACGACATACCGAACGAGTGGTTAAAAGTACTAAAGAATTGCTCAATTTTTATAAGCTAGAGGAGGTTGACAACGAAAGATTGTTGTTGGCAGCTTGGTTCCACGATGTTGGGCATATAAACGGTTGGGAAAATCACGAGGAAAGCAGCTGTGAAATCGCCAAGGAATTTCTCAAGGAAAATGATTACGATGCCGAAGGGATAGACCAAGTATGTTCGCTAATCATAGTGACAAAAATGTGCAACGAACCTTCCAATCTCCTGGAGGAAATTATCCGCGATGCCGATACATCACATTTTGCCAAAAAAAGCTACTGGGAAACCACCGATTTTTTAAAGGAAGAACTCAAAGCCTTGGGCATTGCAGATTATTCTGCCAAGCAATGGCGGGACAAGAACATTAAAATGTTCCGTGCCAAACATCATTTTTTCACCGATTATGCCAAAGAAAATTGGGAAGAAGGAAAGCAACAAAATTTAAAAAAGCTTCTCAAAGAAAAAAAAGCGGAAAAAAAGATTGCCAAAAAAGAAGCCTTAAAGGCCAAATATAAAAGCGAAAGCCCCGATAGAAGTGTCCAGACCCTGTACCGTGTAACGTTGAGAAACCACTTAAAATTGAGTGACATTGCCGATACAAAAGCAAATATTCTGTTGTCCGTTAATGCCATAGTCATATCATTGGTGCTGGCCAATTTGCTTACAAAACTGGACAACCCGACCAATACCTATATGATTTATCCCACGCTAATATTGATTACCTTCAGTATTGTGTCCATGGTACTTTCGGTGTTGGCCACAAGACCCAACATCACAAGCGGCAAATTCACCAAGGAAGATGTGGAAAAAAGGAGGGTCAACCTATTGTTCTTCGGGAATTTTCACCAAATGGGCCTGGAAGAATATCAATCGGCTGTGGAAGAACTGGTCAAGGACAAAGATTATGTCTATTCTTCATTGACCAAGGATCTCTATTATTTAGGGATTGTCCTTAACAAAAAATACAAAATACTTAGGCTCACCTACAACATATTTATGGTAGGAATGATTGTCTCGGTCATTTCCTTTGTGATTGCCTTTAGGTATTTTGGTCCGGACAGATTGGTATTCTGACCATAGACTAGGTGCTCAATTCCTCCATTAGGTCATCGTAGGTATAGGTACGCTCGGATTTTTTATCTTTTTGATAGAGAATTTCAGCCCTGATCGCCTTCAATCCCGATACACCTTGGACTCCTTCCAATTCAACAATTTCAATATTATTGGTAAAGTATCCTTTTGCTTTCAGGAAGCTGATGTAGCGTAAATACTCTTTTTCGTCCTTGCGTTGGGAATATACAATGGAGAGTTTGCCTTTTTGGGTCAAACGCTCATTGGTTCCTTTGACAAAGGACTTATCAATTCGTTTTTTGATGACCTCGTATCTAGCGTTGTAAGTACCGTCCACATCAAAACGTTTTTCATCCATTCGAAAGCGGATGGCCAAAGAAGTACTGTATACCAAAACCAATGATGCCACATCCAATTGAACGGGTAGGTGGGGCTTTAAACTGTAGTACTTGTTTTCCATTTCGCACATAACCTGAAGCTGCCACAACCTAAGGTTGCTCAAGAACAGTTCACTGAACTTCCGGTCCCTTGTAATGGAGCTTCCAATGTACATATTGTGCTCCACACCATCGGTTTTATAACGTTCAAAGTAGTGTGGGAACATTTCTTGTGCTTCTTCCTGCCTTTTGTCCAGCAGTGCGGCAAGCTTCATATTGGCCTCCATTACGCTATTATCGTAATTTCTGCGATGATCATAATAACTTTCGGTAGCCTTATCTATTTTCTGATTGTATTTTTCGAGCAATCCAGCAATTTCAACATCTTCTTTTTGAAGATGGCTGAAAACAGGATCCACCTCATCTTTCACAAAATCAAAAACCGCTTGTTCTGTATGGGTGAACAATGCTTCCTTGACCTCGTTCAAATAATTGTTTACGCGAAACATCAACTCTTCATAAATAGGAAGCTTGTATTTCTGAAAAGCAATTTTCAAAATATCGCTGATTTCGGAGAGCTGGATCATTAAATCCCTCTGAATGGCAAGGTTGCGTTCTTGTGAAGAGTCCTTTATATCTATCTGACCATACAACGGATATACATTCTTGAAAACAATTTCCTTGAAAACAGCTTCGTTACCGGCAAGCTCATCTGCCATAAAACGTTTGGCCTCTTCTTGAAACTTCCAATACACCGATTGGTGCACCGAAGTACACTCATGCTGAATCACGGCATCAATCAAGTTTTCTTCTTCCTCAACGGTGCGCATTACAGCTGCAACAATGTATGGCATTACATCATCCAACTTGTTTGCGTTCACACTATTGAGCTCGTTCACCTTGCCCGACACCAGCTCAAGTACCCCTAATAAATTTCCATCAACGGCAATAGGGGCCAAAATAGCACTCTTAATGCCTTGCTCCATAAGGCTTTTGTAGGGTTGGACCTCTCCCTTTGACCCATTAAAATACTTTTCCACATTGGATATGGCGAAGTACTTGTTCTCTTTGAACAATTTTTCGTGGGTATGGTTGCAGAACATGGAATCACATTCTTCCATATCCCTGCCATTAAGGATATAGCTCTCCATCCCTTTCCCGTATATTTTAAAAAATCGATTGGCATTGGAATCATAGCCCGAAAACCCGACTTTTATATCATTAAGATTAAAAAACGACCTAAATGTATCTTCAAAGCTTTCCATAAAGGTCTCTTCACCTTTTTGGGCGCGCCCTATCAAGGTAGATTTGATTTCAGAAACGGAATGCTCCGCGGTTACATCGAACATATTGGAGATAACAAAGCCCTTGGCTATAAAGCTGTTTGGCGGAATTTTATCTTTCCAAATATCCAGATTGTAGAAATTATCCAGCAACTCGTCCACATCGTCTTGGGTGAGTTCCTTGGCCTTTTCGGTCGGAATGATTTCCATAAAATCCGCATTGTACAAAATACGGTATCTGCGCATCACCCCATTGGTATCCGGTATGTCGTAAAAGAAAGGACGTTTAAAGTCCAATTTAAAACCGTAATAAAACTGAAGAATCACGGCACATCGCATAATGTAATCGAACTCCCTTGGAATATTGGTTATTGCCAAATCAAAATCCTCACCGGCATCCTTCAATATCTGACGAAATCGTTCCGATGAATTGAATACCAAATTCTCAAAAGGTGTGGATGCCGTTTTGATTTCATTTTTCGTCAAAATCGGAGAAAAAGAATCTTCCAAAATAATCCGGATAACATCCTTGTGCTTGTCCAACAAGGACAAATCGGTAAAACCATCCCTTAACTCAGGGTACGGGGCCTGAGTATCCAATACATATTTTGCCCTTTCGGCAATGTGTCGATTGGGACTAGTAAGCTGTTCGTCGTAATGTTCCAACAACTTATTGAAACTTACCAACTGAACCAGCGGGCTTTCCGTATTGAGGTCGTGCTGCATACCCTTTTTAGTCGAAGTTTAGACATCAAAGTTACAAAAACTAAAAATGCAGATTCTTTAATAAGTATCTTTATAGACAAATCGCCATTTTTAAGGATATTTAGCAAAACTTTTTCATGTCCTCTTCGACCCGATTAGACCGTGCCTACAAAAACGCCATGACGATTCCGTTCGACGAGGATTCCAAATTTATCTTTTTTAGTGATTGCCACCGAGGCGACAATAGTTTTGCCGATGATTTTGCCAACAACCGAAACATCTACTTTCATGCGCTCAACCATTATTATCGGGAAGGCTTTACCTATATTGAATTGGGCGATGGGGACGAACTTTGGGAAAACATCAGTTTCGATTCCATTTTTGAAGCACACAAAAACGTCTACCAACTTTTACGCAGGTTCCATTTGGAAAAACGGCTCCATATGATCTGGGGCAACCACGATATGGTATACCGAGACCCTGATTACGTGAATGAAAACCTTTCCCATTATTTTGAACCTATTGATGGCTCCGACAAAGAGCTTTTTGAAGGAATCACCTACCACGAAGCACTAATTTTAAAGCATTCGGACACGGGACAAGAAATTTTTTGTGCCCACGGACACCAAGCCGATTGGTGGAACTATGTGTGTTGGCGTATTGGTCGATTTTTGGTCCGGGTGCTCTGGAAACCCCTACAAGTGGTGGGGATTGCAGACCCAACAAGCCCCGCTAAAAATTACAAAGAGCTTATCCGTATTGAAAAGCGCATAAAACGATGGATTCTTAAAAAGAATCTGCTTATCACCCTTGCTGGGCATACCCATAGACCTCGATTCCCTGAACCAGGTCAAATTCCCTTTTTTAACGATGGGAGTTGCGTTCATCCAAGAAGTATCACGGGCATTGAAATTGAAAAGGGTGAAATCTCCTTGATCAAATGGCATATTGACACCAAGCCTGATGGCACGCTTCAAATTGTAAGGGTTTTGCTGGAAGGCCCTGAAAAACTACAAGATTACATCGACCACTAAGTCCGTTTTGCCATTGTTTTGATGGCATCCACAAATTGGTCCAACTCCTCGGTTGTGGTAAATACATTCGGAGTGATTCGGCATCCGTGCACGTTTTCAAAGTCGATGGCCACGGTCCAAACATTGAACTCCTCCAAAAGGGTTTTGGCCATATCTGCGGGTTTCATGTTCTTTAGGCCCACATTTGCAATACCGCAACTTCGGTAAGGTTCAATAGGGGTGTTGATCACCACATTGTCCACTTCACGTAATTGGTCGCTCCAATAGCGTTGCAAGTAGCGCATTCTGTTTTCCTTGCGCTCCATCCCGATCATTTCCAGATAATCCACGGAATCATTTATGGTCAAATCAGTATGTACAGGGTGGGTGCCCGTATGGTTAAGCCTTCGGATTTTGGTCTTGTCGTTTTCATGTTCTGCCAGCAAAGGCCATATTTTGGGAATATTCTTTTCGGCCACATAGAGCATCCCTGCCCCTAAAGGGGCACATAACCATTTATGCAAACTGCAACCGTAGTAATCACAATCCAATTCGGCCAAATCAACATTTATATGTCCAACACAATGGGCACCGTCAACCATCACCTCAACACCGTGCGAATGTGCCATATCACAAATCTTTCTGATAGGCAAGATCTGACCAGTTACATTCACCATATGGCACACCATCAAGAGTTTGGTTTTGGGTGTGAATTGAGATTCATAAAGGGAAACGATTTCTTCGTCCGATTCTGGATGGTTGGGCAGGGATACTTTTTTGCAGACAATGCCATAACGGTCCTCCATTTGATGAAAATGCACCTGCATAGCTCCATAATCCTGAACCGCAAAAACAGCTTCATCACCCTTTTGCCAAGGGTATCCTCCAATGATCATATCCAAAGATTCCGTGGTGTTTCTTGTAATGACCAGTTCTTTTTCCGAACAATTGACAAGCTCCGCTACACGAGCGGCCGCTTTTTTCTTGTTATCCCATTGCACGGTCCGCATGTAGTAAGAACCTTCATAATTAACGCGCTGTATGTGTTCAGTGTATTTGTTCAAAATTGGAGTGGGAATAATGTTGTAGTAGCCGCTTTCCAAATTGATGTAATCCGGCTTTAACTTATAATCTTCCCTTATCCGTTCCCAAAACGCTTCGCTATCCTTATCCGGATATGGAGTTGCTGCTATTTTGGTGTTATCCAAGGTAATTGGAAAAAGTGGTGCGGCCATGGCGGCACTGCCCATATAATGTAAGAATTGTCGCTTTTTCATTTTTGGTCTCGGGTTGATTAAAAAAAGAATGGTAATTTTCAGTTTTACTTTGTCTTCAAGATACAATTTACTGCCTTAAAATGGATGATGTAACCGTTATATTTGATCAAATCCCCATTAAGCACGACCTTGCGTCCCACCTTATGCTATTGGGCATTGTTCAAGGGTTTTTCTTGGCCTTTGTCATTTTTTTGAGGGCAAAACGAAAATCCGCCATCAATTTGTTCGGTTGGTCCCTCTTGGTGCAATGCTTGGTTTTTTTGGATGTCTACCTCTGTTATACGGGGCTCATAAAATACATCATCCACTTTAATGATTCCACGGAATTTTTGGTACTCCTCATCACCCCGACGCTCTATTTTTTCTTGTACACCCTATTGGAACGCAAGCCCATCACCCTAAAAAGACATTGGCCCCACTTCGTACTTCCATTTCTTTATGCGGTATCGCAAGTCAACTATTATTTAAGCCCCGTACAGGTCAAAATCAATGCTTATTTGGGTGCGTACCACCGTAATTTGGGTTTTTTGGAGGTTCCTGGAGATATGGACTATTCCTATCATCATATCAAAGATCAATTCAGATGGTTGGTGCTGGTCAGTTTTGCATTTTATCTGATTTTGTCGCTTTTATTGGTCTTAAAAACAAGAAAACGGGGATGGACATCGTCAAAACACATAAAAGTGGACAAGTATATTTTTTCCAGAAACACTGTGATTTTCTTTTTTGTGCTGATGCTGTCCTTGTTCCTTATTTATTTGAATTACGATGATGATAGTGGAGATCATATCATTGGCATAATGCAAACCGTCACCATTTTCATTACCTCGTTCTTTATGCTCTCGGAATCACGTTTTTTTGAAAAATCTTGGATTGCGGATAAATATGAGACCCTTGCCAACAATGCCATCCAATTTGAATCCATTGAAGGTTTTGTGATGGCATCCCAGTACTATTCCAACCAAGACATTAGCCTAAAGAAAGTAGCGGACGAACTGGGCACCAATGGCAACACTGTATCCAAACTCATCAATTCAGAAACTGGGACCAACTTCAACGATTACATCAATCAAAAACGAATTGCCTTGGCCCAAGAAAGATTATTGGATGATGAATTCAAACATCTCACAGTGGAAGCCGTGGGGCAGTCCGTAGGTTTCAAATCCAAATCTGCTTTTTACAACGCCTTTAAAAAATATACAGGGCAATCACCTTCCGCATTTATGAAGCAGAAAAGAGGGTAATTTCTCCATAATTGCAATTCAGGACGTTTCACCAATCAAAAAACATCTTGGATCAAACCACACTTTTCATCTTTGGAAAAAATTAAAAAGATGAAAACCACCATTAGACGTTACGATTTGGATTGGCTACGGGTCATTGTATTCGGGCTACTTATTTTTTATCACGTAGGCATGTTCTTTGTGCCCTGGGGTTGGCATGTAAAAAACAATGAGATTTATGATTGGCTCCGCTGGCCGATGCTATTCCTGAACCAATGGCGACTGCCCATCCTTTTTGTAATATCGGGCATGGGAACCTACTATGCTTTGGGCAAAAGAAGCATGGGCAAATTCATATGGGAGCGTTTTCTACGGTTAGGCATCCCTTTGGTTGCTGGAATGATTCTCATCGTGCCCCCACAAATATATTTTGAGCGGTTGGCAGAGGGTACGTTTTCAGGTTCGTATTGGGAATATTTTACCACGGTCGCTTTTGATGGTATCTACCCGGAGGGCAATCTAAGCTGGCACCACCTTTGGTTCTTACCGTATCTTTTGGTTTTTTCGTGGATTTTGGCACCGCTATTTGTCTATTTGAGAAGGCATCAAACACTTTTTATCGAATGGGTCAAACGTTTGATTCAAAAAAACTGGGGCATCTATGCTTTTGTGATTCCACTCTACTTGGTAGAATCGCTGGTTGAACCTTTTTTTCCGATAACCCATGCTTTGGTGGATGACTGGTTCAATTTTATATTCAGTATCATCCTCTTCTTTTATGGTTTTGTTTTGATAGCCACGGGAGAGGTGTTCTGGGGAACAGTTGCCAGAATGAAGCAAAAAGCACTTGCTTTGGGCATCATGTGTTTTTCGGGACAGTTGATTATTTGGCTGTTTTTTGAAGATGGGTACGTAATTCATTTTACGGAAGCATTGCTGAAGGTAACGAATATTTGGTCTTGGATATTGGTACTCTTTGCCTATGCCGCACAATACCTCAACACGCCCAGTAAAGGACTAGCCTATGCAAACAGGGCCGTTTACCCCTTTTACATTTTGCACCAGACGGTGACCGTCGCCATTGCCTATTATTTGATGAATTTGAACTGGGGCTTTGTGCCAAAAGCATTCATTTTGGTTGTAGGGACATTTGGAATCAGTTGGTTGATCTACGACTTGATCATTCTTCGTATTCCGTTGTTGCATCCAGTCTTTGGTTTAAAAGGAAAGAAGAAGCGAAAGCCTGCAGATTAACGATTTAACTACAATTTATAATGCTGATGGCAAGGTATTTGCTAAATTTATAATTGGATTATCATCCGTGATGCCATGAAAAAGAAGATTTACATTGTTTTGGGAGCAGTTTTGTTTAGCTTGCCTATGTTTGCACAGGGAGACATACCTACTACCCGACCATTGAAGATTGGCGACAACAACAAACTCGATGTAAAAGCAAGCAACCAAGGCACATCACTTCGTATGCCTTCGGTACTCGACGAAAACCTCACTTCCAAAAACGAAAAGCCCGGTGTTAAAATGTTGCCAGATAGGGAACTCCTGCAAGCCGGTCATGATATGGTCATAGACCCAAAAGTAATGGAGAAAAGGGAGAAAGGAGCCAACGAACATTTTGGCGATCAGTATTTGGGCGATTTTAAAACCACGGCCAAATTTGTTGGTATCGTTGCCAGAGACCATGAATATGTGGATGGCGACCGTATCAAAATTTACGTGAATGGAGAGCCAGTAGAATATAATTTACTGCTATCAGGTTCCTTTAAAGGAATCAACCTCGATTTGGTGGAAGGGTTTAACCGCGTAGAGTTTGAAGCCCTGAACCAAGGTTCTTCAGGCCCAAACACGGCCCAAGTCGTGGTAACCGACGATAAAGGCGTGGTCATCCACAACAACCGCTGGAACCTATCCACAGGGTCCAAAGCCAGTCTCATCATTATCAAAGAAGAGGATAGTGGCATAGAAAAAAGCAACTAAACAGTTTCCTTAATATTTTTCGCCCGGTGAATACGTTGCCTTAGCTCGTTTTAATACGTCTTCCTTGTAATATGCCGCATCTTTAAATTCCTTGTCCGCGTAGCGTTGCGCCTGATCATTAAAATGCGGCGAATCAGGATCTCCGCTTTGACCTCCAGCTAACATGGTTTTCGCCTTCACTTTATCACCAAATTCTACTGCAGCCACAAAACTATTGCCTCGTGTGCCGTAAATCTTTTTGGTGTTGTTATCATATCGAGCTCCGTAGGCGGCCAAAGCTCCCCATCTTCCACTTGCAAACCCGATCGGAATACTTGGTTTGTCATCATCAAAAGCTTGGCGAATGTCCCCGTTCAAACGTTGGTAACGGTTGACTTCACCCCAAGGCATTTTCCAAGTACCAAAATCGGACTCCAAAATATTCAAGGTTTCCTTTAGAAAACTCAATTTTTTCTGATTGTCCCATTCATCACCCCAATATTCCACCCATTGCATCGAATACATACCTTCGGGTCGTTCTGCTTTTGAATAGCAAAGCGTTCCATAATAATGCGCCAAGGTCATCGCTACGGATTCTTTGGAGGTTGTGTAATCCCAACCCCGTAAAACTTCAATGGCTTCTGCTAATTCTGGGGTTGGATTTTCATCATACGCTTTCACCAACCCTGGAATCAACGCTTCAAAAGCTGGCAAATAAGGGTCGTGTGCCATTTCAATAAGACCGTCCAAAGTATAACCACTTCGCCCAGTCAACAACTCAATGGCGTGAATGCCCCTAAAATTTTCTTGATCCCGCGACATATAATTGGGGTAATCTTCTCGTTTGGGACTAAATTCCAATGCAGAAGTATACGGCGTAGAATTACAATTTTGAATCCATCCATTTTCTGGGTTGAGCACTAAAATATTTTCATCTACAGAGTGTAGACCTTGCCAATCCGTTTTGGGATTGCTCCCGTCCACTGGCTCGGTATAATCAAAAATGGTATCACGTCTTGGCACAAAGTTGCCGTGGAAGTATGCAATATTCCCTTCGGCATCGGCATAAACGGTATTGTTGGACGAATTGGTTCTGATATCCATCATCTTTCTAAAACCATCATAACCATCCTGTTTGGTTCGGATGTAGGATTGCTCCAGTGCTTTTACGGGCTCCCACATCATAGCAGAAGCGGTCCATTGGTCGTCCACTTGATGGGTAATTGGGCCGTGATGCGTTCGGTACATCGGGAAGGTTTTCTCTTTCAGACTTTCACCATCTTTATATTTTAATGTCACCGCACTGGAATCCACAGGTCGTAATTCCTCTCCATATTGATAAAACAACTTTCCATCATTTTTAATGATGGTTTCCTTGAACTCATCCATCACATCCGTATAGGTTGATGTATGCATCCACCCTGTTTTCTCGTTGAAGCCTTGATACACAAAAAATTGACCCCAAGTTACAGCTCCGTAGGCATTCAAACCTTCTTCGCTAACCACGTGCACCTCACCCCTGAAATAAAATGAGGTATGTGGGTTGATCAATAGCATCGCATTGCCCGATTCGGTCAAATCTCCAGAAATGGCAATGCCATTGGAACCTTGCGGTTCGGCCATCTCTTCCTCTTTTTTAAGTTGAAGGGCGTCCATCTCTGGCAGTTCCATCCCGCTTTCATAAAAACTTTTGATTTTTCTTGTGGATATTCGCTCAATATCCCCTCCAATCGATCCTTCACTAAAATACATCGGCATCCAAGGCTCAAAACGGGTCAATAATTTAGGTTCAACCTCGGGATGTGTATGCAAATAATAATTGATTCCATCCGCAAAGGCATCACAGAGTTCTTTTAGCCATTCGGGACTTTTCTCATAATTGGCCTTAGCCTCTTCTTCCGTCATAAACAATTTGGCACGGAGATCACTGTACAAGGCATCTTCCCCTTCAACTTCGGCCAATCGTCCGGTAGCCCAAATATAGTTTTGCTCCACTCGATTAAAATCATCCTCACATTGTGCGTAGAGCAAACCAAATACGGCATCGGCATCCGTTTTTCCGTAAATGTGCGGAACCCCAAAATCGTCTCGGACAATCGTAATATTTTCAGCTTGTGCTTCCCATTGTTCCACCTCATTTTTAGGTTTATCGGAACAGGAAATCAATAAAAAAAGTGCTGCAAAAATTGTAATTCTCATTTCGGGGATTAGTTTAGTTAGTTTGGTGAAAATACGGGAAATCGGGAACAATTACCAACTTCCGCTGGCTCCACCACCTCCAGAACTTCCTCCACCACCAGAAAAACTACTGGAAGAACCCCCACTCGAACCTGAACCGAAGGAATGGGTTCCCGAAGATGAAAAGGTTTTGCTCATATAATCCTTATCCGATTTAAAAAAGGACAGTTTTAAGTCTTCATCACCCTTGGTCCTCATTTTTTTGAAAACCAATACAATAGTGAGCGCAATAAATGCAACAACTACAAATAAGATCCAAGTAAAATCTTTGACCAGTCCGCTCAATGCATCATCCAAGCCCAACAGCAGTGACATAAAAAATATGGGCATTCCCATAAATACCAATCCAAAAATCATAGGAATTACCATAAATCCTCCCATAAACACCCCACGAATCACGGCAAGTTTACCAATCAACATTCCTCGGACTATTTCAATTAAGGTGGAATACCCTTTATAAAAAACAAAGCCACCTGCAGCCACGAACATCATCAAGAACAAACCAATAACACCTAACAGCCACCACGGCATTTCGTTATCGGCCTCTATTTCTGCTTTGAACTCGTCCAAAGCTTCGGGATTGTTCAAAAACTCAATAATTTGGTCTGTGGCCATATCCAATCCTCCGAAATAATTTTCCTCCTTAAATTTGGGGATCATTGTATTTCGGATAATGCGTGAGGCTACGGCATCGGTAATGTAGGGCTCTAGCCCATAACCTACCTCTATTCGGACTTCCCTGTCCAATTCGGAAAAAAGAATCAGAATTCCATTGTCCTTGCCCTCTTGACCGAGCTTGTTTTGGTTGAAAACTTCTAAAGCGTATTGTTCAATGGTCGCATTGCCCAATTCTTCTATGGTCAAAATCACCAATTGATTGGTGGTCTCAGATTCAAATTGATATAATTTAGTGCGAAGCTCTTCAAGTTGTGGTTGGGTAAAAATGCGGGCATTATCAGTGACGATTTCCGTCAATTTGGGATACCCTTCCTGCGCAACACAAAGGGAGAAAACCAAAAAAAGAAATCCAAACAATCGTGCTTTAAGCATAGTCCATTTGTAATTCGAAGACTTAAATATAGCATTTGTAATCTTTTCAAACCCATAAACCAGGGATTCGGCAGCCTTTTTAATTTGCCGTAACTTGCAAGCTCTTTCTAAAAATTGTTATGCCCAATAAAAAAGTAAGCATCCTCACCGCTTTTAAAACCATCATTTGGCCCAAACGTAAACTCGTTTTTTTGGGTCTATTTTTGATTGCCATTAGCAAAGCTGCCAGTTTTGTTGCTCCAATTGCCTCAAAACATCTGATTGATGACGTCATAGTTAATAAAGACGTGGATATGCTCAAATATTTGGTCGCAGGAGTAATGTTGGCCATTCTCGTGCAGGCAGTCACTTCGTTTTTGTTGACCAAAATTTTAAGTGTACAGGCGCAATACTTGATTTCCGAGCTCAGGGCTCAGGTACAGAAAAAAGTGCTGGCATTGCCAGTTCGGTTTTTTGACAATGCCAAGTCGGGAGCTTTGGTATCCCGAATTATGTCGGATGTTGAAGGAGTTCGGAATTTAATCGGTACTGGGTTGGTGCAATTGGTGGGAGGTATCATCACAGCCTTAGTTTCCTTGACATTACTTATGGACATTAGCGTTTTTATGACGCTTTTCACCTTTATTCCACTGACCATATTTGCCATAATTGCCTTAAAGGCCTTTAAAATAATTCGCCCAATTTTTAGGAATCGAGGTAAAATAAATGCCGAGGTGAAAGGTAGATTGACAGAAACTTTGGGAGGCATACGTGTCATTAAGGGGTTTAATGCGGAAAAGCAGGAAGAAGAGGTTTTTGAAGTTGGTGTGGAACGTTTGTATGAAAATGTGAAAAAGAGTTTGACCACCACCGCTTTTATGACGAGTTCGTCCACCTTTTTGTTGGGTGTGGCAACCACCAGCGTAATGGGTTTTGGCGGCTATAAAATCATCCAAGACACCCTTACCGTAGGCCAATTCGTAGAGTTTACCGTGTTATTGGGTCTGATGATTGCCCCAATTGTGCAAATGAGCAGCGTGGGAAGCCAGTTGACCGAAGCCTTGGCCGGTTTGGACCGTACCGAGGAATTGATGAATTTGGAAGAAGAATCGGATGAGGAAAACCGTAACATTATTTTAGATGATGTAGTCGGTAAAATGTCTTTTTCCGATGTCTCTTTTTCCTATGAGGAAGACAAACAAGTACTGCACAACATTAGTTTTGATGTGGAACCTGGGCAGGTTATCGCTTTGGTCGGGAGTTCCGGTTCGGGCAAATCAACGATTGCCGGTTTGGCCGCCAGTTTTTTAAATCCTGATTCGGGGAAAATCACTGTTGATGGGCACGACCTTTCTAAAGTGAATTTGAACAGTTTCCGTCAGCATTTGGGAGTTGTACTGCAAGATGATTTTTTGTTTGAAGGTACCATTCGAGAAAATATACTTTTCCCACGACCTGATGCCAGTGAGGAAAAATTGCTCGAAGCCGTAAAAGCCGCCTACGTGGATGAATTTACCGACCGTTTTGACAAGGGTTTGGATACGCTAATAGGGGAACGTGGTGTAAAACTTTCAGGAGGTCAACGCCAGCGCATTGCCATCGCTCGCGCTATATTGGCCGACCCAAAAATTTTGGTTTTGGACGAGGCCACCTCCAGTTTGGATACCGAATCCGAAGCGCTTATTCAAAAAAGTTTGGGGGAGTTGACCAAGGGCAGAACCACTTTTGTGATAGCCCACCGATTGAGCACCATCCGCAAAGCTGACCAAATATTGGTCATTGAAAACGGCCATATCTTGGAACAGGGCACCCACGAAAAATTGATAGCCTCCGAAGGAAGATACTACAACCTGTTTACTTATCAAGCAAGGATTTAAGGTTCTTCAGGCGCCAATTCCACTTCCAGTCCGTCCAACTCCTCGGTAATATGGATTTGGCAACCCAAACGGCTGTTGTCCTCCACAAAAAAAGCTTCGGCCAACATGGCCTCTTCATCATCAGACTTTTCAGGTAGTTGATGGTCGGATTTTACATAGCATTGGCAAGAAGCGCACATCGCCATTCCTCCACAAATACCGATGGTTCCTTCAGGAGCAAGTTCGTAGGAACGTACTACTTCCATCAAGTTCATGTTCATATCTGTTGGTGCATCCACTTCGTGCAGTTCACCGTCTCGGTCTATAATTTTTATTTTGATATCGCTCATACCTATTTGAGGCTTGATCAAGCTTCCTAACGATTAAATATTTATGTTATTCTTAGTCTATTGTCTTAACAACAGCTTTTGGTGCTTCTTTTTTACTTCCGTCAAATCCGGTAACACCGCCAACGGTCGTGTATTTCATCACGTATTTTTTATCCGGGAATATTTTTTGATAGGCACTTTGGCACATCAGTGTGGCCTCATGGAAACCGCAAAGAATCAATTTTAGTTTGCCCGGATAGGTGTTGACATCACCAATGGCATAGATTCCAGGAATGTTGGTCTGGTAATCCAAAGAATTATTCACCTTGATGGCATTTTTTTCTATCTCCAATCCCCAGTTGGAAATTGGACCCAACTTTGGAGACAATCCGAACAACGGGATAAAATTATCGACCTCCACATCGGTTTCTTCGGAGGTAGATGTGTTTTTTACGGTTACTTTCTCCAGCTGATCTTTCCCTTTTAGAGCAACTACCTCGGCGGGGGTCATCAAATTGATTTTCCCCTCATTTTTGAGTTGTTGTACTTTTTCAACAGAATCCAAAGCCCCTCTAAATTCATTTCTCCGGTGTACCAATGTTACTTCTTTGGCAACATCCGCCAAAAAGATGGACCAATCTAAAGCGGAATCGCCTCCACCAGCAATCAACACTTTTTTATCTCGGTATATTTCGGGCTCTTTGATCATGTAGGCCACCCCATTGTCCTCATATTTCTCCAAGTTTTCCAACAACGGTTTTCTTGGCTCAAAACTGCCAAGTCCACCAGCTATGGCAACAATGGGTGCATGATGCTTGGTTCCTTTGTTTGTTGTTACTATAAAGGAGCCATCATCCAGTTTTTCAATGGTCTCTGCCCGCTCTCCCAAGGTAAAACCCGGCTGGAACGGTTTGATTTGCTCCATTAGGTTGTCCACCAAATCGCCCGCCAGTACTTCGGGGAATCCAGGAATGTCGTAAATGGGTTTTTTAGGATATATCTCGGAACATTGTCCACCAGCTTGTGGCAATGCATCTATTAAATGACATTTGAGTTGTAAAAGACCTGCTTCAAAAACAGCAAAGAGACCCGTAGGTCCCGCTCCAATTATCAGAATATCGGTTTTGATCATAGACTAAAAATTTGGCACGCAACTTAACGCTTGCCCAAAAAATGATTTATGATTTTAATCAGTTAGGAAATATTGATTACCTCTTCAATTTGTGGCGCGTATTTTTTAATGGTCATTTCCACGCCACTCTTTAGTGTCATTTGGTTCACGGTGCAACCAATACAGTTGCCTTCCAAACGCACTTTTACGGTATTGTCTTCAATGGAAATCAAAGTAATATCTCCACCATCGCTCTGTAAAAACGGACGTATCTCCTCCAACGCCTTTTCTACATTACTCCTTGTTTCTTCTGATGTCATTGTTGTCATGGTCACTTCTTTTTAACAGCGGAACAACCTGCCATTGTTGTAATTTTTATTGCTTCTGTCGGGGGAAGGTCTGTATTCCTTCTCACCAACTCCTGAACCACATTTTTCGTAAGCTCTTCAAAAGCTTCTTCTGTTGGAGTAGCTGTCTGCAAGGCGGCTGGTCTTCCAACATCACCTGCTTCCCTGATGCTCTGTACCAATGGAATTTGTCCTAAAAATGGAACCTCAAGGTCTTCCGATAGATTTTTTGCACCGTTCTCACCAAAAATATAATATTTGTTATCGGGTAGCTCCGCAGGTGTAAAATACGCCATATTCTCCACGATTCCCAAAACAGGGACATTAATCGCCTCCTGTTGGAACATGGCCACCCCTTTTCTAGCGTCGGCCAAAGCGATTTCTTGCGGAGTACTGACCACTAAGGCACCTGTTACGGGCAAGGATTGCATAATGCTTAAATGAATATCTCCGGTTCCTGGTGGCAAATCCAGCAAAAGGAAGTCCAGTTCACCCCAATGCGCATCAAAAATCATTTGATTTAATGCCTTTGCTGCCATGGGACCCCTCCAAATTACGGCTTGGTTGGGTTGGGTGAAAAATCCGATAGAAAGCAATTTCACACCGTAATTTTCCACAGGTTTCATTTTGGTTTTCCCCTCTACTTTGATAGATAATGGTTTTTCTGAAGCCACATCAAACATAATGGGCATGGACGGTCCATAAATATCCGTATCCAACAATCCTACCTTAAAGCCCATTTTTGCCAAGGTTACCGCTAGGTTTGCCGTAACGGTAGATTTACCAACGCCGCCTTTTCCAGATGCCACGGCTATAATATTTTGTATTCCCGGAATCGGTTTACCCTTGATTTGGTTGACCTTGGGCTTTGCGGGAGTATCAACCTTTAGGTTGACTTTTATTTTGGCCTTTTCGTATACTTCGCGGTGGATAATTTTTAAAATCTCTACCTCGGTTTTCTTTTTTGCCTGAAGACTAGGATTTTTGATGGTAACATCCACTTCTACCTCATCACCGAATACCTGAACATTGGTCACGGAACCGCTCTCCACTAAATTTTGGCCTTCACCGGGTGCGGATATTTTTTCCAATGCCTTGAGAATATCTGTTTTTTTCAACTTCATGAATCCAATTTTTACAAACCAATTGTTTGAACTGGTTCTAAACTACAAAGATACGGTGTTGGCATTAGATTAAGAAGTTGTACTGCTGAATTTCAAAAAAATCATGTATTGAAATATGTGGAGTGGAATAAATGGGTACAAGTGAAACAAAACCGATGGATTATCGTGTTGGTTTTTTTGAAAAACTGTAGTTTAGAAGCTGCTATTTGAAATTATCAACCAACATGCTACCAAAAACCAGAATCCCCCACATTGCTCTATTGCTTATCTCATTGGCTTGGTTTTCTTGTTCCACCAACAAAAACACCTTTACCAAAAGAGATGTAAAGAAGTCGGAAAAATTGATCGGGCTTTATTTTGAAACTAAATATCGTGATACCCTATACCCCTATTTGAAAAGAAACCGAAGTGGGTTTGATTCGTTAAGAAAATACCCATTGGCCAATGATATTTTTCCTGCTATCCGTTTTGACCCCACCCCTTTTGGTTTTTCCATACCCGAGCAACAAAATGGAACTGAGTGGAACATACCAGATAATGTGGAAATCCCAGAACCTTATGATTTGTTGGCATTTTACACCATTCCGCAATTGGCTTCGTTGATCAAAAATCAAAAAATAACGGCCACGGAGCTGACTAAATTTTTCTTGGATCGACTGAAAAAATATCAGCCGGCCCTTCAATGTAGCATTACCATTACGGATAGTTTGGCTTTGGAACAGGCCAAGCGAGCCGACGAAGAAATCAAAAACGGGAAGTATCGTGGTATTTTACATGGAATCCCTTATGGCACCAAAGACCTGATGTCGGTTCCTGGATATCCAACCACTTGGGGCGCAACTCCGTACAAAGACCAAATAATAGATGAAACAGCAACGGTTGTGAAAAAGCTTGAAGATGCCGGGGCCATTTTAGTGACCAAACTGGTATCGGGGGCCTTGGCCCGTGGCGATGTTTGGTTTGATGGTAAAACCAAAAATCCCTGGGACACAACCCAAGGCGCCAGTGGTTCTTCGGCTGGTTCAGGTTCTGCAACATCGGCAGGACTTGTTCCTTTTGCTTTGGGGACTGAAACTTTGGGCTCCATTACGTCTCCAAGTACCCGAAACGGAGTTACCGGTCTACGGCCAACTTACGGTAGAGTTAGTCGCCATGGAGTAATGAGCTTAAGCTGGTCCATGGATAAAGTGGGCCCATTGGGTAGAAATGCCGAGGACTGTGCCATTGTTTTCGAAGCCATTCAAGGAAAAGATAAAAATGATCTGACCACCGTTGACCTTCCTTTTGGCGTTGATTGGAAAAAAGATGTGAAAAGTCTGAAAGTGGCCTATCTAAAAAAAGATATTGAAAAGGACACCACGGAAACTGGTGAAAATCTTAGAAACGCACTCAAATCACTCAAAGAATTGGGCATTGAACCCACTGCAGTAGAAATGCCTGAAGATGTGCCTTATCGTGGATTTGATATTATTTTGAGAGCCGAAGCGGGTGCTTTTTTTGATGAACTTGTCCGTTCGGGCGGGGTTGACGTAATGGTAGAACAAGACCAACGTTCCCGTGCCAATTCCCTTAGACAAAGTAGATTTATTCCTGCTGTGGAATACATTCAGGCAAACCGACAAAGACAGGTACTTATCCAAAAAATGCAGGATTTGATGAAGGATTACGATGTGTTGATTTCACCCACATTTGGAAATGACCAACTTTTGGCAACCAATCTTACAGGGCATCCCGTAATTTCGGTTCCAACGGGTCTGGATGACGAGAACCACCCTACAAGCATGACTTTTGTGGGCAATTTGTACGATGAAGCGAGTATTTTATTGCTGGCAAAAACATTTCAGGATGCCACATCGTTCGACGAATTGCACCCACCGGGATATATGGATTAAAGCTCCGAGGCTGGATCCCAAAAGTATTTTTGAAAGTCTACGATTTGATTTTCCTTTACCGGGATGCCCTCGTTTTCCAGAAGTTGCTGCATAATGTTGCTTCCGTCAAAATGATGTTTGCCCGTTAACACCCCTACACGATTTACCACGCGATGCGCAGGCACATCTTTTGCCAAGGAATTGTTCATGGCCCAACCCACCATTCGGGCGCTTCGGGCTGCCCCTAAATATTTCGCAATGGCTCCGTAAGAGGTTACCCTGCCGTAGGGAATCTGTTTGGCCACTTCGTAAACTTTGTCAAAGAAGTTTTTTTCTTCCATGTTAGCGGTACATTATACGAATCAAGGTAATCACGAGCAGCAAAAGCATCAAAGCGCTTAAAATGTAATTGGAGTTCTTGGAGAAACGGTTGGTCTTGGTCTCCATCTTATCAAAATAAAAGGTGTAGAGGTACAGAACAGAAAAAGTGCCAGCTCCTGCGGCGACCACAAAAGTGGTAATGTCCTTGGCTTCAAACTTTATCCATCCCGCTTCGTTCCACATGGCGTTTAACCCGCTGTAATACGGAATGGTCAATAAATTAAGGGCGGCCAACAAAACTCCCTTGAAAAAACTGTTCTTTTTGCTCAGATTGACTTCTTTAATGGCTTGTGCCTTTGCTTTGTTACGCTTTGCCATTGCGAAAAAATAAACAGCAAAAAAAGCGAACACCGCCACTGCAATTTTGAACAACACATCGATCACCTCTGGATTTTTATATAAAAACTTTGAGATATAAACGGCAATATAGGCTTGCACCATAATGGTACTGGATACTCCTAAACTAAAAATAACCCCGTTCAATTTTCCTTTTTCCACACTAACCTTGGCGGCATTCATATTGAGCAACCCCGGCGGTACGGTAGCCATAAAGGCTGCCGAAAATGTGGCGAAAAAGAGAATGAGTACGTGGGTCATTGGTTAGTTGATCCTAAATTGGATGTATGTAATTGGTTTTCCTTTTTCAAGATACTGATTTTCGTAGAAAGTTTGGATTTTGAGTACTTCGGGAGGCGCTCCTTCGTTTTTATATACATCGTGATTGGCATATATAATTTCGTGTCCCAAACCTTGCAAAAGACCTAAGGTGTATCCGTGCATATATTCGCTATCGGTCTTCAGGTTGATTATTCCTCCTGGTTTCAGGATTTTTTTGTATCGCTCCAAAAATACGGGGTTTGTCATTCGGTGTTTGGTCCGTTTATATTTAATTTGTGGGTCGGGAAAGGTAATCCATATCTCGCTAACCTCTCCTTCACCAAAAAGGTGGTCCACCAATTCAATTTGGGTACGTAAAAAAGCTACGTTGTCCAAACCTTCCTCCAAAGCGGTCTTGGCACCGCGCCAAAATCGCGCTCCTTTTATGTCTATGCCAATGTGGTTTCTGTCCGTGTTCATTTGGGCGAGACCTACAGTATATTCACCCTTGCCGCAACCCAGTTCCAATACAATTGGATTGTCGTTGCTAAAAAAGGATGCCCAATTGCCCTTATACTTGAATCCTGCCAAAACATCTTCCCTTGCAGGCTGCACCACATTGGCAAATGTTTCGTTCTCCTTAAACCTTTTCAGTTTGTTCTTACTTCCCACTTTGGTATTGAATTGAGCAAAAAAATTAATGATTTGGCAAAACTAAGGAAATCTAAAAGCAATTTACATTTTGTTTTTTTGTTGTTATGAATTCTTCCAAACGTATTCTGGTCACCCCGTTAAATTGGGGGCTGGGACATGCCACTAGATGCATTCCAATAATTAAGGCATTGTTGGATCATGGGCATCGGCCCTACATTGCATCGGATGGGGTCGCCCTAGCTCTGCTCAAAAAAGAATTTCCCGATTTGCCAGCTTTTGAATTGCCCTCCTACAAAATATCGTATGCGGAGAAAGGCAGGAATTTTAAAATAAAAATGATTTGGGATTCCCCCAAGGTGCTCAAAGCCATTGCCAAGGAAAAGAAAGCCGTGAAACGTTTGGTTAAAGAACACGGTTTGGAGGGTATTATTTCGGACAACCGATTGGGTGCTTACTACAAAAAAGTACCCTGCGTGTTCATCACCCATCAACTCAATGTACTTTCCGGAAATACAACTTGGATGAGCTCCAAGGCGCATCAAAAAATTATAAAAAAGTTTGATGCCTGCTGGGTTCCCGATGTAAAGGACAAACCCAATTTGACGGGCAAATTGGGCCATTTGAAAAAATCCAAGTTAAATATCGTCTATTTGGGTCCTTTGAGCCGATTTGAGAAAAAGGAACTCCCCATTACCAACGATTTGATGGTTCTGCTTTCCGGCCCTGAACCACAACGCACCTTGCTGGAAGAAAAACTACTTGATGAATTACAAGGGTTCGAGGGTAACATTCTTTTTGTTAAGGGTAAAATTGAGGATGAACAAGTCCAGGAAGAAATTAAGACGTCAAAGGGGAATATTCTGCATTATAATTTTATGAAGTCCGATGAACTGGAAAATGCCCTGAACCAAAGTGCAAAAGTGCTCTGCAGATCGGGATATACAACGGTCATGGATTTGGCCAAACTGGAGAAGAAGGCCTTTTTTATCCCCACACCGGGTCAATACGAACAGGAATATTTGGCCAAAAGAATGCAAAAACAAAGGCTTGTTCCATTTAGCACTCAAGAAGACTTTAAACAGAGTGACTTATCAAAAATAAATGACTTTGCTGGTTTGGCTCAATTTGAATCGGTTGTCGATTTTTCTTCGTTGTTTGCGATTTTCTCCACAGCAGAAGCCTTTTCTAAAGTAAAAGAGAACTCGGAACCTACGTCCACTTCGCTTTCCACATAGATTTTTTCGCCATGGGCCTCCACAATATGTTTTACAATGGAGAGTCCAAGACCTGAACCACCTTCGTTTCGGCTTCCGCTTTGATCCACACGGTAAAAGCGTTCAAAAAGTCGTGGAATGTGTTGTTTGGGGATACCTCCGCCATTATCGGTAACTCGAACGATTACCTTGTTTTTGATAAGGTTTTCCACGCTCACCTCTGTGGTTCCCTTGGGCAGACCATATTTGATGGAATTGACCAAAAGATTGCTGATTACCTGTTGTATTTTCTCCTTGTCCCCGTTAACGTAGATAGGTTCGGTATAGTCCATGTCAAAAGTGAGTGAGATTTCCTTGCGGGCAGCTTTCATCTCCAAAAGATCAAATGTATTTTGAATGAGCTCAATGATATCAAAATCCTCCCGTTCCAACTTTAGCTCACCCGCTTCCAGTTTGGTGATCAAGTCAAGGTCCTTTACAATATAAATCAATCGCTCTACGCCCTTATTGGCTCGTTGAAGGTATTTTTTACGGAGTTTTTTGTCCTTCATGGCACCATCCAAAAGCGTTAGAATATAACCTTGAACGGTAAATAACGGTGTTTTCAGCTCGTGGGAAACATTGCCCAAAAAATCCTTGCGGTACTCTTCGCGAATCTTAAGGGTATCGATTTCTACTTTTTTTCCTTCGGCAAACTTTTCGATTTCCTGCACCAATGTCCTCATGTCCGTGGTTACGGGTTTGGAGGAAAAGGAGGTAGACTCCAATAGGGACACATCATCATAAATTCTTTTGATTCGCCTGTAGATAAAACGCTCTACCCTTATTTGTACGATTACAAAGCAAATTACGAAACAAATAAGTGCGAAAAGTAGGGTATGTAGCCAATTAAGGTAGTCCACATTCCAATGAAACCCTACAAATACCGCGGTGATCAAAACAGTGATTACCAAAGAAGACCGTAACGCAAACTTGTATGATTTCTTTAGCTTAATGGCCATTAGAGCACAAACTTATACCCCACGCCTTTAACGGTTTTAAAGTGGTGGTCACCGATTTTCTCGCGTAATTTTCTAATGTGAACATCAATGGTTCGTCCGCCAACGACTACTTCGTTGCCCCATACTTTGTCCAGAATAACTTCTCGTTTAAAAACTTTGTTGGGTTTGGACGTTAGCAGCGATAAGAGTTCAAATTCTTTTCGGGGAAGGACCATTTCTTCACCATCATTAACGATTTTGTACTCCTCCCTGTTAATAACGATATCACCCACCTTGACAATGTCCTCCACCTCCTTTTTATCGTCCTTCAATCTTCGTAGCAGGGCTTTTACTTTGCTCACCAAAACCTTTGGTTTTATGGGTTTGGTAATGTAATCATCAGCTCCTGCATCAAATCCGGCCACTTGGGAATAATCTTCTCCCCGCGCTGTAAGGAAAGTAATTATAGTATGGTCCAGTCCGGGTGTGTTTCGGATCACTTCACAGGCTTCAATACCATCCATTTCGGGCATCATCACGTCCATAATAATGAGGTGCGGGCTCCTTTTCTTGGCTTTTGCCACACCCTCAACACCGTTTTTGGCAGTGTATACTTCGTAGCCTTCGGCTGAAAGGTTGTAGCTTATAATTTCCAGAATATCAGGTTCATCGTCAACCAATAGAATCTTAATGTCCTTGTTTTTCATGGGATGGTATTTCTGTGTTAATCGCCCAAATGTAAAGATAATACACTTACGGGATAAACGCTTAACGTTGATTTAATCTAGTAACATTATTGTAACACAAGTGAAATAAACACTTAACATACAACTAACACCGCTTTTACAACCCGTGGCGTTCTTTGCAACCGTAACAATAGGTAAAATCACCTGATTAATTAAAACGACAAAACAAAAAGATTATGAAAAAAATTCTTTTTTCCTTATTGACCATTGCCTCTTTCGCTATTAGCTCTTGTAGTAGCGATGACAATGGCCCAACTCCTGGTCCAGATCCGGACCCGGATCCAGACCCAACCGGAGAGACAATAACAAAAACTGGTGCCATCACTGAAGATGAAACTTGGGAAGCCGAAAACATTTACGTTTTGGATGGAAAGGTTATCGTTAGTGAAGGGGTAACGCTAACTATCGAAGCCGGTACAATTATTAAAGGGGAAGAAGGGCAAGAAACCCTTGCTTCTGCTCTTGTGGTCGATCAAGGAGGTACATTGATGGCAGAAGGTACGCCTAGCAGCCCAATTATCTTTACATCTGTACTCGATGGTATTGAGCCTGGTGAAACAACCGGAACATTGACCACTGCCGATACAGGTCTTTGGGGAGGTGTAATTGTTTTGGGTAATGCTCCCATCTCTGTTAACGGAGATATCGAGACTGCCCAAATCGAAGGGCTTCCTGCAGATGAGGACTACGGACAGTACGGCGGTAACGACCCTGCCGATAATTCTGGATCCTTGAAATACATTTCTATCCGTCACGGAGGTATTACCATAGGACAGGACAACGAAATCAATGGATTGACACTAGGTGGTGTTGGTTCAGGCACAACCGTTGACCACATCGAGGTGGTAGCCAACCAAGATGATGGTATCGAGTGGTTCGGTGGAACCGTGAACGTAACAAACGCATTGGTTTGGAGCCAAGGGGATGACGGTTTTGATGCCGATCAAGCTTGGTCAGGCACATTGAGCAATGGTGTAGTTGTAATGTCCTCAGAATCCGGCTCAGGTCTTGAACTTGATGGACCAGAGGGTAGCGTTGCAACCGAGGATGGTTTTACTATGGAGAACATCACACTTATCGGCGCTGGAACATCCAGCTTTTACGCTGACCTTAGAGATGGACTTATCGCCAACTTGAACAATGTTTTTGCTTATGATTTTAGCGCTGAGGCCACAGTAAATATTAACGGTGCCGATTCTGCAACCGAACTTACCAATGACAGAATAGCTTTCTCTAACTGGGAAATTGTTTTGCCAGAAGGATTGGTTATGGCCGATATTTTTGGTGGAGACTTTACCGAAGGTGACGAAAGCAAATTCTTGGACAATGCTACTGCTGTAGGTACAGGTAGTGTTGGTGCGGATATAAATGCATTCTCTTGGACCTTGGCAGCTTCCGAAAGTGCCATTCCTGCAGCACCGCTAGGAACTACTATCACAAAATCCGGTATCCTTACCAATGATGAAACATGGACAGCTGAAAACATCTATATCTTGGATGGAAAGGTAGTCGTGGATGATGGCGTGACCTTGACCATTGAGCCAGGTACTATTATTAAAGGTGAGGAAGGACAAGAAACACTTGCCTCTGCACTAGTTGTTGACCAAGGTGGTACATTGATTGCAGAAGGTACCGCAGATAGCCCTATCATCTTTACCTCCGTTTTGGACGGTATCGAGCAAGGACAAACCACGGGAACACTGACCACTTCCGATATTGGTCTTTGGGGAGGTGTGATTGTTTTGGGTAAAGCTCCTATCTCCGTAAACGGGGACGTAGAAACCGCCCAAATCGAGGGAATTCCTGCCGACGAATCCTACGGACAGTACGGTGGTACCGACCCGGCCGATAACTCTGGATCCTTGAAATACATTTCCATCCGTCATGGAGGAATCACCATAGGACAGGATAATGAGATCAACGGATTGACACTAGGTGGTGTTGGTTCCGGTACAACGATCGACCACATTGAAGTGGTTGCCAACCAAGATGATGGTATCGAGTGGTTCGGTGGAACCGTGAACGTAACAAACGCATTGGTTTGGGCTCAAGGGGATGACGGTTTTGATGCCGACCAAGCTTGGACAGGTTCCATGACCAACGGTGTAGTGATTATGTCGACTGAATCAGGTTCTGCTCTTGAACTTGACGGACCAGAGGGAAGTGTTGCCACAGAAGGCGGTTACACCTTTGAGAACATCACCCTTATCGGTGCTGGAACATCCAGCTTTTACGCTGACCTTAGAGATGGACTTATCGTCAACCTGAACAATGTTTTGGCGTACGGATTTGGTACCGATGCCACAGTAAACATTAGCGGTGCCGATTCTGCTACCGAACTTACAAACGACCGTATTACTTTTTCCAATTGGGAGATAGTTTTGCCAGAAGGTGTTCTTTTGACCGATATCATCGGTGGAGACCTAGTTCCTGCAGATGCCAGCAAGTTTAATGACAACGCTACAAGCATTGATTCTGTAGATGATGCCACGGTAGGTGCAGATGCATCCGTATTTACCTGGACTTTTGCATCCTCCGAAGAGGCGTTGTAAACCTTAGTTAAATACCAAATAAAATAATGTCCAAAGGTTCTTTTTTAAGGCCTTTGGACAATTTTTGTTAAATAAAAATGCTACTTAAATCATAGAAATGCTAAAAAATATTCTTTTGGCGACCACCTTGTTTCTTGCACAATGGTGTTTTGCTCAGACTGGAACCATTAGTGGAAAAATAATGGATGGAGAGTTTAACGATATTCTGCCATTTGCCAATGTATTGATAAAAGGAACCACCGTTGGAGCTACTTCCGATTTTGAAGGAGCCTATGCTTTGGACGTAGAGCCAGGTACCTATACCGTTACTTTCTCTTACCTTGGCTATACCACACAAGAAATAACAAATGTTGTTGTAGAAGCCAACAAAACAGTAGAGGTAAATGCAACTTTAGAGCCTGCAGCCTCTCAATTGGATGAAGTGGTCCTGACCACCACAGTAAGACAGAATACCGAAGCTTCCGTTTTGAACCTTCAAAAAAACTCGGTTACCTTGATGGATGGTTTGTCTCTAGAATCAATAAAATCAACCGGGGCCAGTAATATTGCTTCTGCTATTAAGCGAGTTCCAGGGGTTTCTGTACAAGAAGGCAAGTACGTATATGTTAGAGGTTTGGGAGACCGATACACTAAATCCATACTGAATGGAATGGACATCCCCGGATTGGATCCTGACAAGAACACCGTACAAATGGACATTTTCCCGACCAATATTTTGGAAAACGTAATTGTTTTGAAATCCGCAGCAGCCGAATTGCCCGCAGACTTTACTGGTGGTGTTGTGAACATTGTCACCAAGGATTTTCCAACACAAAAACAAATGTCCTTTTCTGCATCCGTGGGTTACAACCCAAGTATGCATTTTCAGGATAACTACTTGAGCTATGAAGGTGGTGGCACGGACTTCTTAGGTTTTGATGATGGCACAAGGGAATTGCCCATTTCACCAAACACTGATGTTCCCAGCCCTTCAGATTCACAAAACAATAGTGCTTTGGAAGGTATTACACGTTCTTTCAATCCAACTCTGGCGACCGAAGAACAGACCTCAAAGCCAGATTTTAGTTTAGGTTTCAGTTATGGTAATCAATTTAATGTCGGCGAAAACAGATTAGGTTTCATCGCTTCTTTGGATTATAAGAACACCACCTCTTTCTATGATGGTTTCGAAAATGGAATCTATCAAAAAAGTCCTGAAAGCGAGATTTACGAACTTCGTTTTGACAGAAGACAACGCGGAAATCTTGGAACCAACAATGTTTTGGCATCTGCACTGACCGGACTTTCATATAAAACTGGAAAATCCAAGTACCGGTTAAACCTGTTGCATATCCAAAATGGAGAATCCAGGGCAGCCCTTTTCGATCAAAGAACAGAAATATCAAATGCCATTGATGTGGTAAAGGATAATTTGGAGTATTCTGAGCGTTCAGTTTCCAACTTGCTTCTTTCGGGAAAGCATACATCCGAGGATGCTTCTTTTGTAACCGAATGGAGTCTTTCCCCTACCTTGACCAGCGTTCAGGACAAGGATGTGAGGCTGACCACTTTTATCATCAATCCTGATGGTTTTACCATTAGTTCAGATGCCGGTTTCCCTACTCGCTTATGGCGTGACCTAGAAGAAGTAAATGCCGTAGGTAAAATTGATTTTTCCAAAAGCTATGAACTTTTTGGAAACAAATCGATGTTAAAGTTCGGTGGACTTTATAGCTATAAACAAAGAGATTATAGCATATATAATTACAACATTGCATTTTTCAATTTTAGTACCGCAAGTCTAAATGGAGACCCAAATGCAATTCTTGCAGATGAGAACATCTGGACAACGGAAAACAATTCTGGATCCTTTGTTAGGGGTAACTTTCAACCGGCCAACACTTTCGATTCCGAGCAAAACACAATGGCATTCTATGCATCCAACGAGTTTAAGTTCGCCGATAAGTTTAGGGCCATATTGGGATTAAGAGCAGAACAGTTTACCACATATTTTACCGGACAGAACAATACGGGAACCGAGGTTTACGACAACGAAAAGACCTTGGACGTGCTTGATTTCTTCCCTTCCGCCAACTTAATTTATGAGTTCAAGGAAAATACCAATTTTAGACTTTCTTATTCAAGAACAACAGCCCGACCAAGTTTCAAGGAACTGTCCATAGTACAAATACCAGACTTGTTGACAGGAATTCTATTTCTTGGAAACCTTGATCTTCGGCCTACCTATATAAACAATTTTGATTTCAGGTTTGAAGTATTTGGTGATAGGGCCCAGATGTTCGCCATTAGCAGTTTTTATAAAAAGTTTGATGACCCAATAGAAATTATTGCGTTTGACATTACAGCTCCCAACCAGTTTACTCCAAGGAACTCTCCTTCGGCAACCGTGGTCGGTGTAGAGTTGGAAGCCAGAAAAAACTTCGGGTTTATTGCTGAAGACTTGGAAGATTTGAGTGTAAACTTGAACCTGTCCATAATTGATTCGCAAATTGATATGGCAAGAGGCGAAAATCAGGAATTTGAATCTCGTCAAATCTTTGCAAGGGACGGAGAAACCATTGATGGCAGCAGACAACTTCAAGGCCAGTCTCCCTATTTGATCAATGCAGGCTTGAACTACGACAACAGAGAAACGGGCTTGGAAACGGGAATCTTTTACAACGTACAGGGGAAGACCTTGGAAGTGGTTGGATTTGGTGTAAACCCAGATGTATTCACTCAACCGTTCCATAGTTTAAACTTCAATTTCTCAAAAACCTTGGGAAAAGAGCAGCGTTCAAAAATCAGTATCAAGGCCAATAACATTCTCAACGATGAAAGAGTAAGTTTGTATGAATCCTTCGGAGCAACGAAGCAAAATTTTTCTTTTAGAGATCCAGGGATGTCATTTTCTTTAGGTTATAGTCTAAGTTTTTAAGGTTTAACACCTATTTTACAATGGAAGCCCCCGATAGGTCGGGGGCTTCTTTTTTGCATTTCATCGAAAAGTAACCCCCTATTCGTCAAACGGTTCCACTTTCGCATTGCAATTTTTATATATTTGTGGCATACCGTTTGCAACCATTAACGTATGAAGCACTTTTACCTAGTCATGTTTTTATTTGTCTGTACGCTTGGGTTTTCTCAGGAAAGCGCCAAATCAAGTATGGATATTGACGGGTTTAAGCTGTACCCCAACCCAGTTACACAAGGCAAGGTCTTTATTGAGACAACTCATAATTCACCTAAAAAAATTCTCGTTTTTGATGTTTTGGGAACAAAAGTGCTCGAGACTACCATTTTGGGAAAAGAACTCAACCTTTCCGAATTGGACAAAGGGGTCTACATTCTTAGGGTATTTGAGCAGAACAAAGTGGCCACTAGAAAGCTTATTGTGAAGTAGTTCACCTCTGCCACCCACATTTTCACGCTTCCAAACCACAGCTATCAACGCTTTACAACCCATTTTAGTGTTTTCACAACATAAAATGGTCAAAACTGCCCTGTTTATCTACTTTTATATTGCACATAGACCCCAAATCAGCATACATGAAGAAAATCTACTTTGTTTTACTTATGGCTTTACCTCTATTTTCTTTCGGTCAAGACCTGGTTACAGTTAACAATGAGCCCGTACAAGAGCTCAAGGGTTTTAAAATGTACCCTAACCCCGCTTATGGGAATGAAGTTTATATTACTACAGAAACCAACGGAACCAAAGACATTAAAGTTTATGATGTTTTCGGCGAAGTTGTGCTCACCAAAAGAATCAGTACGAATACCTTGGACATATCTAGATTGGTGCCGGGTGTATATGTGCTCCAAGTAACGGAACGCAAAAAAACAATGACACGAAAACTGGTCGTTAAATAAAAAACCAACACTTTTTAAGAGGCTATCTAAAAGGTCGATCATCGTCAACCTGAACTTGTTTCAGGTTCTCATAGTAATTTGTTTATCAGTATAATGAGATTCTGAAATAAATTCAGAATGACGTATTTCAATACCTTTTAGATAACCTCTTTTTATTTTTGGGTACTTTTGAACCTGAATGAAAGAGTTTGACACCCATCGGATTTTCAACATTGCCCATACGGAGGATTTTAACGCTTTGGCATTGGATGTTTTTAGGTTTCAATATGAAAACAACAAGGTGTACAAACAATTTTGCGAGCTTCTGAAAAAAACGCCTCAAAAGGTTTCACACCACCTTGAAATTCCTTTTTTACCTATATCCTTTTTTAAGACACACCGGGTAACCTCAACCCAAAAAAAAGCATATACCCTATTTACCAGCAGCGGAACCACGCAAAGCATAACCAGTAAACACTTTGTTCCTGACATAGCACTTTACGAAGAAAGTTTTCAAAGGGCATTCAAGCAGTTCTACGGTAAGCCTGAAGACTTTTGTGTGCTCGCCCTTTTACCCTCATATCTGGAGCGAAAAGGCTCTTCCTTGATCTATATGGTGAACAGTCTCATTCAGAAATCTGAGCATCCCGATAGTGGGTTTTATCTTCATAATTTGGAAGAGCTCCATCAAAAGCTACAGGAATTGGAGCAAAAAAAGACCAAAACCTTATTGATTGGAGTTTCGTTTGCGCTTTTGGATCTTTCCGAGCAATTTCCGATTGCCTTAAAAAACACCATTGTTATGGAGACGGGAGGCATGAAAGGTCGTCGTAAAGAATTGATTCGGGAAGAACTGCACCATATTTTAAAACAAGGGTTGGGCGTTGATTCCATTCATTCCGAGTATGGAATGACGGAACTTTTGTCCCAAGGATATTCCAGAGGTGATGGGATTTTTACTACTCCGCCTTGGATGAAGATAATAACTCGCGACACCGAAGATCCATTAACGATTCAGCCCAACAGAAAAACCGGAGGTATCAATGTAATCGACCTTGCCAATATTTATTCCTGCTCCTTTATCGCTACGCAAGACTTGGGAAAAACCCATCCCAATGGAAGTTTTGAGGTCCTCGGTCGTTTTGATGATTCAGACATTAGAGGCTGTAATTTGATGGTGCTTTAAACTTAAAACCAAATCATTTTCTCCCAGTTACACACAAAACACGACCAGTTATGACAATGTAACCATCAAGTTGTCAAAGTTTTGCGTAATTTATTTACGTAACCAAACAAACACAAGATGAATAGAAATGCATTTTTAAAAAGAAGCGTCTTCTCCGCAGCAGCACTTACTTCGTTGCCAGCATTTGCCCATTTTTCTTCCAAGAATGAAAAAAATGACCAACCACTCAATCCTAAAATTGTGAGACAAGGTGAAGGACAGCAAGTAAATGTACTTGGTGATCAACAAACGTTTAAACTGACCAGTGAGGACACCAATGGCCTTTTTACTTTGATTGAAGAAGTGAATCCGCCAGGAACCATGATTCCACCACACGTGCACACGAACGAGGACGAAATTTTTAAAGTATTGGAAGGGGAGCTCGAAGTTACCGTAGGTGATGAAACCACCATTTTAAAAGCAGGTGATTTGGCTTTTGCACCGAAAAATGTTCCGCACACATGGAAGGTAGTAGGTGATCAAGATTGTAAAACCATTCTGAGCGTTTTTCCGGCAGGACTGGAATTAATGTTCGAAGAATTGGGCAACTTACCTGCTGGACCACCCGATTTTGCCAAAATAAGTGAGATTTGCGGTAGGTATGGAATTACATTTCTAACATAAAAATAAGAGGGTGTCTAAAAATTCTTTATGACTTGACTTGTCAGGTTGAGCCTGTCGAAACCGATATTGATTATTGGTAAGTTGAAAAATATTTCGACAAGCTCAATATGACATCGCCTTACTTTTTAGATACCCTCTTGTAATTTATTCCACTACGAGAACAAAATAGTTCTTCTTGCCCCGTTGGAGCAGCACAAATTTATCATTGATCAAGTCGGATGCTGTTATCAGATAATCTTCCTTTACCTTTTCCTTATTAACCGAAATGGAGTTTTGTTTCAGCTCTCTTCTTGCTTCACCATTGGAGCCTAAAAAGTTGGTCTTTGCCGCCAATGCACCGATCATATCCAAACCAGGCTCAAGCTCATCTTTGGCAACGGTGGCTTGGGGTACCCCATCAAAAACATCCAAAAATGTTTTTTCGTTCAATTGCTTCAAATCTTCGGAGGTAGATTTTCCAAATAAAATGTTGCTAGCCTTTATGGCGTTGTCCAAATCATCCTTGGAATGTACCATTACGGTAACTTCTTCCGCCAATTTCTTTTGAAGCATTCTCATATGGGGTGCTTCTTTATGTTCGGCCACCAAATCCTCAATTTCCCTTTGGCTCAAAAAGGTGAAGATTTTGATGTACTTCTCCGCATCCTCATCGGAGGTGTTCAGCCAATATTGGTAAAATTTATAGGGAGATGTTCTTTCTGCATCCAGCCAAACATTGCCGCCTTCGGTTTTTCCAAATTTGGTTCCGTCGGCCTTGGTGATCAAAGGGCAGGTAAGGGCAAAGCCCTTTCCACCAGCGATTCTTCGGATAAGTTCGGTACCTGTTGTAATGTTTCCCCACTGATCGCTACCGCCCATTTGCAGGCTACAATTGTGGTTTTGGTAGAGGTACAGAAAGTCGTATCCTTGAACCAACTGATAGGTAAACTCGGTAAAGGACATCCCTTCTTTGGCATCAGAAGAAAGTCGTTTTTTCACGGAGTCTTTCGCCATCATATAATTTACAGTGATGTGTTTACCAACATCGCGAATAAATTCCAAGAACGAAAAGTTCTTCATCCAGTCGTAGTTGTTCACCAAAACCGCAGCATTGGCCTCACCACTTTCAAAATCCAAAAAACGACTTAATTGTTCTTTTAGGGCATCCTCGTTATGACGAAGTGTTTTTTCATCCAAAAGATTTCGCTCCGCGGATTTACCCGATGGATCACCGATCATTCCCGTGGCACCGCCAACCAAAGCATATGGCTTATGGCCTGCCAACTGAAAGTGCCTCAACATCATTACACTCACCAAATGGCCAATGTGAAGAGAGTCCGCCGTAGGATCTATGCCCACATAAGCAGCGCGCATTTCTTCCATAAGGTGTTCCTCGGCTCCCGGCATCACATCGTGTACCATTCCCCTCCATTGCAGTTCTTGAACAAAATTCTTCGTCATGATCGGTTTTTTGGAATAGCTGCAAATATAAAATGAAGTTGGCATTTCACTCAATTTTTACGGCACAAATAGGTACTTTTACTTTATGATTTTGGTTACAGGAGGTACTGGACTGATCGGTTCCCATTTACTTTTCCATTTAATCAGCAATGGGAATACCGTCAGGAGCAATTATAGGACCAAAGCGTCCATTGAAAAAGTCCGGAAAGTTTTTGGCTATTATTCGGAAGACCCGTCCACTTTGTTGGAGCAAATTGATTGGGTACAAGCCGACATTACAGATCTTGGCGGTTTGGACTGCCTTTTTGATGGTGTCCAACACATATACCATTGTGCCGCTTTGATTTCCTTTGATCCCAAAGATTTTAAACTATTGGAACGCACCAATGTGGAAGGTACGGCCAATATTGTGAACCTTTCTCTAAAATACGGCATTAAAAAACTGTGCTATGTAAGCTCAATTGCGGCAATTGGACCCAGCATCAAACAAAAAGAAGTAACCGAGGAAAATGAATGGAACGAAGCCAAAGCCAATGTCTACGGAATTACGAAATACAATGCAGAACTTGAGGTGTGGCGTGGCTCACAGGAAGGACTAAACATTGTTATTGTAAATCCCGGAGTAGTTATTGGACCCGGCTTTTGGAAATCGGGCAGCGGAACTTTTTTTACCTATGTATCCAAGGGGAAGAAGTATTTTATTCCCGGTGGAACCGGGTTTGTCACCATATCCGATGTGATCGACGCAATGACCAAATTGATGGATTCCAACATCCAAACAGAGCGTTTTATTTTGGTCAACCAAAATATGACCTACGAGAAACTGTTTCAAAAGATTGCTCCCCAAATGGGTGTTTCCCCACCGAGCAAAAAAATTTCAAAATTTATATTGGAATGTTTTTGGCGCTGGGATTGGGTTCGTAGTTACATTTTTGGCAAAAGAAGAAAATTGTCCAAAGCGGTTGCCCAAGGACTGTATCACCAAAAACATTACAGTAGTGAAAAAATAAAATCAGAGTTCGATTTCTCCTTTGAGGATATGGATGAAGCCATCACCTTTTGTTCGGAACAATTTATTGAGGAGAAGTAGCCTCTTTCTTCTCCAACTTTTTTATTTTAACTTCTTTTAAAGAATCAGTTCGTTTTATATTTGCTTGCCTAACACTGTCGTTCCTTCGCTTCCCAATGGCTTCCAAAGTATCTTTTTTACGCCCCAGTCGCTTTTCAACATTCTCGTAAATGGATTGATATTCCAAAGGAATTGAGGCATAATACAAGTCACTTTCGGAAAACTGAGTACTATCGATATCATATTTTTTATAGAGGAATTCCATAACATCGATACCTGAATCTTTGAACTTTCTTGAAGCTCCGGATTTTGCGGCATTCAAAATAGCAAGATCATGAAGAATCTCCGTCATTTTTTCTTTCGGAATCAGGTTTTCGGGTTCCTCCACCACCTTTTCCGCACAGGAGACCAAAATTGTACCCAAAAATAATGTGACGATATACTTCATCCCCTAACGATTAAACGTGAGCCTTTTTGCATTCTTTTCGGCACTGAACATGCCATTTTCATAGGCCAACAAACCATTCACAAAGGTTCGTTTGACTTCGGAGTCAAAAGTAACACCTTCAAAGGGAGACCAACCGCATTTATAGAAAATATTGGCTTTTTTAACCTCATTTTTAGCGTTCTGGTTCACCTGTACCAAATCTGCATAATAACCTTCACGAATAAATCCGCGTCGGTCAATGTCAAACAAAATGGCGGGGTTATGGCACATTTTCTCAACCATCTTTTCCAGACTTATCATACCTTCCTTGTGTTTTTGGAGCATGGCCAAAAGAGCATGCTGTACCAATGGCCCTCCAGAAGGCGCACTGGTGTATGGGTTGTCTTTTTCATCTAGCGTGTGTGGTGCGTGATCGGTGGCTACCACATCAAAACGGTCGTCCAAAAGGGCTTCCCACAGTTTTTCCCTATCGTTTTTGGTCTTAACGGCAGGGTTCCATTTTATGTGGGTTCCCTTTGTGGCATAATCTTCATCTGAGAACCAAAGGTGGTGGATACATACCTCCGCAGTAATTTTCTTCTCCTCCAACGGGATCTTATTGGTGAAAAGATCCGTTTCAATCCCTGTTGACACATGGAATACATGCAATCTTGCCCCTGTTTTTTTGGCGAGGGCAATGGCTTTTGATGAAGATAGATAGCAAGCCTCGGCACTTCGGATGATGGGGTGCATTTCAATAGGAATATTGTCCCCGTACATTTCTTTATACTTGGCCATATTGGCCTTGATAGTTCCTTCATCCTCGCAATGGACTGAAATCACCATTTCGGTATTGCTAAAAATCTGTTCCAAAACTTTCTCGTCGTCCACCAACATATTTCCTGTGGAAGAGCCCAAGAATAATTTAACGCCAGAACAGGCATTCCTGTCCAAACGTTTCAATTCTTCCAAATTATCGTTGGTTCCTCCAAAGAGAAAGGAATAATTTGCTGATGAATCCTTGGCCGCTATGGCAAATTTTTCCTCCAGTTTCTTAATCGTGGTGGTCTGCGGGACGGTATTGGGCTGTTCCATAAAAGTGGTGATGCCCCCAGCTATGGCGGCCCTGCTTTCGGTAGCAATGGTACCTTTGTGGGTAAGTCCAGGCTCCCTAAAATGTACCTGATCATCAATAATTCCAGGTAACAATAGGTCACCCTCCAGATCTATGGTCTTGGCATTGGCATCGGAGATATCGGCATCGATTCGGGCAATAAAGTCGCCTTCCAACAACACATCGGATTCAAAAATGCTGTTCTCGTTAACGATTTTGGCATTCTTTAGCAATATTTTTGACATAACTAAAAGCTCTTTTTAAAAAATATACTTCTAAATTTCATGGCGATTACTCCAAAAATGGCTTCTCGAATAATGGCCGAGTTCATTTTTGATTTACCGCTTACCCGATCGGTAAAAATAATCGAAACCTCTTCAATCTTGAATTTTTTGAGATAGGCCCTATACTTCATTTCTATCTGGAAGGCATACCCTATAAAACGTACTTTATCCAAATCAATGGTTTCCAAAACCTTTCTATGGTAACAGACAAAGCCTGCTGTGGGATCGTGTACCTTCATTCCCGTAATGATCTTTACATAAAAAGATGCTCCGTAAGAAAGTAAAATCCTGGACAAAGGCCAATTGACCACATTTACTCCTTTCTTGTAACGAGATCCAACTGCAACGTCGGCACCATTTAAGCAAGCTCGGTGCAAACGGGAAAGGTCGGCAGGTCGGTGCGAAAAATCGGCGTCCATCTCAAAAATGTACTCGTAACCCTTCTTCAAGGCCCATTTAAAACCATGTATATAGGCGGTTCCCAAACCTGATTTTTCCTTGCGGACCTCCAAAAAAAGCCTTTCGGGAAATTCCTTTTGTAGCTTTATTACGCAATCTGCGGTACCATCAGGGGAATTATCATCTACCACGAGCACATGGAAATCCTTTTTTAGGTCGAAAACCGTTTTAACTATGGCCTCGATATTTTCAATTTCATTGAATGTGGGTATAATGACTAAGCCGTCTGCCATTCGCGCTAGATTAGAATGTCAAAAATACGGTTTTCTATCTTGCCTATGCAAGTCTGCTTTGGCAAGCTAAATTGTGACTAGCCCAATATTTGTAACTTTGCGCTTTTAAAATCTCATTTTGATGGCTCAAAAGTTTCCCAGGCTTTTTTTTATTCTCTTAGCGGTTATTTTTGCACTCAACCTTGTTCAGGCATCCATCACCGAGCTAATCTACGATGAAGCTTACTACTGGTATTATGCACAAGATATGGCATGGGGATATTTTGACCATCCATCCATGGTTGCTTTTTTGATCAAAATCAGTGGTTTTCTCTTTGATGGTGAACTCGGGGTAAGATTTATGAGTTGTTTGCTGTCTGCTGGCACCTATATCTTGCTGTGGCTATTAGTGGACAACCCAAAGAAAAAGGATTATGTAGTTCATTTCTTCCTATTGGTGTTCTCTTTTACCTTGATGAACGCCTACGGGTTTTTGACCCTGCCCGATACCTCTCTATTGTTTTTTACGGCTTTGTTCCTATGGCTTTACAAACGCTTTTTGAAGGATGAGGGTATCATCACAACAATTGGTTTGGGATTGGTGATGGCCGCTCTTATGTACAGCAAATACCACGCTGTTTTAGTGATTTTGTTCGTGTTCATATCCAACTACAAACTTATTTTCAACAAAAAAGCTTGGTTGGCGGTGATATTGGCCCTGATTATCTACATCCCACATTTTGTATGGCTCTATCAAAACGATTTTGTTTCCATCACATTCCATTTATATGAGCGTCCCAATCAAGCCTATTCTTTTAGCGAGTTTACCTTGGGCTTTTTCTTGAACATTATTGTGATCATTGGTCTTCTGTTTTATTGGGTATATGGGGCATTTTTCAAGTTTAGGGTTACGGACAAGTTTTCCAAAGCATTGGTTTATTTGGTTTATGGGGTATTAATTTTCTTTTTCATCTCCAGTTTTAACCGTAGGGTACAAGCGCAATGGGCCATTGTGATTTCAATTCCTTTGGCCGTAATAGCGTTCAACCATTTATTGCAAAATGCAAAAAGTAGACGCTGGATGTATCGAATCGGTATGGTGAGCTTGGTACTTTTAATGTATGCAAGGGCATGGATGGTATATAAGCCATTGTTCCCTATGCTATATGAAACCCATGGCAACAAGGAATGGGTGAATGACCTTAAATCAAAGTCTGGTGGGATACCCATTATTTTTGAAAACTCTTACAGACGCTCTTCGATGTATGAATTTTATTCGGGCATTCCCGCTATTTCCCTGAACAACTATATGTATCGGAAGAATCAATATTCCATTGACGATTCCGAAGAACGAGTGCGCGGGAAAAAAGTGTTGTACGTTTCCAAATATAGGAAGAGCGGCGATGTACGATACATGCATCCGGATAGTTCCTTTTCCTATGGAAATTATATAGAAGATTTTCAGCCGTACCGGAAACTGGAATGTATTGTGGAAAAACCTGAAAGCGGTATCAAATATTCCCTGAAAGTTTACAATCCATATCCGTTCGATGTGCCTTTGGAACAATTAAAGTATACCATCTCATACTCCAATAAGCACAAGCAAGTAAAGCAAATGCGGTCTTTAAAGGTTAATCCTACCGCACCGCAAAGGTCTTTATTAAAATCAAAAGACACCATAAATTATACCTTTGAGCTACCCATATCCACTATGGAAAATCCGTCGTATTTTAGAATTGGAATAGCGGAAAACAACCTGCCTCCGGGGCTTAATGGCAAACCCATCAAAATTGAATAATGGAACCCATTGAAAAAACAATCGTTTCTATGGATTGGATGACCCTAACATTGTTTGTGGGCCTGGTTGTCTTGGCCCTTGGCAAGTATCTGTTTCACAAAAAGTTTCTGAACTTTATCATTCTCCCTTTTAACGATAAGTACATTCTGCTGCACAATAAAAAAGGGCAGTTTTCCCATTGGTTCCACCTCCTGCTTACCCTCTTTCAAATTATAAACCTGTCGTTGTTTATTTTCTTGGTACTACAAACCTTTGATTTATTTCCTTTTGAAAAAACCATTACAAACTATATTATAATTTTAGGCTTTTTAGCCTTGTTTGAGCTGGTCAAATTCCTACTTCAAATGTTTACGGGATTTGTTTTTAACAATCTAAGTCTAATGGGCAGCCTCATTTTCAGTAAAATTTCATATCTCAATTATAGCAGCATAGTTATTGCAGTTGCCAATATTTTATTGATATACATTACAACAAACTCAAAAACAATTATATATGTAGCGCTATCATTGATTTTCCTAATAAATGGTATTGGTATCACCAAGGTGTTGAAGAACCATCAAAAAGCACTGTTCCCTTATTTTGTGTATTTTATTTTGTACCTTTGCACACTCGAAATTGCGCCCTTGGTGTTAATTGGAAGCTATTTTAAAGGTTGAAAACTTATGAAAGTAAAAACAATTTTGGTTTCCCAACCAGAACCCAAAGTCGAAAACTCACCTTATTCACGATTAATTGAAAAAGAGAAAGTTAAGGTTGATTTTGTTCCTTTCATCCACGTTGAAGGCGTAGAGGCCAAAAATGTGAGACAACAGAAAATCGACTTGAACAACTTTACGGCAATTATCCTGACCAGCAGAAACTCTGTAGATCACTTTTTTAGGATTGCCGAAGAAATGCGCTTTAAAGTTCCGGATTCCATGAAATATTTTTGTCAGTCAGAGGCGGTAGCCTACTATCTGCAGAAATATGTGGTGTACAGAAAAAGAAAAATTTATGTTGGGAAACGAACTTTTAACGAGTTAATTCCCTTGATCAAGAAGTACAAGGATGAAAAGTTCTTGTTACCGTCCTCAGATTCGTTAAAACCTGTTGTCCCAGAACTATTGGACGAGGTAGGGGTGAATTGGACGCGTGGAATTTTCTACAAAACGGTAATCAGCGACCTTTCGGACCTTAGAAATGTGTATTACGACATTTTGGTGTTCTTCAGCCCTTCAGGAATTGAATCCCTGATGAAGAACTTTCCCGATTTTGAACAAAAAGAAACAAGAATCGCTGTTTTTGGCAACAGTACGGTTAAAGCAGCTACAACTGCCGGACTTCGAATAGATATTCAGGCTCCAACGCCCGAAACTCCATCGATGACCATGGCATTACAGAAATATATTACCAGCGTTAACAAATAAAAAACGAACTTGGTTACAAAGTAAAACGCCCTCGGTCAATACCGAGGGCGTTCTTTTTTTAAAAAGCATAGCGTTGGGGTCCTCCTCTTCGGATTTCCTCACTGGCGTACTCCTCAAACTTTTTAAAATTCTCCCTAAATGCATTGGTGAGCTTAAAAGCCGTTTTGTAATAGGCCTCGTCATCGTTCCAAGTGGCCCTTGGACTCAATACCTTAGTGGGAACACCTGGACACTCCCTTGGCTGTGCCACTCCGAAGACGGAATGGATATGGTATTTTTCGTAATTGTAGAGACCCAGCTCACCGCTGAGCGCGGCACGGATCATCGCTCTTGTATACTTTAACTTCATTCGGGTGCCCACCCCATAAGGTCCTCCGGTCCATCCCGTGTTCACCAACCAAACGTCCACACCGGACTCCTTCATTTTTTTGCTCAGCATCTCCGCATATTTGGCCGGGTGCAAAGGCATAAAGGGAGCTCCAAAACAGGCCGAGAATGATGGCTGAGGCTCCACAACCCCAGCTTCCGTACCTGCCACCTTGGCCGTATAGCCCGATATAAAGTGGTATGCCGCTTGTGATGGTGTCAACTTGGATATTGGAGGCAATACCCCAAAGGCATCCGCAGTAAGGAAGAAAATGTTCTTTACGTTTTTCCCTATTGATGGCTGCTGGATATTATCAATATGATAGATAGGATAACTCACCCTAGTATTCTGGGTAATGGTAGTATCCTCAAAATCCACCACTCCATTCTCATTCATGATTACATTTTCCAGAATTGCCCCTTTTTTTATGGCACCATATATTTCTGGTTCCTTTTCCTCCGAAAGGTCAATTACCTTGGCGTAGCAACCACCTTCAAAATTGAAAACGGTATTCTTGGAAGTCCAGCCATGCTCATCGTCCCCAATAAGTTTTCTGTCGGGATCTGTGGATAATGTAGTTTTTCCTGTTCCAGATAGTCCAAAGAAGATAGCTGTATCACCTTCTTCTCCCACATTGGCAGAACAGTGCATGGGCAAGGTGTTCTTATCTACAGGAAGAATAAAGTTCAACGCTGAAAAAATTCCTTTTTTTATCTCTCCAGTGTATCCTGTACCACCGATCAAAGCTATTTTTTTGCTAAAATTAAGGATGGCAAAATTATGTTGACGCGTTCCGTCAACCTTTGGGTCGGCCTTAAATCCTGGTGCATTGACAACGGTCCAGTCTGGTTCAAAGTTCTGCAGTTCCTCCATGGTGGGACGAAGGAACATATTGTAGGCAAACATATTCGACCAGGGATACTCATTGATCAGCCGAATGTTCAGTTTATATTCTGGATCGGCACAAGCATAGGAGTCCCTCACATAAAGCTCCTTGTCGTTCAGGTATGCGATTACTTTATCGTAGAGCGTATCGAACTTGTCGCTATCGAAAGGGATATTGATGTTGCCCCACCAGACCTTATCGGCGGTAATGTCGTCCTTGACAATAAAACGGTCCTTCGGGGACCTTCCCGTAAACTCCCCGGTGTTCACGGCCAAAGCACCCGATGCCGATTCCTTGCCCATATTTTTTTCAATGGTAATGTGGTGAAGCTCATCAGGGGAAAGTTGGTAGTTGATGTTGTTGTGATTTATCCCGTACGGTGTTAACGAAATCGTTTTCGTAACTGACGCAGAATTCTTCATGGTTTTGTTTTTATGTTACTGCAAAACTAGAAAATATTCAGTTTTAGCCCTTTTAAAACTTGCTTAATTGGTCACTTTTTGGGATAAAATGTGATATCCCAAATAAATCCATCCAGCGATTAACAAAACACCCCCGATGGGTGTTAAAAAACCGATGATTTTAAAATCAAAATCGGTTAAACTGTTTAATGCCAGCAAGTAAATTGAAAAAGAAAACAAAATCACACCAAAAATCACAAGCCGAAAAACGGTCTTTTTAATCTTATCAGCTACCCCAGTCCATATTCCCAGAAAAAGTAGAAACAGGGCATGGTACATCTGATATCTTACGCCTGTTTCAAAGGTGGCAACAGCATCTGCATCCACTAATTTCTCCAATCCATGCGCCCCAAAAGCACCAAGCATAATGGCCAACATGCCCATAACTATTCCAACCAACAAAATTGTTCTGTTCATAACTTTTACTTACTATTTTTTTAAAAATATAACATTTTAATACCTTAGTGACCGTTCAATTCAAAAGTAAACAAAACACATGGTCCGTACTATTTTAGTTGTTGGAGCAGGTAAATCAACCTCATACCTTATAGATTATTTTCTTGAAAGATCAAACGAAGAAAACATTCATCTCAAGATTGGTGATATCCATCCAGAGAATATTCCCGATAAATTTACCCAACACCCAAATTGTACCGTGTTCTCCTTAGACATCTTTAACGAAGCTGAAAGAAAAAAAGCTGTTTCCGAAGCCTCCATCGTGGTTTCTATGTTACCTGCACGTTTGCACATCAATGTAGCCCATGATTGTATTGAGTTTGAAAAGCATTTCATCACCGCCTCGTATGTCAGCGATGAATTGAAGGAACTGGATGCAGTCGCAAAAGAAAAAGGGCTTGTTTTTATGAATGAAATTGGCCTAGACCCGGGAATTGACCATATGAGCGCCATGGAAGTAATTGACCGAATCCGTGATGCGGGCGGTAAAATGTTGCTGTTTGAATCTTTTACCGGAGGTTTGGTGGCTCCCGTCAGCGATACCAATCTGTGGAACTATAAGTTTACATGGAACCCCAGAAATGTAGTGCTGGCAGGACAAGGAGGGGCGGCTAAGTTTATACAGGAAGGAACCTACAAATACATTCCTTACCAAAAACTTTTTAGAAGAACCGAGTTTATGAATATAGAAGGCCATGGTACTTTTGAGGCCTATGCCAACCGGGATTCCTTAAAATACCGTGAAGCTTATGGCCTACAGGATGCTTTGACACTATTTAGAGGAACGATGCGAAGAGTCGGTTTTTCCAAGGCATGGCAAATGTTCGTCATTCTCGGGATGACGGACGACAGCTACACCATTGAAAATTCAGAAGGGATGTCCTACCGGGAATTTGTTAATCTTTTTCTTCCCTACTCACCCACCGATTCCGTGGAATTAAAAATGAGACATTACCTTAGAATTGATCAAGATGATATTAGGTGGGGCAAATTGCTGGAACTGGACATCTTTAATCCTGACAAGAAAATACCCTTGAAAAATGCTTCGCCGGCACAGATGCTTCAACATATTCTACAAGACAGCTGGACGTTAAAAGAGGATGAGAAAGATATGATAGTCATGTATCATAAATTTGGATATCTACTGAATGGGGAAAAGAAACAAATCGATGCCAATATGGTCGTCATTGGCGAAAATAGGGCCTATACGGCAATGTCAAAGACAGTTGGATTGCCTGTTGCCATTGCCACCCTGCTCATTCTAAATGGAAAAGTCACAACACCTGGAGTACAAATTCCATTGAACAAGGAAGTGTACAAACCTATCCTAAACGAATTGAAATCACATGGCATACAATTTAATGAGTACCAGGTTCCATACTTAGGGTACAATCCAGATTCCGTTGCCAGCTAGATGCTATAATATTTTCAATATATTTAGCTTCAAATCAAAATCCATATTGTGAAAAACAATAACAATTCGGTGAAAATCGACGGTATTGACAAGAAAATCCTAAGATACCTGATGGAGGATGCAAGAAAACCCATCCTCGAAATTGCAAGAAACATTGGGATTTCCGGGGCCGCCATACACCAACGTCTTCGTAAGCTGGAAAGTTCAGGTCTTTTGGCAGGTTCCAAGTTTATCATCAACCCCAAAGTTTTGGGTTATTCCACGATGGCCTATATTGGTATTTATTTAGATAAGGCAATGACCAACCCAAGGGCCGTAAAACAATTGGAAGAAATTCCAGAAGTATTGGAATGCCACTACACCACGGGCAACTGGTCCATACTAATCAAAGTATTGTGCAGGGACAATGAACACCTGATGCAAGTACTCAACAAAAAAATACAGCAAATAGATGGGGTTTCCCGCACAGAAACCTTTATCTCCCTAGATCAGCAAATTGATCGACAAATACGTATTTGATATTTGTATTGAATCTAAATAAACATTACATTTGTACCTATGAATGTAATATTTCAATCCACATATTACACCCTTTACCAAGCTGCGGACGAGCGTTGTTTTTACATTGATTTCGGTCAAAAAATAGTGCGTATGTCCCTCTGCCAGCTACTTGCACTTCGTCATAAAGTGATGAACATTACCATTGAAGACCATTTTGACAGTGATTTGAATGCCCACGGATTTGAAGTCCTTATGCTTTGTAACAAGGAGCATCTCTTCGTTCTAAACACTTTGGAAATTTTAGATTTGAAAAACTTAATAGGGTATGGTTTTGTAGAAATTGGTCTGTCTGCAAAAAAAGAGCTTCAAGCCTACTAGAATATTTATTTTAATCCAGTCTTAGTTGGTTTTTAAATAAGGAGCCAAACTAGACCATACAGATAAATTTCTGTAACTTTAGAAAACAATCACATAAGACATTTATACTATGAAAGATATAGCAAGACAAAGTATGAGCATAAAAGTGGAATCCATGGATATGCTCAACGGACAAATAAAAATGGAAGCCCATGCTTCTGCCACCTATTTGGCCATGGCTTCATGGTGCGAACAGAACGGCTTTTTTACCAGCGCCAAGTTTTTCTTTAAACAGGCCGAAGAAGAGCGAGAGCACATGATGAAGATTTTTAACTTTTTGGTGGATACGGGCGGAAATCCGATTTCTCCCGAGGTAACCGATATCAATCACGACTATTCTTCCATAGTGGATGTATTTGAATCTACCTTGGAGCACGAAGTAAAAGTGACAAAGTCGATTCATAACATTGTGAAAAAATCACGAGACATAGGAGATTTTGCCACAGAGAAATTCTTGGATTGGTTCGTAATGGAACAAATTGAAGAGGAGAACACCGTTAGGGATATCTTGGACATGATAGAAGTTACAGGTACCGAAGGTGTGGGGCTTCAAATGATCGACAACCAAGTAGCAGAATGGATTGATTAAATAAATCCAATCACAATAACCAAAAAGTGGCAGATTTTAGTCAACCTGAACTTGTTTCAGGTTCTCATCGTGATATTTTTATCAGTTTGACGAGATTCTGAAATTAACCTGCATTCCGGCAGGGAGGTTCAGAATGACGACTTTCCAACTCATATAAAATAAAAAGGGGCCAGTCGGCCCCTTTTGTATTGCTAATACTGAGTATAAATCAATCGTTTAATCCCTGCCACCAAAGACCTGAACGGCCCAGTACAACAAAGAGGCCAAAGCACCCAATGCTGCCACCAAATAGGTTCTTGCCGCCCATTTAAGCGCGTCTTCTGCTCCTGAGTACTCTTCTTGGGTCACCATGTTTTTCTGTTTTAGCCACACCAATGCCCTTTTACTGGCATCATATTCCACAGGAAGGGTCACAAAACTGAACAAGGTAGCAAAACCCATCATAATCAATCCGGCCACGGCAATATAAAACCCTAAACCTCCAGCAACTCCAGTTGCCGCCATCAACATAATACCACCGAACACCACCCAAGTCGACATTCCAGAGGTTACGCTAACAACGGGAACCAATTTGGAACGCATCGTCAACCATTCATAAGCTTGTGCATGCTGTACGGCATGTCCACATTCGTGTGCTGCCACCGCAGCCGCCGAAGCATTGCGCTGGTTGTACACACTCTCACTAAGGTTAACGGTTTTGTTTTTGGGGTTATAGTGATCCGTTAGCATTCCAGGGGTTGAAATCACCTTTACATCGCGAATACCATGGTCATCCAACATTTTCTGGGCAATTTCTGCACCGCTCATGCCATTTCGCAAATGCACCTTTGAATATTTTTTGAACTTACTTTTTAATCGACTGCTTACCAGCCAGCTGACCAGGGCAATTCCACCAATCAATATATAATATGTCATCATAGCCTTATCTCTTTTAATTGAATATAAATATACCACATAAAAGCAAAAACCCCGCCAAATAATGGCAGGGCTGTTTTACTGTCAAAATGTTAGTTTTCTATACCAACACGGGTTCTAACTGAAAGGTTTCGGCAATTTCTTTATAAACTATCTCACCTTCAACTACATTTAATCCTTTTTCTAAGGATCTATCCAACTTACAGGCACTACGCCATCCCAAATTGGCCAATTTTAGCACATAGGGCAGTGTTACATTCGTCAAGGCAACAGTAGAAGTATAAGGCACCGCCCCTGGCATATTGGCTACACAGTAATGAACCACATCGTCAATAATATAAATGGGGTCCTCATGGGTCGTTGGCTTGGTGGTTTCCACGCATCCTCCTTGGTCTACCGCTACATCAACTATAACGGTTCCCGGATGCATGTCCTTTAGCATATCCCTAGTGATCAAATTAGGGGCTTTTGCTCCTTTTAAAAGAACACCACCGATTATTAAATCGTTTGTTTTGATATGATTTCTGATATTGAACTCGTTCGAAAAACCGGTCACCACATGGCTTGGCATAATATCGTTCACATATCTCAGTCGTTTCATGTTTACATCCAAAATGGTTACTTGCGCACCCAAACCTGCTGCCATTTTAGCAGCCTGAATACCTACGGTACCTGCTCCAAGAACCAAAACACGACCCGGGGACACGCCAGGAACTCCCCCCAAAAGCACTCCTTTGCCTTTTACCGGCTTCTCCAGATATTTAGCTCCTTGCTGAATGGCCATTCTACCGGCAACTTCGGACATGGGAGTAAGCAATGGCAATGTTCCATCTTCATCCTCTACGGTTTCGTATGCAATACAAATGGCTTTGCTCTTGATCATAGCTTTGGTCAAAGCTTCGCTCGATGCAAAGTGAAAATACGTAAAGACGATTTGTCCTTCTTGGATTAAATTATACTCTTCAGCAATGGGCTCCTTTACCTTTACAATCATATCGCTCATGGCGTACACCTGACCGATAGTATCTAAAATAGTGGCTCCCGCCTGTTGGTAATCCTGATTAAAAAATCCGCTTCCCTCACCTGCGCCGGACTGCACATATACGGTGTGGTTGTTCTTTACTAATTCAAATACCCCGGCTGGCGTCATGCCCACCCGGCTTTCGTTGTTTTTGATTTCTTTAGGTATCCCAACAGTCATATTGTTGTTTTTAATGGTTGATGGGTCAAAGTTGAATAAAAAAATTAGATTACAACACAAATAATCGGCAAAAAGTAGGGGTTAAAGGTCAAAATATGTGTTTTTTAACATATATACCCTAATTTTAGTGGGTACAAATATATTTTTTTATTGTTTTTAGTTTTTAACCCCTTATTTTTTAGGGGTTAAAATTTTATAAAATAAAAAAGCATACCTGTCGGCATGCTTTTTAGGGGTATTTCTATAATATTGTTATTGATTTTATCGTAAAACTAGGCATTCGTCAATCTTAACTTGCTTGCCTCTCGGCAAAGGTAGGTTTCAGATTCCCATTAAACCGGTTATCAACCTGATGAGATTCCGAAACTAGTTCGGAATGACGGTAAACTAGATATTGCTGTTATCCCACAATATTCACAATCTTTCCTGGTACCACAATTACCTTTTTAGGTACTCTACCATCCAACTGAGCCTGTGTTTTTTCGTGGGCCAAAACAGCAGCTTCAATTTCATCTTTGCCCATATCCAATGGCAACTCCAATGTAAAACGCATTTTACCATTAAAGGATATGGGATATTCCTTGCTGCTCTCCACCAAATGTTTTTCCTCAAACTTGGGGAATGGTGCTTCGGCAATGGAACCTGTATGGCCCAAACGCTCCCAAAGTTCCTCGGCAATGTGAGGTGCGTAAGGTGAAACCAAAATGGCCAAGGGTTCCAAAATAGCTTTGCTAGTGCATTTTTGAGCCGTCAGTTCATTAACACAAATCATAAAAGTGGATACGGAAGTGTTGAACGAAAAGTTCTCGATATCCTCTTCCACTTTTTTGATGGTCTTGTGCAAGGTTTTTAGGTTTTCGGCGGTAGGTTTCGCGTCAGTGACGCTTCGACTGCGCTCAGCGTCCGAATCGAAAAAGGGGGAATAGAGTTTCCAAAGTTTCTTTAAAAAGGAATGCACTCCGGTGATACCCGCTGTGTTCCAAGGCTTGGATTGCTCTAAGGGACCCAAGAACATTTCGTACAAACGCAACGAATCTGCTCCGTATTCCCCACAAATGGCATCGGGATTCACCACATTGTATTTGGATTTGGACATTTTTTCGACTTCGCGGCCTACAATATATTTTCCATCTTCAAGAATGAACTCGGCATCCTTATATTCTGGTTGCCATTGTTTGAAGGCTTCCACATCCAATTCATCCGATGCATTGACCAAAGAAACATCTGCGTGGATACTATCAAAATGCTTCCATTTAGTTTCTCCAATATGTCTACCGCCCGGTTTACTTTCTAGCGGCTTCAAAATTTCTAGGATTTCATTGGAATAATCATCTAGAAAACCTTTATCCTTAACTGCCTTGTCAATAATTCCTTTTGATATAAATATGGTTTCATCAGAATACTTTTGATTCCATCTATATACAAAAGCACTCGTCCCCGTAATCATCCCTTGGTTGATCAATTTTTGGGCAAATTCGTCTTTGGGCACATAGCCCATATCAAACATAAACTTCTGCCAAAAACGGGAATACAACAGGTGGCCCGTAGCGTGTTCGCTACCGCCTATATACAAGTCCACATCTTGCCAATAGTTGATGGCTTCGGGAGAGAAAATAGCGTCATCATTCCGTGGATCCATATACCTATTAAAGTATTGGGAACTTCCCGCCCAACCGGGCATGGTGTTCAGTTCCAGAGGATACACTCCTTGATGAGATTCCAAATCAAGTTCGGAATGACCGTCATGCTGAACTTGTTTCAGCATCCCATCCCCCTTGTCCGACCCTTCGACTGCACTCAGGGTGACAAGGTCATTGGAAACTACTTTATTGTTCTTAGCATCCCACGCCCACTCCGTGGCGTTGCCCAATGGTGGCTCACCTGTTTCGGTGGGGAGGTATTTTTCCACTTCGGGGAGCTCCAACGGCAAATATTTCTCCTCGATCATTTGCGGCATACCGTCCACATAATACACGGGGAACGGTTCTCCCCAATACCGCTGACGGCTAAAAACGGCATCGCGCAGACGGTAGTTCACCTTTCCTTTGCCATGTCCGATCCTTTCCAATTCGGCAATGATTTTCTTCATCGCTTCTTTATAAGGTAAACCGTCTAGAAAATCAGAATTGGCAATCACCGTTGTTTCCTTGTCCGCAAAAGCCTCTTCGGAAATATCGACCCCTTCAAAAATGTTGGGGATAGGTATGTTATAATGTTTGGCAAAATCGTAATCCCGTTGATCGCCACAGGGCACGGCCATAACCGCTCCCGTTCCATAACTGGCCAACACGTAGTCGCTAATCCAAATAGGAATAGGTTCCTTGGTGAACGGATGCTCTGCATACGCGCCCGTGAACACTCCGGAAATGGTTTTTACATCGGCCATACGGTCACGTTCGGAACGTTTTGCCGTGGCTTCCACATAAGCATCCACCTCAGCTTTTTGTTCTGGCGTAGTGATTTTGGCCACCAACTCGTGCTCGGGTGCCAAGGTCATAAAGCTTACCCCAAAAATGGTGTCGGGTCGGGTGGTGAAGACTTCTATTTCAAGTGATGAGTTTTGAGTTTTGAGTTTTGAGTTTTCATTCTCATACACTCCTAACTTTTCACTCATAACTCTGAACTTAACCGACGCCCCCACAGAACGTCCAATCCAGTTGGTTTGGGAGTCCTTTAAAGGTTGTGGCCAATCAATTTTATCCAAACCGTCCAACAAACGCTGGGCATAAGCGGTAATGCGCATACTCCATTGCGTCATTTTTTTACGGACAACGGGATGACCACCGCGTTCGGAAACTCCGTTCACGATTTCATCATTGGCCAAAACGGTTCCCAAAGCGGGACACCAGTTGACTTCGGTATCCGCCAAATACGTCAATCTATATTTTAAAAGAATTTGCTGTTTTTCCTTTTCAGAATATGCATTCCAATCCGCAGCGCTAAAACTTGGTGTATCATCATCACAAGTAGCTTCGACATTGGTATTTCCTTCTTTTTCAAAAATGGAAATCAATGTGGAGATGTTTTCTGCTTTGTCGGATTTCTTGTTGTACCACGCATTGAACAATTGGATGAAAATCCATTGCGTCCATTTATAATATTGTGGGTTGGAAGTGCGCACTTCGCGGCTCCAATCAAAAGAAAAACCAAGCTGATCTAATTGCTCGCGGTATCTATTGATGTTATTTTCCGTAGTGATAGCTGGGTGCTGACCTGTTTGAATGGCATATTGCTCCGCAGGCAACCCAAAGGAATCGTATCCCATGGGGTGCAATACATTGAATCCCTTATGTCTTTTGTAACGCGAATAGATGTCCGTGGCAATATACCCCAACGGATGCCCTACGTGCAACCCTGCCCCTGACGGGTAAGGGAACATCGAAAGCGCATAAAATTTAGGTTTGTCGGAATCGTTGGATGCCTTAAAAGTTTCATTTTCTGCCCAATACTTCTGCCATTTGGCCTCAATCTCGCGGAAATCGTAATTCATTGTTAATCTTGTTCAATTTCGTGTGCAAAAATAGGTTTAATCCCCTAAATACAATTTACTTTTCTATTTTTACGTACTGATTCTACTATATGAGCCAATATATTGAACGATATCAGCGTCGAAAACTGATTTCCTCTTACTTTTCCGTGGCTTTGAGCATTGCCCTAGTCCTGTTTCTTTTAGGTGTTTTGGGCCTTTTGGTGCTCAATACCAAAAAATTGGCAGACCACTTTAAGGAGCAAATCACGATTTCCGTGTTTTTGAAGGACAATGCCAAACCTGTGGAAATAGATCAACTACAAAAAAGTTTGATGTTGGCGGAGTACACCAAATCTGCCGAATATATTTCCAAAGAAGATGCGGCGGAACAATATAGCGAGGACATTGGTGAAAATTTTGAGGAGTTTTTGGGCTACAACCCTTTAAAAAACTCCATCGACGTCAATCTTAAGGCCGATTTTGTATCGCCTCAACAGATTGATGAGATTGCAGAGGAACTTGCGGCCAAAGCTTACGTGGACGAAGTAAGTTATGATAAACCCTTAATTTCCCTGCTCAACAATAATGCTCGAAAAATTAGTCTTTGGATTCTGGTGGCCAGTGCCGCTTTTACAGTAATCGCTGTTTTGCTGATCAACAGTTCCATACGACTGTCCATATATTCCAAACGGTTTATCATCAAAACCATGCAAATGGTTGGGGCCACGAAAACGTTTATCCGAAGACCATTTATTTGGACAAACATTAAATTGGGCATGGTCGGAGCCGTTGTAGCACTGATTGGATTGGGTGTTTTGGTGTATTATATCGATAAGAATTTCCCCGAACTCAATCTTTTGCAAGATTATATGGTACTCATCATTTTGTTCGTTGGTGTATTTGGTTTGGGCGTGATTATTTCTTGGGCGAGCACCCATTTTGCAACCCAACGCTTTTTAAACCTGAGGACGGACGATCTTTATTATTAACTTTGCGACATGAGCAAGAAAAACAACAACGGTAAAAAACCACCTAAAGAGTTTGTTTTCCAAAAGAAAAACTATCTCTTTCTTTTTATAGGTATTGCCTTTATAGCCTTAGGATATATTTTGATGAGCGGTGGTGGAAGCGACGACCCAGAAGTCTTCAATCCAGAGATATACAATTTTAGAAGAATTCGCCTTGCGCCTACATTGATCCTTATTGGCCTTGGTATTCAGGTGTATGCCATTTTGTTGAATCCTAACAAGAAAAACAAGGAGTAATTTGGAATTAATTGACGCCATAATCCTTGGGATTATTCAAGGATTGACCGAGTTTTTACCTGTTTCCTCCAGTGGTCATTTAGAATTGGGAAAAGCCATTTTGGGAGCGCAGGCCGTTCCCGAAGAAAGTCTTTTGTTTACCGTAATACTCCACTTTGCGACAGCCCTGAGCACCTTGGTGGTCTTCCGAAAAGATGTGTTTGACATTTTGAAAGGGCTTTTTCAATTTAAATGGAATGAAGAAACCCAATTTTCTTTAAAAATCATCATTTCCATGATTCCCGCTGCTTTGATCGGCCTTTTTTTGAACGATTTTATCGAGGTTTTTTTTGATGGCGCTATTGTAATCGTGGGAATAATGCTCATCATTACGGCATTTTTACTGTATTTGGCAGATTTGGCCAAAACTACCGAAAAAGGAGTGTCGTTCCGTAGTTCTTTTATAATTGGAGTGGCACAGGCCGTGGCCATTCTTCCAGGTATTTCACGAAGTGGAGCTACCATTTCGGCTGCCGTGCTTTTGGGCGTCGATAAAACCAAATCGGCCCGTTTTTCCTTTTTAATGGTCGTTCCTTTGATTTTGGGCAAAGTGGCCAAAGATTTAATGGGTGGCGAAATCAATTTTCATGGTGACCAAGCCATAGCCATGGGAGCAGGATTTGTAGCTGCTTTTATTGCCGGATTAGCTGCTTGCACATGGATGATCAAATTGGTGCGCCAAAGCAAGCTTAGCTATTTTGCCATTTACTGTTTAATTGTGGGTCTACTAGCCCTTGCGTGGAGCATTTGGGGATGATTTTCGAAAAACTTTTTATCAACTACTATATATTAGCCAAGAAAAACAACAAAGAGCTAACGCATACTAGATTGATTGAAAAATCCACGCGCTTAACAACATTTGTCTTAACCTTTAGTATAGTCTACTTATTTTTTCTATTGTCATATTTCGTGGATACTTTTTTTCAATATAACCTTCCTCTACGTACTTACAAATGGGAATTAATTATTGCAATCAGCACATTAGTTTTATTGTTCGATTATTTTTTTAAGAAAAGTTTGATGAAAAAGTATCCAAACAATTTAGAAGCTACATATTCTAAAAAAGTTTTCCATATCTATATTTTAACATCAATATATCTGATCGGACCACCAATACTTCTATTTTTATCATTAATAATCTTTTAGTTTTGAACACCAAAGAAGATTTTTTAAACGGTCAAATTTTATTGATAGATAAACCACTGGAATGGACTTCCTTCCAAGCGGTGAATGCGCTCAAATGGGCCATCCGAAAAAAATTCGGCCTTAAAAAGATAAAAATTGGTCATGCAGGCACCTTAGATCCTTTGGCCACGGGATTGTTGATTATCTGTACAGGAAAATTCACCAAAAAAATCCCAGAGCTTCAAGGACAGGTGAAAGAATATACCGGAACTTTTACTTTGGGTGCTACTACACCTTCCTATGATTTGGAGACCGAAGTGAACGAGACCTTTACTACAGACCACATTACGGATGCATCCATCAAAGAAGCTACCCAACAATTCTTAGGTGAGATTGACCAAGTACCTCCCATCTTTTCAGCACTAAAAAAAGATGGCAAGCGATTGTATGAACTTGCTCGCGAAGGCAAACAAGTAGAAATAAAATCACGTAAAATAGAAATCCTTGAGTTCGAGATTACCAAAATTTCGCTCCCAGAAGTGGCGTTTAGGGTGGTCTGCAGCAAAGGAACCTATATCCGTTCCTTGGCACATGATTTTGGGAAAGCTTTGGACTCTGGAGCTTATTTATCCGAGCTCAGAAGAACCAAAATAGGGGATTTCAACGTAAATAATGCTACAAGCCCCAATGTTTTCAAGGAAAATCTTGAAGTAAACACCGAGACCTAGGAAGGTTGGGATAAAATATTTTTGCAAAAAAGCGGTTATAGTTAGACCATGAACTTAAACAAGAGCCAGTTATCACTTTTGATTACTTTCTTCGCTATGTCCATAGTGGTTTTATTGTTGTTCAATATTCACTTAGGGGGCATAAAAGAGGATGAGTACGTTATTGAAATGAGCTTGGCCGATGAGGATATTGAGAAACTTCTCGAAGAAGAAGAGGAACGTTTAGAGGAGATGCAGGCCAATAGCGACCCCATTAAAAGTCATATGGCCGTAAACCAAACGGCGAAACCCAGTGTTGGGAACCCAGAACCTCTAAAAACCTTGGAGGAGCTCATGGAGGAGCGAGCGCTCAGCAGCGAAACCGGTGAATATGCCGACAATTCCGGTTTTGAAGAGCAGTTAAAGCAGTTAAAGGCCAAACGGGACGAAAACAAAGATAAACTGGGTGAACGTGATGCGCAGAAAGAAGAATTTACCGATTATTTAAAGGATAGACGCACTTCCATTTCTTACTCCTTGGTTGAACGAAATGCATATTATCTCCCACCACCGATTTATACTTGTATTGAAGGAGGTAAGGTTGTAGTAAACATAACCGTAGACAATAATGGGTATGTAACCGAAGCAAGTTTTAACGACAAAAGTTCTGGAACCAGCAACGGTTGTTTGGTAGATAATGCCATTGCTTATGCGCTAAAAGCTCGCTTTAGCCCGGATTCCAAAAATTCTCAGATCGGCACAATTACTTACCTATTCCAGAGCAAGTAATTCCAAAACGTCTTCTAAGATATTTTGACCTTTGTTTTTGTTGTACCACATCTGAAGTTCTTGTTTGAACTCATCTGTTAATTTACCGTGTTCCCTTTTACAATCCTCCACCATTTGGGTCGCAATACTTGGCCTTGGGCCCCACTCTCCTACTATTTCATTGTTGGCCTTGTCCAAAACAATCACTTTGGGAATGGAACGGGCACCATTGGTCAAAAAAGCATCCATTAAATCGAGGTTTTCATCGCGCAAAACCACCTTTAAGGAAATATTTGGACTTGTCTCGGCGATTTTATTGATTATGGGCAAACTTGCCGCTGCATCTCCACACCAACTTTCGGTCAATGCCAAAAACACCAGTTTCGTATCCAATGATCTTATCTTTTGCTCAATGTCTACCGGAACTTTAAACGTTTTATCCCAACGAGCCATTCTTTTATCGCCAAGTTTTGTATAATTGATCATAGCTTCGGATTGTTCAGTTCCCGTGGTTTTTCCAGTTTTCGCCAATTGACTTACCAAATCACGGTATTTTGCATAATCCATCCCCTTTGCGATGTTTTCTCGAACTATATCCAATCTATTTTTTTCCAAAACTTCCATAAAATAATTTTTTTTAAAAGTACACAGGGCTATCGACCTATTTTCTGACTTTTGTCATTGGTTGTTTTTACAACCTAATCCTTACAAACCTATTGAGTATTTTTGAAGGCTTCCTATATTCCAAAAACCGTCAATTCGAAATTCTGAAAGGATCTTGCCTGCAGGCATGTACGATTTTTCTTTGGTTTCGACTTCTCTCAACCACCAAAAATTACTCGAACTGACAAATTTCAATCATAAATGCGCAACGGGTTCTTACAGGTTCTTAGGATTTATGGCCAAACTCTTGAACAGTTTTGCCTTGGTATAGAAAAATTTGTTCTGCATCTCGTTTCGCTTCAGGTAGGCATCAATGAGTTTACTCTCCCTGGAATTGATCAAGAATAGTGAACTTTCACCAAAACTGAACTTTCGCTCTTCAGCATTCAGCATGGTGGAATAGTCGTTCACAATATCCTTGATGAGTTGGTTCTGCTCGATAAAAGAATCCAGTTCGTTATAAATGGCTATTACTTTGTTCTGTATTTCCACCTGAGCATTGTCCCTTTCAAACTCCGCGTCACGAAGTTTGAACTTGGCCAATTTAAGGTCTCCACGCTCCTTCCTCAAAAAAATGGGCATCTGAAACGTAAGTCCCGCTTTGTAGTTCTCCGTAACAAAGGAATTCATTAACTCGGGTGTGGGCGTTAAGAAATTATATTCGGCATTGAGCTTGGGAAGCAATTTATTTGCCTTTAATCGTTTATCAACGCTCAATCCCTCTATTTTATAATTCAAAGACATTAGTTTGGGGTGAGTTTCCAAAGTAAAACTATCCAGTGGCACCCCCTCTATTTCCAAGGTTGAATTGATATCCATTTCGGGCTCAAGGTTGGGTCGTATCCCTGGTTGAAGCTCGACAGGCACATCCTCGATCCACAAAAAGTTACTGAGCTCCAATGATTTTTTCATCAAGCGTACTTTGGCCTGTTGATAGCCCAAATCCCTGTTCCGAACGGCAATTTTAGCTTCCACGGTATCAATTATGGCAATGTCTCCGGCCAAGGCGCTTTCTTTGATCCCTTGAAAACGTATTTCGGCATTCTCCAAAAAGTCTTGATACACCTCGGCATCCCTATAGGCTTGCAACCAATCAAAATAGGCCAATGATGCGTTGTACAACACTTGGTTGACCAGTAAATCCTGGTCCGCCTTCGCCTGCTCCCTAAAAAATTTGGCTTTTCTCAGTGTCGCCATTCGCTCGTTGATCCAAAACCCCTGTAGTATAGACATCGAAACCCCTGCACTGTATAGGCCATCTTCGGGAAGAGTTTCATCTGGATTAATAAAATCACCTTGGTCTTGCTGAAAATTCCCTTTGAACTCGATTCCGAACCATGTCGGTATCTTGAAGGTAGCATTCAACCGGTCCCAATATTCGCTATCCTTGAACTCTTTTCTGTCAAAATCCACTTCCACCTTGGGGTCAAAGCCTCCCCGGGCCCTCATAAGTTCGGCCTGCCCAATCGCAATGTTCAGTTGCGCTTGCTTGGCAATGGGATGGTACTTTTTAACATATCCCAAATACTCCTTAAACCCAAGCACGGTGTAATCCTGTTGAGCATAAAAAAAGCTTACGGTAAAGAAAGAGAGGGTAAAAAATAAAAGTAATCTTCTATTTCTTCGTGGCATTTGCGCTTGTATTTTGAGGTTGATAATAATTTGGCGGGAAGCCGTTCAACTGTCTCCACAATTCAAACCAGATAGGGACATCTTCCAAAAGCGCCATGGTACTCGCCCCCGATCCTACACGGATATCCTTTGGCCACGGCGCCTCTTCCTCGTCCGGAGCCAACAATATTCGGTACTTCCCATTTGGACTGATAAAATTTTCGATGGCCACAACCTTACCTCCAAATGTTCCGTAGGACACGTTGGGCCAACCGCTAAAAACTATGGCTGGCCAACCATCAAACTGAATACGCACCTTTTCATCCACGTGAATCAGGGGAAGGTCTATGGGATCTACAAATGTTTCTACGGCAACATCGTAATCCGAAGGCATAATGCCCACCAACTGAGCTCCTTCTTTAAATGTTTCCCCAATTCCTGATTGTATCGCCTTGGTGATGTATCCATTTTGAGGAGCTTTGATGTAGGCCATATCGTCCCTCATTTCATAATTGGTGTACTCGTTCTCCAATTTGGTCACCTGTGCTTCCGAGTCAAACTGATTGGATTGGGCTGTGTACAGGTCGCTTTGCGCCTTTGAAATTTTGTCCGCATACTCTGCCCTTACCCTATTTATTTCCACTTGGGCATTGATGACATCGTTTTTGCTGGTCAACAATTTGTTTTCCTGACTGATCAATTTCGCTTGGGTTTCTTGTAATTTTAAGCGCTTCTCTTCCACATCGGTCACTGCTTTTAGCCCCTCTTCCTCTAACTTGTCCACCCGGTCGAATTGACGCTGTGCAATCATAATATTGGTTTTTGCCGCCTCTAGGTCAATGCTGTCGCTTTTTACCTTTAATTTGGACTGTATCAGTTTGTTTCTGGCTTGTTCCAATTTAAGTACCAGCTCGCTGTTAAGTGCCTTTATTTGCTGGTTCAAGGCTTTTACTTTTTCTTGGTAGGATGTCACGGACATATTTTTGGCCGTGATCTGTTTTCCGGTACGCACCAACAAATCCGGGTCAAAATATTCGCTTTTTATCTCGGATATAAAGAGAATGGTATCGCCTTTTTCCACATAATCCCCTTCCCTTACATACCATTTCTCTATTCGCCCAGGAATTGGGGACTGAATGGTCTGAGGGCGTTGATCGGGCGTAAGCGTGGTCAGGAATCCTCTACCGGAAATATTCTGCGTCCATGGCAAAAACATCATAAAGACCGCAATGATGGAAAATGTAGCCAAAAAACGGTTGAATTGCTTGTAATGTCTTTTATGAAAAACTTTTTTGCCTGCCTCATAACCGGTAAGGTCAACCTTCTCGTTCAATTTATTATTTGAAGAAATATTCAGCATGAGCTTTATTTTACGTTAATCAATCTACCTTTTTCCATTCGGATTATTTGGTTACAGCGACTTGCCCATTTCGGGTTTTCACTTACAACCACCAAGGCCCATCCATTGGCTGGATCGGTTAAAAACTCTATCATTTTATCGGTTCCCTCTTCATCATATTGTTCCAAGGGATCTTTGAGGATCATAAGCTTCGGCCTTGTTACAATACTTCTGGCCAATACAATCTTTTTGGAAATAAAATCGGGTATTTTTTTGCCTTCGGGATATAAAATGGTTTTGAGTCCTTGGGGCTGTTCTTTTACAAACTCTGTTAAGCTCACTTTTTCCAAGGCCCAATAGACATCTTCCATGGGAATATCTTTGTTTCCAAAAGTTATATTGTCCAACAAGGTTCCCTCAAACGGATACTCTTCTTTAAGCGAGTGACCCAAATAGGAGCGGTATTGACTTAATTTAATTCCTTGTAACGCCACATTGTTCACATACAATTTACCTTCATCAGGTTCCAATATCCCGGCAATCATCCTGAGCAATGTTGACCTACCCGACCCACTTTTTCCGTGTATCAACAATTTGGTATCGGGCTTTATGGTAAGCGATAAATGATCTATGATTTTCTTTTCCAGCCCAGGGACCCTGTAAACGATATTGTCCAACTCAATAGTCAAGCCCTCATTCTCTTTAAATGGAGTTTCCCCCTGTTGCGGCTCAATTTCCTTGTCAACTACCTGGCCCATTTTCTCCAAAGAAGTGAGAAGATCGTAGAAGGTCTCAAGGCCTAAAATCAACTTTTCAACTGAATTGATCACTAATAGAATAATAATCTCCGCAGCCACAAATTGACCGATGTTCATCTGTTGCTCCAAAACCAAAAGGCCACCGATCAACAATAATCCGGCCGTTACCAATACCTTAAAACCTATCATTTGGATAAACTGCAAGACCAAAACCTTGAAATGGCTCTCTCTTGCTTCCAAATAATCTTCGACAAGCGCATCGTTTTTATCCAGTGCATGGGATGTTTTTCCTGAAAGCTTGAAGCTTATGATGGAACGCGCAATCTCTTGTACCCAATGTGCCACCTTATATTTAATCTTGGACTCTTCCAAGCTGGTATCCAAACCTCTTTGTGCTGTGAACTTGAACACAATATAAATGAGCAACAGCAACAGCAATCCATAAATAATAAAGAAGGGGTGATAGAAAGACAGTAATAGTAATCCAAAGATAATCTGCAGCAAAGCGGCTGGAAAATCGATAAGTATTTTGGACAATGATTTTTGTACCGTAAGCGTATCAAAAAAACGATTGGCCAACTCAGGAGGGTAATAGTACCGCAACTCGCTCATCTTAATTTTTGGGAAACGGTAGGCAAACTCAAAGGAAGATCTAGTGAAAATTTTCTGCTGAAGATTTTCGATAATACGTATCTGCATTAGTTGAAGCGCTCCCACAAAAGCAACTCCAAGGGTTACCAATACCACAAGAACAATCCATGATGTACTTACCCTTGCCCCCTGTATAAGGTTAATAATGGCCTGGATTCCCAAAGGGAGTGAAAGGTTAACCAAACCGGCAAAGATTGCATAATAAAATATCTGAAAAATGTCCTTTTTGTCCAAAGTTAAAAGGCCGACTAATCGTTGCCAAGCGGTGAGTATTTGTTTAGCCATGTATATTTTGATTTAAAGTCCGAAATATGAGATTTGTGAAAAATTCGGTAGGCGTAATGGAATCATTGCAATTGGTTAGCGTAGGAAAATTTTCCTTTAAAAAATATTGGTGCAGGGCCCCCTCCATTACATTGCTAGCCAAACTTATGGGATAAGGGTATTTACCGTCCACTGCAGCGATCATTTCGCTCAAACGGTTCACCAATCTTTTGTAAACCACAAAATAACCATCCTTGTTTTCTTGGTTTACCTCTTTTACCAAATACGATTTTGAATATTCATTGATGACAAGCCTGTTCAGCACAACCTCGTTGACATGTGATATGGAGCTGTCCTCCTCCACGTTCTGGGTTAGGATTTCAACCGCTTTTTCCAATTTTTTTACCGGATCTGAAATTCCGTTGGTGGCGAATACCATTCGATATTCCACCCAACCCCAATACCAAGTTGCCAAATAGAGCAAAAGCTTATGCTTGTTTTCAAAATATCGGTAGATCGAACTTTCATTGGAGTTTATTTTGACACCCAATTTTTTGAACGTAAAATTGTCAAATCCCATCTCATCTATCATCAAAATACTTTGCTCTACAATATTCTTCCCCAAAGTCGAAGACTCAGGATCCTTTATGTAGAGTTTTTCATTGACTCCAATTTTTAAGGACTTCATCAATAAATCCATCGCACATTACTTTTAAAATTTATTCTCGCGAATATAAAAGTAATACTATTAATATCTAATACTTTAACTTTCAATTAACTCTTATGTTTTTCCCTTACTTTTGATGTAAAGCGAACAGCAATGGATAAACATAGATGTGGTTGGTGTGTGGGCGACAACCTCTACGAAACCTACCATGATCAGGAATGGGGGGTCCCTGTGAAGGACGACAAAACCCTTTTCGAATTTTTGATTTTGGAGACCTTTCAGGCTGGTTTGAGCTGGGTCACCGTATTAAGAAAACGTGAAAATTTTAGGAAGGCCTTTGATCAGTTTGACTACAACAAGATTGCGCATTACGATCAAACCAAGATTGACAGCTTATTAAAAGACCCCGGAATCATCAGAAATAAATTAAAAGTATATGCTACCGTTTCCAACGCCAAAGCGTTTATGGAAGTTCAAAAAGAATTCGGTAGTTTCAGTAAATACATTTGGGGTTTTGTGGACCATAAACCGATCAAAAATGCGCGGAAAAACTATAAGGACGCTCCTGCAACAACGGAATTATCGGACACACTGAGCAAAGATTTAAAAAAGAGAGGGTTCAAATTTGTGGGAAGTACCGTAATTTATGCCCACATGCAGGCCACGGGCATGGTAAACGATCACGAAGTAAACTGTTTTAGGTACAATGAAGTGTAATTATCTCCTTTTTGCAATGTGCTGTATGGCTCAAATGGTCTTTGCACAGAACAAATACGAACGAGAATCCAGAATAGAAGTGGAAGAATTCCCTAAGAAATCCTATGGGATCATCCAAGATTATTTGAAAGATGCCAAACGGGTGCGCTTCTATCAGGAAACGGACAGCATCAAAAAGAGTTTCGAAGCCAAGTTCAAAAAAGGACGCTTGCACTATAGTGTGGAATTCGACCAAAATGGCACTTTGGAAGATGTGGAGTTCAATATAAAGGAAAGGGATATTCCAAACGATACTTGGGGAACGATCCTATACTACCTTGATGAAAACCATACCAAGTACAGGGTAAAAAAAATTCAACAACAATACCCTGTTATGGAAGACCAATCCATAGAACAAACGCTCCACAATGCTTTTCAAAATCTTATTTTACCGGAGGTAAATTACGAACTGGTGTTTGCTACCAAAGAGAACAAAGGTTATCAAGAGTATGAGGCCTTGTTCAATTCTGAAGGAAGACTGATGCGTATTCGCAAATCTTACCCATTAGGTTATGACCATGTACTCTACTAAGCTCCTTTCTTTTTTTGCACTTTTTTTATTGCTGCAAACTGTGAGTGGCCAGGAAAACTTTACCGCCTATTTCCAGCCCCAAATTGCCGTAAATTATAAGGTGGCCGGTTTATATTCCCAAAATTTTTCGGTTCTGAGCAGAAACTACATCTACGACAGGGAAGAGTTACTGTTTAAGGGAAGGCAGTTGGACATTACCCATTATTCCAATCTAAAAATCAGGGACAACCAAAGTATTGCGCTTGGCATAAAATATAGGTTTCGGAATAATTTTGAGGACAAGGAGAACGAACTACGGTTTACACAACAATACAATATCACCCACAAACCCCATATCGTCCGTTTTGGACATAGGGTTAGAGCCCAACAACGCATCACAAACTCTTTGACCGTTCACAGATTCCGCTACCGCTTTGCGATGGACTTTCCCCTGATCGGGGAAAAACTAGATCTTGGGGAACCCTATTTTGTTGGAAGCTTTGAAAACCTCTTGAGCGTTGCCAAAAGCAATGCCCCGCAATACGACATTCGACTATCGGGACAGCTAGGTTGGCAACTGGACCGCGACATAAAATTTCAGATGGGATTGGAATATAGAATGGAAGATTACAGCTCGGTTCTGCCGCAAAACATACTTTTTTTATTGACGAGTGCTCAATTGTCCCTGTAAAATTTTTACAAATTCCTTTCTGGGCATCAATTCGGCACCCAAACTCTCCAAATGATTGGTGTGCACCTGGCAGTCAATAAGCTCATAACCTTTTTCACCTAGCTCTTGTGCCATTTTTATAAAAGCAAACTTGGACGCATTGGGACGCAAACTGAACATACTTTCCCCACAAAACACTCGTCCCAGATCAACCCCGTAAAGTCCACCAACGAGTTCTCCATCCTCCCAAACCTCAAAGGATTTGGCATATCCTTTTTTGTATAGGTTCATATAGGCATTTTTCATCTCGGGCGTAATCCACGTCCCTTCCTGCCCCTTACGTTCTATTTGGGCACAGTAATCCATCACCTGTTCAAAACACGTATTTTGGGTAAGGGCAAATGCACCGTCTCTAATAACTTTCCGCATACTTTTGGAGACTTTTACCTTTTTGGGAAAAAGCACCATACGAGGGTCAGGGGTCCACCAAAGGATCAACGAATCATCATTGAACCAGGGAAAAATTCCGTTTTGGTAGGCCAGCAACAACCTTTCTGGCGACAAATCCCCTCCAACGGCAAGCAGACCATCTTCGCTAGCGGTATCAACAGGTGGAAACTCCAATCTTTTGTCCAAAAAATGTAAGGGAGTATTTTCCAAAGTCAATTTTTTCTAAAAATACAAATCGGCTTAAAAAAAAGAAAATCCGAACCTAGAGGTCCAGATTTTTGTTTGAAAAATAGTTTTCTCCGATTAAAAGGGCAAGTCGTCATGGTCTTCCTCGTTCAGGTCGTCCGCCGGTTCAAAAGCTTCCATTGGCGGAACGGGAGGCATATTGTCGGCACCCTGTTCTTGTTGTAGGTTTTCGATCCGCCACCCTTGGATAGAGTTGAAATACTTGGTTTCCCCTTGTGGATTCACCCACTCTCTACCTCTAAGATTAATACTGATTTTTACCATTTGGCCAACACTGTAGTTGTTTAGCATATCGCACTTATCCTGCACAAACTCCACCAATATATGTTGTGGATATTGCTCCTCGGTGGTCACTACCACTTCTCTTTTCCTGAAACCGTTGTTACCATATGTTTTGGTCTCATCTATCATTTTGATTCTTCCCTGAACTTCCATGCAATGTTAATTTTTGTTGAAAACTCAAAAGTACATAAAATGAATTCCAAAGGCAGCCGTTATTTCAACGAACTATCAACATGTTTTCCAATTACCTATCTTTAAAAAGAATTTGACCACCAATGAACTTTACTCCAAAAAGGAAAGCTTCCAACATTATAATGCTGATTTCGGCATTTGTCATTGTGAGTCTTATTTTATGGAATACCAACAGTTTTTTTAGAAAATTTAAGGAGGAGGAAAGGTTAAAAATGGAAATATGGGCCACCGCCCAATTGGAACTGATCCAATCGTCGGTGGATCAAGAATTGGGAAATCTTACGCTCAAGGTACTGGGCAACAACACATCCACCCCCATGATTTTGATGAACCAAGAAGGATCTTACAAAACACACAATATTCCAGAAGATAAAGTTGCGGATAGTGCTTACATCCAAAAAAAGATTGCCCAGTTCAAGAATGAAAACCAACCCATACAGATAATTCAAGAGGACGAATTGTTGGAAACATTATATTATGGCAACTCCGAGGTCTTGAACAAATTAAAATACTACCCCTTGGCTTTACTGTTGATCATTTTCTTGTTCGGTGCGGTTATCTTCTTTTTCTTCCGCACCAACAAGGCATCGGAACAGAACAAACTTTGGGCGGGCATGGCAAAAGAAACGGCCCATCAAATAGGAACACCGCTTACATCCTTATTAGGTTGGAACGAACTTTTAAAATCGGAGGACATCAACCCTGAAGTCACACAAGAAATAGCAAAGGATATTGATCGTTTGGAGACCATTACCGAGCGTTTTTCCAAAATTGGTTCCGTTCCCGAATTGCGCGAACATGACATTGTGACCGAAACCAAAAAAGCTTATGAGTATCTTAAGCAGCGTAGTTCCAAACTGGTTCATTTTTCATTCAGCTCCAATGTGGAAGAGTCTCTTGTTTTGATGAACCCTCCCCTTTACAATTGGAGCATAGAGAATTTGGTAAAGAATGGTATCGATGCCATGAAGGGGAAAGGCAACATTGCCATTCAGATTGAAAAGAAAGGCCAAAACATCCATATTTTGGTTTCGGACACTGGTCATGGCATCCCAAAAAGTGACTTTCAAAATATTTTTAATCCAGGGGTCACATCAAAGCAAAGGGGCTGGGGATTAGGGCTTTCCTTGGTAAAAAGAATTGTTGAAGAGTACCATAAAGGAAAAATTAAAGTATTTTCGTCAAGTAAGGAAGGAACTATCATGCAAATTTCTCTGAAAGCAATAGAAAATTGATTTACTTATGGCCAAGGAAAGACAACTTGTAATTCAAGAAGCTGATATCACTAATAACTGCCCCGAATGTTTTAATCAGGAACTGAAGATTACTTTTTACCAAAAGCATACTTTTAACGCCCTTTACCACAGGACCACGGGTGTGGTCACCCACGAAATCAAGTGTAAAAAATGCAACTCCGTTATATATCCCGTAAACTGGACCCCTGATATTGAACGGGTTTTTGATTACTACAACAAACTGGTAAAGCCAGACAGGCCTGCCGTACGGTTCACCATGCTGTTTTTCATCATTTTGGTACTGATGCTGTGCTTGGTGGCGGCAGGAGTCTATTTTTACATAGAAGGCATTAATTAAGACAAGTCCTTATTTTAGCCGCAACACTTTCAAATTCTTCTTTGGAAAGTTCTACTTTGTGTTGAAAAGTGGCATTAGCCATACTTTGAAGCGGTATTAGATGCACATGAACGTGTGGCACTTCCAAACCAATAATCGACATTCCCACACGCTTGCAAGGTATCGCTTGTTCTATGGCAATGGCAATTTTCCGTGAAAAAGACATCAATTTCATATAAGATTCCTCATCAAGATCGGTAAGCTTGTCCACCTCCTTCTTGGGAATGCATAGCGTATGTCCTTTGGAGTTGGGGTTTATGTCCAAAAACGCATAGTTATCATTATCCTCCGCAATTTTATAGGAGGGTATTTCGCCATTGATGATTTTTGTGAAGATGCTGGCCATTTTTGATTCGATTTAAAAATAAAAAAATCCCGTCTTTCAACGGGATTAAATATAACCAATTTAGTTACTGCTACGCTCTTGTTATCTCTAAAACTTCAAATTTCAAGGTTCCGTTTGGCACCTTGATCTCTGCGACATCACCCACTTTTTTCCCTAACAATCCTTTCCCAATGGGAGATGTTACGGAAATCTTACCTGTTTTAAGATCGGCCTCACTTTCTGCTACCAGGGTATATTTCATTTCCATACCATTGGCTTGGTTCTTTAACTTCACGGTGGAAAGCACCAATATTTTGGAAGTGTCCAATTGGGATTCATCAATCAAACGGGCATTGGCCAAGGTTTCTTCCATTTTGGAAATTTTCATCTCCAAAAGTCCCTGAGCTTCTTTGGCCGCATCGTATTCTGCATTCTCGGAAAGATCTCCTTTGTCCCTTGCCTCTGCAATGGCCTGTGAGGCTTTGGGACGTTCCACGTCTTTCAAGTGGTTCAATTCGTCCCTCAATTTCTTTAATCCTTCAGGCGTATAGTATGAAACTTTGCTCATAACGTTAATTTTTAATGCAAAGAGACATTGAAGAAAATCAAAAAATTTCCCCAATGTACTCTTCTTTACAAATACAAAAAATCCTCAACTATACCCATGACCTGCATGGTATTTTTGCGAGGATTTAACGCAAATATAGGCAATTTTTCATCAACTTTGTCCAAGAAACATTTTCAAACATTGACTATGAAACACTTGTGGGCCATTGTGATTATGGTGCTTATTTTATCCTGCAGCTCGGATACCAGCGACCGAAATCCTTATTTGCAAGAGGTTCGTTTTCGATTTGAATTGAATCTGAACCTCCCCTTGTACAATAATTTACAAAATATTGGAAACCCCGTTTATGTGGGCAACAACGGCGTAGGTACAAGAGGTGCTTTTGTTATCAATACAGGGTCGAGCTTTATGGCATGGGAAGCCAGTTGTCCCAACCATGTTCCCAATGAATGTTCCACAATGACCATCGAAGGGCAGAACGCCGTTTGTAGTTGTGAGGGATATACTTATAATTTATTTACGGGGCAGCAATTAGACAGGCCCGATGATGGAAATCGATATCACGACCTTTTATTTTATAGGGCCGAACAAAGTGGAAACGTTGTAGTTATATCCAATTAATTTTTAGCATGAATTACAGAAAACTCGGAAAAACAGGAATAAAAGTCTCTGAAATCTCCTTGGGCACTTGGCAGGTAGGAGGTAAATGGGGCTCTGGATTTAATGATGCTTTAGCTGAACGGATCATCAATGAAGCTATAGATGCCGGTGTAAATTTTTTAGATACCGCAGATGTTTACGAAGCCGGGGCAAGTGAGGCCGCCGTGGGCCGAGTAGTAAAATCAAGATCTGAAGAAGTTTTTGTGGCCACAAAATGTGGAAGGCAAATTAACCCGCACGTGAATGAAGGCTATACTGTGGACTTACTGCGAAAATATGTGGAGGACAGCTTAAAAAACACCGGGCTGGATTGTTTGGATTTGATTCAACTGCACTGCCCTCCAACAGAAGTGTATTACCGTCCCGAAATTTTTGAGTTGTTCGATCGATTAAAGGATGAAGGCAAAATAAAAAACCTCGGTGTCAGCGTGGAAAAAGTGGAAGAAGGTTTAAAGGCCATTGAATATTCCAATGTCAACACGGTCCAAATCATATACAACATGTTCAGGCAACGCCCATCGGGACTGTTCTTTGAACAGGCAAAGAAAAAGGACATCGGTGTAATTGTCCGCGTGCCTTTGGCCAGCGGGTTGCTTACAGGTAAATTTTCTCAGGACTCCACCTTTGACGAAGAAGACCACAGGAACTTTAACAGGGAAGGGGCTGCTTTTGATAAGGGCGAAACCTTTAGCGGTGTTCCTTTTGATGTTGGGCTGAAAGCCGTAAATGAACTTAAAAAGGTATTTCCTGATAGCGAAAACCTGGCTCCCATCGCACTTCGTTGGATATTGGATTTTCCCGAGGTCAGTTGTATTATTCCTGGAGCATCCAAAGTAGAGCACCTAAAAAGCAATCTTGAGGCTGTAAAATTACCTCCGCTTACGGAAGATGAAAGGGAGGCTGTAAACCAAATTTATAACAAGCACATCAAAAAGCACGTGCACCAACTTTGGTAGTATCTTATCTTGTTTCCAGGATTTTTTCCATGACCCAAGCCGTATGCAAACCAGTCTTTCCAGTTGATGGATGTACTGCATTGCCCAAAAGGTGCTGCTTTATATTTTCCACATGAAACTCCTGAATATGATCGGGGTAGGGAATTTCCAAAGTTTGATATCCCGATGCATTCTCCAATTCAATCGGTGCTTCATCCAAAACGGCAAAACGAATGCTTCCTTGGGAACCCAAAATTTCGACTTTGTCCGTTCGGTGATACGTTCCAAAATTCCAACTGCCTGCACCGGTAATGCCACTCTCGTGTATCCAATTTGCAGTTACTGCATCAAAAGCGGAATATAAGTCGAGTTGATTGGTTCCAAAACCGTTGGTATCTTCAATATCACCCAATAGAAAGGCAAACAAATCCAGCCCGTGACTGGCCAAATCATCAAAATATCCGCCTCGGGCAATCGTGGCATCGGTACGCCAGTTATATTTTTTGCTCAAATCAACCTTATTGGGCGGTTTGGTTTTTTGCCAATGAATATGCCGTACTTTACCTATTTGCCCATCATTCAACCATTGTTTAATTTTTAAAAAACGGGGCAACGAACGACGATAATACGCTACAAAAAGCGGAATATTCTTAACCTGAAAGGCTTCATAAATCGCCAAACTATCCTCGTAGTTTGGAGCCATAGGCTTTTCAATACAACAGGGTTTACCAACCTGGGCCACCTTTAACGCATACAATTTATGTGTGTCGGGAGGTGTAGCGATGTAAATAGCATCAATATTAGGGTTATTGATAACCTCATCGGCATTGGTGGTCCATTTTGGAACGTTGTGCCTTTTGGCATAGTCTTCGGCTTTTTCTGAATTGCGCCGCATAACCGCATCAACCTGAAAGCCAGCAGTGTTTTTATAAGCTGGCACACTTTTCTTTTCCGCCACACTGCCGCAACCAATCACGCCCCAGCGAAGGGGTTCTTCTTCGGAGAAATGAAAACGGGATTCTGTCATTCGTTAAAATTACAGATTCCCGTTAAAAATAATTGAGCTAAAACACAGTTCTCGATACAAAATCCTTTTTGGATTTTACTCGAACTGACTTCTTGTTACCTTAACTTCTTAAAAATTGAGCGTTGCCCCCAAAAGAAAGTTGATTCCTGCCTGCGGATAGTATCCGGCACCTTCGATGGTTGTGATGGTTCCTGGGTTGGAAAAATCATCATCAAAAGTGAAGAAATACCCATTGGACACGATATCGGCATCAAAAATATTGTTCACCAGGCCCGATAAAACAATGCTTTTTACAAAGGAATTGGTATTGATGGTATATTGAATATTGAAATCCGTTTGTGTGTAGCTATCCAAAACCGAAGTGTCGGAGTCAATATTTCCCATATACTGCTTGCCTACAAATTTTGACAGCAACGACACCTGAAAGTCCTCATTGGGCTGATAGGAAATGATATTCCCGGCAATCAATTGTGGCGAATAGGCGATATTGGTATTTCCCAAATTCTGAAGTTCTCCGTCGCGCTCAAAAAAGAAATCAATATTTCTGTTGTCGCTCAAGGCTATGTTCGGTCTCCATCGAAAGGTGTTGGATAATCTAACGTTTGCATCAATTTCGAGACCCAAGCGGTAGCTATCCCCAACATTGGATCGTAGCGGAGCTCCCACATCGTTCAATTCCCCTGTCAACACCAACTGATCCTTGTAGCGCATATAGTACACATTGGTGTTCAACTGGAAACTTGGGGAAACGTATCTCCATCCCAACTCAAAATCGTTGAGTTTTTCTGGTTTTGGGCTTCCGCTCTCGTAATCGTTACGGTTGGGTTCCCGATTGGCCCTTGCGTACGAGAAGTAGAAGTTGTTGTTTCGGTTCAAATCGAACGTAATACCTGCTTTTGGGTTAAAAAAGCTGAAGGTATCATCCACCAGACCCGTGTCATCACCATTGGCTTCATAGGTCACACCTCGGTATTGCACATCTCCGAACAACGACCATTGGTCCGTTAATTGATAGTTGGCCTTGGTGTAGATGTTGAAATCCGTTTTGGTGGAAGTATCATCGTAATATCTGTCCCGAATTTCACTGTTACTGGCGAATTCCGCCCAAATGATTTCCCCAAAATGGTCCCCTTTGTACTCGTTGTAACCTCCACCCATAATAAGTTCGAGATTGTCGTTATTGTACGTAGCTGAAAAAATGGTTCCGTAAAAGTCATTGTCCAACCAACGGCGGCGAATCAAATCCGTGTTTTCGACCAAATCACCGTTTACGATAATGGGCTCCAGACCATAAGTGGCGAAATCATCGTCTTCCCTATATTGTTCAAAGAAGCCCCGACCTCGTGTATAGTGCACGGCCAAATGGGTGTCCCAAGCGGAGTTCCAGGTTTCGTACCAATGCAGTTGAAAATGGTCCTGCTTGTAATTATCTACCTCATTTTCGTAGAATTGGGTATTACCGTTATCATCGGTATAAATTCCGGCCGAATTAAACGTACGGTCATTTTCCAATTGTTCTGCGGTTATCCCGTTCCAAGCTTGATAAGTAATTTCATGCCCGCCAAAAAGCAAAGCTTTGATCAAGGTGTTATCATCATTATAAACCCCTTGAAGGAAATAACCGTCCAATTCCGAAGATGCGCGATCTACATAACCATCGGAGGTTACTCGAGATAGTCTCCCGGAGAACTCAAAATGGTCGTTCAGCAATCCTGTACTGAACTTGACATTGTTTCGTAAGGTATTGAAACTTCCCACAGAAGACGAAACCCTTGCATAGGCCTCTTCAGAAAATGCATCGGTGAGCATGTTCAAACTAGCGCCAAAGGCTCCCGCCCCATTGGTGGAGGTGCCCACACCGCGCTGCAGTTGCAAACTTTGGGTGGAAGAGGCAAAATCGGGCATGTTCACCCAAAAGGTTCCCTGCGATTCGGCATCGTTGTAAGGTACACCGTTGATGGTCACATTTACCCTTGTGGCATCGCTACCACGAACACGTATGCTCGTGTAGCCAATCCCCGCTCCAGCATCGGACGTGGTGACCACTGCTGGCATAAAATTCATAAGAACAGGAATATCCTGACCCAAGTTCCGTGGTGCCAGTTCCACCTTGTCCAAATCGGAAAAAGTAATCGGGAAATCCTTGGTTACCCTCACGGCCTGCACCAATACTTCGTCCAACACCACTTTTTCCCCTTCGAGACTGTCGATGGGTTCTTCTTGAGCACTCAGTGTAAACGTCAACCCAAATAGGGCTATTGTCGCACATAGGGTTTTAATGTAATTCCGATGGTTGTTTTGCGTCGGTCGCAATAAGCCAAAAAGGGCTCTTTTTTGAATAATTGAATAGAGTTTCATCCGTAAAAATGTTACGAATAAAAGGGGTCATTATTCTTTGTTAGTAATTGATTGTTGTTTCTAAAAGAAACATAGAAATTCCAAGATGCGGCTTGCGCATTCCCTTGGCAGCATTACCCGCCCAGGTTCATTGGGTATAATCTCAGCCTTTTGGTAAAAGCACCCCTTTGAGATACCGCAAATGTAAGATGCGATTATTGATTTTCATAAAAAACATTTGGGAAATTTAACTTTTGATAACAACTATACCCCCCAAATGCCAGCGTATATAATGGTATGCACTATAAATCCAAAAATAGATTTACCCTTAAAATAGTACTGAGCTATACAGTTTTGGGCATTTTGGCCATGCTTGCTGCTTTCTTTATCTATAATGAGTTCAAAAGCTATGCTTCAGCGAGCAATCAAGGGGTGAGCAACAAAAAACTTTTGAAGACCAATAGATTGCTCACCCAGCTTTATGATGCCGAAAACCTATCCAAATTGGCTCTACAGACCAAAAACCATAAGGATTTAAGGTCTTATGCGCAAAAGGTAGATTCCATAACCCAATTTATAGATTCGCTTAAACCTTTGGCAAAAAATAACAACGGAGATCAAACTTCCAAATTGGACAGTGTTCAAGAGCTATTGAAACAAAAGGTATTCAACAATGCGGAATTGCGGAACCTAAAAGTGAAGAATGAAAGTAAAGCTTCGTTGGATTCAGTTTTAAAAGCTTTCCATAAGATGGAGGTGGATATGGGGAGAATAACCCCTGAGACCTTTGCGCCCAACTTTGATGATTTGCCACCCCAAACCCAAGAATACATCAAAGAGTACGTGGCCATACTCAATAAAAATATTCCTCTTTCCGATGGTAATACCGACGCCAAAAACATCGATTCCATTTTGGAGGTCTCCAAATCCATTTTAAACAAGGCCAAAATACAAACAGCTTCGGCCAAACGGACCGTATTGGAAAAAGAGCTTGAGATTTACCGAACGGATTTAGAGCTTTCCCAAAAAATGCGAAGTATTCTATCAGACTTTGAGCGGGAAATGGCTCAGAACACATATCTGGACAATCTTCAAAAAGAGCAAGCGTTAAAAAAAAGTTCTCGCCTGGCAGTGGGAGCAGTTATCCTGGGATTAATAACGGTGATATTGTTTACTCTTTTGATTTCCAAGGATTATTGGAAAGTACAGGAATACCGAAAACGGTTGGAAAAGGCCAAAAAATATTCCGAATCATTATTAAAAAGTAGGGAACAATTGATATCAACCGTAAGTCACGACCTGCGAACTCCCCTAAACACAATAAGTGGCTATTCCGACTTGATTCAACAAAGTGGATTGGATAGCAAACAACTGAATTACTTCAAAAAAATTAAGACTTCCTCTGCCTATGTAGAGAACTTGGTAAACGATCTTTTGGACTATTCCAAATTAGAAGCTGGAAAAATTCAGCTGGACAAAGTTCCCTTTGCCCTATCTCAATTGATAGAGGAAACCACAATCAATTTTGAAGAAATACAATCAAAAAAAGGAGTGTCGTTGCAATTGGAAATAGCCAATGACCTCAAAACGCCTATTAACAATGACCCTTTTAGAATACGGCAAATATTGTCCAATCTGATAGGCAACGCTTTTAAATTCACAAACACAGGTTATGTAAAAGTTTCTGCTGTTGCTTTGGTTGAAGAAAAAAATAAAACCAAATGGGTACGGATTGATGTGGAGGATACGGGCATTGGAATTCCTATCGAAAAACAGGAAGCCATTTTCCAAGAGTTCACACAAGCAGGGGAGTCCTCTCAAAAAGCAACGGTTGGATATGGTCTTGGTTTGACCATTTCCAGAAAATTGACAGAGTTATTAGGTGGCTCTTTAAGTTTAAAGAGCGAAGTAAACAAAGGAAGTGTTTTTACTTTACATATTCCTGTGGAGTTCTCCAATATTCAAATCAATGAAAACCATGTAAAAAAGCCCATTCCACGAACACAAGAACTATCCGTTTTGGTGATTGATGACGATAACAATATGCTTGGCCTGATCACAGAGGTATGTAAAATCAACCATATCCAAACGACAACTTTTACAAACTTTGATGATTTCGACCTTTCAAGAATCCATATGTTTGATGCTGTGCTTACAGATATTCAAATGCCAAAAGTTAATGGTTTTACAGTTCTGAAAGCACTTAAAAGTGCTGGTTTTGACAAACCTGTTACAGCCATGACGGGACAGCAGAATTATGACAAAACACCATTTTTTGAAGCTGGTTTTTCGGATGTTTTACAAAAACCTTTTACCGCCAGTGCCCTATTGAAAGTTTTAAAGTCGGCCGAACAAGTCAATGCGGTCCATCAAATTCCAGATACGGATTCGTCCTTGTTCACAATTGTTAATATCTCTCCCTTTTTGGATGATTTTGAGTCAATTCAGGAAGTTTTACATGTATTTTGGAGCAATTCGAGCAAAAATATGGAGTTTTTACTTTTAGCTGTTGGCGACAAAGATTATTCTGATATTCGAGCCATTTCCCATAAAATGTTGCCGATGTTCAGGCAATTAGAGGTACAAGAAGCCATTGATTTACTGGAAACCTTGGAAAATATTTCGGATGAAATCAAAGGAGAGAAGGTATTTGAGATGCTTTCAGACTTAAAAATAGTATTGTCACAACTAGAAAGAGAAATCCAAGATTATTTGGCTACACATTCAATTGATGTTGATTGATTTTGTTGTAGAGTGTTTTTCGGGTTATTTGTAGCAGTTTGGCCGCTTTGCTTTTATTAAAATTGGCTTCCTTCAATGCGCTGAGAATCCTTTCCTTTTCATAATCCGATTTGGAGAATTTCTCCTCATTGGCATTGTTAACTCCTTTTACCACCTTATCTGCCAAGGCGTTGGGAAACATAGTTCCCGTATCAGAAAAAAGAACGGCCCTTTTGATTACATTTTTCATTTCCCTCAAATTTCCCGGCCAATTATACTCCTGAAGGATTCGCTTGGTTTCATCGGAAAACTCTATAATATTCTTATTCAATTCTGAATTGGCCTCGACCAGAAAATAATCTGCAAATAGAAGAATATCTTCTCGCCTATCTCTCAAGGACGGTACCTCAATTGAAAACTCATTGAGCCGATGGTACAAATCCTCCCTAAAACTACCATCTTCCAAAGCTTGGGAAAGGTTCTCGTTGGTAGCAGCAATAATTCGAATATCCAGCTCAATTTCCTTGGTACTGCCTACTCTCTTAATTTTTCGTTCCTGAATGGCCCGTAGTAATTGAACTTGGTGCTCATAAGAAAGATTTCCTACCTCATCCAAAAAAAGTGTCCCTCCATTGGCTGCCTCAAAATGGCCCTGTTTATTATCAATGGCACCTGTAAAACTACCTTTTACATGACCAAAAAATTCACTAGTGGCAATTTCCTTGGGTATTGCACCACAATCTACCGCGACAAACGGTTGATCACTTCTTTTACTTGCCCAATGAATGGATCTCGCTGTTACTTCTTTCCCAGTGCCACTTTCACCCGTAAGCAGAACGGACATATTCGTAGGAGCAACCAACTCCACATACTGCTGAAGTTTTTTCGATTTTTCTCCCTGACACTTTAAAAAATTGGATGTTTTCTTTTCCTTTACTGCTGATTTTGAGTTTTCAGTGGCAACGTTGGCTTCCGAAGCTTTAGTATTCAGAGCCTCATTGATAACAGAGAGTATATTTTCGGGGGTGAAAGGTTTTGAAATATAATCGAAGGCGCCTTTTTTAATGGCGTTGACGGCTGTTTTTACCTCCGCATAGCCTGTCATTAAAATAACTTGGGTTTTGGGAGAGTTGCGTTTTACCTGAGGAAGCAAAGTAACACCGTTGCCTTTCGGTAATCGTACATCGGACAAAATTATATCGAAGGTAGATGATGCCAGAAGCTCCTCGGCATCTTTTATGGAATAACTTATAGATACAGCGAAACCATTCTTGGTCAAAAACTTTTGAAGCATTTGACAGAATGCAGTATCGTCTTCAATGATTAGGATTTTGGGCATATCTCAGTTACATAATATACGGCCCACACCTCTCTGCAGATGCTTCAACCTTTATAAAATTATCACAAAAAAGAAGGGGCTGCGAATGCAGCCCCTTGTAACCAAACTAACTAACCAAACGTGGGGTGAATTACATATCTATCCAGTTCCCTTCAGCGTCGGCATACACTGTTCCAGATGTGCCATCTTCAAGGGTAAGATCTAGCTTGTATTGATCTTTATCGTTTTTGTACGCTTTACTAATTTCAGCAGTAGGGTAATTTGATTCCACGGCACTTGTTACGGCAGATGGAAGGTCGGATACGCTGATTTCTTCAAAATCTCCTACCACAATTTCTATGGCGTTATTTGTTTCCAATTCTGGAATTTCTACATTGGCAAATGCTGTTACTCCTACAAATGATAGTACTGTTGCTAAAGCTAAATTTTTCATGGTATATAATTTTAATTGTTAAACTTGACTAACTAGGTGAAAACATAGTGCCAACTCTCCAAATCATTCCTATATTCTATTATTTAACTGTATATCAATATTTTAAATATTTTGTTGAATTATCCGATGTGTGTAAAAGTGTATAGTGCCCTAAACAAAGTGTATAAAATTTATACAAGAAAGGCTGCCGAAGCAGCCTTTCATATTCGCCAATGTACGGTCACAAGGAAAAAAGACCATCTATATACTGGCAAAATGGATAATACATGGATAGTGTTTAATTAGCATCACCCTTGCTTTTTGTATCCTTATTCTTATTTCTACTTTTTAAATACGAAATCAATATGTACAGGCCCAAAGCCAAGGACACCACATTGAAAAACAGCACTATTTTATAAAACATACTTGTTTACGTTGTTGCCTATCGTTTTCAAAAAATGTGAAAAGAAAGCCGCACAATGTGCACGGCCTTCTTACCAAATCAACCAACCTAGTTGCGACAACCCGCAAGGATCATCAATGTTTAATCATTTCATCGAAAAAAGTTTCGAGTGTACTATTTGGACACAGCTTTTAGTGTTAGGTCACACCAATGCACAAAAAAACCCACTCTTTTCAAAGGAGCGGGCCTAATCCATTGTACTTTAATTTTTTATGCTTGATGGGTTGGCTTCAAAAGATCGTTCACCGTTTTAACGGGATTGAAGGTCACCAATGGCACCTCCACAAAAAGGGTGTTCCAAAAGGCCATGCCACCGTTCCATAAACCAGGGAGTTCCAAAGCTTTCAGTTCTTTCCCTTCTTTGGTTTTTCCGGTAATAAAACCTTGCTTGGTGTCCACAAAATCCAGTAGGTTGAATTTTTCTCCTTTATGGTTTCGAACACCACATACTAGATCCACTGGGTTAAAGTGTGTCGAATTCTGCACTATATCAGCTTGTGCCTTATTATTCATATCTATCTGGGCGGACTCAATAATTTGAAGGGATATGTTCCCTTCACCATCTTTTATCCAAAAAGGACCTCCGCCGGGCTCTCCTTCATTTTTTACCATTCCGCAAATTCGGATAGGGCGATTGATTCTATCCATTAAAATGGATTTTTGTTCATCTACGCTGAAATCATCATAATTTTTTGGCATACGAACATTGAGGTCTTTTTCCAAAAATGCTTTTATCTCATCAGCCTTTTCAATGGATATATCTCCTTCCAAAAGCTTGGCATAGGCAAAAGCTTTATCCTGAACCTTTTTCAGAACACCTGCCAACATTTTTTTACTGTTGGAAACGGTTTCCAAATTTTTATCGATGACCACATTGTCGATGTTCTTAATGAAGATAATATCGGCGTCTTGATCATTCAGGTTTTCGATGAGCGCTCCGTGCCCGCCTGGACGGAACAAAATGGAACCATCACTATTTTTGAAGGGTTTATTGTCCATATCCACGGCAATGGTATCAGTGGAAGGTTTTTGATTGGAGTAAGAGACATCAAATACGGTATCCGTTTTCTTTGAAATTTTTGGACCTACCGAGGCTTCTTCCTTGGCAAACATCTCATCGTGTTGTTGCGAAACGGTAAAATGTAGATTGGCCTTGCCCTTTGTTTTGGCATAGAGTGCAGCTTCTTTCAAATGCTCTTCAAACGGGGTTGCCGTACCAGTCTCGTATTTATGAAAAGGCAACAGTCCTTTTGGGTAAAAACCATAATCAAGACCATTCTCAGTCAACATCTCCTTTACAAAAAGATAAGCTTCTTCATCCTTATTGGATGCTTTGCCCTCTATTCTGTACATTATCAAATCGTAAAAGGGAAAATCCGAAAGGTTTTCGGTAAATTTTTTGGCATCGGTATCGCCCGTGCGTTCTATGTATTCGGATAGATTTTCTTTTGATGGCTCGTAACTATCCAGAAAATTGAACATCGCCTTGAACATCCGTGATGCCGCTCCGGAAGCGGGAACAAACTTCAATAGTTCAAGGTTTTTTCTATTATCCTCAAAATATTGAATCAGGTCGAGTTGCTCCTTTTCGGAAAACCTGAGTATGCCATTGCCCACCACAGCTGCCTGCGATAGTTCAACAAAAGGGATCCCTTCTTTAAACGTTTGTATTTGGTTTTGTACTTTTTCTTTGGAAATTCCTTTGGAATCCAGTTGTTTCAAGTCTTTAGAACTTAATTCGATCATGTTTTTGGAGAAGTTTATCTATGTGTTTTACTGCTGTGGATAGCCTTGACGCTTTATCCCCTCTTAAAATAACGAATTTCCTGTTATTATTCTCCAAAGCTTCTTTAAAATGTAAAAACATTCGTTCTCTTTCATCTGGCTTGTCTCGCAGATCATCAGCTTCCCAAGGTGTATCTATGTATGTCAAGAAGTAAAGGTCGTAGTTGTTTTTTAGTGCATATTCTTCTAAAAGTGGATCGCAAATACTATTGTAATAGACTTCTGAGTATACTTTGGTCTCCAATAGATCAGTATCACAAACAAGCACTCGATTTGCCTTTTTGGCCAATTGGTTCTCCAAACGCATTTGACCATAGGCTATTGGCAACAAATCATGAGGTTCACAGGTTTTTTGCTCTCTGTCCCATTTATCTTGAAGGTATTCGCGGGCATATTCGGGCACCCATTCCGTATGGTAATGCGCCGCCAATTGTTTGGACAAAGTGGTCTTGCCCGTGGATTCAGGTCCAAAAAGGACCACTTTTATGAGGTTTGTGGGCTCTTGGCCAAGTTTTTCTTCCATGCTAGATATCCCTGTATAGCTAGAACAGTAAAAATGAGGTATTGTAAGGAGAACATTCCCCATCCCCGATATGCATATAAAGGTACAGTTATTAAATCACCCAAAATCCAAAGGGTCCAGTTTTCCAGTTTTTTATTGGCCATATACCACATTGCCGTAAAGAAAATACCCGAAGTAAAAATGTCAACATAGTTGGTAGGACCTATTTCGGCTCCAAACGCTACGTACACGCCGTAGGTGACCAACATGGTCAATAGGAAAAACCCAAAGCCGATTAATTTTTCCTTGGTATCGGTCCTCGTGATGTTCACAACAGGCTCTCTATTATCCTTTCTTCTGGCCCAGTTCCACCATCCATAAATACTCATAATGGAATAGTAGAAATTCATCATCATATCTCCGAACAAGTCGTCCACAAAAAAGATATACGTAGTTATTACCGTAGCCACCAATCCCGTGGGGAACACCAAAATATCTTCCTTTTTGGCATAGACCACGCTGGCAATCCCAAAGAAAAAAGCAGTAGCCTCTAAAATAATCAGGGATAGTTCCCGGTCTTCGTAGGGACCGAGAAAAAAATCAAAAATGGGGTTCATACTCGCTTCGGTCGGATTTTACCATTTTCATGGTCAGTACCACATGGTCCAAGTTCTCAAAACTTTCCTTGATTTCTGAATGGAGCAGTTCCATGACCTTATCATAATCACCAAACACCTGTGTGCTCAATGGATTTTCTAAAACAGTGAGTCCCGAATCTCGCAGTTTTTTTATGAAGGCAATAATCGGTGCTTCAAAATCATCCTGAAGGGGGGATAAAGTCAGTTCAACGGATATTTTCATGGTCAGCTATGGTTTCCTGGCAAAACTACGAAAAGGATTCATCATCCTCCCATCATTTTTAAGGCGTACACACAGGTAAATCCTTCAAACTCCAAAAATTCCACTTCGTAATGCGATTTTTTGCCTTGGTACATGATCTCGGCCACGGTTCGGGTATCCTCAAAAGTGAAGTCCATTACGTTAATGTGCCTTAAAAAGCTGAGACCTTGCTGGGCACAGATTTTGTACAATGATTCCTTGGCACCCCAAACGATGGTCAATTTTCGCATCAATGCTTCCGAATTGGCCAAAGTCTTGTATTCTTGAATGGGTGTGAATTTATGTGCGATTTTCAATATTTTATCACGCTGCTTCTCAATATCGATGCCCACTTCATCACTTTCGCTAATGATGATTCCGGTAAAGTTATGGGAGTGCGTAATGGAAATATAATTTCCATCTTTAAGATGGGGCTTCCCAAAGTCATCGTAATAAAGGTCGTAATCTACATAACCAGCCTCTGCCATAAGGTGTCGAATGCTCAAAAAAGCCCTTCTATGAGCTTCTGATTTCATGCCGTCCATACGCTTTTGACAGTGCTCCGTAAGCTCCACGTCTTTTGAAAGTTCGGCCTCCGGCTCGGTAACCTTCCAGATATAAACTTTAGTGGTTGGTGAAACTGTTATTGTTTTGTAAACGGGCATGAACTAAAGTTAAGCGAATTTGTATCTTTGTGCTCTATTTAAGCGAAGCTACAAAAGTAAATTTATAAAAAGTATGAGCACAAAGACAATTCCGTATGTACCTTACAAAGTAAAGGATATCTCTCTTGCAGATTGGGGAAGGAAAGAAATTGAGCTTGCCGAGGCCGAAATGCCAGGACTTATGGCTCTGCGCGAAGAGTACGGCAGCGAACAACCTTTAAAGGGTGCTAGGATTGCCGGTTGTCTCCACATGACCATTCAGACTGCTGTGTTGATCGAAACCTTGGTCGCACTCGGAGCAGATGTTACCTGGAGTTCCTGCAATATCTTTTCCACGCAAGACCATGCAGCTGCCGCTATCGCTGCTGCTGGCATCCCGGTTTATGCTTGGAAGGGGATGAACGAAGAGGAATTTGACTGGTGCATTGAGCAAACTTTGTTTTTTGGCGAGGACAGACAACCCCTGAACATGATCTTGGATGATGGTGGCGACCTTACCAATATGGTTTTGGACCAGTATCCAGAATTGGCCAGTGGTGTAAAAGGACTATCGGAAGAAACCACAACAGGAGTGCACCGCTTATACGAAAGAATGAAAAAGGGAACACTCCCAATGCCGGCCATCAACGTGAACGATTCCGTGACCAAATCCAAATTTGACAACAAATATGGGTGTCGCGAAAGTGCTGTGGATGCTATCCGCAGAGCTACCGATACCATGTTGGCGGGTAAACGTGTGGTTGTTGCAGGTTATGGCGATGTTGGAAAAGGAACTGCTGCCTCTTTCCGTGGTGCGGGTGCCATTGTTACCGTGACTGAAATTGACCCGATTTGTGCTCTGCAGGCCTGTATGGACGGTTTTGAAGTGAAAAAACTGGAAACCGTAGTGCCCAATGCCGATATTGTTATTACTACAACAGGTAACAAAGACATTATCCGTGAAGAGCATTTTAGAGCCCTTAAAGACAAAGCTATTGTTTGCAATATTGGGCATTTTGACAACGAAATAGATATGGCATGGTTGAACGGAAACTATGGGAACACCAAAGATGAAATCAAGCCACAGGTGGACAAATACACCATAGATGGAAAAGACATCATCATTTTGGCCGAAGGTAGACTGGTAAACCTAGGTTGTGCCACCGGCCACCCAAGTTTTGTTATGAGCAACTCGTTCACCAACCAGACCTTGGCACAAATTGAACTTTGGAAACATAGTGACAAATACGCCAACGAAGTGTATATGCTACCCAAACATTTGGACGAAAAAGTAGCCAAATTGCACTTGTCGCGTTTGGGAGCTGAGTTGACCGAGCTTAACAAAGAGCAAGCAGACTATATCGGTGTAAAAGTAGAAGGGCCATTCAAGCCGGAATATTACCGATACTAAGCACAAATGCTTTATAAAACAAAAACCCATGGCGAAACCATGGGTTTTTTATTGGGCTAGTTTTATGAATCAACCAAATAGAAGCAAAGTAATAGCTTCGTTAAATAATAATCCTTCCAATCCCTTTATGATTATTACCTTTATTCGTTCAAATGTGAAGAAATATGAACAGCAATTGGTACACCATACAGAATATTGATACAGTAGATTCACCATCCATAGTCTTATACTCGGAAAACCTCAAGTTTAACATCGACCAGATGATAGCTATGGTTGATGGAAACACGGAACGATTGATGCCTCACGTAAAGACCAATAAAATGCCCAAGGTAATGGAGCATTTGTTGGCGGCTGGGATTTCCAATTTTAAATCTTCCACTATTTCCGAAGCGGAAATTGCAGCCCAAGCTGGTGCCAGGTCCGTTTTGATCGCACACCAATTGGTGGGGCCCAAAGTGGAACGCCTTATGGATTTGGTAAAGCATTTTCCAGAAACCCAGTTTTCTACCATTTTGGACAACGAAGACAGCGCTGAGCTTTTGAACCAGAAAGCTTTGGCGGAGAGTTTGACCATCGATATATATATAGATATCAACAACGGAATGAACCGTTCCGGTATTGAAGTGGGCAAGGAACTGGATGAGCTAATGGTATTTCTCAATACGTGCAAGGCTCTTTCTTTTAAAGGATTTCATGTCTATGATGGACATTTGCGTGACCCTGATTTTTCCGATAGGAAAACCAAAATTGAAAAGGGACTGGAAATTGTCAGCACCTATTTTAAGGCTGTTCAGGAAAAATTTCCAGATGCTCAAATGATTTGCGGCGGAACCCCCTCGTTTACTTCCCACTTATTGGAGGAAAATAGAATTACCAGCCCCGGGACTTGTGTTCTTTGGGATTGGGGTTACGGTGAAAAATTGACGGAGCAGGATTTTAAACCTGCCGCTCTTTTGGTGACCCGAATAATTTCCAAACCTACGAAAGGAGTCTTAACCGTTGATTTGGGTCATAAATCCGTTGCCGCTGAAAACCCGATTGACAAAAGGGTCAAATTTCTTAATCTAGAGGATTACGAATTGCTTTCACAAAGTGAAGAACATGGTGTAATCAAGGTAAAAGAATGGGACAAATACAAAGTCGGAGATGTTTTTTATGGCATTCCGTATCACATTTGTCCCACTATTAATCTACATGATCAGGTTTCTGTAATCGAAAACGGTAAAAAAATCGACACTTGGGAAATTACTGCTCGAAAACGAAAGCTTATGTTCTAGACCAAGTCCAAGAAAGCTTTTCAACCTCACTCCAATATCACCATTAGGTTATAAAACCATTAAAAAATGATGGAAAGCAAAAAAGGCTCCGCAAATGCGGAGCCTTTTTTATGATATATTGTTGTTGCTGGTTAAGCTTCAAAAGGTTCGATGGAAACGTAAGATTTACCACCAACTTTCTTTTCAAACTTAACAACACCATCTACCTTGGCGTGCAAAGTATGGTCTTTTCCTGCGTATACATTGTCGCCAGGATTGTGCTTGGTACCACGTTGTCTAACAATAATGTTACCAGCAGTTGCTGCTTGACCACCAAAAATCTTAACACCTAAGCGTTTCGATTCTGATTCTCTACCGTTTTTTGAACTACCTACACCTTTCTTGTGAGCCATGATATATAAATTTTAGTTCTTTTCTTTTATTTGCTTAACGCTTCGATCAACTCGGCTTTCTTCATGGAAGAGTAACCGGTAATTTCTTTGGCTTTTGCCATTTCCTTCAATTCAGCAACTGTTTTGGAACTCAAGTCCTCAGCTGCTTTCGGAGCTGCCTTTTTCGGAGCTTCCTTCTTTGGGGCATCAGCTTTTTTCTCTGCCTTTTTGGGTTCGGCTGCTGGTTTTGCCTCAGCCTTAGCTTTTGCAGGAGCAGCTTTTTTGGCGCCTTTTGCTACAATACCTTCAACAACGATTTCGGTCAAATATTGCCTGTGACCGTTTTTCTTCTGGTAACCTTTACGTCTTTTCTTTTTAAAGACGATTACCTTATCTCCTTTAAGGTGTTTTACAACTTTGGCCTCTACAGCCGCACCTTCTATGACCGGGGCGCCAATGGTTACGTTATCACCATCTTCCAAAAGAAGAACTTTGTCGAAAGTAACTTTTTTACCTTCTTCTTCTTGCAAACGGTGAACGTACACTTTTTGGTCTTTTGCAACTTTAAATTGCTGCCCTGCCATCTCTACAATTGCGTACATAATGCGTTAATTAGATTAAAATTACTGCGCTTTATCAAAATTAGCGGGTGCAAATATACTGCTAAATCATTAATCTACAAGTATTCTTACTTGATTTAGCCCATAATTTTTTTGGAATTATTGCTTGTTTTAAAGAGTTGCATAAAAGACAAGGTCAAAACCAAAGTAGTGGCAAAGCCCATAACGGCCACCGTAAAAAAGACAATTCCCTGAAAATTCTTGTAATCTCCGGACCAGGCTGCGGAGAGTTTATCCAAGAAGGTATTATCCAATTCCGTCGCATAAAACGCAAAGAAAATGGTAAATAGCAGCGTGGCCACAAAACCAGTGGTAATGCCGGCCGTGAACCCTTTTCCATAGCTAAAGCTTTTGCCTTGCCTTATTTTGGTGTACTTAATTGTCTCGTAAATACCAAAGCCCGTGATCAGGCCATTGAAAAGGCTATAAAAAACATTGGTGTGCTTTCCCATTAGGGCCAGGATCAAAAAATAGGCGATCAGCACAGCACTGGTAACTATTCCGAAACGGATGGGAAGGGTTAAATTTTTCATATTTCAATTTTTGGATTTATTGTATAATTTACTGAATGTTTGCGAATTATCCCAAGTTTAAAGCCCTAAGACTTTTATAAAAAAGCAGATGTTTAGAAAATATTCTATATTTTGCGTAACATCATTCGAGAAATCGATACCAACCTCTTAGCAACATCAATTTATAAATACTAACTATTTACAATGAAAAAACATTTGTTTTCCGCATTTACTATGCTCTTTGGAGTGGCGCTGCTTTCGGCACAGGAGGTAGTTTTTGAAGAGTATGATCTGGACAACGGTCTCCATGTGATCCTGCACCAGGACAACGGAGCCCCTGTAGTTACCACATCGGTTATGTACCATGTGGGATCTAAGGATGAAGACCCCGAAAAAACCGGTTTTGCCCACTTCTTTGAACATCTATTGTTCGAGGGAACCAAAAACATTGAACGAGGTGAGTGGGATCAAATTGTAGCTTCCAACGGAGGAAGAAACAATGCGAACACCTTCTTGGATCGCACTTATTATTATGAGGTATTCCCCTCCAACAGTTTGGAAGTTGGCCTTTGGCTGGAATCTGAACGTTTGATGCACCCAATCATCGGACAAGTTGGCGTAGATACCCAGAAAGAAGTGGTACAAGAAGAAAGAAGACTCAGAACGGACAATGCCCCCTACGGTGCATTTTTTGAGCAAATCTTGAAGAATCTTTACACCGACCACCCGTACCGCTGGGGCGTGATCGGATCTTTAGACCATTTGGCTAGCGCCACCTTGGATGACTTTAAAAAATTCAATCAAACCTATTATGTACCCAACAACGGGGTTTTGGTCGTAGCTGGCGATTTTGATATGGATGAGACCAAAAAAATGATCGAAAATTATTTTGGCCCTATTCCAAGAGGTACCGAAATAAAGCGCCCAAACGTAAAAGAGGAGCCCATTACGGAAACCAAATTTGCGAAATACTACGACCCTAACATTCAAATTCCAGCAATTCTTTTGGCCTATAGAACGCCGGGGCAAGGGCAAAGAGATGCCTATGTCATCAATATGATTTCTACTTATTTGAGCAGTGGGGAAAGCTCCAAACTCTATAAAAAATTGGTCGACGAGAAAAAAATGGCACTGCAAATACTGTCCGTACCCGTTGATGCCGAGGATTATAGCTCTTACATTGTCGGTGGACTTCCAGTTGGTGACAATTCCATTCAGGATATCAAAAAGGAAATCGACGAAGAAATCTTAAAACTTCAGATGGAATTGATTTCAGAAAAAGATTATCAAAAGCTTCAAAACAAGTTCGAAAACCAATTTGTAAATGCCAACAGCAGCGTTGAAGGTATCGCCAATTCATTGGCCGAAAATTATATGCTGAAGGATGACACCAACCTCATCAATACAGAAATAGATATTTACCGTTCCATCACCCGTGAGGAGATCATGGAGGTAGCAAAAAAATATTTGAAGGTAAACCAACGATTGGAGTTGGAATATTTACCAGAACAAAAAGACGCTAATTAAAATGAAAAAGTATTTAGTTTTAGCTGCGCTGTCACTGTTTATGACGGCCTCATACGCACAAATAGACAGGAGTACACCACCAGAAGCTGGCCCTGCTCCAAAAATCAACTTAAAAGAGCCGGCCCGTTTTGAACTTAAAAACGGTTTGAAGGTGCTTGTTGTGGAAAACCACAAATTGCCCAGGGTTCGTATTCAGCTATCCATAGACAACCCCCCCATTTTGGAGGGTGACAAAGCTGGGGTAGCAGCGCTTACCGGAAGTATGTTGGGCAAAGGGTCCAAAAACATTCCCAAGGACGAATTCTACGAAGAAGTAGATTTCTTGGGTGCCAATATCTATATTGGTGAGCAAAGTGCCTTTGCAAGTTCCCTCTCCAAATATTTTCCTCGTATTCTCGAGTTAATGGCCGATGCCGCACTCAATCCAGACTTTTTGCAAGAAGAGTTTGAGAAAGAAAAAGAGAAAATCATAACAGGAATCAAATCCGAGGAAAAAGATGTTTCTGCCATTTCGGATAGGGTACAAACAGCTTTGGCCTACGGCAAAAACCACCCGTTTGGCGAATTTATGACCGAGGAGACGGTTAACAATGTGACCCTACTCGATGTTGAGCAGTTCTATCGGTCCTATTTTGTTCCCGCCAATGCTTATTTGGTCGTAATTGGTGATGTTGAGTTCGAAACCGTAAAAGAGTTGGTGACCAAGGCATTTACACCTTGGTCCAAGGCCGTACCACCATCGCTTTCGTACTCCGATCCAAAAGATGTACAGTACACACAGATCAACTTTGTTGATGTACCCAACGCCGTGCAATCCGAAGTAGCGGTTGAAAACATCACAAACCTTAAAATGAAAGACGAAGACTATCTGGATGCACTCTTGGCCAATAGAATCCTGGGTGGTGGTGGACAAGCTCGTTTATTCCAAAATCTAAGGGAAGACAAAGGGTATACCTACGGTTCCTATTCTGGTCTAAGGGCCAATAAATTCAGCCCAATGCGATTCAACGCCTACGCACAGGTCAGAAATGCCGTTACCGATAGCTCGGTGGTCGAAATCTTGAAAGAGATAGATAAAATTACTTCGGAGCCCGTATCCGATGAAGAATTGGCAAACGCAAAGGCCAAATATGCAGGTAGCTTTGTAATGGCGCTGGAAAAACCAGAAACGGTCGCGAATTATGCTTTGAATATAGAAACCGAAGATCTTCCAAAAGATTTTTATGAAACCTATTTGGAACGATTGGATGCCATAACAAAGGAGGACGTACTAAAAGCTGCCCAAAAACATTTTTCAACTTCCAACGCCCGTGTAGTTGTAACGGGAAAAGGAACCGATGTTTTGGAAAATCTGGAAAAAGTCAACTTTAATGGTAAAACTATCCCTGTACTCTTTTATGACAAGTATGCCAATAAAACGGAAAAGCCAAACTATGAAGCTGAGATTCCCGAAGGTGTAGATGCCAATAGGGTTTTGGAAAACTATATTGAAGCCATTGGTGGCAAATCAAAACTGGAAGGTGTGGATTCTTACTCCATGATGGCCGAAGCCGAAATGCAGGGCATGAAACTGGAACTTGAGATGAAAAAGACATCCCAAGATCAATTTTTGCAAAACATCAAGGTACAGGGCAACTCCATGCAAAAGCAAGTTTTGGATGGTGATACTGGATATATGGTGATGCAAGGTCAACGTAAAGACCTTTCTCCAGAAGAGATTGCAAAAATCAAAGAAGAATCTGCCGCTTTTCCCGAATTGAATTACTTGGCAGCGGGAGATGTTTCATTGGAAGGCATTGAGCCCGTGGGTGACAAAAAAGCCTACAAATTGAAGATCAGTGATGGTAAAACTGCTTTCTATGATGTGGAGACTGGACTTAAAGTACAAGAAATCAACACCCAAGAGGTTCAAGGTCAACAAATGACCAGCACTATGGGCTATGGTGATTACCAAGAAGTATCCGGTATTAAGTTCCCATTTAAGTTAATGCAAAGCATGGGACCTCAGAATATGGAGTTTATCGTAAAAGAAATTAAGGTAAACGAAGGGGTAGAGGCATCAGACTTTAAATAAAAAAGGTTTTTAAATGGCATAAAAGAGGTCTAAAAAGTAAGGCGATGTCATATTGAGCTTGTCGAAATATTTTCAACTAACTGATAATCAATACCGGTTTCGACAGGCTCAACCTGACAAATCAAATTATGAAGACTTTTTAGACCTCTTTTTTATTGTTCATCAATTTGCTAAAAACTGTATTGTATAAAAGCAGATAGATTTCTTCCAGGATCATTGATGGGCACCCTGCCATAATCCGCTTGGTTCACAAAAGAGAAATTCAAATGGTTATTGTAGTTCTCATCAAAAATATTGGACGCTGCGACTCCAACCGTTAAATGTTCAAAGGGTTTTGCCCCAAAACGCAAATCCATTACCCCATAACCATCGGTAGTTTGCTCTCCAAAGGAATTAGCAATATTGGATTGTTCCGAAGTAAGTGTATAGGTTGCCCTAGCCCACAAAGTTTCCTTTTCAAAACTTAGATTAAAACGGGTCACCAAAGGTGGAGTCAATGGCAAGGATTCATCCAGATCTTGATTCTTTGCGTACACATAGGATAGTTCTGTTTTAAAGGCAAAATCTTCCAAGAAGGCCAATTCTCCAAAAACTTCAAACCCTGTTTTGTAGGCATCATTCAAATTGGTGAATCTTTTTACCTCTGTAGGCTCTGCCATCGGCATATACTTTTTATCCAATGATGGGTCTATCACAGGAACAATATAATTGTCATAGATAGAATAATACACAGAAGCCCCATAATCCAATCGGTTGAAAGCATATCCCTCAAAACTGGAATTCGCTTTAACGCCCAGTTCAAATTGATTGTTCACCTCGGCATCCAAATAAGGGTTACCTACATACTCGTAAGGATCTTGCCCAACCGTAAAATGGTTGATGAAGCGCTCGATCATATTTGCGGAACGCACTCCTCTACCGTAGGCCAATTCCAATAAAAGATTGGATGTGGCCATATATTTAAATGATGCTGTTGTACTAAAGTTATGCTCCGTTCGTGTATCCAAATCGGGATATTCGGCAACAAAATCATCCGCTGGCGCATCCGTTTTCGATCGCACCATGTCATACCTCGCCCCAACATTCAACAAAAACTTTTCTGATAAGGGGTATTTCCCTTCTATAAACGCTCCATAATCATCAATTTGGGAATCTTGCCAAACCTCATCTACAAACTCCATGGGAGTGGGCAGCAAATCACCGTTCATATTCCTTTTCACCAAACGTGTTCTATTTCCAGTTCTTCCTACCGAAAATGCGTCCAACCCAGTATAGAGTTTTAAGTCGTCAATAGGTCTCCATTCGAGTTCGACCCTACCACCAACAGTAAGGGCATCAACTTCTGATACCGCCTCCGTCATCATAAAAGATGGCCTTAGTTCGTTGGTCATTACATGGTCCACTTTGGAACGATACACCTTTGCGCTCAATGCTTTTAAACCATCAGAAATATTATCCAACTTATAATCTACAGAAAGCACATTGCTATCATCTATTTCTGTATCCATGGGTAATCCGGCATGCAATACATCCCTTCCAAAAGATTGCCGAAACCCAAGTTGGATTCTTTGGTCCTCTGTTGGGTTATAGCCTACCTGAACCCCATAATCGGTACTCTTGAACGAGGAAGGAACTTCATTTCCATCACCATCTTCATAATTTCCAAAATCACGAAATCCGAAATTGAGGTTCGCATCAAACTGCTCCCCAACATACTTTAGGTTGGCAAAACTTGTAATGGCATTTCCGTTGTTCTCACCTCCAAAATTCACTTTACCATGATATCCTTTTTCTTGTTTTTCAACTTCTTGAGTCACCAAATTTACAATACCGCCAAAGGTGGGCCCGTATCTAAAGGTATATGGTCCTTTAACCACTTCTACCCGTTCTATCTCTTCTGGGGTAACATGGGTGGTAATCGGGTCCATCCTATTGGGACAGGCGTGCATCACCTTGGTTCCTCCATTAAACTGAACATTGAGCTGTTCATATTGAGAAGCCCGAAAAGAGGGATCTATGGCATAATTACCACGTTTGATCAGGCTAAATCCGTTGATATCCTTAAAAAGATCGGCCACATTTTTAGATTGGACAATTTTCTTCTCCGGCTCACTTTTGAAGGTAGAAAAAACCGGGTCTATTTTCCTTTTCCCCTCTACTAGAACCTCATCCAATTGTACTGGTTTTTTTGTTAGGGAATCTTGCGCATTTGAAACTTGCGCGTAGGACATGGTAGTCCCTAAAAGCAAAACACAAAGTTTTGCCAGTGCACTTTTATTCATTTTTGATGTTATGTTTAAGATTATACATGTTCGGCAATGGGTGTTTGCCGCTTTTATTGTAAACCTTAAATCATGGGTGGCTTTATAAGGGTATCACTAAAGTGATATGAATAGGAATTTGTGTAATAGCATGGGTTCATCTCATTCTCGTGGCTACTTGGTAAATTGTAACCAGGTATCTCCATAAAAAACACCAAGACTTCTTCCCAGCCTATTACTGGCAATGGCTCCTCGTCCTCCGCTTGAGCACGCAGCATTTGTGCCAACATACATTTACCATCACAGTTAAGTTCCGGTTTGTCCTTGTTTTCGCAAAGTTGTTCTATAAACCCTTCCCTATCCAAGCTGTAATAAACATACATGGATGAAAAGCGCAGATTACTGATCATTATCAAAAGAATGAAAAGCGATGAAAATCCAATCCGCCTAGGTACAGTATGTGAAGATTTATCCAATACTCTCTTACTTCTTAATCAAAACAACAAGCGAATTTAAGGATACCTAAAATTCTATTATGTGACCAAAGTCACTTTTATTGTTTATTTGAATATTTAGCTTTAATCCCTCATTTTTACTATCGCAAATAGTTAAATTTGAAGACATAATTTTAGACACCATGAAAAAACTTTTTTCAATCCTTATCTGTACTGTTTTGTTGTTGAGTTTCTCCTGTAAAGAGGAGAAAAAAGCCCCTGATGGTTCCACTCAAATGAAAAAAGTGATGGCCATTCATGATGAGGTAATGCCTAAAATGGGCACCATTGGAAAATTAGTGGGAGAGCTTAAACCAAAAGTGGATTCCACTGAAACCGGAAAGCAGTACGAAGTAGCCATGAAAGACCTTCAAGCCGCCAATACGGCCATGATGGATTGGATGAAAGAATTTGGTGACCGTTTTGATCACGAAGAAATACTGGAAGGTAAAGAACTCTCCGCAGAAAAACAGCAATGGCTGGATGAGGAAGAAGAAAAGGTAAAAGTGGTCAAGGAAAAAATCAACGGCAGTATCGCCCGTGCCGAAGCCCTTTTGGCCAAGGACACAGTTCAGTAATTATTTTTTCCACCGCAAGCTTTCCATAATTTTTCTGATATCGTTCTGTAAATACATTGCTGCGGGAAGAATGGAATCGTAATTGGGTTTTGCGTAGAAATATAGCGAGCCCGTCACAAAGTGATTGATGCTATCGGTTACGTAAAATTGCGATTGGGATGCCGCATTTCCACTTACTTCGTAGAACATTCCGTAGACATTCTCACTAGGATTGATATACTCTTTAGGCGCAATATTATCCGCTTTTACTACATGTTCATACGTGAGTTTCTGTGCATCAATGAGCAACTCTCGTATATTACCGTCTACTTTTTTATATGTTAAAAATATGGAGCCATTCATCATAGGGTAATCCAGAACCAAGGAGCAATCTTTGTTTTCTTTAATGTTGGATAAGGTGTTCTGCTCAAAAGTGTATACGCAATCCGAGTTGGCCAATGCATATTCCGCTGCCGGATAATCCAATCGAAGCATAGCGTTGGGCTTGGGCAACACCTCGTCTTTACAACTTACCAAAAGTGTTGCTGCAATTACAAAAAACAATATGCTATGCTTCATGGGGCAATGTTACTTTTATACGTTTCAACCTTTTTTTGTCCATACTCTCCACAATAAACTTGTAGTCTTTGAACAAAACCTTCTCTCCTATTTTTGGGAAACTACCCGATATTTCCAATACAAACCCTGCTATGGTTTCGGATTCGCCTTTTTTATTCTCGAACTCCTCTTCCTCTTCGATTTTTACAACACGGTAAAAGTCCTTCAGGGCGGTTTTACCGTCAAACACATAGTTGTGGTCATCCAATTTTGAGAATACCAGATCCTCATCATCAAATTCATCACTGATATCGCCCACAATTTCTTCAATAATATCTTCCAAGGTTACAATGCCAGATGTTCCTCCGTATTCATCCACCACAACGGCCAAGTGATTCTTCTTATCCTGAAACTCCAACAACAAATCGTCCAACTTCTTGTTCTCTGGCACAAAGTAGGGTTCACGGATAAGCGTCATCCAGTTAAAGTTCTTCCTTTCTATGTAAGGCAAAAGATCCTTTACATAAAGAACGCCCATAACGTTGTCCATATTTTCCGCAAAAACAGGAATCCTGGAATATCCGTTCTTTTTAATTTCCTCCAGCACTTCAAGGAACTTCATTTTTTCGTTCAGAGCGAATATATCAATTCGCGGTCGCATTACCTGTTTGGTATCGGTATTTCCAAAGGTTACAATTCCCTCAAGTATTTTTTGTTCTTCCTTGGTGGTGTCGCCTTCAGAGGCCAGTTCGAGGGCTTGGGAAAGATGGTTAATGCTCAAATTGGATTTTTTCTTCCCCAACTTATCCTCCATAAAAAGGGTTACGGACCGCATCGGGGAGCTTAAGGGCGTAAAAATATAATTCAATCCTTTTAATGGGACTGCCATAAAATGCGAAAACTGCACTCGATTACGGTTGGCATATATTTTTGGCAGGATTTCCCCGAACATCAAGATCAGAAAAGTAGCCACTACCACTTCCAGCAAAAATCGGAAGGTTCCGTCGATTCCTTCAAAAATGGTATCCCCGATGGAACTGAACAGCAATACAATTCCGATATTGATGGCATTGTTGGTGATAAGAATCGTGGCCAACAACTTTTTGGGCTTTGTCAACAATTGCACGATCAATTTGCCTCGGGAAGAATTGCTCTCCTGCATTTCGTTGATATCGGTCTGTGACAGACCAAAAAGAGCAACTTCTGCGGCCGAGATGAAAGCTGAGCCAGCCAAGAGCAATACAAGCAAAATAATTTTTAAAGTGAATATTCCACTTAACGCGGTAAAGTAAAATGCCAAACAATAGGGCTCGGGATCCAATTTAATATTGCTTTTTAGTGTTTTATTTAGAATGGTAGGTCATCATCCTCTTCCTCCGAATTATCGACAGGTGCAGCAGGGCTTTCAGCCTTCGATGGCTCTTGGTAGTTAGCGGACGAACCTGATGATTGTGCATTGGCCATGCTTTCCTTTTTGGTGGTCAAAAAAGTAAAGTCCTGTACGTGCACTTCGGTGGTGTATCGGGTATTACCGTCCTCACCTTGCCATTGCCTGTTTTTTAAACGGCCCTCCACATAAACCTTGTCACCCTTGCTAAGGTACTTTTCACAAATTTCAGCGGCCTTGTTGCGCACAACAATATTGTGCCAATCCGTATTGGTCACTCTTTCGCCGGTTTGCCTATTGGTATAGGTCTCGTTGGTGGCCAAAGGGAATCTGCCGATACAGTTTCCGCCTTCAAAATAGTGCATTTTTACTTCGTCTCCCAAATGCCCGATCAGCATTACTTTGTTCAATGTTCCGCTCATATCTCTCTTAATTAACGAACTCGTCTTAAGTTATCCGAATCCGCTGCAAATTTATCTTTTGCACCCATTTTTTACCTTTTTATCTTTCCGTAGCTCTGCTATGCAACTCAAAAAAGCCTTCAAATGGGCACAAAACTTTACATTTTCGCTTGAATCCAACAACTCAAGACCAGTTCATCAAAAGTACTAAATTTTCAATGTCTTGATGAAATCTGCTATCAAAACTGGTACTGGAAAATCACCTATTTGTTTCCATGGTGTTCCTTCCTTTAATATATGAGAAGTTTTTAGGATCCAAAATTGTGTGTGCAAATGTTGATGTGATAGTTTGTGCACAATGGGTTCAGTATTATATAATGATAGGGATTCCACTGCCGGAACATCATCCTTCTCCTTGATCAACGGCTGCAATGCGCCAGGCTGAAGCTTTTTCTCCGACTCTATCAATGGAAACTGATATAAATTCTGCCAAATTCCCTTTCCCTTTCGTTGCTCTAAGATGGTGTTTTCGTTTTGATCCAACAATACCAAATAGTTAAAGTAGCGATTTCTAACCTTGGTTTTGTTCTGTTTTACTGGCAAAAGGTCAACTTTATCTTCTTTCAGGGCAACACAACTGTCTTGAAGCGGGCACAACAAGCAGTAAGGTTTTTTGGGCGCACATTGTATGGCACCAAACTCCATTATCCCTTGATTATAGTCTCGAATGTTAGCTGCATCCATTACTTCGCGGGCAAGTTCTTTAAAATATTTGATGCCTTGGGTGCTATTGATAGGTATTTCAACCCCAAAATATCGGGACAACACCCGATACACATTGCCATCAACAACGGGTTCCGGTACATCGAAACAAAAAGATGCAATAGCACTAGCGGTATAATCCCCAACTCCCTTTAAGGATTTTAACTCTTTATAAGTCTTCGGGAATTCCCCGTTAAAATCCTCCACGACCATTTTGGCCGTGGCGTGCAAATTGCGTGCCCGGGAATAGTATCCTAGGCCTTGCCAAAGTTTTAATACTTGTTCCTCTGGTGCACTCGCAAGATGAAAAACCGTTGGAAAAGCTTCCACGAACCTGTAATAATAGGGCATTCCCTGCGCTACCCGTGTTTGTTGAAGTATAATTTCCGACAACCAAACTTTATAAGGTTCACGTGTTTGTCTCCAAGGAAGATCACGTTGAAATTGAAGATACCAATCCAGTATTTTTCGGGCAAAAGTCATTAGAGAAAGTAATAAAGTTCAAATGTATTAGTTTATATACTTAAAATTAAAGGGTTAAAGGGAAAGATTAATTTTAATGTTTATATTTGCAAGCCGAAAAAAATTAGAAAATTAATAAGACGAAATGACGAAAGCAGATATTGTAACTAGGATCTCAGAAAAACTAGGTATTGAAAAAGGAGATGTGCAAGCGACAGTAGAATCCTTTATGGAAGAGGTGAAATCATCCTTGGAGAATGGTGATAATGTTTATTTAAGAGGTTTTGGTAGTTTTATCATCAAGACCAGAGCGGAGAAAACAGGTAGAAATATTTCCAAGAACACTACCATTAAAATTCCTGCACACAATATTCCTGCATTTAAGCCAGCCAAAGTTTTTGTGGAAGGCGTAAAGACTAATGTACAAGTAAAATAATATAATAACACACTAAAGCAAGAGCCATATGCCGAGTGGAAAGAAAAGAAAAAGACATAAGGTAGCTACGCACAAGCGCAAGAAGCGCAGAAGAGCTAACCGACACAAGAAAAAGTAGTTGTTTCAACTACTTTTTCGTTTTACCCAATTACGTTCTTTGACATAGAGATTCAAGAAACGAATTTCAATCGGTTCGAAAAATAACCGATACTATATATTGTTTAATCATTTATCCCAAAATTCATGTGGGATAAATAAAAATCGATTCAGGTGAATAGAGAATTAATAGTAAGATCTACGCCCGATGCAGTCGATTTTGCCTTACTAAAGGATGGAAAATTAGTAGAATTACACAAAGAAGAAGACAACAACAACTTTTCCGTAGGGGATATCTTCCTAGCCAAGATCAGAAAACCCGTTACAGGCCTAAATGCAGCATTTGTCAATGTAGGTTATGAAAAAGATGCGTTCCTGCACTACCACGACCTGGGCCCGCAACTGTCTTCCATGTTGAAATTCATTAAACAAGCTAGAACAGGGAAACTAAAAGATTATTCCCTGAAAAATTTTCCGTTTGAAAAAGACATTGACAAGAATGGCAGCATTAACGATGTGCTAAAAGCCAATCAGTCACTACTGGTACAAATAGTAAAAGAACCCATATCAACAAAGGGACCAAGAATCAGCTCTGAGCTTTCCATAGCCGGGCGTTTTTTGGTCATGGTGCCTTTTTCCGATAGAGTCTCGGTATCCCAAAAAATAGCGAGCAAGGAAGAAAAGGACAGACTTATTAGACTTGTAAAAAGTATTAAGCCCAAGGGATTTGGAGTAATCATACGTACCGTAGCAGAAGGCAAAAAGGTTGCAGAGCTGGATAAAGATCTTCAGAACTTGTTTTCCAAATGGACAAACATGTGCAAGAAATTGCAGCGGGCGTCACATCCATCCAAAGTTTTGGTGGAACTGAACAGGGCGTCATCCATCCTTAGGGATGTCTTCAACGATTCCTTTACCGGAATTCATGTTGATGAAGAAACACTCTACAACCAGATCAAGGATTATTTGCATGAAATTGCACCTCAAAAAGAATCCATTGTAAAGTTGTACACCGGTTCGGCCCCGATTTTTGAAAAATTCGGGATAGAACGTCAAATCAAGACTTCATTTGGCCGAACAGCTTCCATGAGCCGCGGGGCTTATCTTGTCATAGAGCATACCGAGGCTTTGCACGTAATAGATGTAAACAGTGGCAACCGCTCCAACAAGGCGAAAAACCAAGAAGATACCGCACTTGAAGTAAACCTATTGGCCGCAACCGAAATTGCAAGACAATTGCGTTTGCGCGATATGGGCGGAATAATTGTGGTAGATTTTATTGATATGACCAAAGGTGACCACAGACGAAAATTGTTTGACCACCTTAGGGACGAAATGAAGGACGATAGGGCAAAACACAAGATTTTGCCACCCAGTAAATTCGGTCTTGTACAAATTACAAGGCAAAGGGTTCGTCCGGAAATGAATATCAAAACCAGTGAGGAAAACCCAAATGGTACAGGGGCCGAAGTTGAAGCTCCAATTGTATTAATCGACAAAATTCAGTCAGATTTAGAGCGAATCCTTAAGCCGGAACGCAAGAACAACGGAATTGTATTGAACATTCATCCGTTTATTGCGGCATACCTTACCAAAGGATTCCCTTCTATCCGTTCCAAATGGTTCAAAACCTATAAGAAATGGATTAAGATACAACCTAGGGATGCCTACAAATATCTTGAATATCGTTTTAAGGACAAGGACGGCAAAACAATACGCCCATAATACAAAGCGACTCCAGAAATGGGGTCGCTTTTTTTGTTTTTACCAGTTTAGTGCAAAACAGTACTTTTGGTATACAACATCCTTACCATGAAAAAACTATTATCCACTCTATTCAGTTTGTTTATTTTGGCATGTTCCCCAAAAGCCGAACAGTCTTTGAACAACCTTTTAAAGGATTCCACTAAAATAGAAGGTAAAAAGAACTACTTGGGTTCCCCTTATGTTACCGCTGGCAACAGGGTATACATGGTTGGCCATCAAGATGGAACCTTTCCTGCTCTAGGCTGGCATATAAAAGGAGAAATGGGGGGTATCTGGAACCACCCTATAAAACTTATGGACGGTTTTGATGTCGAAATGGTTGTGAATGGTCAAGTTTTGGCCTTGAGCAAGGCCTCTGAGTTTGTAAACTACCCGTACGCAAACAAACATTTATTCGAATTTAAAGAAGAAGATCTTATTATTGAGCGGATTCAATTTGTACCTGATAGCGTTCAGGGCATTCTAATCCAGTTTGTCATCAAAAATAACAATACCAAAAAAATTGATGGCAACGTAAAATTTACTGGTCATACCAACTTGCGGCCAACATGGCTGGGAGAGCGCTCCAATATGGTGGACTCCAAAGATTCAGCGGCTTTCCATGACAACTATTGGATAGTTAAGGATAGTGTAAATACTTGGTACACTATTTTTGGATCGGACCAAAGACCCATTTCTTCTGATGAACTTAAAAATTCCGAGAAACCCAATGGTGTCTCCAATTCACTTGAATTTGTTGTTACGATTCCGGCAAAATCTGAGAAAACCTTAAATATTGCCATAGCCGGCTCATACGATTCCCGTACAGATGCCATTAACACCTACAACAATATTTTAGAAAACTTTGTTCCTATGGCCGAAGCAAAAAAAGCTCGTTACAAGGAACTCGCGAACCAATCCAAGCTTACCATACCGGACAAACACCTACAAGACACCTTTGAATGGCTCAAGTATAATTGTGACTGGCTTGTACGAACGATTCCCGAGATTGGTTCGGGGATTGGTGCAGGTATACCTGATTATCCCTGGTATTTTGGGGTGGACAGCGAGTATGCACTTAAAGGGTATATGGCCATTGGTCAAGATAAAATTGTGGAGCAAACAATCCGGCTTTTGGACAGTGTTTCCATGGCGGTGAATAGCAATGGAAGAATTCTTCACGAAATGTCTACAAACGGTGTTGTTTTCAATAAAGGAAATATTAATGAAACTCCTCAATTTGCATCATTGATATGGGAAATCTATAAATGGAACGGCGATAAAGAATTTCTGGCAACATATTTTCCAACGATAAAAAAAGGGTTGAAATGGCTATTGGAGGAAAACGATGACAATAAAAATCTATTTCCTGATGGTTTTGGCATGATGGAAATACACGGTCTCGACAGTGAAATGATTGATGTTGCTGCTTACACGCAAAGAGCTTTTGCCGATGCCGCACTTATGGCCAGGGAGTTGAACGAAACTGAATTGGCCAGGGAGTATCGGAAATTGGCGGATCAGCTAAAGGAGAAAATAAACACTGAATTTTGGTCGGAAACCTTTCAATCCTATGCAGATTTTATTGGAACGGACGAGCAGGCCCTGAAATTAATAGAAGATGCCTTGGTCAGGGCAGATACGCTCAACAAACCATGGGCAATTGAAGAACTTGAAACTACTAAAAAACAAATTTTGAGCAATCCATCGAACGAGCCCAGACCCTTTGTTCTTTACCACAATTGGGTAGTAAACACTCCCATGGAAATGGGTATAGCCGATTCTACCAAAGCAATAGTGGCTTTGGACAACGCAAAACAATTTACAAATCCTTTTGGGGTATTCGTCACAGGTATTGATCGCGATGAGACAGCTGGTGATGACTCCGGCTCCTTCAAGGGAAGTAAGGTATTTTCTTATACCGGTGCCGTAATGACATTGCCCACCGGTGTCCAAGCCGTAGCCGAAAATAATTATGGCAGGCCAAATGAAGCTTTGGATTATTTAAAAAGAATGTCCCGTTCCTTTAGCTACGCATTACCTGGAAGTATCTATGAGGTTTCTCCCGACTATGGCATGATTACCCAAGCGTGGAACATTTATTCCTTTGCCGTGCCCATTGTAAACCAGTTCTTTGGAATCAAACCTCTGGCGCACCAAAAAACAGTAGTGATTGAGCCTCAACTGCCCAAAGAGTGGGACAACGCTGCCCTCGAAAATGTTAAGGTTGGGGATAACATCATCTCGATATGGCGCAGTCAATCGGAAAGCGGCCATCAAATCAAAATCACACAAACACAACCTGATTGGAAAATTCAAGTTGTGTTACCAGATGATGGTTACACCGCGCAAGAGGGGGATGCTCAAACCGAAACCAAAAATGGTAAGACGGTATTTACTTTTACCGAAGCAACCATGGTTGTTGGCAAAAACTAGGAAAATGGCAACCTACGAATCCCAAAAAAGATATTATTCAGTTGAGGAGGCTACGGCTAAAATGGAACATTACTGTGCCTACCAAGAGCGCTGCCACAAAGAGGTCGTGGACAAATTGAAGTCCATGAACATGATTCCAGAGGCCATCGACCAGATTGTGGGACATCTGATCCAAGAAAATTACCTGAACGAGGAACGATTTGCCAAAGCTTTTGCCAGAGGTAAATTCCAAATAAAAAAATGGGGGTCGAACAGGATTGTACGAGAACTGAAGTTTAGGGACATTTCTGCTTACAACATTAAAAGTGCCCTCGAAGAAATCCAGAACGAGGACTATTTGAAAACCTTCGATGCCTTGGCCAAAAAAAGGTTGAGCCAAATTAAGGAGACCAATACCTTCAAAAAAAAGAAAAAATTAGCGGACTATCTTCTTTATCGAGGGTGGGAAAGCCATTTAGTATATGAAAAGGCCAATGAGCTTATCAAATAAAGGCACTTCTATTCTTGAAGCAATAATTTCTGTGTTCGCTCCACAGCCTTTTCATTTTTCCAATCAATCCACTCTTGACCCTTAACCTTGCGCATCAAATTATCAAAATGTCGCATTACCAAAATATTATAGACTGCCTTCCCAAAATTTTTCGGCTTTCGTGCAATCGCCCTAAGACTCATAGAAAATCCAGGGGTAATGTATTTCATATGGTGCCAATACCCTTCGGGTATGTAGAGAACGTTACCATGCTCCAAATGTGCAATATGTCCTTTGGTATATTGTAAAGCGGGCCATTTATCAAGGTCAGGATCGGCAAAATCGATATCTTCCCGCGTAATCAAGGAGTATGGAATCTTGTACAAGAATTTAGTTTCCGATTGGGAGAAAAGGATGCATTGCTTCTTCCCCTCAAAATGAAAATGAAAAATATTGGCCAAATCAATATCGTAGTGCATAAACGTATGTGAGTTCTCTCCGCCAAAAAAAAGCATGGGCAATCCCTTCATGAGCCGTAATCCAAAATCTGGATAGGAAAAATCCTCTTGTAATTCAGGAACTTCTTTAAGCAAATTCCAAAGAAATATACGGTATTTGGTAGGCCCTTTTTTTAGTAGATCCACATAATTGGCCAGCCTCATTTTGGCGTGTGGTTCGTTAAAACCCTCATCGTGTTTTACAGGGCGGTCATCATATAAAGGGACTTCCTTGTCTCCTGCCACCTCTTTAACATAATCCAAGCTCCATTTGGAATATGCTGGCCAATCCTCAATAAACCGCTCAATGACGACAGGTTTTTGGGGCTTGAAATATTTTTGGAGGAACTCTTTCTTGGAAAGGGTTTTCTCCCGAGGTATCTGTTCAAGATTCAGCTTCAAAATTTCAAGGAATTTGAAACCACTAAATTAGTAAAAGCATTTGAAATGGATGGCGAACTTAATCTTTGGAGACCAATTTACCTTTCTCCTTGGCCGCTTCGTTCCTTCCAATTTTATGCCCAGGTCTGGATCATTTTGGTTTTTTGGTATCCCATATGGATTGTTACGCCTATTTAAAACTATAGCGCAGACCGAAAAGCACATTACTTGGCGGCATTGGAACAAATCCAGACTCTATATAATCCGCATCGAAAATATTGCTTGCAGTAATGGTAAACTCTGCCTGCTTCACTTTGATCGCCAATGAAGCGTCCCAAACATTATACGTTTGCCCCGTTGTACGCTCTGCATACTTATATATGATATTCTGACGTACATTTTTAAACAATTGGGTGCTTAAGCGTGTGGTATATTGATGCTTTAGCGTATTTAAAGAGTAACGGGATAATTCCTCGTTTTGGTCTAAAATATTGTCATCTAAAAAAGCATAGCCTACACTTACGGTTTGGGTATAGTCCTTAAATTTAAAATTATAAGCAGCGTCTAACTCCAAGCCTTTGGTGTTTACCTCTGTAATATTTGTTGCCACAAACACATCCTCAGTAACATTGTTTCTTATATAATCTATTAGATTGTCAGCATCTCTATTAAATACGGCGATGCTAGCATTAATTGTGGGCGTGGTATACTTTAAGCCCAATTCCTGTGCAAAAGCTTCTTCCGGTTCCAAGTTTGCATTACCACTGGTAACCGGATCATTGTAAAACAAATCCGTATACGTTGGTATACGATAGGTGTAACCAACATTACCATATACCTTAAAATTATTGGTAAGGCTATACCCTATATCCAATCCAGGAAAAGCACGAAACTTAAAGTCTGAAAAATAGGTTAATGCTACGCCAGGAGTAATATCCAGCCTGTTGTCTGCAATGCTAAAACGATGTTCTAAAAACACATTGGACATAAAACGGTTTCGGTTACCCAAGTTGTTGCCTCTAAGATATATTTTAGAAAGTTCCACCCCAAAACCAGTAATTCCTAATTTAGATGCATAAGAAGCATTGGTTTCCATGCCTATCTTATTGGAAATATGCATGTTTCTGAAAAAACTGGGATCATTTCGTCTCAAGAGAAACAAGTCTTGATTACGTTTCCAATAGATTCTTGGCTGTATTTTTAGCTTGTTTTTCTTAAAGGTGGTAGAAAATGCCAAAAGGCTGTTTTGGGTTTCTTCGTACTCATTGAACGTAGGATTGGTGGTGTAAAAGTTCTCGGCCCCAAAATTGCGCTCCAAGAAAGAAGCTGTCATTACAATAGGCTGTGCATTTTTATTAAAAGTGCTTTTTAAAAAGTAATTGCCATTATCGTAATCTGAGTTATTTCTATAACCTTCAGATGTTACCCTTCCAACATGTATGATATGAGACGAATTTTCCTTATCCACACCAGCAGTTACACTACCATTTAATTGGCCAAAAGAACCCGCTTCTACGTTTAAGGAAACGGAATTATTCAAGCTCTTTTTTGTGATGATATTGATGGCTCCGGTAAAGGCGTTTTGTCCAAAAACCCTTGCTGCAGGGCCCTTTATAATTTCTATTCTTTCTATCACTTCTAATGGCAGAGCCGCGTTCATGGTATGGTGACCCGTTTGCGGGTCATCCATTTTAACGCCATCTATTAATAGTAAGGTTTGGTCAAAACCACCACCTCTTATGTACAAATCTGCTTGGCTACCACCCGTGCCTCGTCTTCTAATATCTACGCCCGCAACTTGTTGCAATAAATCCGCAACATTAACCGCTGCACTATTTTTAATATCATTAGAGGTGATTATGTTTATAGTTCTAGAATTTTCTTTAAATGGAAGGTTGATTCTGTTTGCGGTCACTACAACTTCGCTTAACGAATCTACCTTAACAGCATCGTCTTGTTGTGCTTGTGCTTGTAAAGCACCCACTAGTAAAATTGCAGAAAATAAAATTGATTTCTTCATTATTTAAGCTTGTAACGTAAGTTCTTAAAATTAATGCTGCAAAAGTCCTAACTTTCCGGACGATTAAACTAGTCCACTTTTAAAACAATGAATAGTCCGGTTTTTGATTTGTTGGTCAAGCTAGTATCCATAGACAAGTCTATTGTACAGCCTGTATACGTGCAAGTGACACAGCAAATCATGAACGCCATACAACGAGGCTATTTGGAAAAAGGCATCAAATTACCCGGGACACGAGTTTTAAGTGAGTTATTGAACGTCCACCGCAATACTGCCGTGGCCATCTATGATGAATTGGCCTCGCAAGGATGGGTAAACATTATTCCCAATAAAGGAACTTTTGTGGTGGTTCCGGAAGATTCCAATGTAAAAATAAAGGCAAGTACGCAGCACATCAATCAGGCATACGAGTATCCAAAAAGTCCAGGATTCCCATTTCAGCAATCCTTTCACCTTGCATCTACTAAGGAAGAAACTTCTTCTAAATATGCTATAAGTGATGGCAAGCCCGATTTGCGTTTACATCCCGTACACCAATTTTCTAGGTGGTATAGTGCTGCAATGAAACGAAAGCCACTAATCCATAAATGGAATAGAACAAGTGCATTACCCCCATCAATTTTTAGTACGCAACTTTGCAACTACTTAAATGTAACTCGGGGTTTCCATATTAAACCATCCAATGTATTGAATACACGAAGTACAGAAATGAGTCTGTATATTGTTTCGCAAGTTTTGATTCATCCCGGAGATTTGGTGCTGGTTGGACAACTGAGCAATTATGTGGCCAATATGATATTTCAGCAAGCTGGCGCAAAAATAAAAACCGTGCCCGTAGATGAAGAGGGATTGGATGTTGGGTTTATAAAAGAACACTTTGTAAAAGAGAACATTCGTTGCATATATGTTTGTTCCAACAGGGACTACCCTACAACAATAACTTTAAGCACCAAAAGGAGGCTACAATTACTACAATTGGCCAAAACCTGTGGTTTTGCAATAATTGAGGACGATTTTGACCATGATTTTCAGTTTGAAGGATCTTCCATGTTACCCATGGCAAGTGCAGATGCCGATGGAAACGTTATTTACTTGGGCAAACTGGGTCAGTCTTTATTTCCGAGTTTTCATACGGGTTTTGTCGTTGCTCCAGAGCAAGTAATTACCGAAGCCAATAATTACTTACAATTATTGGATACCCAAGGAGATTTAATACAGGAACAAATGCTTTCTGAATTGATATCCGAAGGAGAAATATACCGGCTCAAGAAAAAAAATATCGTTACTTACAAAAAACGCAGAGAAGTTTTATGCAGTTTATTAAATCATTATTTTAACACCATCCTTGATTGGCAAATACCTTCTGGAGGACTTGCCATATGGTTACAATTTAGTACTCCCATATCTCTAATAAAATTAACCGAAAAAGCAGAGCAGTTGGATTTATTCTTACCCAAAACCATTCTCTATCAAAATAAAAACACCTGCGCCATTCGTTTTGGATTTGGGCATCTAAACGAAGAAGAACTAGAAATTGTAATGAAAAAATTAAAACAAGCTTATCTGCAGGTAGTAGCAGCTTAAAATAAAGGGGGTCTCTAAAAAATATTGAAATGCGTCATTCTGAATTCATTTCAGAATCTCATCATAATGATAAAACCAATTGTTATGAGAACCTGAAACAAGTTCAGGTTGACTAAAACCTACCTTTTAGACAACCTCTTTAATACTTGTCTTATGTTGAGTCAAAGATATTTTTTATCCCTTTCCGATAGTTTTTCAGCTGTTGCGGAATCACTCAAAACATTCAAATTTATCTATATTGCAAAGATGATAATTAATGGCCAAAAAGCTTAATACAACCGTGCTTAAAAAATTCCGCTCCTTTAGCTTTCAAAATCTTGATTGGAAAACAGTCCTGCTTATTTTGGTTGTCCTGGCCATCATCATTCGTTTTCCCTTCTTTTTTAGGGATTATATTGATCGTGACGAGAGCACTTTTATTATTATGGGACAGTCTTGGGCCAATGGACATTTGCCCTATACACAACTATGGGACCTTAAGCCTCCGATGACTTTTTTATTTTTTGCCATCATCATTAAAATATTTGGAAAGAGTTTTATCGCCATACGCCTTTTTGGTTCTCTTATTGTTGCTTTAACGGCTTTGTTCACCTATGGAATTGCCGCAAAAATCACTTCCAAAAAAATAGCGTTTTGGGTGGCCATTTTCTGTGTTTTTTTTCAAAGTTTATTTGGTAGCCTACAAGGGGTAATGTCCGAACATATCTGTACTTTCTTTTTTGTTGCGGGTCTATACATTTTGTTTTTGAAGGATGACCGAAAATGGTTTTTTACTTCCGGTCTTTTGTTGGGGCTTTCGGTGATGACAAAATTGAACATGGCCTATCCGGTATTGAGTTTAGGCTTATATTTTTTATACAAAGGGTTTCACAAAAAACAAATTTTCAAGAACATTGTCAATTTGGTTTTTATGGGCATAGGTTTTTTCGTGACCATTGCATTCACCATATTGCCTTATTACCTTCAAGGCGATATCCAAATTTGCTGGGAATCCATTTTTGAAGCGCCTCTGGCCTATTCAGAAGGTAAATTCCACTCACCATGGAGAACATTGCCCTATGTAGGCTCCATTGCCATCCTGTTCGGTACCGGTTTCTATTTGAAACTGATTGATTGGAAATCAAAAAAATTACAATTGTTGACCGTTGTTGTGGCAGGAATCTTAATCTCTTACGTGCAGGCGGGCAAAGTAAACGGTCATTATTTAATCCAACTCTATCCCTTTATTTTGATTCCCTTGGGAATAGCCATTGGCAAACTTCCTTCTTTAAAAAAGAGGTATCATCCCGTAATCATTACTTTTTTGATTTTGATACCCATGGAATCATATCTGGAATATGGCAATATCATATCCAATAAAATAAAAAAAGGAACCTTTTTTAATGGAGAAGGTATTGAAGTACCAGCGTATATAACAGAACATAATCTGGAGACCAAGAATATTTTTTTTACCGAATACCATATTGGATATTGGGTATTGGGTGAAAAACCACCCACAAAAGCAGCAACACACCCTAGCAACATTACCCGTGAAGAAATGTTTCCCTATATGGAAAATCCGAGAAATACAGGAATGGAAGAGCTCCGGTATATTCTGGAGGTTATTCAGCCAAAAACATTAGTGGCAAGAAAGGGAAAAGAAATCTTTGATAAAAAATTGGTGAACTACAACACCTATATTGATGCTTACCTAGAAAAGCATTATGAACTAACGGCGACGGTTGGAAGGGGACTTATTTACCAACGGTTAGAATGATTCCAGTAACAAATAATCAGCGAGCAGGCCTTGTAATAAAATTGCATTTCATGCATTGGTACTTTCTGGGCTCAAAAAAGGGGAACAGCTTATAGAACACAGTATTTCGGGAATAATAAATTTCAGACTTTGTGGCCTTACAATTTGGACACATTACTGGATTTCCAAATTCGTCCGTAGCATAGTTTCGGACTTCGTCAAAAATTTCTTTGGCCCTTTCTTTATCACTGGAATATACCTGAAGTTTTACTCCTCCAAGAGCAGCACTGATCAAAGGGTCGGAATTTATGGTGTTTTCATCCTTTAAAAACACAGGAATTCCTTCTGCCTCCAGCTTACCCTTAATTACTATGGCGTCCGCGGGAAACTCAAACGAGCCTAGTGTATAAAATTCTGTTTTCATGCTTTCATATATTTTTTGAGCAAATCCAACGTATTCTGCTCTAGCTCTCCATTTCTAGCCATTCCCAAATAGTCGTTGGAAGAAAAATCAATCAGTCTACCAGGCTTGGAAAGGCTTCGCATTGCATTGTTTTCCATGTGTTTTCACAATTTAGCTGCCAGCTTCTTAGGAAATTTATCCATAGCACAAATGTAGCACTTACGGGGATTAAACAGTATCTTAGTTGCTCTTAAACCTATTCCAAAAATGAAATTCACCCTTTCTTTTTTAGCACTATTTACCGGGCTATGGATGACGGCCCAAACGAATACTTACGAAATTTCCTTTGACAATGCCGTCCACCACGAAGCCGTTATCCAAGCTACTTTTCCAGATTTAACCTCGGATACTGTGGAGTTTCGGATGAGCAGAACCTCCCCCGGTCGCTATGCACTGCATGAATTTGCGAAAAACGTTTATGGTTTTGAAGCTACAGATAGCAAAGGAAACGCATTGACCGTTATCCGTCCCAATCCCTATGCATGGGAAGTAAGCGGGCACGATGGCACCATCAACATTAAATATATTTTGTTTGCCAACCGCGGTGGCGGCACCTACTCCCAAGTGGATGAAACACATGCCCACTTGAATATTCCTGCGACTTTTATGTTTTCTCCCAAGCTGAGCGCGCGTAGAATAGAAGTGACTTTTGATGTTCGTGAAGATTTGGATTGGAAAGTGGCAACACAGCTTCCTTTGGTTTCCGGCACTACATATTCGGCACCGAACCTCTATTATTTTATGGATAGCCCTACAGAAATCAGCAACTATATGCTTCGTTCTTTTGAAGTTGACGGAAAAACCATCAATCTGGCGCTGCACCATAATGGAACCGAACAAGAGGCCGATGAATATTTTGAAAAAGTGAAAAAGGTGGTGTTGGCCGAAAAAGAAGTTTATGGAGAACTGCCTGATTTTGATTATGACAACTATACATTTCTGGCATGCTATATCCCAAATGCTTCCGGAGATGGGATGGAACACCGAAATTCTACTATTTTGACAAGCACTCGAAGCTTGGCAAACGGTGGAATGGAGCGAAATATCGGGACGGTATCCCACGAGTTTTTCCATGCTTGGAACGTGGAGCGTATTCGTCCAAAAACTTTGGAACCCTTTGATTTTGAAGAAGCGAATATGAGTGGAGCGCTTTGGTTCGCCGAAGGATTTACCAGCTACTATACAGGTTTGATTTTGTGCAGAGCAGGCCTTTCTTCCCCCAAAGAATATGTGGAAGGTTTGGCTGGAACTTTTAACTATGTTTGGAACTCGCCTGCACGGCAGTTCTTTAATCCCATTGAAATGAGTTTCCAAGCGCCCTTTGTGGATGCCGCCACCTCGGTAGACCCCGTTAATCGGGACAATATGTTTATTTCTTACTATTCCTACGGAAGTGTTTTGGGGCTGGCTTTAGATTTATCCCTTCGTGAAAATAATTTGAATCTGGATGATTTTATGAAACTAGTCTGGAAAAAATATGGTGTCACTGAAATTCCATACACCATTGAGAACCTGCATAATACCTTAAACGAATATGCTGGTGAAACTTTTGGAGACCATTTTTTCAACAACTACATCTACCAAAGTGAAATGCCCAATTACAAAACGCTGATGGAGTCGGTAGGGGTAATTTTGGAACAACCTAAGTCAGAACCCTATTTTGGAGCGTATGTGTCCATGAGCGCGGATAAATCGGGCTATATGATTCTAAGAAATACAAAAATGGGCAGTCCTGCTTATGAGGCCGGTTTGGATAATGGCGATGTCATCCTGAGTGTCAACGATAAACCCTTTGTCGAAGACCAAAAGTTTGAAGACTATTTGAAGCAGTTCAGTATAGGGGAGCCGTTGCAGGTAGAATTCAAAAGATATGGAAATGACAAAACTACCGAAATGGTATTAATACCAAGTCCAGATTATTCTTTTAGTTTGATGGAAGACAAAGAACAAGAACCATCCAAAAAGATGCTCGAACAACGAAAAAAATGGCTTAAAGTGGAATAATTTATCAACTGGAAGCTAGGGTTTAGAAGAAAAGAAATGGCACATCATTATGCTACAATAAAAAACGCCGCTCCAATGGAGCGGCGTTTTTGTGAATGAATTCATTTATTTTAATCGGCCAATACGATTACCTTATTGTCTTTCATCTCCACTGTTCCACTTGTAATAGTTAAAACAGTCTCTCCATTTTTTCCTTTGTAAAATTTATCGGCAAAAGCTTCATCTATGGTAATATTGCCTCTCACCTTCACATTCCCTTTTTGCAGCAAAGAAACAACAGGTGCGTGGTTCTCCAACATTTGGAACTCGCCATTTACACCTGGCACGGTAACTGAGGTTACGTCGCCTGAGAATAGCGTAGCTTCGGGTGATACTATTTCTAAATACATTTTATCTAGTTATGAGCCTGCCTGACGGCAGACAGGTTGCGAGTTATGAGTTAAGAGTTACTCAGAACTCCGAACTCTTAACCCTTAACTGTTTTACGCTTCGGACAACATTTTTTCTCCAGCCTCAATAGCTTCCTCAATGGACCCCTTAAGGTTGAACGCAGATTCTGGCAGGTGATCTAATTTACCATCCATAATCATATTGAATCCTTTGATGGTTTCCTTAATGTCCACCAATACCCCTGGAATACCAGTAAATTGCTCCGCTACGTGGAATGGCTGAGACAAGAAACGTTGTACGCGTCTTGCTCTACCTACGGCCAATTTGTCTTCTTCTGAAAGTTCTTCCATACCCAAAATGGCAATGATATCCTGAAGCTCCTTATAACGTTGCAGCAACTCTTTTACGCGCTGTGCACAGTCGTAGTGCTCTTTACCCAAAATCTCAGGTGTCAAAATTCTTGAAGTGGAATCCAAAGGATCCACCGCAGGATAAATACCCAACTCCGCAATTTTACGGGAAAGTACGGTAGTCGCATCCAAGTGGGCAAATGTTGTCGCTGGTGCCGGATCCGTCAAGTCATCCGCAGGTACGTAAACTGCCTGTACGGAAGTAATGGAACCTCTTTTTGTTGAGGTAATCCTTTCCTGCATGGCACCCATTTCTGTTGCCAATGTGGGTTGGTACCCTACCGCAGATGGCATACGACCCAATAGTGCCGATACCTCTGAACCTGCTTGGGTGAAACGGAAAATATTATCTACGAAGAAAAGAACATCTTTTCCTTGTCCTTCTCCAGACCCATCACGGAAATACTCGGCAATGGTCAATCCAGACAATGCCACACGAGCACGTGCTCCCGGTGGTTCGTTCATCTGACCGAACACAAAGGTTGCCTTGGATTCCTTCATTGCTTTTTTATCTACTTTGGACAAATCCCATCCTCCTTCTTCCATGGAGTGCAAGAAATCGTCTCCGTATTTTATAATACCGGACTCCAACATTTCACGAAGCAAATCGTTTCCTTCACGAGTACGTTCCCCAACACCTGCGAACACGGACAAACCACCGTGGCCTTTGGCAATGTTGTTGATCAATTCCTGAATCAATACGGTTTTACCTACACCGGCACCACCGAACAATCCAATCTTACCTCCTTTGGCGTAAGGCTCGATAAGGTCAATTACCTTGATACCTGTAAAAAGTACTTCCGTGGAAGTGGAAAGGTCTTCAAATTTTGGTGCATCCCTGTGAATCGGAAGTCCATTGTCTCCAGTTTTAGGCAGTTCCTCCAAACCATCGATAGCGTCACCGATTACATTGAAAAGACGTCCGTAAACATCTTCGCCAATTGGCATTTGAATTGGATTTCCGGTAGCTACAACCTCTACCCCTCTACTCAAACCATCGGTAGAGTCCATAGAAATGGTTCTTACGGTATTCTCACCAATGTGTGATTGTACTTCCAAAACCAATCTTGAGCCATCTGCTTTTGCTATTTCAAGGGAGTCATAAATTCTTGGGATCTTTACCCCTGATTCAAACTCAACATCAATGACCGGGCCTATAATTTGGGCAACCTTACCTGTTACTTTAGACATTAGTATGTTTATTTTTAATTGAATACGCGGAAATTGACCGCTATTTTTTCGGCTGCAAAGATATGCTTTTACATTTTTATTCAGAAACCGATTTCAGTTTTTTTTAAAGAAAAAAGGCGTTGGAAAACCCAACGCCTTTCGTTTTTCTTGCATACTGTTGCTTAGGGATTTATCGTCCAAGACAAATAGTATATGGAACCGATAAAACCGGTACCTACGGCCGTAAAATATTCGTCTCCCAAAATATTGGATCCACCCAATTTAAAAATAGATTTCATTGATGGAACTGAATAGTTTATCTGCGCATCCAATACAGTGAACGCTGGAACGTCTCCATCTGCAAAGGAAGCTTCCCAGAAGTAACTGTCGCTCCAACGGTAGTTTACGTTGAAACCAAAATTTTTGAATAGTTCTGCATTCCCGAAAGACGCTTTTACCTTGTGCTTTGGTGTGTTAAAGTTGGTTCTTATATCTGGATATCTTCCTTCATCAATATCCAATTCTGCAAAGGTATAGTTGACCCCAAGATCAAAGTTTCCAAGTTTGGTGTCTACACCAACGGTTCCCCCAAAGGAGTTAATGTCAGCTTCGGAATTGGTATAGGTTTGGTATACTTGAAAATCCCCGTTTTGGATTGCTAGCAAAGAAAGACCTCCATCTCCTGCTTCACCGTAAAAAGGAACGGCAGTTGTTGTATTCGCCAAAAAGTTGGTGTAGCTATTATAGTAACCACTCAAATCTATGGTAAACCTACCCACTTGAGCTCTATAACCCGCCTCGTAAGCGGTGATCTCCTCTGGCTGCACAAGGGGAGTATTCACTGCCTCGGGTGCCCCTGCTTGCAGCGAACTTGTTGAATAGGCGTTTTCATAAGCTGCGCGACCTACAATTTGCACTGTAGACTGACCCGTTAGGGCCTGACCACTTTCACTGACTTCGAACGTACGCACATCTCTATCCAAGTTATCTGGGGCTGACCCAACCAAAATGGCTCGGCCAGCATTCAATCCAATAAATAAGTCCTGTGTGGTCGGGTTTCTAAAACCTTGTTGTACGGAAACCCTAAGGTTATGGTTTCTTTCCTCACCCAAGGTATAAGCAAACGATACTCTTGGAGAAACAAATCCATCAAAAAACTCATTTTTATCGTAACGTGCCGAACCTGTAAATTTTAAACGGTCGTCCAAAAATTTCTTCTGTACTTGAAGGTAAGCTCCGTATTCATTGTATTTGATGGGGCCATCAATATCCGTGAAAATGGTTCCTTGGGAATTCAATTCGTATTCCCTGAAAGAACCTCCTAATTGGATGTCCGCCCAATCATTAATCAAGTGGGCTATATTGTAGTTACCATTTACGTGACGGAATTTTGTTTTATCGATAAATTTTGCGCCCGTAGTTAAATCCCCATCGTTAATCACTCTATTGAACGTGCTTTCAAAAGCAGCTGTTCCCGGAATCAATCTTCCTTGGTCAGCGGCCTGCCTACCCGCAACATGTGCCTGGGCAGAGGCTTGTTCTGGAGTAAGTCCGGCACCTTGAATTCCTCCTAAATAAGTTGGTATGTACGCTCCTGCATAATCAGTAAACCATTGTGTGTCGGACTTCCAAGCTCTGTTCACGTTGATGGCGGCAAAGCGAGTGTCGTAAGCATCACCCGAGTTTTCTGAAACGATATACCCTCTTACAAAGAAGTTATCGTTTTTGATTTCCAGTTTATGCTGTTGCATAGTGAATCCTGCTACGGCATAGCGGTTGGCTCCTTGATAAATGGTGGTACCTCTACCGATTCTACTATTTAGGATTACCTCCAAATCATCTGCAAAAGGTCTGTAGTGCAGCGCAAAATCCGCTTTTACACTCTCGGCGTTATAATTGGCCAAATCGGCTTCGTCATAACCAGTTCTGGAAATTGTTGCCGAACCTACAGTTCCTGTTGGGAATCCAGCAGCTGCATCAAAATCCAAAACAGTGGAAACCTCATCACCGTAAACATTCAATCCATCATATGCTGGATTGGAACGATCGGCACCTGGATTGTTTAAATCCACTCGGCTGTTCGCGTGCCAGTCTTCACCATTAAGCACAGACAAGTTTGCTTTTACAGCTAATTTATCGCTAAAGGCATGGGCGGCGCGCACCCCAAAATCTTTGTAAAAATTACTTCCTGCAGCTTCTTGATCGGTAAAACCTGCCTTAAAGTAGGCACTTATTCCTTGAAAGTCGAATGGATTCTTGCTGGTCATAAATAGGATACCGTTAAAGGCACCAGCACCATAGAGTGCTGAGGAGGCTCCTGGAAGAATCTCTACGCTCTGCACATCCAGTTCCGACATCCCCACAAGGTTACCCAAAACAAAGTTGAGTCCAGGCGCGGTGTTGTCCATACCATCTACCAACTGTAAAAACCGGTTGTTGGCAAAAGTGGCAAAACCCCTGGTGTTTACGGATTGAAACGTTAAACTATTGGTGTTGATATCTACACCTTTTAAGTTTTGAAGTCCACCATAAAAAGATTCCGCTGTGGTATTCTTGATTTCCCTGAGACCGAATCGCTCTACGGATACAGGTGATTCAAAAATACGTTCCGGAGTTCGGGAAGCGGAGATCACAATTTCGTCCAACATGGTATTGGATTCCGAAAGTGTAATCGTAAGTGTCTGATTGTTCGAAGTTACATTTGCTGTAAAATCCGAGAAACCAATACTGGAAAATTGAAGCTGAAAAGGGGGTTCTTCATCAGTATTAAAGGTAAAATTTCCATCAAAGTCCGTAGTGGTTCCTTCTGCTTTGCCCTTTAAAACCACATTGGCTCCAGGTATGGGCTCATTATTTTCATCAACTACCTTTCCCTGTACGGTGGTCTGACCATAAGTTGCCAAACCCATCAGCATTAGGGAAACAAACATAAGTTTTTTCATTTGCTATGGATTAGAGTTAATTTAGTTACTGTGCATGTTAAGTATCAGTCGGGAAGATACATTTTTTTTTATTCCGATTATACAAATTTGAAAAAAATTATGCATGCATAATACTTTTTTGGCAAAAAAAAGTATTTAAATCTACGTTTTCAATAAAAAAGGTGCTGAAAACAGCACCTTTTGGGTAAAATTATATGTTTTGAGAAGATTACTCGACGGTAACCGATTTTGCCAAATTTCTAGGCTGATCTACATTACAACCCCTCATTACCGCAATATGGTAGGACAACAACTGCAAAGGGATGGTTGTAAGTAAGGGTGATAGACTTTCTGAAGTCTCAGGCACCTCAATTACGTGGTCTGCCAGTTCCTTTACAGTTTTATCGCCCTCGGTTACTATAGCTATTATTTTTCCTTTTCTGGACTTGATTTCTTGGATATTGCTCACTACTTTTTCGTAGTGCCCTTTTTTGGTGGCGATTACCACAACGGGCATTTGCTCATCGATCAAAGCGATGGGGCCGTGCTTCATCTCGGCTGCGGGATAGCCTTCTGCGTGGATATAGCTGATTTCCTTTAACTTTAATGCACCCTCCAAAGCTACAGGGAAATTATACCCTCTACCCAAATATAAACAGTTAGAGGAATCTTTATAAGTTTCTGATATTTCTTCAACCAGTGCATTGGACAGCAATGCTTTTTCCACTTTGGCGGGCACTGCTTCCAATTCTGCCAAATATTCGTGATACTTGGACTGGGACAGGGTTCCTTTTTCTTGTGCCAATTTCAGCGCAATCATGGTCAGCACGGTAATCTGTGTTGTAAATGCCTTGGTCGAAGCCACACCAATTTCCGGTCCTGCATGGGTGTATGCTCCTGCATGGGTTTCCCTTGCAATGGAAGAACCTACCACATTACAAACACCAAAGACAAATGCCCCTTTTTCTTTTGCCAATTTAATGGCCGCCAAGGTATCCGCGGTTTCACCTGATTGAGAAATGGCTATCAAAACATCATTTTCACCAATTACAGGGTTTCGATACCTGAATTCCGAGGCATACTCCACCTCAACCGGAATCCTGGCCAAATCCTCAAAAATATATTCGGCTACCAAGCCAGCATGCCACGATGTACCACAGGCTACAATTATAATCCTATTCGCGTTGAGAAATTTTTCCAGATTCTGATCAATACCGGACATTTTAATTATCCCTTGGTCTGCGAGCAAACGCCCCCGGTAGGTATCTAAAATGGCTTTGGGCTGCTCAAAGATTTCCTTGAGCATAAAATGGTCGTAACCACCCTTCTCTATTTCTTCTAGATTAAGCTTTAGCTCTAAAATATTGGGGTAAGCGATGGAATCATCCTTGATTTTACGCAGTTTGATTTCCTTACCGATTCTCACAATGGCCATTTCTTCATCTTCCAAATACACGGCATTGTTGGTGAATTCTATAAACGGTGAGGCATCCGAGGCAATAAAATATTCGTTTTCCCCGATTCCGATGGCAAGCGGGCTTCCCAATTTGGCGACCACGATTTCATCAGGTTTGTTTTTGTCAAAAACAGCGATGGCGTAAGCACCCACAACTTGATTCAATGCAATTTGTACTGCTTGCCCTAATTTCACCCCTTCTTTTTTCTTAACTTCTTCAATGAGATTGATGAGCACTTCAGTATCCGTATCCGACTCAAAAGTATAGCCCCTTTTTATCAGTGCTTGTTTGATGGACTCATAGTTTTCTATAATACCATTGTGGATAATCACCAAATCACCCGAATTGGAGTAATGCGGATGGGAGTTTACGTCATTCGGAACCCCATGGGTAGCCCATCTTGTATGGCCTAGGCCTAATTTTCCTTTAGTGGGAATGGAAGCTTCGGCCTTGCTTTTTAAATCTTCGACTTTTCCCTTTGTTTTGGCAAGATGAATGTTCTCCCCGTCAAATAAGGTAACTCCAGCACTATCGTACCCTCTATACTCCAGTCTTTGAAGACCTTTAATGATAACAGGGTATGCATCTCTATGACCAATGTAACCAACTATTCCACACATAAGCTTATTTTAATTAACAATAACTATTTGGGGGTTTGTCATCAAATTTAAAAAGGTATCTGTTAAAATAGGCACTAATAGTTATTTAAACCGATGAACGTTCAAAAAACCACGATAAATCCAAGATTTTAATTGGGTTCCGTATAATAAATTTCCAATTTCAACTTCTTAGCTTCATTGGGAGGATCTACATTACTGCCGTACAGTACAGTTCCCAGAGGACTCATAGCAGCACCTAATGGATAGTTTACACCCTGCATATCCGACCCTATCGCTTCTTGAATAGCCGCCAAATTGATGTTAGGAGTCAATGTTAGGCCTAATTTGGCATTTGCGGAGTCCCGCACTATAATATTGTTGATATGCTCCGTAATTCGAACGGTGTACTTTACGCCCAAATCATTTTCCCGTTCCAACAATCCATCGTGATTAGGGTAATACCTTAAAGGGTTTGTGCTTGTGTTGGGAGTTACGGATTCGTTGGAGATGTCATATAATGGAAAATTGGTTTCTGCATTGTACAAATAAAGTCTTGGCGGCTCCACTACGGAGGCATCCAAAGCTTCACGATCTACATAGAACACTAAATTGGCCTCGTTGATCACCCAATTGTTTTGCTTAATTTGATTGATTATTTCAGCCCCTCCATTCTCCACATCTTCAAAAAGAAGCACCTCTGCAAGGGTTGCCCCTCCTTTTACATATATTCTGGAAGCATTTTCTCCATTGTCCACCGCACTTGCGACATTTGTTGGTAAAATTTCGTTCTCAAAAACATTGACTGCATTTCCAGAAATTCCAGATTGGGAGCTACCTGATAAAAAGCTCAATACAAAGTCCCTTTCTGCAGTTACCTTCTCCTCGGTCTCAGGGTCAATATCGTCGTACTCGTAGGTAATGGTAATGTTGGCCTCGGTCAAATCGAGCAAGAACATCAATTCATCCATATCTGTTCCCGTTAAATGGACTCCCCTTAAAAAGTTTTTAAAGTTGGATTGACTCAATAATTCAGCCTGACCTTCTTTATCCAAAATATTTTGTTGGAAAAAATCTGGGTTCAATGGCACCCGTATGCCAGGGGGAATCCTTGAATCCACCACAGTTTGAGACTCATCCACATCATCAGTATCTGGGTCGTCCTCTGCATAAACAAGCTTTTCCGTATCATCAATAACCACGGTTTTCTGACCCTCTATGGTGAGTTCCTCTCCTATAAATCCGGAAAAATCCTGATTGGAATAATACTCTTGGGCTTCTTCAAAGTTGGAATTTGGATCTAAATCACGAAGAAAGTAATTGGATCTTGAAACTACGATATCAAATGTTTGTTCCCTATCCCCATAAATACTGTCCAAATCAAACCTATTTGGGTATATATTGGAAACAAAATCATCTCCTGTACCGTCTTCATCGGGGTTGTAAGGGTCCGATCCTATTATCCGTTCTTGATTATCGGTAACCCCGTCACCGTCAAAATCAGAATTTGGATCATCCGCATCCTCCCCGCTTTCCAACTCATCCGGAATACCATCGCCATCTGAATCGGGGGATGGGGCCGTTTGAAAAGGAATGAACAGTATGACCTCTTTTACGGTTTCGTTCTCTTGGTCGTTATCGGCCTCATCTTCCTCTGCTTGGCTAAGGTCGCCGAATTCTGGAGAAGTATTTGGCAATGAAAGTTGTGAAATGATACTAGCCTTTCTTTGTCCATAAATGGGGTCATTAAAAATCCCCAATTGGTACAAAGGAAGTCTATTGGTCTGTACCGCTGTGATGCCCTTGTTGTAGGTGAAAACATCGTATTCTATCTTGCCGGTCGTAAACGGCTCCCCATCAATAACACCTTCGCCAATCGTTAAAGCGTCCAATTCACTTTCACATGAGGCAATTAGTAAAAACAAAGTTCCAACCAGCGCTGAAACTTTGAAAATCTTGGAAAATCTCATTCAATCTATTTTAAAACCTCTGTATTATAGAAATTTGTGTACGCCTCTTCTGCTTCCTGAAGGGAAACGTAGGGCAATACCGGAACGGAAAGATTGTCTATGTGGCTTTTTAGGTCATCCGACAAATCTTCCGCGGCTAAAATAACGGCATCAGAATGATTTACGGCAACCTTTAACAAATTATTATACTCGGGCTTGGAAAGTGAGGAAATATCTTCCTTATCTATACCGTCAAATGCAATTTTATCTATCATGGTACTGTCCAGCTCACCTTCAAAATCTTTACCATAAACAGATGTCACTATTCTACTTTCGGAGAACAATGGCTCATCTGCATAGTACTTTCTCAGGTAAAGTGGCACCATGGAAGCCATCCAGCCATGCACATGGATAATGTCCGGGGACCAATTCAGTTTTTTTACCGTTTCCACTACTCCTTTGGCAAAGAAAATGGCGCGCTCGTCGTTATCCGGAAACAAGTTTCCATCAGCATCGGTAAAGGTGGCCTTTCTTTTAAAGTATTCGTCGTTGTCTATAAAATAGACTTGGATTCGCTCCTTTGGAATGGATGCTACCTTTATGATAAGGGGCATATCCATGTCGTTGATCACCAGGTTCATTCCCGACAAACGTATGACCTCATGTAATTGATGCCTTCTTTCGTTGATATTTCCATACCTTGGCATAAATATGCGTATTTGGCCACCGTTACTGTTCACCATTCTAGGCGCTTCGTAAGACATTAAGGAAACAGGGTTCTCTGGGAGGTAGGGAACTAATTCAGAAGATACAAACAATACCTTTTTACCATTCATAAACACTTTCTTTTGTTTATCTGAAAAACATAGCTGCAAAAGTACAAAAATTATGCTGATTAGCAGTATTTATAGTATTTTTGCACCCTTTTGTACTATGTTTATGGAGATATTCGACCGTAAAAAAGAACTAAACAGCTTCATAATGGAGCAACGCAAAAAAGACCACTCCATTGGTCTAGTGCCCACTATGGGCGCTCTTCATACGGGTCATATCTCTCTGGCAAAAAAAGCGCTCTCAGAAAATGATTTGGTAGTCGTAAGCATTTTTGTGAACCCAACACAATTCGACAAAAAAGATGATCTCGAGAAATATCCGCGCACTTTTGAGAAGGATATTGAACTTTTGAAACAGGTTTCGGACAATATTGTGGTCTTTGCCCCCACGGTCGATGAAATCTATCAAGGCAAGGTCATCTCCGAGTCCTACGAGTTTGATGGATTGGATAAAGTAATGGAAGGGGAGTTCAGGAGTGGTCATTTTGATGGAGTCGGAACCATTGTGGAGCTTTTACTTAGAACCGTAGCCCCCGACCGAGCCTATTTTGGTGAAAAAGATTTTCAGCAATTACAGATTATCCGAAAAATGGCCGAAATCAAAGATTTGCCCTTTGCCATTATCGGTTGTCCCATCGAAAGGGAACAGAATGGTTTGGCCATGAGTTCACGCAACGAAAGACTATCAAAAAACACCCGTGCACAAGCTGGTTTTATACATACTACGCTACAAGCTGCCAAAGCCAAATTTGGCACGAAAAGTGCTGTGGATATAAAGGATTGGGCAAAATCCGAATTTGAACAACATCCTTTATTTGACCTGGAATATTTCGAAATTGCCGACGAGAACACATTGACTCCAGCTTTAAAAATACAGGACAACCAAAAATATAGGGCATTTATTGCCGTTTATGCAGACGGCGTGCGCTTAATTGATAATCTAAGATTGAATTGATAGTTTTGCACCATGCAAGTAGAAGTCGTAAAATCTAAAATTCACCGTGTAAAAGTTACCGGAGCAGACCTTAACTATATAGGTAGTATTACCATAGACGAAGACCTGATGGATGCCGCCAATATCATTAGGGGCGAAAAAGTGCAGATCGTGAACAATAACAACGGTGAGCGGTTGGAAACTTATGCCATTCCAGGCCCCAGAGGTTCGGGAGAACTGACCCTAAACGGTGCCGCTGCCAGAAAAGTAGCGGTGGGTGACGTATTGATCCTTATTACATACGGTTGGATGGATATCGAAGAGGCTAAAACATTTAATCCAGCATTGGTTTTCCCGAACGAGAAGACCAATCTACTCAAGTAAATTTTGGGCAAATCCCTTAAAAAATTCCTTAAACTGTTTGTACCCATTGCTTTTGGGCTCTTTTTGGTTTGGTATTCCTATAATTCTACCACACCCGACGAGCGAAAGCAAATCATCCACTACATTTCCAATGCCAGCCCATTTTGGGTAGGTATGTCGATTATTCTCGGAATTCTAAGTCATATCTCCAGGGCCGTTCGTTGGAAATACTTATTAAGGCCATTGGGGTACCGTCCAAAGTTCATCAATAGCATTTTTATAGTGCTTATGGCTTATTTTGCCAATTTGGGGATACCTAGATCTGGTGAATTTCTGAGGGCGACCGCACTTACCACTTACGAAGGCGTCCCTTTTGAAAAAGGTTTTGGAACCATCGTAACAGAACGGGTCATTGATCTGTTAATGCTATTACTGATTTTAACCACAACACTCTTATTGCAAACCGATATAATTCTTGCTTTTCTAGAGGAGAAAGGAATAAGCATTATAGGAACTGTAGCAATTTTGGCCATTGGTCTTCTAGGGCTTTTTATCGGCTCATTTATCATCAGAAAATCAAAATCGCCCTTTGCAAACAAGGTGAAAACATTTCTAAACGGTCTCATTGATGGCGTGCTGAGTGTTTTCAAAATGAAGAACAAATGGCCCTTTGTATTCCACACCATCTTTATTTGGATCGCTTACATTGGAATGTTTTGGGTGATAAAGCACACAGTTGTCGAAACCCTTTCCCTATCGGTTAGCGAACTCTTGGTGGCGTTTGTAGCCGGAGCCTTTGCCATGTCCACCACCAATGGAGGAATCGGGCTTTATCCAATAGCGGTTAGTGCCGCGCTCGGGATTTTTGGAATAAGCTCGGTATCCGGAGATGCCTTTGGATGGATCATGTGGATTTCTCAAACCGCAATGGTTGTAGTTTTTGGCACAATATCCTTTATTGTATTACCGTTATTGAATAGAAATCGGTAAGCCCCAGCCGCCTAAATCTTAACCAATGAAAAAATGTCTATTGCTACTGATAGGCTTTACGTGCTTGAACCTAGGTGCTCAAGTAAAAAAAGAAATCTTTGAATCGTTCAAACTACAAGAGCGAAGAGATGTCTCCTATTATTTCCCAGCAGATTATACTGAAGAAAAATCATATCCCTTGATCGTGGTTTTGGATGCCGAACATTTATTTGACCTTGTTGTGGCCAATGTAAAATTCCAAAGTAGGTTCGATCGCATGCCCGAAGCCATTGTGGTCGGTATTGGCCAATTGGAAAATGATTTGAGATGGGAAGATTGCGCCTACGATGAAGTATCAGGTTTGCCCACCGAAAAAGGTAAAATGTTTTTCGAATTTTTGGGAACCGAAATCATTCCATATTTAGAAACCAGTTATAACATAGCTCCCTTCAAAATGTTTGTTGGGTACGACATTACCGCTAATTTCGGAAACTACTTTTTGTTCAAAGAGCGTTCACTTTTCAATTCATATATCAGTATTTCACCCGTTTTGGCCACAGAAATGGAGAGCAGGGTCCCCGCCCGTTTGTCCGAACTGGACCAGACCATCTTTTACAATTTGATTGTGGAGAAACAAGCCTCGGACGACAGACAACGTATTCTGCAAATGAACCTCAGCATCGAATCCATCGATAAAGAATCCTTGCATTACTTTTTTGATGAGTACGAAAATGCCGACCATACCTCCATTGCAGCTTATGGGATAAGTAAAGCTTTTGACAACGTTTTTCGGATTTACAGACCCATCACCCCTGCAGAATATAAATCAGATATTTTGACTTCCGAAGAACCCGTTTTCAGTTATTTGGAGAACCGATACCAAACCATAAAAGATCTATTCGGGTTCGAAAAACCTGTGGAACTCAACGATATTATGGCTATTTATGCCGCTTGCCTCAAAAAGGAAGACTACGAGTCGCTAGAACCTCTGGCCGACCTTTGCAAAAAAGAATATCCCGATACCATGATGGGCTTTTACTTTGAAGCAGAGTACTATGAATTTATTGGAGAGCCCAAAAAAGCGTTCAAAACCTTCGAAAAAGCGTTCCAATTGGAGGAAATCGACTTTTTGACCAAGGATTTGGCCCTCCAAAAAATCGATGCCCTTAAAGCAGACTTTGGCTATTAGTATTTTGGATTTCTAGATTATTGGATTGTTAGATGATTTCCTTTCTAAAAATCCAACTATCTAACCATCCAAATATCCAATCCATCATCTAAATCCATATCTTAGGCCCCTCATTTAGTTTGAATGGCCAAGACCAAAACAGCATTTTTTTGTCAAAACTGTGGAACCCAATTTCCCAAGTGGATCGGGCAATGTTCCTCTTGCAAGGAATGGAATACCATTGTTGAAGAAGTGGTCCAAAAAGAGGACAAAAAAAGTTGGAAAACCGATAAGGTTGCCAAACAGGCCAACAAACCCCTTCGGGTTTCCGAAATCACACAAGAAAAAGAACTCAGACTTGACACTTTGGACCAAGAGTTCAATCGCGTGTTGGGCGGTGGACTGGTGCCGGGCTCGCTGACCTTGTTGGGCGGGGAACCGGGCATCGGAAAAAGTACGCTGTTGCTTCAGATTGCTTTGAAGCTACCCTATAAAATCCTATATGTTTCCGGCGAAGAAAGTCAAAGGCAAATAAAAATGCGTGCCAATCGTATTCAGCCGAACAGCGAGAATTGCTACATCCTTACCGAGACCAAAACACAGAATATTTTTCAGCAGATTTCCACTATTGAGCCTGATTTGGTGGTCATCGATTCCATTCAAACGCTGCACACCGATTATATCGAATCTGCAGCAGGAAGCATTTCACAAATCCGAGAAAGCACTGCCGAACTCATCAAATTCGCAAAGGAAAGCCATACCCCCGTTATTTTGGTGGGTCACATTACCAAAGATGGCACCATTGCAGGCCCCAAGATTCTGGAACATATGGTGGATACGGTTCTTCAGTTTGAAGGTGATCGTAATTACGTGTATCGTATTCTTCGTTCCCTCAAAAACCGATTCGGTTCAACCGCCGAGCTGGGCATTTACGAAATGCAGGGAAGCGGCTTGCGCGAAGTGAACAACCCATCCGAAGTGTTGATCTCTAAAAATGATGAAGACCTCAGCGGAACCGCCATCGCCGCCACCGTAGAAGGGATGCGGCCCTTGCTGATCGAGATTCAAGCTTTGGTGAGCACCGCTGTTTATGGCACACCGCAACGTTCAGCCACAGGATTCAATGCCAAAAGATTGAACATGCTCTTGGCCGTTTTGGAAAAACGCGCAGGTTTTAAATTGGGGGCAAAAGATGTTTTCTTGAACATTACCGGCGGAATCTCCGTGGATGATCCCGCAATAGATTTGGCCGTTATGGCTGCCATCCTATCCAGCAACTCGGACATTCCCATTGAAAAAGGCGTCTGTTTCGCCGCCGAAGTAGGGCTTGCCGGTGAAATAAGACCCGTGCAACGTGTAGACCAACGTATTCTTGAAGCTGAAAAATTGGGTTTCTCAACCATATTTGTATCCAAAAACAATAAAATCGGTTTAAAAAAGACAGGTATTCAGATTCAGAAAGTCTCAAAAATTGAAGATGTAATCGCTCACCTATTCGGATAAGCCTCCTTTTTGATGGTTTCTTTCTATATTTAAAAATCTGATTGCTTAAAAACAAAAAGTTGTCAGGTCAAGCGGTCATATCGAGCGCAGTCGAGATGCGAGACCTCATTTTTAAAACGTTGGGTTTAATAACTTCTCGACTTAAGTTCATCTTGAGCGTAGTCGAAAGACTCGAAGAGACACAATACCATAGTTGATTATAAATACTCAATTCATAAACTTTCAAACTCCACATGAAAAGATATTTCCTTTTTCTTTCTTTTGCCACAATCGCGTCCTGTTCCAATCCAAATACAACTGACAAACCCTATTTTACTACTTGGGAACATTATTTGGGGGACCCCGAACGCACTCACTTTTCCAATCTAGATCAAATCGATACTTCCAATGTTTCACAATTAAAACTGGCTTGGAGCTATAAAAGTGGAGGACTACAAGAAGGGAGAACAACCCAAATACAGACCAGTCCTTTAATGGTAGGCAATACCGTCTATGGCGTTAATGCAGCCATTGAATTATTCGCCATAAACGCGAAAACAGGTAAAGAAATCTGGAAATTTTTACCCAAAGCCAAGGATGAATCGGGCTTGGGGCTCAACCGCGGATTAAATTATTGGGAATCGGATGGCGAGGAACCTAGCCGCATCTTTTTCTCCTCTGGACCAAAACTCTACGCCATCAATATTGAAACTGGCGAGCCCATTTCCTCTTTTGGGAACAACGGTAGCATTGACCTACGAGATGATTTGGGCAGGGACCCCAATAAACTGTCGGTAGTGTCAAACACCCCTGGAGCAGTTTTTAAAAATATACTCATTCAAGGTACCCGAGTTGGTGAAGGGCCAGGTTCCTCCCCTGGCCATATTAGGGCATATGATGTGCTCACAGGCGAAATTTTATGGACATTCCATACTATTCCACAACCGGGAGAATTTGGTTACGATACTTGGCCCGCCGAAGCCTATAAAAAAGTTGGTGGTGCCAACAGTTGGCCCGGTATGGCTTTGGACAATGAGCAAGGTATTGTTTACATCCCTACAGGTTCGGCCGCTTTTGATTGGTATGGAGGCGACCGCGAAGGCTCCAACCTCTTTGCCAATTCCCTTTTGGCGCTGAACGCCAATACTGGAGAGCGTATTTGGCATTTTCAAATGGTACACCACGATATTTGGGACCGAGATTTGCCCGCACCTCCCAACTTGGTGGAAATTGTTAGGGACGGACAAACCATTCCAGCTGTGGCACAGGTCACTAAAAGTGGCCACGTATTTGTATTCAACCGAATTACGGGAGAACCCTTGTTCCCTATTGAAGAAAAAACCTATCCAAGTTCCACACTGCTTGGCGAAAAAGCATTTGAAACCCAGCCATTACCCTTAAAACCAGCACCGTTTGCACGTCAAATTTTGAAAGAGGATGACCTATATGCTCCAAATCGAACTGCCTTTGTTGATGATTTGGTTCAAGGGAATGAAACCGAGGACAATCCAACCGTTTTGGAAAAATTTAAATCCATTACATCAAAAGGGCAGTTTATCCCGATGGATACTACGGGAGTAATTCTATTCCCAGGTGCCGACGGTGGTGCCGAATGGGGCGGAGCGGCGCTCGACCCTAGGGACGGGGTGATGTACGTGAATGCCAATGAAATGGCTTGGATCATTAAAATGAAAGAAGTTGGCGGAGATGATGAAGGATCCAGCGTAGGACAAAGCTTGGCTCAAATTCATTGTGCTAGATGCCACGGTGGCGAGTTACAAGGCTTGAATGGAATCCCTGAACTTCAAAATGTGAAATTGCGATTGGAATCCGACTCCATAAAAGCCATTATTCAAAAAGGGCGTGGTGCCATGCCTGGCATGCCCAATCTTTCAGAAGAAGAGAACAATGCCATTACAGACTTTATATTGGATATGGAAGAGGTCAAAGACCATAGAGTGGAAAAACTAAAAGTTGATGTGCCTTATTCCGTAGCCAGTTTTGCCCGTTTCAAAGATGATAGGGGTTATCCTGTGGTAAAACCGCCATGGGGAACCCTAAATGCCATTGATCTTAACACAGGTGAATATTTATGGACAGTGCCCTTGGGTCATGAAGAAAGTTTGGATGACCCCAATGTTCCTGTTTCAGGATTGGAAAATTATGGCGGCCCTGTCATCACCAAAGGTGGAGTGCTTTTTATTGCAGCGACCAAGGATGAGAAAATCCGTGCGTTCAACATGAAGACAGGCAAACAACTATGGGAAGATCAACTTCCGGCTGGAGGGTATGCTACACCCATTACCTATCAAGTTGATGGCAAACAATACCTGGTAATTTCCTGCGGGGGCGGGAAAATGGGTACTGCCTCTGGCGATGAATACCGAGCGTACGCTTTAGAATAATTTAAGGTGCGGGATTTGGAATCACTTTGTGTATTTCCTCAATTCCTTTTAAGACCTCATCAGAAAGTTCCACATTGATACTGTCAATATTTTCCTTAAGCTGTTCCATACTTGTCGCTCCAATAATATTACTGGTAAGGAATGGCCGGGTGTTTACAAAGGCCAAGGCCATCTGCGCCATGCTCAAACCGTGTTCTTTGGCCAATTGGGCATACTTCTCTGTAGCTTGCACGGCGGTATCTCCACTATATCTGTTATAATTGGGAAACAACGTTACCCTTGCTTTTCTGGGAGGGACTTCGGAAAGGTATTTTCCGCTCAACACACCAAACCCAAGCGGGGAGTAGGCCAGTAAGCCTACCTGTTCACGCATCGAAACTTCAGAAAGCCCTACTTCAAAAAGGCGACACAGTAAACTGTAGGGGTTTTGGATGGTACGCATACGGGGAAGGGATTGGTGCACTTTGCTTTCTTCCAAAAAACGCATAGTGCCCCATGGTGTTTCGTTAGACAGTCCTACGTGACGAATTTTGCCTTCGGCAATTAAATCACGAAGGGTTTCCAATACTTGGTGGATGTTATCATCCCAAACATCAACAGCATGGGCATTGTATCCCCGTTGTCCAAAATAATTGGTGTTCCTTTCTGGCCAATGGAGTTGGTATAAATCGATATAATCTGTTTGGAGACGTTTTAAACTGCCCTCCACCGCACTGGTGATGGAGTCCTTACTGAACCCAGTGCTACGGATATGCTTGCCGGCATGCCCTGGTCCCGCTATTTTAGAGGCCAATACAACCTTATCGCGATTTCCTGTTTTTTTAAACCAATTTCCAATAAGCTCTTCGGTAACGGCATACAATTCCTTTTTGGCCGGTACAGGATACAGTTCGGCCGTATCAAAAAAGTTGACCCCTTGGTCCAAGGCATAATCCATTTGTTCGTGAGCTTCATCTTCATTGTTCTGGCGGCCCCAGGTCATAGTTCCCAAACAAATTTTGGATATTCTGACATCGGTATGTGGAATTCTGGTGTATTTCATCTTTTACAGTTTAGGACGGTTAAAGGTACTGAAACAAAAACATCGGCTTTTAAGCCAATGTTATTTCTCAACTTCCAATAAAATGGGGCAATGATCGCTGTGTTTTGCTTCGGACAGAATTACGGAACGTTTTAACCTATCTTCCAAGGGCTCGGCCACCATTCCATAATCCAAACGCCAGCCTTTATTGTTTGCCCTGGCATTGGCTCTGTAACTCCACCACGTATAATTATCGGGTTTTTTGTTGAAATGTCTGAAGCTATCGATAAAACCACTTTTCATAAAATTGTCAATCCATTCCCGCTCCACGGGTAAAAATCCCGATACATTTTTGTTGCGGACCGGGTCATGGATATCGATTGCTTCGTGACATATATTGTAATCTCCGCAAATAATAAGATTGGGACGTTCTTTTCGCAGCTCTTCCGAATATTTTTGAAAATCGCCCATATAGGTGAGCTTAAAATCCAGACGGTCCATATTGGTGCCAGAGGGCAGGTACATACTCATTACAGAAAGATCTCCAAAGTCGGCACGGATATTTCTACCCTCATGGTCCATATAATCTATACCTGTTCCCAATTCCACGTTATCAGGCTCATTCTTACAAAGTAACGCCACTCCGCTATATCCTTTTTTCTGGGCACTGAACCAGTAATTGTGGGAATAACCGGCTTCTTCAAAAACAGAGGTGTCCACCTGTTCTTCCATCGCCTTGGTCTCTTGCAAACAGACCACATCGGGACCAACCGATTGCAACCACTCCACAAACCCTTTCTTTAGGGCGGCTCGTATTCCATTTACATTGTAGGATACAATTTTCATGCGCTCAAATTTGTTCAAAAATAGCTATTGTGAACGGCTCCCTAAAATTGAATTTGTCAATGGATGCATCAAGGAAAAGAATCATAGTCTGCTTTCTAGAAGTTTTCCCGTAATTTTAGGTCAAAATTTAACTCCATGACCGCTCTTGTCCTAATTGACACCCAACTTGGTCTCCAAGAAATAGCATACTACGGTACGGAGCGAAACAACCCCGAAGCCGAAGAAAATTGTGGTAGGTTATTGCAATTTTTCAGGGAGAATCAATTTCCTGTTTTTCATGTAAAACATAATTCCACCGAACTTGGTTCACCGCTCCACCCTAGTAAAATAGGAAACAATTTTCACCCCGCAGTAGAGCCAATGATCAACGAACCCGTGTTTGAAAAAAATGTAAACAACGCTTTTATCGGAACGCATTTGGAAAGTAGGTTAAAAGCTCAAAACATTACTGATTTGGTTATCGCAGGACTAACCATTGAGCACTGCATTTCCAGTTCTGTTCGGATGGCCTCAAACTTAGGTTTTGATGTTACTTTGGTTTCCGATGCCACTGCGGCCTTTGATAAAATCGGATATGATGGCAACCCATACAGTGCCGAGGTCATTTTTCACTCAGAACTGGCCAACTTAAAAGACGAATTTGCAACTATCAAGAATACCGAAACCCTATTAAACGAACTAGAAAAATCATTTTAATGAATTTTAGATTTAAAGTATTCCCCCTGCTTTTTACATTTTTATCTGCACTACAAATACTAGCACAGGACACCCGAAAAGATTCCATAACACAATTGGAAGAAGTCATCATCACCCAAGATGCCATTCCCAAAAAAGCTACGGGTATTACATCTTCTTCAAAAATAGCCGGAAGGACTTTTGAGCGGTTCAACCCTACGGATATCCCATCTGCAATAAACCAAATTTCGGGGGTATATATTCTATCAGGAGCCATCAACACCAACCGAATCACTATCCGCGGTATCGGCGCAAGAACTCCCTATGGTACCAACAAGTTACGTATGTACTTTAACGGTATCCCTGTGACCAATGGCACTGGCTCCTCCACTATCGAGGCCTACGATTTTGAGAATTTGGGTGCCGTAGAGTTCATAAAAGGTCCAAAAGCCACCGCCTATGGCTCTAATCTGGGAGGCGCCATTTTGCTGGATACCAAGGCATCCGTAGAAGACAAGACCCTGCTTATCAATTCATTTACGATGGGTTCGTACAATATGCTGAAGGACAACTTAACATTCTCCCATTCGGAAGATGGTTTTAATCTATCCCTTAGCTACAACCACCTGGAAACCGATGGATACCGACAGAACAGTCAGTTTCAGCGCGATGGCTTGTTGCTGAACACCCGGTTCCGAACGGGACAAAAAAGCAGTGTGGCACTTTTGGTAAATTATATCGACTATACAGCTCATATTCCAAGTTCCATCAACCAAACCGATTTTGAAGAAGACCCTACCCGCGCACCATCAAATTGGTTGGAATCCCAGGGCTTTGAGGCCAACAACTATATTTTGACGGGGCTCTCGCACACCTATCAATTTTCGGAACACCTTCAAAATACCACTAGTATCTTTTATACTTATTTAGACCACTATGAACCAAGACCTTTTAACATTCTGGATGAATTTACCAACGGATTCGGTTTTAGAAGTCGATTTACAGGCAATTGGGGCGAGGCACAGTTTACTTTTGGCGGCGAATTCTATAAAGATGAATACCATTGGGGCACTTTTGAAAACCTGTACGAAGAAAATGATGGCAATGGCAGCTTGCAAGGGAATCAACTGAGCGACAATACGGAGTTTAGAAAACAGTTCAATCTTTTTGGTACGCTTACCTACCCCATTACAACAAAGTTTTCCGCCCAATTGGGTCTTAATTTGAACAAGACCAATTATGATTTCAGGGATTTGTTCAATCAAGGCGAAGCCAACGCTTCTGCGGAACGTGATTTTGATGCCATATTGCTACCAAATCTTGGACTCAACTACCAATTAAAAAACGGAAAGATCTATGCGAACATCAGTAAGGGTTTTTCCAATCCCAGTTTGGAAGAAACATTGACTCCCAATGGCGTCATCAACCCAGATATTGCACAAGAAACGGGAGCCAATTATGAATTGGGCACTGAATGGTCGCTATTTAATAAAAGCTTATCAACCAACATTACCTTGTACCGAATGAACGTGAAAAACCTACTGGTGGCGCAACGTGTGGGAGAGGACCAATATATTGGCAGAAATGCGGGAGAAACCCGTCATCAAGGGTTGGAACTAGACCTTCAATATCAAGAGCAGTTGTCAAGAACGCTCACCTTTTCTCCTTATCTAAGCTACACATTGAACGACCATAGTTTTGTGGATTTTGTGGACGGCGACAACGATTATTCGGGAAATCCGCTCACGGGAGTGCCAAAACATCGGTTAAGCTCGGGTATTGATTTAAGGCATACTAACGGACTGCTGCTCAATCTGACCCATCAGTTTGTGGATGAAATTCCTTTGACGGATGCCAATTCCATCAGTAGTGATTCCTTTAACGTGTTCCATGCCAAATTAGGCTATCGCACTTCGCTTTCTTCGCATATCAGTTTAGGTCTGAATGCGGGAATCAACAATATTTTTGACAGTAATTATGCACAGTCCGTACTGATCAATGCCGTTGGTTTTGGGGGAGCACAACCCAGGTATTATTACCCAGGAAATGCACGTAATTATTTTGGCGGGGTGCAATTGAATTATGTTTTTTAGCCAACCTTTATAGCTTAATTCACTATCTTTAAAAGGGTTCCAATCACAAACTATTATGCAACTAATTTCAAAATTCACGCTTTTATTCATTCCGCTGCTTTGCCTATCACAAACAGAAGAAATGTCAGATTTTGAAAGTGAAGTGCTATCTATGGACATTGTTCAACGGGAAAAGGTAACAGATTATGACATCGCTTTGGCAAAGGCAAGTTTGGAGTCTACCCAACGCGCCACAAAAGGAAAAGTGGAAAACTTTAATGCGTTGGATTATTGGAACATTGCAATTGCACTGTATCGATTGAAAGAGTCAGAAGAAGGAATTATCCTTGCTTTAAAAAAAATGATTCAACAAGAAAAAGGTTGCGAATGGCTTGATGAATTAAAATATGACTCGAGTTTGTACTTACACTTGCAAGAGACCTATGATGATCTTCTTGAAGAATGTGGCCCCTTAAATGTTCAAAAAAACTCATTTGACATCAAAACCTACATTACACAAAACAACCTTGATAAAGATTTGACCCAATTAATGGCCGAACTGGAAATAAAAGATCAAAGTGTCCGTATTCCCGGTGTTTCTGATGAAAAATTGATTGAGGTAAGTCACCAAAACATAAAAGTAATCGATTCCATTTACCAAAACCATAATAAATATATTGGACGAAGTGTGGTCGGAGGGAAATTTGCTAGTGTGATGTGGTTAATGATACAGCATTCCGATATTGAAACCATGAAACGATACCTTCCGGTTATTTTGGATGCGGTAAAAAAAGAAGAACTCAAACCGACCCCTGCCAGAATGCTCGTCGATAGGATATATGGTGTTGAATATGGATATCAAATCTATGGGTCGCAACCTGGAGTGAAAATTGCTCCAGAGAATATCAGACAAGAAACCATGGATAAATTAGGGATACATTAATTATGATTGCCCCAAGAATACAAACCCTACCCCCAACCTTGTTGGTCGGCAAAAAATCAATCACCTCCTTCGCAGACAACAACACGTTTGACCTTTGGCAAAGCTTTTCCCCCAGAAAAAAGGAAATCAAACATTCCCTGAACGATGATCTCTATTCCGTTGAGATATATCCCAACACTTCCTTTTTTCAAAATTTCAACCCCACCCAGGCATTTGAAAAATGGGTGGCCATTGCCGTATTGGAAATTGATGAAATACCAAAGGGCATGCAAAGCTTAACCATTCCAGAAGGATTGTATGCCGTTTTCCCATACCAAGGAAAACCAAGCGAAGCTATGGAAACTTTCAGGTATATTTATAGTGATTGGCTTCCAAATTCAGAATATGAAATGGATGACAGACCTTACTTTGCCCTAATGGGAGCTAAATACAAGGGAGAACACCCCGAATCTGAAGAAGAGTTTTGGGTACCCATTAAATAACATTATCGATTATGAAAAGTCTTTATTTCTTTTTCTTAGCCTTATTAGCCTTATCCGGATGTAAGCAAAACGAAGAACCCACACTTAAAAAAGAAGTTTCAAAGTTTGTTCACGATGTAAACACAGGGCCCAAACCTTGGACCAGCGAGACCTTCGAAACTACAGAAGATGATTTTACGTTTGCCATTATTTCCGACCTCAATGGAGGAGAAAGAGAAGGGGTTTACGCCACCGCAGTACAACAATTGAACATGCTCGACCCCACTTTTGTACTCAGTGTGGGGGATTTGATAGATGGCGGCACAGAAGATAAAGAGCAGCTTACCAAAGAATGGGATTCATTTGATGACCGCACCGCTAAACTAAATATGCCCTTCTTTCATTTGGGTGGTAACCACGACCTCACCAACCCTACAATGCGAGAGTTCTGGAAAAACCGTTTCGGTCCTCGCTACTATCATTTTATATACAAAGATGTTTTGTTTTTGATGATGGATTCCGAAGATTATGAAGAAAAACGTATGATGGAAATCTATAAAGCCCGGGCCACAGCGTTAAAAATCATTAATGGCGAAATTGAGGGCACCTATGAAGAATCGGAGTATTACAACATGCCAGAACGCAGAATAGGTGGGATGAGCCAAGCTCAATTGGATTACTTTACAAAAGTGTTAAAGGATAATCCAGATGTAAAATGGACGTTCGTGCTAATGCACAAACCACTTTGGATGCGCCAGGACGAAAAAGGACTCGGGCCCTTGGAGGATGTATTGGCCGACCGAGAGTATACTGTAATCAACGGGCATTTCCACTCCTTTTCAAACCAAATCCGAAAAGGACAGAGCTATACTATTTTGGGCACTACTGGGGGAAGTCAAAATCCACAGGACTCTATGGCTTTTGATCATGTGAGTTTAGTTCGTATGGAAAATAAGCCTGTAATCACTCATTTAAAAATGGAAGGAATTTTGAATGAACAAGGAAAAGTACCAAAAATAGAATAGCCTGGTCTTTTATTAAAAAATGTTACCTTACATCATCGCTTGAATTCAGCACCACTTATTAAATCCCTATGAAAAAATCATTTGTACTCTGTTTAGCTTTTTCAATGTTTGCAATAGCTATTTACGCCCAATCAGACAAAGAGAAAGCAGCTAGCACCGTTAGCAAAAATACGATTGAAAGCCACATCAAATTTTTATCGGACGACCTTTTGGAGGGTCGTGAAGCCGGCACTAGGGGCAACAAGATAGCCGCCAGTTATTTGGCCAACCAATTGAGAAGGTTTGGTGCCCAACCGGTTCCAGGCACGGATTCTTACTATCAAAAATTTGATCTCGTAAAAACAGGTGCGCCAAATTTTGTAGAACTAAGTTTGAACGGAGTCAACTATCCCTTGCAAGCGTCTTTTAAAATGCCGGCAATAGAGCAGTCCGGCGAAGCAGTCTTTTTAGGTTATGGTACCGAAAATGATTTTAAACGCATGACCGTTTCTGGAAAGATGGTAGTGGTACTTGGGGGAAACGGAGCAGGACAAGATCCTGGCCAAATGTTTCGAAGCAGCAGGGAAAAGGTGGAGCGTGCCAAAGCTATGGATGCCAAAGGACTACTAGAGCTAGTACAGTTTGATGAAGGCATGTGGAGCCGTTTAAAACACTATATCGATGCTCGAACCGAAGTGAAGGATGCTGAAGATGCGCTTGAATCTTCCGAAATGCCGCATGCTTGGGTGAATACAAAGTCTAATGATCCAGGGTTTACAAAAGACATGCAGCTATCTTATAATTTAAAATCGGACGGACAGACCGAAGCTATACTGCATACCCAAAATGTGGTGGGTATCATCGAAGGTACCGACCCCATACTTAAAAAAGAATATGTTATTTACTCCGCCCACTACGACCACGTAGGAGTCGGACAACCCAATACTGAAGGCGATTCCATTTATAATGGTGCACGCGACAACAACATCGGGGTTACCGCGGTGTTGTCCATGCTGGAAAATTTGGGGAAGTATCCAACCAAGCGTTCGGCCTTGTTCATTTTGTTCACGGCAGAAGAAAAAGGATTATTGGGAAGTCAATATTACGCAGAACACCCCATGATTCCGCTGCACAAAGTTTCGTATTGCTTCAATACCGATGGCGGAGGATATAACGACACCTCTTTGGCTACCATAATAGGTTTGGAACGTACCAATGCAGAAGATTTGATTATTGAGGGTGCCGGTGCATTTGGACTAAAGGCCATTGGCGATCCTGCCCCGGAACAAGGGCTTTTTGATCGAAGCGATAATGTCAGTTTTGCAAAAAAAGGGGTTCCGGCGCCCACCTACTCCACGGGCTTTCATAGTTTTAATGACGAGATTATGAAATACTATCACCAGGCCGACGATGAAGCAGATAGCCTGGACTACGACTACCTCCTAAAGTTCTACCAAGGTTATGTATATTCGGGTCGATTGATTGCCAACAGTTCCAAAAAACTATTTTGGAAAGAGGGCGATAAATATGAAGAAGCGGGTAAGGCATTGTATGGGATAAAGTAAATAATTTAGGAATAGTTAGATTGTTATTTCCATCACCCTGAATTCAGTTCAGGGTCTCATCCATTTTATGATTATAAGATGCTGAAACCAGAGCATCATAACCCATCTTCCTAAACATCTGTTTATCAATAAATAGTTTTGAAATATTCTATTTTATTTAGATATTTACCTAAATAACTAAACAATATAAATGAATTCGTTGTTCAAGGCCCTAAATGATGAAACACGCAGGCAAATTGTGGAACTCCTTAAAGAAAAGGATATGAATGCGGGAGAAATTGCCGAACGGTTTCATATTTCAAAACCCAGTATTTCGCACCACTTGGATATTTTAAGACAAGCCGACCTGGTCATCAGCGAAAAAAAAGGACAGTTTGTAGAATATTCCCTGAACACCACCATTTTAGAAGATTTGCTTAACTGGATACTAACCCTTAAAAAATAAATGATGAACCTTAAAAAAGAATTACCGCTCATCGGGATTGTATTGCTGCCCTTTTTGTACTTGGCATACGTTTGGAACCAATTGCCCGCCCAAGTGCCCTTGCACTATAACATTAAGGGCGAGGTGGACCGATATGGTGATAAATCGGAACTTATCCTAATTCCGATCATGACCTCCCTATTGATCTATGTGATTTTTTTGGCCGTGCCACATATCGACCCGAAAAAGCAAATCCAAAAAATGGGAAAAAAATACGATACCTTAAAATGGGTCATTACCACCTTTATGTCGGTTTTGGCATTATTTATCATATACACTGCAAAAAATCAATCTTTTGCCAATCCCAATTATATTCTATTGCTGTGCGGCGTACTTTTTATCCTACTCGGAAACTATTTCAAAACCATCAAGGCCAATTATTTTATCGGTATACGAACGCCTTGGACCTTGGAAAACGAAAGCGTTTGGAAAGAAACCCACAAATTGGGAGGCAAAATATGGTTCGCAGGCGGTTTGCTTGTCATTCTATCCAGCCTAATTTTTGATGAACGTACCAATTTTATCATTTTTATGACCATCATAGCAGTAATGGTGTTGGTTCCTGTAGTATATTCTTATCTGTTATTCAAAAAGCAAGCAACATAGCTCATCAAATAAAAAATGCTTTGAATGGGTTTGTGAGTAATCCGTATCTTAGTTTCCAATTGCAAAGCATATGATACGAAATTGGGTTTCTTTTCTGTTTTTAATGCTGATTTTTTCCTGTACCGAAAAAACCAAGAAGGAAGTGAGCTCAATTGACCCGGTAAATTGGAACAATAGGATGGCCAACATTTCCCAAACAGATTCTTTGTTGACCGGCACTTCATATCTCTCCGTGTATTCTGAGATTTATAGTGAGACGGAACACCGTACACACAATCTTACCAGTACTATAAGTATGCGCAATACCAACCTGAAGGATACCATTTACATTAATAAAGCTGAATATTTTGATACCAAGGGCAATCCTATAAGAACCTATTTTGATGAACCTATCTACATCAAACCCATGGAAACCGTCGAAATTGTGATTGACGAAAAGGATCAAGAAGGGGGTACCGGAGCCAACTTCCTTTTTGATTGGTCCATAAAACCAAATTCTCACGAACCCTATTTTGAAGGGGTGATGATTTCCACCTCGGGACAACAAGGCCTATCGTTTACCACCGAAGGCAAACGGGTGGAATAGCCCTGACAGACTTACAATTATCATAGTTTTACTCGCTCGATTATGTATCTTGTATAGCAATTATGGGAAGAATACATCCTTTCCTTGCGCATAAAAACTAAACTATGAATGATTTACAAATCGCCAAAGGTGTTTCTTTAAAACACATCGCTACCATTGCAGAAAAATTTGGAATCGACCCAGAACACATTGAAATGTTCGGGAAATACAAGGCTAAACTTCCCTTAAAAGCAATAAATCGAGAAAAAGCTAAAGAAAGTAATCTTATTCTGGTATCGGCCATTTCCCCCACTCCCGCAGGAGAAGGAAAAACCACGATGTCCATCGGGCTTTCCGAAGGGCTGAACCGCTTGGGGAAAAAATCAACCGTGGTTTTACGGGAACCGTCCCTTGGTCCCGTCTTCGGAATTAAAGGGGGTGCCACCGGAGGAGGATACTCCCAAGTGTTGCCCATGGAAGACATCAACCTGCACTTTACGGGTGATTTTGCCGCCATTGAAAAGGCACACAACCTATTATCGGCCATTATCGACAACAATATTCAGAGCAAAACCAATTCCTTAAGATTAGATCCAAGAACCATAGGTTGGAAACGCGTGATGGACATGAACGACCGTTCCCTTCGCCATATAATTGTAGGGCTGGGTGGCACAACCTCGGGCGTGCCGCGGGAAACCGGTTTTGATATTACCGCTGCTTCTGAAATTATGGCCATACTTTGTTTGGCAGAAAGTCTTAGTGATTTAAAAGAACGCTTAGGAAATATATTCGTGGGGTACACTTTCGACAAAGAACCCATTTATGCCAAAGATCTGAAAGCTGAAGGTGCCATGGCGGCTTTGTTAAAAGATGCCATTAAGCCCAATTTGGTACAGACCATAGAGGGGAACCCAGCCATTATTCACGGAGGGCCTTTTGCCAATATAGCCCAGGGGACCAACTCTGTACTTGCCACTTTGATGGGGATGTCCCATTCTGAGTACACGGTGACAGAAGCCGGATTTGGATTTGATTTGGGTGCCGAAAAATTCTTCGATATTAAATGCCAAAGTGCTGGTTTAAAGCCCAAGGCCGTTGTGCTTACCACAACTATTCGTGCGTTAAAGTACCATGGTGGCGCCGATTTAAAATCCTTGACCGAACCCAACGTAGAGGCCTTGAAAAAAGGGCTTCCCAATTTGGAAAAACACTTGGAAAACATCGCTAAATTTAACGTTGTTCCCGTAATTGCCATCAATAAATTTGTTTCGGACACGGATGAAGAAATTGCGGTCATCAAGGCTTTAGCGGTATCCAAAGGTGTTCGAGTAGCCGTTGCCAATGTGTGGGCCAAAGGTGGTGAAGGTGCAGAAGATCTGGCCAAATCAGTTATTGAAATCGTAGAATCCAAAGCTTCGCAATTCAAACCACTTTATGATTGGAAATCTACCGTGAAAGATAAAATAGCCACTATCGCTACAGAAATATATGGTGCTGAATACGTGGACTACACTGCCAAAGCCAAAGCTGACCTTAGAAAAATCGCAGACCTTGGTCTAGATGAATTGCCCGTTTGCATTGCCAAGACACAAAAATCATTGTCCGACAATCCCAAATTGTTGGGCAGGCCAAAGGATTTTATCATCACGGTACGAGAGATTGAAATTGCGGTTGGGGCTGGTTTTCTAATCCCAATTACGGGCAACATTATGCGTATGCCGGGATTGCCGGCACATCCATCATCCGAAGGTATTGACATTAACGATGAAGGGGAAATTACAGGATTGTTCTAAAAACCTTAGATTTTCTGTAACCAGTAACGCATATCCACTTCTTTGGAGATGATGTCCTTCACCTCTGAAAGTTTTACACGACTTTGTTCCATGGAATCCCTGTAACGGATAGTTACCGTATCGTCTTCCAATGTTTGATGGTCCACCGTAACACAGAATGGTGTTCCCGCTGCATCTTGACGACGGTAACGACGGCCTACGGCATCCTTTTCATCATAATCCACATTGAAATCCCATTTTAGCTCATCCACCAATTTTTGTGCAACTTCGGGAAGTCCATCCCTTTTCAACAATGGGAGTACAGCTACCTTGTTAGGCGCAAGAACTGCCGGAATCTTAAGTACAGTACGCGTTGAACCATTTTCAAGTTCTTCTTCTTGCAATGCATTGGAGAACACCGCCAAGAACATACGATCTAATCCTATGGAAGTTTCCAACACATAAGGCGTATAGCTCTTGTTTTCCTCATGGTCAAAATATTGAAGTTTCTTGCCCGAGTATTCCTCATGCTTGCTCAAATCAAAATCGGTTCGGGAGTGGATACCTTCCAACTCTTTGAACCCGAATGGGAACCTAAATTCGATATCGGCAGCAGCATCGGCGTAGTGGGCCAATTTTTCATGATCGTGGAAACGGTAATTGTCCGCGCCCATTCCAAGTGAAAGGTGCCACTTCATCCGTTTTTCCTTCCAGGCTTCGTACCACTCCATTTGGGTGCCCGGTTTTATAAAGAATTGCATCTCCATCTGCTCAAACTCTCGCATTCGGAAAATAAACTGACGGGCCACAATCTCATTACGGAAGGCCTTTCCTGTTTGGGCAATTCCAAACGGAATTTTCATCCTTCCGGTTTTCTGTACGTTCAAAAAGTTCACAAATATACCTTGTGCGGTTTCAGGACGAAGATACAGGTCCATGGCACTATCGGCTGAAGCTCCGAGTTTGGTGCCGAACATCAGGTTGAACTGCTTGACATCGGTCCAATTTTTAGATCCAGAAAGCGGACAGGCAATCTCCAATTCCTCGATCAAGGCCTTTACATCGGCCAAATCTTCATTCTCCAAGGATTTCCCCATTCTTTTAAGAATGGAATCAGCCTTTTCCTGATACCCAATTACCCTATTGTTGGTCGCAAGGAATTGTTCTTTGTCAAAGCTATCACCAAATCGCTTGGCCGCCTTGTTTACTTCCTTTTCGATTTTGGCTTCGATCTTGGCCACATAATCCTCGATCAAAACATCCGCACGGTATCTTTTTTTGGAATCCTTGTTATCTATCAGCGGGTCATTGAAAGCATCAACGTGGCCCGAGGCTTTCCAAGTGGTGGGATGCATAAATATGGCAGCATCGATGCCCACAATATTCTCATTGAGCTGCACCATGGCCTTCCACCAATATTCGCGAATATTTTTCTTTAGCTCGGCACCGTTTTGACCGTAGTCGTAAACTGCACTGAGTCCATCATAGATCTCACTGGATTGAAATACATATCCATACTCCTTTGCGTGTGAGATAACCTTCTTAAAAATGTCTTCCTGATTTGCCATTGGGCAAAAATAGAATTTTACCCAAAAAGAAGTATGTTATTTCAGCTGAAATTCAGTAGAAGAGAGCAATCTTTCGTCCTCGAACACATTAAGGGTATAAATTCCCTCTGCCAACGAGCCCTCGGGAACGGTAATGGCATCACAAACACTGATTTCTTTTCCTGTGTACACGATTTCCACCTTTTTGCTATAGGTATTGCCACTCACCGAAATGGTATTGGCATTATCTTCGATAACGGCCATGTTCGGGTCCAAAAATTGTAAGTAGAGTACTTTTATGTCGCCATCGGAACTGGGATCGCTCAAAATAGTGACACATCCCCTTAGCTTTTCTATTACCGATGCCTTATTCGTTTTAATAGGCCTACCTGCCCTGAGCCTAAATCCGCTTCCCTCGGCATCCTGCAGTTTTAGATAGCTTTTTATTCGTAGTTCCCTAGTAAGTTCCTTATTGGTCTCCCGCAACAACGATTCCGTTTGTTGCATATTGCTGGCCCTGCCTCGAAGCTCTTCCAACTGCTTTAGGGTTTCGTCATACTTGCTTGCAAGCAAGCTGTTGTTATATCGCAAAAAGTTGTTCTTGAGTTTTAGACTGTCAAACCGCAATTCCAATTTACGTAGTTCCTTTCTGGTTTCCTTTAATTTGGTGATGCTGAAGTTCAACCTGCCAACCGAATCCAAGAGTTGCTGTACCCTAAAACGAGAGGTTTGCAATTCGATTTCGTTGACTTCGTTCAAGCCTGATAACCGATCTACCTCGGCTCGCATAAGTGTTAAATCTTTTACCAAAAGAGATTTCTCCTCTTCCAGATAAATCATTTGGTTTTTGGATTGTGCGTAGCTGTAATAAAAGGCAATAAGAATCCCTACAATTACCGCGGCCATTGCGGCAAAGATAATTTTGTAATTGAAATTGTTATCTTGGGAGTTCATGGGGTTGACATACTACGCTAAAAAATGTATAAGATTTGACACCAAAAAGGTTGGCTAAGATAATAAACGAGATTAACAACATCCTATTGCCAAGGGTATGTTTTGGATGTAATACGCAATTATTTAGGGGAGAACGTATTTTGTGTACCGTTTGTCGACATGATGTGCCGCTCACCGATCATAACTATCTGGAAGAAAACGCAGTGGATCGCATATTTTATGGTAGGGTTCCGATAAAAAAAGCTGCTTCTTTCGTTTTTTTCTCCAAAAATGGACTCGTAAAAAGTTTATTGCATTGGTTGAAATATAAAAATCAGGAACAAATTGGAGGCTTTTTTGGTGACTGGTGCGGAGCCTATTTAAAAGAAAATGGACAATTAAAGAACATTGATGTTGTTGTACCTGTTCCTTTGCATTCCAAAAAACAGAAAAAACGGGGTTATAATCAGGTAGCGCTTTTTACCCAAAAAATAGCAGATAATATTGGCGCAACCTATTGCGATGATTGGTTGATAAAAGTGAAAAACATAAAGACCCAGACCAAAAAAGGCCGTCAATGGCGATGGGAAAGTTCCAAAGATGCCTTTGAACTGGATGCATCAAACAAACGGGATTTTAAGCACGTGCTCTTGGTGGACGATGTTATCACTACCGGAGCAACCATTGAGTCGTGTGCACAAACACTTCTCCGGCATAAAAATATAGAGGTTTCCGTGTTAAGCATGGCCATGGTACCGGAGGGTTAAAATTTATTAATGCGGCGTCCCAGTTTTCAAATTAGTTGTTTCTTTGTTCCACATTATTTTTAGGTATGGTGTATTTAAAAAAGATGCTGGGATTTCTTTTTGTTGCCTTTACGGTTCTTGCCCTTTGGCAATGTGCCAAACGAGGTTCCCCAAGCGGTGGCCCAAAAGATGTCACCCCGCCAAAATTGGTGCGCGCCGAACCTGAAAATTTTACCATTAATTTCAAATCAGAAAAGATTCGCCTTTACTTTGATGAGCTTATCAAGCTTGAAGACGTACAGAATCAATTGGTGGTATCCCCTCCTTTTAAAAATCCGGCCACAATAACGCCCATGGGCGGTCCAAGTAAATATATTGAGGTGGTTATCAACGATACGCTTCGTGAAAACACTACATATACCATTAATTTTGGCCAAAGTATTGTGGACAACAACGAGGGAAATCCCAACAGCTTTTTAACTTACGTTTTCTCGACTGGGGATTATTTGGATTCACTCACCCTTAACGGAGCCGTAAAAGATGCCATCAATAGAAAAGCAGATGAGTTTATAAGTGTAATGCTTTATGAAATAGACAGTGCCTATACCGATTCTACCATTTATAAAGAACCTCCGCTATACATTACAAATACTGGGGATAGTTTGCCTTTTTTTGAACTGAAAAACCTAAAAGGTGGAAAATATGCCTTGTTCGGTTTAAAGGATGTGAACAAAAATAATATGTTTAATCAGGCACAGGATAAGATTGGTTTTATCGAGGATACCATTACGCTGCCAACGGATTCCATTTACGTATTGAACCTATTTCAGGAAGAATTGAATTATAAGCCATCGGTTCCCAGTTTAACTGCCAAAAACAAAATTATATTCGGATATCAGGGTGATTACAGGGATATGGAGATTGAAACTTTGACCTTAATGCCCGATTCCGTTAAGAGCACTATTTTGAAAGAACGTGACAAGGATACCTTGAATTATTGGTTTACCCCGACGGATTTGGATTCCATTATATTTACTGTAAAAAATGATGAGGTGGAAGTTTTGGATACGTTTACGGTAAAGATGCGCGACCTGCCCATGGATTCTTTAAAATTGTCCACCTCGGTTAGCGGAAAATTTAATTTTGAGGATACTTTTAGTGTGTTGGCCAACACGCCCATTGCCTCGTTGGACACAAGCCAGGTTTCACTAATGGTCAGCGATACCATTCCGGCCAACTATTCCTTTGAGCTCGATACCTTAAAAAACAAAGTGGATTTTGATTTTGAGGCTGAGCCCAATCAGAAATATTCTTTCTCGTTTTTACCTGGTGCCATTACCGATTTCTTTGGTGTTCAAAATGACACACTGGACTATAATTTGTCGACTGGCGGTCTTTCGGATTATGGGAATTTAACCATGATATTGGGAGGTGAGGTCAACTATCCGGTAATCGTACAACTTACCAACGAAAAAGGAGTGGTACAACGGGAAATCATTGCAGCCGAACCACAATCCTTCGAATTCAATAATTTGAGCCCTGGTAATTATATAGCACGCGTGGTTTTGGACAAAAACGGAAACGGCCAATGGGACACCGGCAATTTTCTTGAAAAAAGACAACCCGAAGAAATTAGCTATTATCCCGGAGCAATAGAGATCAGGGCCAACTGGATAAAGGAAGAAACCTTTATTCTATCAAACTAAAGCGGTCTCGATCTTCCAAAAACCTTAATTTTTTTCTAGTGGAATCAATATGCTCTTTGTTCAACGTGGCATAAAGAATCTCTTCGTCATTGGAGAAAGCCAACGGTTCGCCCAGCACATCATAAACCGCGGAATGTCCAGGATATTCAAAATCAACACCATCCAAACCTGTTCGGTTTACCCCGATACAATAGGCCATATTTTCTATGGCCCTTGCCTTAAGAAGCGTGTCCCAAGCATTAATTCTTTTCTTGGGCCAATTGGCCACGTAAATCAACACATCATAATCCTCAGCATTCCTGGACCACACAGGAAAACGTAGATCATAACAAATCATAGGGCAAATTTTGAATCCTTTGTATTCAAATAACAGTTTTTTGCGGCCTGCTTCATAAACTTCATCTTCTCCTGCCAAGGTAAAGGTGTGTTTTTTATCATATACCTCAACATCAGCTTGTGGTGAGATAAAGTACAAGCGGTTAAAAAACTTTTCATTTTCCTGAAAAATCATACTTCCGACAAGAGCTTTGTTTTGTTGGTGAGCGATTTGCTTCATCCAGTTTAGTGAGCCCTCGCTTTCGGACAGCGCAATCTTTTCCGGTCTCATGGTAAACCCTGTTGTGAACATTTCTGGCAATACGACCAAATCTACACTATTAGGGATGGCTGCTATCTTTTCTTCAAACATTTTTCGGTTGCTTACCGGGTCTTCCCAGTACAAATCCGTTTGAATCAAGGCAATGTTCAAAGTTTTGGGCATCTAGTATTTTTTTAGGAGGTCTTCCAATTCGTTATTTCCCTGTTCCATAACAAGATCTATTGCGGTTTTACCCCTTGCATCTTTTACCGATGCATCCGCTCCATTTTTTAAGAGGAGTTCAGCAATTTCTTTACGATTAAAAGTTACAGCATAAATAAGACAAGTGGCTCCCATTGCATTTTTTTGATTGACATTGGCCCCGGCATTGATCAATTTTTCCGCAATAGGGGTAAACCCTTTAAAGCAAACACCCATGAGCGCCGTATTTCCTGAACCATCAAGAGCATCAACCTGTGCTCCTTTGTCCAATAAAAATTCAACCATATCCACATGCCCATAATAAGCTGCGAGCAATAAGGGTGTGGAGCCCCTTTCGTCCTGGATCTCCAAAAATTTGGGGTTGTTATTCAATAGGATCTCCACAGCTTTGGAGTTCCCATTTCGTATTTGATTGAAGAGTTCTTCTTTATTGTCCATAACCATTGTGAAAGTTATAAAAAAACTGCCATAACCTAGAGGGTCATGGCAGTCTTTGTACGCATTTTCTTTATCTATTTTTTTACTTCTAATGAATTGATCAATCCAGGTCAAAGCGATCTAAGTTCATAACTTTGGTCCATGCAGCAACAAAGTCTTTTACAAACTTATCTTTGTAATCGCTGCCGGCATAAAGTTCTGAGAGAGCGCGCAACTCTGCGTTTGATCCAAAAATAAGATCTACGCGGGTACCTGTCCATTTTGCTTCCCCTGTTTTACCATCTTTACCTTCAAACATTTCCTCAGCTTCGGAAGTTGGTTCCCACTTGGTGCCCATATCCAAAAGGTTTACAAAGAAATCGTTGCTCAACGTTCCAGGTTTGTTCGTGAAAACACCGTGTTTGGAACCATTATAATTGGTATTGATAGTTCTTAATCCACCCAACAGAACGGTCATTTCAGGTGCTGTAAGTGTTAACAGCTCCGCTTTATCGATCAACATCTTTTCAGGAGTGGTTTCAAAGCTGGGTGCAAAATAGTTTCTGAAACCGTCCGCTTCGGGTTTCAACCATCCGAAAGATTCCACATCGGTTTGCTCTGCAGTTGCATCGGTACGGCCGGGAGTGAATGGCACAGAAACATTGTGACCGGCGTCTTTTGCCGCTTTTTCTACACCTACAACTCCACCCAATACAATTAGGTCTGCGATGGATACTTTTTTATTTCCTGATTGTTCGTCATTAAAGCCTTGCTGAATTACTTCGTAAGTATTCAATACTTTTTTCAGCTGTGAGGGATTGTTGGCCTCCCAATCTATTTGGGGCGCCAAACGAATTCGTCCACCATTGGCTCCACCACGTTTATCCGAGCCACGGAAAGTGGATGCTGATGCCCATGCAGTAGTTACCAATTCGGATACACTCAGTCCTGCGCTTAAAATTTTACCTTTTAAGTTGGCTACATCGGAATCGTCAATGATTTTATAATCCGCCTCTGGGATTGGGTCTTGCCACAGTAGTTCCTCTTCCGGCACCTCTGGTCCGTACAATATGGCTTTTGGTCCCATATCCCTGTGCGTCAACTTGTACCACGCACGTGCAAAAGCATCGGCGAACTCATCAGGGTTTTCGTAGAATCTGCGTGATATTTTTTCGTAATGCGGATCAACTCGCAACGCAAGGTCCGTGGTGAACATCATTGGTGCGTTTTTCTTGTTTGGATCGTAAGCATCTATTACGGTACCAGCACCCTCGCCATTTTTGGGCTGCCACTGAACATCGCCTGCAGGGCTTGTTGTCTTTTCCCATTCATATTTGAATAGATTTTCAAAGAATCCCATATCCCATTTAATGGGATTGTTGGTCCAAGCACCTTCCTCTCCATCGGTAATGGTATCTGGTCCTTTTCCTGATTTGAAATCACTCATCCAACCAAAACCTTGATTGGCAAGGGAAGCACTTTCTGGCTCTACCCCTTTGTGCTCGTGTGGACCGGCTCCGTGTGCTTTACCAAAAGTGTGTCCGCCAGCAATCAGCGCAACGGTTTCTTCATCGTTCATTGCCATTCTTGCAAAAGAATTTCTGATATACTTTGCGGCCAATGCAGGGTCGGGATTTCCATTTGGGCCTGCTGGGTTCACATAAATTAGTCCCATATGGTCCGCAGCAAGATTACCTTTCAATACACCTTCTTCGTCATGGCGCTCATCTCCTACCCATACTTTCTCTGGACCCCAGTTTACGGATTTGTCCGCTTCCCAGTCATCCTTGCGTCCACCAGCAAAACCAAAGGTTTTGAATCCCATGGATTCCAAAGCTACATTACCGGTCAGCACCAAAAGGTCGGCCCAAGAAAGTTTGTTACCATATTTTTGTTTGATTGGCCACAACAAACGGCGTGCTTTGTCCAAATTGGCGTTATCTGGCCAGCTGTTCAGGGGCGCAAAACGTTGTTGACCCCCTACTGCACCACCACGACCATCCTGTACACGGTACGTACCGGCAGCGTGCCAAGTCATACGAACAAAGAAAGGTCCGTAATGTCCATAATCCGCAGGCCACCAATCTTGACTGTCTGTCATTAATTCGGTCAAATCTTTTTTAACTGCATCCAAATCCAAGGATTTAAAAGCTTCAACATAATCAAAATCTTCTCCTAACGGATTGGTAAGGTTCGAATGTTGGCGTAAAATGCCTAAATTCAATTGATCGGGCCACCAATCGTCATTGGAAGTTCCTTCTCCAGCTGCTTGGTTTATAGCGTTTAAATGTGGGCATAGACTTTCGTCCGCTCCATTTGCCAATTCTTTACTCATGATAGTATATTGTTTAAAATTAGATTTTTATTCATTTTAAAAATACGAAAATGCTAGCTGTTAATATAGAGGTTTGATATTAAAATACTATTAAAACATAGTTGTTATCTATGGAAAATAGATTCGATATAAAAAAATCTTAGCTCATTCCCTTTTCTTAACAATTATTGGCAAAGCCTTTCCAAAATTGAGCTTCTAGGTTTTCTACCTTTGAGTGAACACAAAAAACATAGATTATGAAACAGATAAAATATTTAATAGTGGCTGCCGTGCTATTGGTTGGCACAAGTACCATAGCCCAGAATAAAAAAGATAAAAAAATAATGGCTGATGCCCAAAAGGCAAAAACAATGCTTTTGGAGGCGGCACCCAATCTTGATGGATTCTTCGAAAATTCCGCTGGCTATGTCCTCTTTCCCAATGTAGGGAAAGGTGGATTTATTATAGGAGGTGCCTCAGGTAATGGTGTAGTTTACGAAAATGGTGAGGCCGTGGGAATGGCCGACCTAAAAAAATTGAACATTGGACTGCAAGCGGGTGGCCAGGCCATTATTGAGGTGATTTTCTTTGAAACCGATGTGGACCTGCAACGTTTTAAAACCGAGAAATTCCAATTTGCGGCAGAAACCTCGGCAGTTGCTCTAAAATCGGGCATTGCATTCAATGCCAAATACAAAGATGGGGTAGCGGTTTTTGCCCTTCCTAAAGCTGGGCTTATGGCTGATGCATCGGTAGGTGGACAAAAGTTTAAGTATAAAGCATTCTAAAAGTTAATCCCGAACCCCTGGAGTAAAATCCTCGGGGGCATTTTGGGGTAATTTAGTAGTTCCCGCATCACCTGTATCATTAAAAATAGTCCATTCAGAGAATGTGTATACCGGATTGCCTACCATAATATTGCTGTTCCGGACTGCTCTTCCATCCTCAAATTCGTGATTGGTTCCCGAACCATCTTCCCCAATTACTCCAAACATGTCTATTATGGTTCCGAAAGGGTCCACCAATTCCAAATTATCATCGCCATTCGAGTCCGCCGGACTATTTGTGGACACACCCAAATCTGGAGCAAATCCATAGACGAGTTCAAATTCCTCTGCATTGGGGGATATGATCAAAGTATTTTCTGGGCCAATAATCAAACCCGATAAGTCAATGGTAGAACTTAGCTCGGTATTGGCATTGGTATACCGCCGAAGTGTCCATAAGTTTAAATCAAGAGGTTCGGATGCTGAATTGTAGAGTTCCACAAAACGGGCGCTGGAATTGTTGTCGGGGTCTGCCAATTCGGAGATAAAAATTTGATTGGAAGTGAACTCGGTGATGATTTCTGGGCAACGTTCTTGGGTAAAATCCACATCTTCCAACGTTCTAATCACTAGTTGCGGAGTTTTTCCATCCCTTGTTAACACCGCCGTTAGCATACCATTTGTTTCAGGCAACGGTTCCGCCTGAAAATCGGAATAACCACTGTTTAAAAGTACAATTTCGTTTTCTGCACAGTCCACAAGTGACCGTTGGGTTTCTTCTTGGGCAAGGGCATAGGTTTGGCCTAGAACTTCCTCTGCAAACTCTACGTTTTCAAATTGAACCAATATGTTTGATGGCAGACTATCAATATCAGAAATTGTTGTCACCAAAGGCTCCAGGAATCCTTCACCATCACAGGAGACAACAAGATGGTCAAAGACTTTTCCTCGCGGCAATCTTCCTATGGAAAGGTTGCCGAACGATGAGAAAACACTTCCTATTCGAAGAGTGTTTCCTTTTTTGCCCAAATAGAGGTCTTTTAACTTTACCAAGACCTTGCTCCCCGCTGGAAACAATAAGTGTGATTCCCTTACATCAACTTCGAGTTGTAGTCCTTTTGATGGATTGCTTAATCTATCTTGCAGATAAAGCACACCAAAAAAATTCCCCGCCCTGTCGGATGAGATTACATAGCCTTCCAAGACCAGATCTTCTTGAATCTGTATTACATCATCTTGCACCAAAGAATCCAAATCGCTAAAAGTAATATTGGGTGATATATCCGTTCCACAACTGGCTTCTATTTCATCAAACTCTCTACCATCAACACAGCACAAAATGGTTAGAAACCCGATGATTCCACAAGTTTTTATAAGTATATTTTTCATAAGTAATAGGATTAAAAGCTAATGGCCAAATTCAAAAAATAGGTTCTTCCGTAGCTGTACCAATATTTTGGAGCGAAAGAGGGCGAACCACTCTGATTATCTTGTTTCAGCTGCCCATAGTTTCCGTTCCTGCTCTGTTCATAGCCACCTGTGCGGAAAACCGTATCAAAAACATTATTGATGCTCGCAAAGAAGCTTATGTATTTCCCGTTGATCAACCACGATTTGCCACCAACCAGATTGAGCAAATAGATATCATCCAATTTATTTTGCTTTAGTAATTTGGAAACGTTCACATCAGACGCGTCTGGAAAGGGTTCGCCCGTTTCGGGGTCCATCAAAAAACTAGACGTTCTGGTAATAGTGGAAAGGTTGCTATAATTATTCGTGAGATAATTGGTTGTACCGCTTATCCACCAATATTTTGGAGCCCTGTAGGACACCCCCAAAGCCAGGGCAGTTTGTGGTCCTTGAGCCAATTTTAAATCTTTTAGGGTGGCAATGCCCAAATCTATATTTCCTTCGGGAGCAATGAGGTCTTCCTCTGCACTTGCCGTATCAAAATTGATCTGTACCGATGGGTCGCTGGCATATACATAATGTCCCACATTTCCGGCAGCAGTTACTTTTACACTGGATGATGCTTCGTACTCAAATCCAAACTCGATGCCTTTATGAAGTCTATCGAGTCCTTTGATTACTTCCTGAACGAAATCGGAGCCGAGTCCTGAATCCACAAAAAAGAAATTGATGTCCGTTGTATGTTGAAACCGTGTGTAAAATGCACTGACCCTTCCCCTAAGGCTGGGTAAACGCACAAAATAGTTCAAATCGAGACTACTTACCACCTCTTTCTGAAGCTCTGGGACTATCTCGTTATTCTCCCTTGGGTTAATAAATAAATTTTGAATAATGGGTGGCCGTTCCACCATCGCCGCATTGGCCGTGAACCAATGCCTCCCTGTCAAGAAATACGTGAATCCGCCCTTATATGCCAAGTTGGAGAATGATACTTTTTCTCCTGGTCCTAAGGAATTTTCCAAATAGCGTTCGTTTTTGAAGAATCCATTGCGCTGCACATTGAAACTGGAATACGAAGCTGAGAGAAATCCATCCCATTTGTTAGAGGTCAACTGTATTTGTGCAAATCCTTCCAGCTGCGAGGCATCTAAATTGTAATGATAATTGAACTTTTCGCCTTCGTTTTTCTGTAGTGCCCCGTCAACATCGTTCAAGGTGCTGGAGAAGGTGTCCATATCCTCATGATATGTTGCTCCCAACAAATCTTGAATCTCTGCATAGTTCTCCGATGCTGTGGTTCTATAATTTCCACCAAACCCCAATTTGATGAAATCGCTCATCACATAATTAACATTAGTGGCGCCCGAAATGGTTGTGTTCTGAGCAACATCATCATAAAGTAAGTAGGCAGCTTTTTCACCATTGCTGGTATTTGCCATATAAAGCTGTTCCCAACTGAGCTGAGGGTTTTCCAAAAAGGCGTCTTTTGCCAAATTTGCATTGATGAAATCCGCTCCAATGGAACTATTGATATGGTAACTGGGTAAATATCTGTAGTAGGTTGGGTCTGGGTTCGGTGCATTGTAATACCCAAGCCTACTCCTTGAATTGATTCCTGTTTGATAGGCAACCCCAATGTTCCAATTCAATTTTTTCTTCTCTAAAGTATAGTTGAGCAGAAATAAAGGCTCAAAAATTTCTCGCTCTCTTGAATTACGGATTTTACCACCCTGTTCACCCCAATACGGATTGTACTGACCGCCCATAAAATCAAAAACTTCTTCCGTGAGTGCAGAAGACCTTCCTCTTCGGTTGCGCGCAAGAATCGAGGTTAAAGTGACGCTGTTTTGTGGATTGAATTGATACTCTACGGCTCCAAAAAAGGAGTAAGCGTCGTACAAAGTACCCTCCACGAAGCCTTCTTTGGCCCAACGGCCTGAAGCGGATACCGAATAGGCCAATCCACTTTCCTTTTCTCCTGAATTGTAGGTGGCCATCAACCTGCCACGATAGGTGCGATTGGACAGTGATGATGAAAGGCGTAATCCTGGTCTCATTCCAGAAGGTCGGGTATTGATGTTGGTGTTGCCCAAAATTCCACCAAAAGTGTATGGGTTCAACGTTGAACTATTAGTGAATTCCTGATTGCGAACAACGTCGTTTAGTCCGCCCCAATTGTTCCATTGTGGCCTGCCATTAAAAAATTTGTTCATGGGAACTCCGTTGATCAGAACCGTACCGTTTCGCGAATCGTAACCACGGACTTTAAAAAAGGCTTGTCCAAAATCAAAAGCGGCACGGTTCAAAAATATGTCTCTAGTGGATTGCAACAATCCCATCGAACTGGAAATGGATTCAAAATCATCGGAAAGGTCGCCATCTGTAAGTGAAATCAAATTATCCGTTTGTTCGTGCGCAATATCCCTTTCCAGATATATCACACCTAAATCAATCGGATTACCTTCCAAATAGACCGAGAATCGCTTCGAAATAAAATCCAAAGCCGAAATTTGGAGCATTTGCTCTCCTGTTTGGGATATATTAAGTTCAAATTCTCCCTTGGGGTTTGTTGTAAATTCTTGGAAAGTGCTTTCAAGGGTAATTGTCGCATTCGAAATGGGTGCATTTGAACCCTTCTCCATCAATTTACCTGTAACGGGGGTACTTTGTTGTCCATTCAGCATTTTACAACAACAAAGCATGGCCAATACCGTGGCTAGCCTCATAGCTTATTGTAGGTTAATTTATAAAAAAGGGGTTGTAATTGCTGTACAAACTGCGAAAAAGCGAACAATTGTACTTATTTTAGCTACAAAATCAAAATAAAATGCGATTATTAATATGCCTACTTGTATTAATATCGACCTCACTTTATGGACAAAAGTCCAAGACTTACACCTTAAGAACGATTGCTTTTTACAACTGCGAAAACCTGTTCGACACGGTAAACGATTCCCTTACTTTTGATGATGACCGCACTCCCAAAGGGCGTTACCATTGGACCGAGGAGCGGTATCATCAAAAAGTTGAAAACCTATCCAATGTCATCTCTAAAATTGGAGAAGACATCTCTAAAACCTCGCCGGATATTGTGGGGCTTTGTGAGGTGGAAAATCTGGATGTGATTGAAGATTTAGTGCAACATCCTAATTTACGAGAGAAGGATTATGGCATCATTCATTTTGATTCCCCTGATGCGCGGGGCATTGATGTTGCGTTACTTTATAAAAAGGCATCGTTTATTCCATCCTCCTTTAAAAGCCATAGACTATTACTTTTTGATGAAATGAGCGAAAGGAAATACACTCGCGATCAATTGGTGGTCGGTGGCACTATGGATCGTGAAAACATCTATTTTATCGTGAACCATTGGCCCTCCCGAAGGGGTGGGGCTGCGAAGAGTTCGCCGTTGCGGGTAAGGGCCGCTTTGCTGAACAAGCGCATTATAGATTCCATTCAGGAATTGGATTTGGATGCGAAAATCATCGCTATGGGCGATTTAAATGACGATCCTATTGATAACAGCTTGAAAAAAATACTGAAAACGAAGGGTAAAAAACGTCAGTTGGATAGTGTAAGCCTCTATAACCCCATGGAAGCGATGTTTAAAAAAGGCGTGGGTTCGCTAGCGTATCGCGACAAATGGAACTTGTTCGATCAAATATTTATGACCTCCAATTTGGTGACAGAAGACCGTACCATGCTTTCCTTCTGGAAAGCGGGCATTTTTGCGCCTGCCTTTATCAGAACCGACAAAGGAAGATTTAAAGGTTATCCTCTACGCACCTATTCGGGCGGTAGTTATACGGCTGGGTATAGCGACCACTTTCCGGCGTATGTATTTTTGTTGAAGGAGGTTAAAGAATAAGATTCCTGCCTTCGTGGAATGACGCTACATTGGTTTTATCCCAGCCACTGCCCCCATGGAATACGGCTCAAAATCAATAAAAGTCCCAAACCGTAGAAAATGGAAATGGTCTTGAACTTTTTATTGCTTTCCATGAATTTTTTGTGTCGGGACCAACCGATGGTAATCAGCACCAAGGCTATAATGTTTATAAAAGGATGCTCCACCGCCAACAAACGTGCTGGAGCATTCAATCCGCCCATGCCCAAGGTTTGGATAGCTTTAAGTCCATTGGTTGATGTAAAGAACAATACTAGTCCCACCAAAAGTTGAATATGGCTTAAGATTAGTGCAAATAGACTTATACGAAGGTCTTTTTGCATGGTAAAGTCTTTTTTGCCCAACCAACCTGCTATGGCATTGATTACGGCAATTACTAAAACGGCCAAAACCACATAGGCCAAATAAGAGTGTAGGTTCTTGATAATTTCCATTAGGTATAGTTTGTGAGCTTAAAAGTACGGAATTTTGGGCATAAAAAAAGCCCCTCGCTTTTGCGAAGGGCTTTTGATTTTTTACAAAAGGCTTGATTAGAAATCGTAACGCAATGTAACGTTCCAAGTTCTTCCCAAACCAAAGTAACCTTGGTTGGAAACAGCAATACCCTCATAGGTCTCGTCACCAGGTTCTGCAAAATTTGCAGTAGTTAGTGTAGACAGGTATTCCGTATCAAGAACGTTATTCATATTAGCTCTTATCTTTAACTGCTTTGTTTTATTAGCTCCCAAAGGCACACTAAAGGTTACACCTGCATCCAACAAACTGAATGATGGCAATTCCAGGTTCTCCTTAATAGCCCCAACATCGGAATAAAGATCTGCATAATACCTCCAATCAGAATCTACGGAAAAGTTTTTGTTGATTCTGTAGGCAAATCCCAAACCACCAGAAGTCTGAGCGGCACCACCAACCTTTCCTCCGTCATAATCCTCAGCTTCAAAGCTAATAACGTTTCTGTCCTCGTCGGTAACCTGAGTAACAGCATCACCTTTGTACACCCAATCACCGATAGATGCGAAACCATTAATACTAAGTCCACTAACTGGACGGAATTTAAAGTCCACTTCCACACCTTGGTGCAATTGCTCTGTACCGAAGTTTGATGTATAGGTGACGACATCGTCAACAATATCAGAACTAGTAGCAACCCTATCTTTCCATGAAGTCCTATACAGGTTAACATTAGCAGAGAACATAGAACTGGTGTAACCATATCCAGCCTCCAATCCGAAAATTTTCTCATTCTCGGTCAGTGGGTTAATTTGGTTGGTAAAGTTCAGGTAAATGTTATCATGGTAAGGTTGACGGTTGTAGTAACCTGTATTTACATAAAAACTGTGCTGAGAAGTCGGTCTATAACTAAATCCAGCTTTAGCATTATATCCAAAGTTATTCACCTTTTCAGAATCTACACCTGGTTCAATATCAGCAGGCAATGGCACGCCTGTCCATTGCGATGAAGTTCCATTGATTAGAGACTCATCTGCGTACTGATATGGATCAAATCTTTGGTGATATTGGTTTGAAACGGAACCTTGGAAAAAAGCTGAGAATGTATCAGTAGCGTACTCCAATTGCGTGAAGAGACCTCCATAAGAAATACGCTCTTCGTTATTGTAAGCTATTTTTTGATCTTCTGGATATGAAGTAAATGCAGCCTTCCAAGCAGAAGGTTCGTAAGATTCAGTAGCAGTCACAAACTTATATGTTCCAAAAGTGCCATATGGCTCGTGGTTATTATTTTGATCTCTCAAACGAATATTTTCTGTCCAAGAGTTTAAGCCGTGGAAATTTGAAACAACCCTAAAGTGTTTACCATAATAGGTTCTTAAATCAAAACCAACATTCCAAGTTAGGTTGTCGCCTAGCTTTTTCTCAAGGTTTGAAATTAAACCATACCAGTTATGAAGGTTCATAGAAGCTCTAGTAATATAAGCTGGGTCATCACCAAAATTTACGGCATCGCCATTGGGTACTGCCGCATTTTGATCATAAATGGCGTCATAGTCGATACGCCCTTCGTCTGTTCTGATTCGATTACCCAAGTTCCCAGTACCACCACCGTTACCCCAAGAGGCATAAAGCACAGTCGATAGGTTTGTGGTTGAGTTAATGTTCCAGTCCCAGTTTAAGTTGGCGACAGGCTTGTGGTAAAAGTTTCTTCTTTCAGTCAAGTATTGACCGTTGTATACTCCCCAGTTATTGTTGTAACGTAGACCGTACTCCAAATAATCTGAAATTGGTTTCGTGAAGTTTTGATCGTGGAACTGTGGAGCGCCGGTAATCAAGAAGTTAAAGTTGTGTGAGTCGTTTGGTCTGTATCCAACAGAGATGAAATACGTTTGACCTTCACCAAAATTACCTTCGTTGTAACCATCACCTTGCCAGTGAGAAAGCATAACGCTCATACCCCAACCTTTATCGGAAATACCCGTATTGTAACCAGCAGACGTTTTGATGTAGTTGTTGTTAGCTACGGTTGCATATCCAAAACCACCTTCGTTCATCTCAGTAGCTTTGGTCACAAAGTTAACCGTACCACCTACTGATGAAATGGCCAATTTGGAAGAACCAAGTCCTCTTTGAATCTGGATACCAGAAGCAATATCGTTGATACCAGACCAATTGGACCAGTACATCAAACCATCTTCCATTCCATTGATGGGCTGACCGTTCAAAAGAAAAGCAGTGTTGTCCTGCTCAAATCCCCTTACTCTCATATTGGTATCACCAAAACCACCTGCTTGACCAGAAACATAAACAGAAGGTGTGTTAACCAATGTCATAGTAACATCTTGAGTACCTATTTTCTCTTGGATTGTTTTAATAGGCACAGACGAAACTGCGATTGGTGTTTGTCTATCAGAAGCAAGGTCGATAATACCCGTACCAACCACTACAACTTCTCCAAGTTCTTCAGCATCCGGCATAAGATTGATTGTTCCCACGCTACCTCCGGAAGTAAAAGCAATGGATTGGGAAACGAAACCCATATATGATATGACCAACGTTCCAGAGGATTGCTTAACCTCTATAGTAAAATTACCATCAAAATCGGTAGTTGTTCCGTTAGATGTTCCCTTCACCATAACGGTAGCTCCTGGTAGTGGTCCTCCAAGGTCACCATCGGTAACCGTACCAGTAAGAGTTCCTTGTGCAAATGCCATCGCGGAAACAAAAATTGCCGCAATAGCCAAGTAGATTCTTTTCATTTAATTCAGTGTTTAAGTGTTTAATTAGCCCTGCAAAAGTGATTTATTTTTGACACTCTGCGATTAAGCCAAAGTTAAAATCAAGCAAATATAATTAACACTAAATTAACAAATAGAATTATCTGACAGACAATTGTTTAGAGATTTTAATGAATTTTGAACAGATGGTAGTTTACTCCTTAAAAAAATGCAAAAGGTTCAATGTGGAGCTATCGTGTTTACCGATTTCTGAATTTTCGATATCGGTCAAAATATTCTTGGCCAATTGCTTGCCCAATTCCACGCCCCATTGATCGTAACTGAAAATATTCCAAACCACACCTTGCACAAATATCTTATGTTCGTAAAGTGCAATCAGTGCTCCAAGGCTTTTTGGGGTAAGCTTATCAATCAATATGGTGTTGGTGGGCTTGTTGCCTTCAAAGATCTTAAACGGAAGCAACTTTTCAAGCTCCTCTCCCGACAATCCCTGGGATTTTAGTTCTTGCCTGACTTCCTCGGCAGTTTTACCGTTCATCAAGGCTTCGGTCTGGGCAAAGTAGTTTGCCATCAATTTATGGTGATGGTCCTCATCGCCATGCAAGGATTTTTTATAACCGATAAAATCGGTTGGAATCAATTTGGTTCCCTGATGGATCAGTTGAAAAAATGCGTGCTGTGAATTGGTGCCCGGCTCTCCCCAAATTATGGTGCCGGTTTCGTGACCCACTCGGTTACCCGCTCTATCCATGCTTTTTCCGTTGCTTTCCATGATTCCCTGCTGCAAGTATGCGGAAAAACGGTGAAGGTATTGAGTGTATGGTATGATGGCTTCGGTCTCCGCTTTATAAAAGTTATTGTACCAAACACTGATGAGTCCCAATATAACAGGGATGTTCTCTTGGAACGGTGTTTCCTTAAAGTGAGAATCCATTTCGTTGGCCCCATGTAAAAGTGCTTCGAAGTTTTCGTAGCCGACGGATAATGCGATGGACAATCCAACCGCACTCCAAAGAGAGAATCTGCCTCCGACCCAATCCCACATCGGGAACACATTTTCATCGGAAATACCGAACTCCTTGATTTTTTCAAGATTGGTGGATACGGCCACAAAATGATCGGCCACATCTTTTTCCGATGCGCTTTGCAGGAACCACTTTTTAATGGTCAATGCATTGGTCAAAGTTTCTTGGGTGGTAAACGATTTGGAAACAATAACGAATAAGGTGGTCTCTGGATTGAGTTCCTTCAACACTTCATGGACCAAATCACCATCTACATTGCTTACAAAATGGGTTTTTAAATCATTTTGATAAAATTTTAGGGCTTCGGTCACCATCACAGGGCCCAAATCCGACCCGCCGATTCCAATATTCACGATATCGGTAAAGGTTTTACCGGTATGTCCTTTGCGCTCTCCAGATATAATAGCTTCTGAAAAGGTTTTTATTTTTTCTTTGACCTCAAATACCTCATCAACAATATTTTCTCCATCCACCAATACCTTATCACCTTTTTTGGCGCGCAAAGCGGTATGCAATACTGCCCTACCTTCGGTTTGGTTGATGAGCTCCCCGTCAAAATAACTTTTTATGGCTTCTTTTAATCCTACCTCATTCGCCAATTCCAGCAACAGCTCCAAAGTTTCCTCGGTAATTCTATTCTTTGAATAGTCCACCAAAAAATCGTTCCAAAGAATGGACAATTTTTTACCGCGACCTTCTTCTTTTGAAAACAGTTCCCTTAAATGTACGTCTTTGGTTTTTTGATAGTGTCTTTGAAGATTTTTCCAGGCTTCGGTAGTAGAGGGGTTGATTGTGGGTAGGGCCATTACTGGGTATATGATATTAGGGTTTCTTCAGATTCTTCGAGTTCTTCTGGAGCTGGGTCCACAAATTCTATGCAGTCCAACTGCTCCTTTAATGGTGCGATATGTGCCATATAATCTGTGCGCAAGGAATCTGCAATAGGGTCGGCCTCTGGCAGTTTTTCTTTTAAGGGGTCCACTTGTCTTCCGTGCTTCCAAAAACGGTAACAAACGTGCGGACCTCCAGTATTACCTGTCATACCAACCCATCCGATAACTTCTCCTTGGCGTACAAACTCTCCTCTTTTTACCTTTTGTGCCTTCATGTGCAGGTATTGTGTACTGTACGTGCCGTTATGTTTTATCTTGACATACTTTCCGTTACCTCCTCTTCGAGTGGATTCTGTAACGGTTCCATCTGCGGTAGCTACAATGGGTGTGCCCACGGTAGCGGCATAGTCGGTTCCTTTGTGTGGCCTTACCTTGTAACCATAATAGGCGATTCTGCGCTTCAAGTTGTACCTAGAGGACAATCTGTAACCAAATTTAATCGGTGCTCTTAGGAAAGTGCTCCTCAAATTGTTGGCATCTTGATCAAAATAGTCCAAAATATTGTTCACCGAATCGGCGACATAAGGAAAAGCATAAATGGTTTTTCCCTTGTGCTCAAAAAGTGCCGATTTTATGGGACCGCGTCCAGCATAAACAGTATCGTTGATGTATCGCTCGTCAAAAACCACTTTGAACTTGTCTCCTTTTTCCAGTCTAAAAAAATCAATGGTCCAAGCGTATATTTCGGAAAGACCTATGGTTACGCCATAATCAACTCCTAAATTATCCATAGCTTCGGAAAGACTGCTGTTGATTACGCCCCCAACTTCTCTTTCTCTAAGCGTAACTTTTTTCCTGTTTTTGTAGGCTACGGCAGAATCTCGTAAATCCACCACCGTATAATTTATTTTATCGTTTTGATAGATAAAGACCTCGGCTACATTGGAAGTATCTTTTGATTTAAGAATCAGATATGGTTTGCCCACCATGATCTTGCGGACATCGAACGTATCTCGGTAATTTTCCGATATGGCCGCAATTTTTGGGTAATCCACATTGTTCTTGAGCATGAGCTCCCCAAAACTGTCGCCATTGCGAACTGTATCGTGAACTACATTGAATTCATCAAAATTAAAACCGTAACGAAGCTCGGGAAGTTTTTCAATCACTTCCACTTGTGCCACTTCTTCGACCGGTTCTTTTGTTTGTTTGCATGATGCCAGCACTGCCAACACCAAAATTGCCCCAATAATTTTCTGCATTTCTCTTCTTCTATTCCTTGTATTCTTTCTTTTCGGGATTGAACACATGATCAACCCACTGTTTTCCCCAGGTATCCAATTCCTCTTTGGTATGCAAAGTTGGGAAAAAAATTATTCTCTGGAAACTGGGTGGTAAATAGTCCTTCCAATTGGTGCCCCCTGTCGCCTCTAAATCCTTGCCGTCCTTTGCCAAATATCTATGTGCAGATCCCATGTGCATCAATGGCCAATTCACATTTGCGTTCAAATCTAACTCTTTTAACGTTGAAATCAGCTCTTCATTGCATCGGGATGCATCGGGCAGTTGCAAATATTTTTGATATATGGTACTGTCCTTCACTTGGTTGGCAATGCGCAAAAGTCTCGGGGTGTATCTGACCTCAAATTGTTTCAATGTCAAGGTTTTTTCGCCAGTGGCCAGATCGGTAGCTCCTTTTTTCCAATAGACATGTTCAAACAACTCTTCTATGCTATTTTCTGATGAAAATGAATCCCTTTCTGATGGGTGTACCATATTTTCCAATGGGGTGGTGTAGAATTCAATCATTCTATATTGTACCGACTGAAATCCACTTGCGGGAAGCAATGCCATCCGGTATCGGAGAAACTGCTCGCGTTCCATACCCTTGATCATAATGCTAAAGGAAGATATAAGTGCTTTGAAGTAGCTGTTGATGCGCCTCACTTTTTCTATAAAAAAGGATATATCTTGCGATTTGTCCTCAACGATCTGTTTTTGCTCATGCAAAATCAGTTTAAAGTACAGCTCCGTAATCTGGTGGTACATGATGAAGATTTCCTCATCGGGGAAATGCGTTCGAGGTACTTGAAGACTGAGCAAGGTGTCCAAGCGGATATAGTCCCAATAAGTAAGATACCTTTCGTAAAGAAGCCCATCCAAATAGGAACTCAAATCCTGACCTGAGTTTTTGAACTTTTCCTCTAGTTTGTTGATTTGGGAAGCGATTTTTGCATCCTTATCCATTAATGCCGTACTAATCCATTATTATTTTAAACTGGTTCTTAAGCCCATTATAGCCATCCAGATCTGCTTTTAACGATCCCACCGCCAAATTTGCCTTTATCCGAATGGGTATTTTGTTCCAATCGTTGGAAACCCATAGGGTAAGACTCTCTTTTTCCTTAAAAACCCTACCGGATTGAACCAAAGGCCTAAATTTAAGACATTCTACCTTTCCAAACTTCGTCCTAAGGATTTCTTTTCCTAAATATTTTAATTGAAACTTAAAAACTCCATCGTCATCAAAAAGCATATCCAAAACGATGGATTCACCTTCTTCAAACTCTTCAAGGTTGTAATTGCTTCTTAAAAAATACGAAGCGGAAATCAAATCCTGAATTTCATCGTGAATTTGGAAATCCTGTTTTGTGCCGTTTTTGTTATCTATTAAAACTGCTTTGTCGTTATCGTAATTAAACTCAATCTCCATATCCTTGGTATACCCACCCTCATCAATTTTCCTGATGAATTTGTAAGGTTTACCCTGCTCACGGCCAAAATAGCTTTCGTAGGTATCATCAACTTTAAAAAATATACTGGCAAACCCAGTGGTTTTACCTTTTCCGACAACGTGATACACGGGGATGTCATCCAGGGTTTTAGAGGTCAAATGCAGAGTAGCATAACTGGCATTCAATATCCCATAATGAATCCTGAATTTTAGCCACTCCCCCGGTTTAAAGGCAGGACGTGAACTTTGAGCCATTACCGGCATTGCCAAAAGAAGCAATACTATGGGCGTTATCAACTTTTTCATATGCAATTTTATAAGTATAAAATTAGTAAAATCACTTTAGCGGGCTATGCTGTTCACATATACTTAAACAAAACTTATTCCAAATTATTATAACAAAAAAAAGCCCAGTCACGAGACTGGGCTTTTCCTAAATAACCAACCAAACTTTAAATTATGAAAAACCAATACTTAAAGTTATAAGGGAACCACCCCTTATGCGGACAAAGATAAGGCAAGGTTTTGTAGGAAAAATTGTTTTTAACGGACTTTAACTAAACCCCTATAAGATTGATTGATTTTTCGTGTTTTTTTGACAAATTATTAAGAGAATTGGCCCGTTCGATGAGGTAATTTATATTTAAAACCAATACCCAATACTAAAGAAAACATTGCTTTCGCTAATTTCTGGCGACCAAGAATAATAAATTTGAATGGGGCCTAAAAAAGATTCGAAACCGTAACCCAGACCGTAACCGGAAAAATTAGGTTCCTCGAACCAATCGCCCGTACGAAAAAGGTCGTCCTCCACATTGGCGTAGTTGGCAGTAAAAAGCAAGTGGTGTTTGGAAGCAAACCTATAATCCAGTTTTCCAATTCCTTTTACATAACTGTTCCCCGCAAGGCTCAAAAAATCATATCCAAAAAAGGGTGTGAAATTGTTTACAAAATCGTTTCCGAAACCTCCCAGAATAAAATCAAAGGAAGCTACTGGTGAGGTTCCCAGTTTAAAGCCGCCTTCCATTCCCAAACTAACACTCAAATTGTGAAGCGGCGAGAACACACCTCCAAATTTGGCCTTTGCTACAGCAAACTCCGCGAAATTTTCATTGTAGTCGGACGAGAAGGCATAAAAATGGATATCTCCATCAAAAAGAAGCCCTCTGGTTGGAAAATATTTATCATCATATGTATCCAATTTTATTTGGGAATAGGCACTGATATAATGGGAGTCTTCAAAGGTGATTCTTTGGTTGGAGTTGGAAATATCCACATCCGAATCAACCTGATTTAGGGTCCTTGTGCTGTAATTTAAATATTTGTGCTCTGCACCAACTGTAAAGGCAAACTCTTCCTTAAGAACAGTTTGTAGGTAAATCTGGTTCGTAAGGTCGGTGACATCCAAATTTATATTTTGGATATTTGGGTCATCCGGGACTTTAAAATTACGTTGGATTTGAGCAAAATCGGTTTCCGTATCAAAATCTGTCAGTCTGGAATTTATGCCGAAGCTCCAATAATATCCTTTATCCAGATAGTATTGCATATTGTACCTAATGTGATCTCCCAACATAAAATCGAAAGAAGCCACATCATCCTTCATTAAAAAATTCTTTTTGGTAAGATTGATGAGTGCTGCACTTTTATAAAGGTCATCGTAGTGCGCCGACATTTTGATGAACATTTTCGTCGGATTCTCCTTGAGCTTTAAAATTAAATCTGTTCCCAACCCATTGGACATCAAATCGTAACGTATAGCCTTAAAGTTTCCCGTAGCGGAAAGATTGTTCATTCCTTGTCTGAGCTCCTCAAAAGATATTTTTTCTCCCAAACTAAACCTCAACTTCCCCTTAATAAACCCCCTTGTGTATTGGTCGTTACCCTCAATGATCATTCTGTTGATGGTTAAGCTGTCCACCATTTTTATACTTTTCCGGGGTTTTGGTACATCTTTTTGACTTTCAGCTATTTGCTTGAGCTCGTTCATCTTGATTTGAGCTGCTTCTTCGCCACTTTTTACAATCTGTTTTCCTTTATCAAAAGCTATTACAGAAAACTCGTCAATATCTGGCCTAATGTAAATGTCCGTTTCTTTGGACTTCTTCTTCATATCGTTAACCGTTCGATAATTATTGATTTGGAGAAGAATCTCTGTGGCGGAGGACAGCGATTCCCGAGTAGCAAGATCGTGTTGTACATCAACCCCAATAATAATATCTGCTCCCATATCTTTTACATGATTTATGGGATAATTGTTCACCACACCGCCATCGATCAAAATTTGGCCATTTATCTCTGCGGGCTCAAAAAGCGAAGGAAATGTACCACTTGCCATAATGGCTTCGGGCAAATACCCCCTGTCCAACAGTACTTCTTCCCCGGTTTCCACGTTGGTGGCCATGCACACAAAGGGTATGGGCAATTTCCTGAAATCTTGCACATCTTTTACGTGAAATAATAGTTGCACCAATAGGTTGTAAATATTCTGTCCTCCTGAAATAGCCTGTGGAAACGATACCTTGAAATTTTCGAAAGGCAATGTCAGTGCATAACGTTCGGAATCCTCCTTTTCATAAAATGTTTTGGCGCTTCGCGGAACATTATCCTGAATCAAATTATTAAAATCGGTGTTCCTAAAAATGGAGTCCAATTGCTGGGCCGAGTAGCCCGATGCATAGAGCGCACCCACAATGGCACCCATGCTTGTCCCGCCAATGTAATCTACCTTAATGCCTGATTCCTCTATTATTTTTAAGGCACCAATATGAGCCAAACCTTTGGCCCCTCCACCACTGAGCACAAGGCCAACCTTGGGGGGTCGGTTTTCCGAGGTGTCCTGGGCAACTCCCTTTACACAGAGCAATGCAAATAGCATAGTAAGTATTACTGCCTTGTTTCGCATAGACTACTTATGAATGGATTTATAAATTTTTTTAGCTTTTGAAGCTCCAACTGATGCTGTTAACTTTTCCAAGGAAGCTTCTTTGATTCGCTTTACCGATTTAAAGGTTTTTAATAATTGTTGGGCTGTTTTTTCTCCAATTCCATCAATATTAACCAATTCTGAGCTAATAGCCCCCTTACTTCTTTTGTTTCTGTGGTGCGTGATTCCAAATCGGTGGGCTTCATTTCGTAGCTGTTGAATAATTTTTAAACTTTCGGATCTTTTATCCAGGTACAAGGGAACCGGATCATCCGGAAAATAAATTTCTTCCAAACGTTTGGCTATGCCAATAATGGCGATTTTTCCTCTCAGTCCCAAAACTTCCAAACTCCTCAATGCGCTGGACAATTGTCCTTTTCCTCCATCAATAACGATAAGTTGTGGCAACGATTCCTCTTCGTTGAGCAATCTCTTGTATCGCCTAAAGACCACTTCTTCCATGCTGGCAAAATCGTCGGGCCCTTCTACGGTTTTTATATTGAAGTGCCGGTACTCCTTTTTGGAAGGCTTTCCATCTTTGAAAACAACACAGGCGGCAACTGGGTTGCTCCCTTGTATATTGGAGTTGTCAAAACACTCGATATGTCTTGGTTCTTCCGAAAGTCGTAAATCCGATTTCATCTGGGCCATAATCCGTTTGGTATGTCGGTCCGGGTCGGTAATCTTGATTTGTTTCAATCTATCCTGACGGTAAAATCTGGCGTTGCGTTCCGATAGGTCCAAGATCCTGCGCTTATCGCCCAGTTTTGGGAGTGTAACTTTCAAATCCCCATCAACGGTAACCGGAAAAGGCAGGTATATTTCCTTTGATTTTGAATTGAACCGCTGTCTGATCTCGGTGATGCCCAGTTGCAGTAATTCTTCATCCGTTTCATCCAGTTTTTTCTTTATTTCCAGTGTGTGCGAACGAATAATGGCTCCATGGGAAATCTGTAAAAAGTTGACGTAACCGTGGGTCTCATCAGAAATAATGGTGAATACATCAACATTGTTGATCTTTGGATTCACCACGGTGGATTTAGCCTGGTAATTCTCCAAAACATCGATCTTATCCTTAACGCGCTGCGCTTTTTCAAACTCCATTTCTTCTGCAAAGGCTTGCATCTGCTCCTTAAAGGTTTGAATGGAGGTTCTTAAATTCCCTTTTATAATTTGGCGGATGTCTTCAATCTGATCGTGATATTCCTTTTCGGTCTGAAACCCCTCGCATGGCCCCAAACAATTGCCCAAATGATAATCCAAACAAACTTTATATTTCCCGGCTTCTATTTTATCTTCGGAAAGATCATAGTTGCAGGTACGTAACGGATACAAACTTTTTATCAGGTCCAAAAGCGTCCGTACCGTTTTCATGCTGGTGTAAGGGCCAAAATATTCGGAACCGTCCTTAATCAGTTTTCGGGTGGAAAAAACCCTGGGGAACCTTTCGTTCTTGATACATATCCACGGATAGGATTTATCGTCCTTGAGCAAAACGTTGTATCTGGGCAACAGTTTTTTGATGAGATTGTTCTCCAACAAAAGTGCGTCCGACTCCGTGGGCACCACAATATGCTTAATGGAATGTATTTTTTTGACCAGCACCCGTGTTTTACCATACTCCTGTTTTTTATTGAAATAAGAGGAAACCCGTTTTTTAAGGTTCTTGGCTTTGCCAACATATAGAATTTTTCCTTCGGCATCATAGAACTGATAAACTCCAGGATTATTTGGGAGTGAACTTAACTGTACTTTTAGCGATACCGGTTTGGACATATTAGCTCTGGAAAAATGAACTGTTTTTGACGTTACAACAAAGTTATATTTTAATTGTGTTGAATATTGTTAAACTTGATCAATTCCCCTTTTGCTTTGATATTTGGTTATTCTGATCCACAAAACTTTAAAAAACAATCAATATCAAAAATTTACGGATTTAAGACACCATATTGTCAAACTGTGGTTTTTCCACAAAAAAACTATGGAAAACCCATATTTTGATGGTCAAGATTTAGTCTAAATTGTTAAACAGTTATTAAAAATCGTGCATTTCATCGATAAAAAGTGCATTTCGTGGTAAATTTTTCAAATGTTTTACTTACATTTAACCATATAATTACAATCCTATGGAAAACTATATCATCGTTTTGGGAATGTACTTGATTTTGATGCTTTTCTTCAAAATCTTTTTCTCCGTGGCAACAAAAGGAGAATAATAAAGTATCCCCCCGAAATTAACCCTAAATCTTCAACATTCGGAATGTTGAAACGTGAACTAAGAAAAAAGTACAGAAACCTGAGAACGGATATTACTCCCGAACAAGCCTCAGCTTCAAGTTTGGTTCTAGCCAACAGTATACTCCAAATCCCAATCTGGGATTTTTTTTATTACCATATCTTTTTAAGTATCGAGGACAAAAATGAAGTGGACACTATGCCCTTAATCACCCTTTTACAGGGTAAGGATAAAAACCTAGTAGTTCCCAAAGTTACCGATGAGAATTCTATGGTAAACTATCTCCTTACGGATAATACTTCTATTAAAAAAAGTGCTTGGGGCGTTCCAGAACCTATTGATGGGATTGAAGTCCCTGAAAACAAAATTGATGTGGTTTTTGTGCCTCTTTTAGCGTTTGACACCCAAGGCAACCGTGTAGGGTATGGCAAAGGGTATTATGATACCTTTCTAAGCAAATGCCGAAAAAAAACGATCAAAATTGGATTGTCCTTTTTTGAAGCAGAAAGTGAACCGATTACCGATGTGCATGAAAATGATGTGAAATTGGATTATTGTGTTACTCCGGAAAAGGTTTATGAATTCTGATCATTCACCGTTTCTTTCATTTCGTCATCCTGTTTTGGAAATGCCTTCTTATTGAACACAATCAAAATACCGACTCCAGTGCTTATAGCGGTATCGGCAATATTGAATACAGGCTCAAAAAAGCGAAAGCGTTTTCCGCCAACTGAAGGCACCCAATCCGGCCAATTGGTATCCACCAAAGGAAAGTACAACATATCCACCACTTTACCATGGAACAAGCTTCCATATGGCTCATCTGCAAAAAGGGTAGCAACCTGTCCGTTGCTATGGTCAAAAATAATCCCGTAGAAAACAGAGTCAATAATGTTGCCCACAGCACCAGCAAAAATCAGGGAAACGGCCAAAATCAATGTGCGGGGCGATTGTTTTTTAATAATGTCCCACAACCAATAGCCAATCCCAAAAACCGCAAAGATTCGGAATATGGTCAATATCAATTTTCCGGCTGGTTCGGAAATGGGTAGAATATCGCTCAGTTTTGTGCCCCAAGCAGCGCCTTCATTCTCGATAAAGAGGATTTTGAACCAACTGAACACCTCATCGGCCTCACCCAATATAAAGCTGGTTTTGATATAAATTTTACTGATCTGGTCCACCAGTAGGATCAGTATGATGATAATAAGGGACTTCTTTAAATTCATGCTTTAACTAAAAGGATTGCAAAAGTATAGATATTATTTGGTTTTCGTGAGGAAGATATCCCCTTCTATGGTCTTCAGAACAAATTGGTTGTGCCCAAAAGGTATGGTTTCCTTTTGCACTTTTCCATAAGCACTCTCCGCAACAATGTCACCACTTGATGTCGAAAGAAAAATATCACCTTTTTGTGTGGTCACCTCAACGGATTCTGAAACATTTTCCAAGGTACAACGCCCATCGGACAAGGTTATATATAAATCCTCATATTTTCCAGTGGCATATAGGTTGGTATTGGTCCCAAACACATCCACACTTTTATATTCCGGCACACTTATTTCCAAAGCTATGGAAACCACTTTGTGTGCGCTGAGTTTATCGTTAGGATTTACAAAAAGAGGTTGAAAACCTGCACTGATCATGGCTGTGGTTCCGCTTTGCTCAATGGAAATTACTAAGTCTTTGGCATATTCGCCTTCCATACTTGCGGAGACTTGCACCTCATCGGACGATGTGGTATTTAAATCAATTCGGTAACAATATCGGGCATCTATTTGAATAGTTTCCGTGCGAGGGCCAATAAACGCCTTCCTTACTAATTTTTGCGCGTGAGCGTTCACGAGCGTAAAAAAAATCATCAAAAACAATAGCGCCCTCATAACTAAAAAACGCCCGAAGGCGTTTTAATTATTTCTGCATGTTCTTCGCCTCAATGCTCAATGTAGCATGGGGAACAAGCTTTAAACGCTCCTTGTTGATAAGCTTTCCGGTAACTCTACAAACACCGTATGTCTTGTTCTCAATTCTTAGCAACGCATTTTTAAGGTCGCGGATAAACTTCTCCTGACGGATGGCCAACTGGGTGTTCGCCTCCTTGCTCATGGTCTCAGAGCCTTCTTCAAATGCCTTGAACGTTGGTGAGGTATCATCCGTACCATTGTTTCCATCGTTCATGTAGGAGCTCTTCAAAAGTTCCAAGTGTTTCTTGGCTTTCTCTATTTTTTCCTCTATCAGAGCCCTGAATTCTGCAAGGTCCTTATCGGAGTATCTTACTGTTGAATCTTCTGCCATTTTCTTAATGTTTTTGAATAAACAATTTTGTGTTCACCTCATCAAAGGCTATTGCAACACCTTCTTCAAGTTTCTCTTCAAAGTTGAGCTCAGCGGTCAATGTTTCCGTTTTGATGTATTCCTCGTTACTGGAAACTGCATTCTCCACAAAGCCGTCCTTCAATATTTTAATATCAATTTTATCTGTTACCTCAAATCCTGATTCCTTTCGAAGATTCTGGATTCGGTTTATGAGTTCTCTAGCGATACCTTCTTTTCGCAAGGCTTCATCTATCGTTACGTCCAATGCTACCGTCAAGGGACCGGAACTAGCAACTAACCAACCTTCAATATCTTGAGAACTAATATCTACATCGGTTAACTGTAAATTAACGGTTTTATTTTCCAACTGTAGCAATAATTCTCCCTCTCGCTCCATTTTTTGTATGTCTTCCTGACCCAATTTTGATACAGCCCCTGCAATCGCCTTCATATCCTTGCCAAATTTTGGGCCCAAAACCTTAAAGTTGGGTTTTATTTGTTTGACAAGAACTCCTGATGCATCATCCAGCATTTCAATTTCCTTCACGTTTACCTCAGATTTCACCAAGTTGGAAACAGCTTCGATATCCCTTCGTTGCTCATCATCCAAAACGGGGATCATAATTTTTTGAAGCGGTTGGCGCACCTTTATTTTTTCCTTCTGACGGATGGAGAGTACCAAAGATGAAATTTTTTGGGCCAACTGCATTTTACGCTCCAAGTCCTTGTTCACCATATTGGCATCAAAAACAGGGAATTCTGCTAAATGTACACTCTCAAAACCATCTTTTTTAGTCGTCGCATCCAAATCCCGGTACAATTGATCCATAAAGAAAGGAGCAATAGGGGCCGATAGTTTGGCTACTGTGGACAAGCAAGTGTAAAGGGTCTGGTAAGCCGAAATTTTATCCTGTTGGTAATCCCCTTTCCAGAAACGCCTTCTGCTCAAACGAACATACCAGTTGCTCAAGTTTTCCTGAACGTAGTCGGAAATCATCCGTGCTGCACGAGTGGCTTCGTAATCTCCGTAGGCTTCATCCACATTTTTGATCAAGGTGTGGAGTTCGGATAAGATCCATTGGTCTATTTCTGGCCTCTCCTTCAACGGAATATCAGCCTCGGAATAATCAAATTCATCAATGTTGGCATAAAGTGCCATAAAGGAATAGGTGTTGTACAACGTTCCGAAGAACTTTCGTTTTACCTCAACAACGCCTTCAATATCAAATTTCAGGTTGTCCCATGGGTTGGCATTGGAAATCATGTACCAACGTGTGGCATCGGGGCCATGCTCTGGCAACACCTCGAACGGGTCAACCGCATTGCCCAATCGTTTGGACATCTTCTTGCCTTCCTTGTCCAAAACAAGCCCGTTGGAGACTACATTTTTATAGGCAATGCTATCAAAAACCATAGTGGCAATAGCATGCAGGGTATAGAACCAACCTCGGGTCTGATCTACACCTTCGGCAATAAAGTTGGCCGGGAACGCTACTCCATCATCAATAAGTTCTTTGTTCTCAAAAGGGTAGTGCCATTGGGCGTAGGGCATGGAACCGCTATCGAACCAAACGTCGATAAGGTCTGCTTCACGTTTCATCGGCTGCCCTGATGGTGAAACCAAAGTGATGCCATCCACGATATTTTTGTGCAAATCAATTTTATCGTAGTTGGACTCGCTCATATCGCCCACCATAAAATCTTCAAACACATCTTTGTCCATCATTCCCGCCTCAACCGCTTTGGCCATTTCGGACTTCAACTCTTCCACGGAACCGATCATCAACTCTTCCTTGCCATCTTCGGTGCGCCAAATGGGCAATGGAATACCCCAATACCGGGAACGGGAAAGGTTCCAGTCGTTTGCATTTGCCAACCAATTACCAAAACGGCCCTCACCTGTGGATTTTGGTTTCCAGTTGATGGTCTGGTTCAACTCGAACATACGGTCTTTTACATCCGTGACCTTGATGAACCAAGAGTTCAAAGGATAGTAAAGAATGGGTTTGTCGGTACGCCAGCAATTCGGGTAGCTGTGTACATATTTCTCGACCTTAAAGGCTTTGTTCTCAATTTTCAGTTTGATGGCAATCTCAACATCAACAGACTTTTCGGGCACTTCGCCCTCATCATAGTACTCGTTCTTCACATATTTGCCACCGAACTCCTTGAGCTCTGGTCTAAACCTCCCTTGCAGGTCAACCAATGGTACTGGATTATCGTTTTCATCCAAAACCAACATCGGCGGAATCTCTGGAGTGGCTTGTTTTGCCACCAAGGCATCGTCCGCACCAAAGGTGGGTGCCGTATGCACGATTCCCGTACCATCTTCAGTGGTTACAAAATCTCCGGAAATTACCCGAAATGCATTCTCTGGATTTTGGTAGGGCTGTACGTAATCTATCAATTGTTCGTATTGGATGCCGACCAAATCCTTGCCCACAAAAGTTTCGCCAACCAAAAATGGAATCTTTTTGTCGCCTTCTTTAAATCCTTTTAGCTCTTCCTCTGTCTCAACTTTGGAGAACTTTCCAGAAAAATTATAATTCACCAAATTTTTGGCCACTACTACATTGATTGGCTCAAAAGTGTATTGGTTGTAAGTTCTTACAAGTACATATTCAATTTTTGGTCCAACGGTAAGCGCCGTGTTCGAAGGAAGTGTCCAAGGTGTGGTCGTCCAAGCCAAAAAGTAGATGTCACCGTCAATTTTCTTCAAAAATTCAGGAAGCGAATCGGTTTTGGCCTTGAACTGTGCAGTAACCGTAGTATCCGTCACATCCTGATAGGTTCCTGGCTGGTTCAGTTCGTGTGAGCTTAACCCGGTACCCGCCTTTGGGGAATAGGGTTGAATAGTGTAGCCTTTATAGATAAGCCCTTTGTCGTAAATCTGTTTTAACAACCACCAAACGGACTCCATGTACTTGGACTTGTAGGTGATATATGGATTGTCCATATCTACCCAATATCCCACTTTCTCGGTCATTTCGTTCCAAACGTCCGTATAGCGCATTACCGCTTTTTTACAGGCTGCGTTGTATTCCTCAACCGATATTTTTTTGCCGATATCCTCTTTGGTGATGCCGAGTTCCTTTTCCACACCGATTTCAACGGGTAGGCCATGGGTATCCCATCCCGCCTTTCTTTTTACCTGAAAACCTTTCATGGTTTTGTACCTTGGAAATATATCCTTGATGGTACGCGCCATTACGTGGTGAATCCCCGGCATTCCGTTTGCAGATGGTGGACCTTCGTAAAATACGTAGCTCTCCTTGCCTTCCCGTGTGGAAACGCTCTTTTCAAAAATCTGTTTGTCCTTCCAAAAGTCAAGAATTTCTTCAGATACTTTTGGCAAATCCAACCCCTTATATTCCGCAAACTTCATATACTGCTTCTTCTACTAGAATTCAAGTTTGCAAAATTATAAATTTAGATGGAATTATACCCTCACTTTTTGTATTAGAATTCACATAATTCCCTTAACCTAAATATGATATGCCACCTTACTGCTGTTTATATAATTTTACCTACCTTACTCCATTATTAACACTTAACCATTTTTTCTATGAAAAAAGTACTGATTACCGCAATAGCATTGACTCTCTCAATGTCCGTAATGACATCCTGTAGAGACACCAAGGACAAAGCTGAAGAAGCCACTGAAAACGCCGCTGACGCTATGGAAGAAGCTGGTGAGGATTTAGAGGACGCTGCAGAAGATGCCGCCAATGCCATGGAAGAAGCTGGCGAAGAAGCCAAAGAAATGGGTGAAAAAGCCATGGATAGCATTAAAAAAGCCGGTGAAGAAACCATGGATGCCGCCAAAGAAGCTGGCGAGGACATGAAAGAAGCCGCCAAAAAAGCTGTTGACAGCATTTAGCCTTAAACTAGCTCAAGACAAAAATCTCAAAAAAAGAAGAGGGGTGTCTAAAAAGTAAGGAGATGTCATATTGAGCTTGTCGAAATATTTTCAACTTACTGATAATCAATATCGATTTCGACAGGCTCAACCTGACAAATCAAGTTATGAAGACTTTTTGGACACCCTCTTTGTCTTTAAAATACATACCCCAAGCCCAAAACCAAATTGGTTCCAGGGGCGACAATACCCGAAGAATACATTCGATACCGTTGGTTCGTCATATTTTCCAAACTCAAAGATGCTTTTAAAGCATTTGTGATTTGATATTGCGACCTAAAATTTAAAGTATACCAAGATGGGGAATAAGGGTTTCCATTTGCATCACTGGCATACATAAAGGCCTTACTTTGCTCCGAAAGCGCCAAATCATCATTACTTACTTCTCCGTTATAGTTGACAAATACATCTGCTTTCAGTTTTTGATTCTCCCAAATCAAATGCACGTCACCAAAGGTCGGTGCGGCGTGGCGAGATGGGCTATCGGTACCGTCATCATCTTCTTCCACTCCTTTCGTTAGGGTCAAGTTGGAATTTAGAGACAAGTGCTCGTTAAAATAGGCTTCCAGTCCAAACTCAAAACCGTATACATAGGCCTTTGCCGCATTTTGAATGGCTTGTACATTGCTGGGTTCTCCATTGTATTCAATTTCGGTTTGCCCTCCGAAGGTGAAATCCCTTCGCACAAGAGCATCTACCAAATAAGTATAATAGGTAGCGCCTTTTAGAACTACAATATCATTAAAGTTTTTCCTGAGGCCCAGCTCCCCGTTATAGGCATATTCGGGTTCCAAATCGGGATTGGGTACTACTACGGAGCCCGGTTCGGAATCAAATATCTTTCCAATGTCATCAATGTTGGGGGCTCTAAAGCCTGTAGAACCATTTAAAGTAACCTGCAAATCCGACCTTGGGAACCAACTTAGCCCCAAACTTCCCGTAAACGCCCCAGTGACAATATCGGCTTCATCAAAAGGAAAGGGATAGTAGGTGGTATCGAAGGTAGCGTCCACCCAAACTTGACTATACCGCATTCCCGATAATACGGCAAGGTTTGGCTTTAATTGATACTCTCCATTGATGTACCCTGCCAAGGTTTGCCAAGTTGCACCATCGGGATACCTAGAAGCTGTTCCCGCTACTTCATTGGTTTCAATGTTTCGTACGCTTCCTTTGGAATTGACCTTGTTGAAAACATACTCGGTACCATAATACAAATGCAAGTTTCCTATTTTTTTATTCTCAAAATCCAAGTTGACGGATAACGCATCTACTTGTTCCTTGGTTGAATACAACTCTGGGTCTTGAAAACCTCTATCGTTTCTACTTTCCTCAAAAAATTGATAGGCCGCGGTCAATTTTACGCCATCATAAAAGTTGTTCTTTCCTTTTTGGGTAATTTGAAAATTTCCCATGAACCATTTTTGCGGACCATAATACCATTCTGCGGAACGGAGGGCATCACCATCCCTATTGGGCCTTATCAACCTATCGTACCTTGGATAATCGGAGGTTTCAGAATAGTATAGTCCCAAATCGTAGTTCCAAGTGCTGTTGGGTTTATAGGTAAACTTTTGAAGGAAATTGATTTGATCATATCCTGTACTCACTTGTTTTTTGGGATCATCATTCTCCACCAGAACATCGGTTCCGTTCTCCCTAATCACATAATTGGAACGTAAATAGGATTCGGGTCCGTGCTCGCCCATCTTTAAATCATCAAAATTATTATAGGTGAAGCTGGTATAAGACGCCCATTTTTGCTTTCCAAAATTAAAATCCAAATGTGTGGTGTTCTCGTTATTTGCGGAAGAGTATCGGTAATTAAAGTTACCTGAAAAAGCTAGGCTATCGGCAAATGAAAATCGTGGTTTTTGCGTGTAAAAATTCATAACACCTCCAATGGCATCACTTCCGTAGATGACCGAACCGGGACCAAAGGTCACTTCTGTTTTATTGATAGTAAATGGGTCGATGGATATCACATTCTGAAGATTTCCCCCTCGAAATATGGCATTGTTCATGCGCACGCCATCCACGGCCAACAAAATCCTATTGGTGGCAAACCCCCTGATCATAGGGCTTCCTCCTCCCAATTGACTTTTTTGAACAAATATTTTGCCGCTGTTCTGCAAAAGGTCCGCCGAGGTCTGAGGAGCGTTGAAAGCAATGCTGCGGGCATCCAATGTTTCTATTTTTTGGGGAACGTTCTTCTTCTGCTGTTCCCATTTGGAAACGGACATTACCACTTCTTGAAGTTCCTCTGTCTTTTGATAAAGATAAACGCGGTTCCCACGACGTTCTATTTCCTTTTTTGTGGCAGTATAGGTTTGGTAACTAATATGTTTAAAGGTTATTTTATCATCAGAAGAAAAAATATCCAACTCACATTTTCCATTGGCATCTGTAATCGTACTCTTGGATTGGTCTTTATTAAAAATGGCGGCGTTGTCCACTGGTATTCCAGTATCAACATCCAAAACTGTTATTTCTTGCGCGTAAAAGGTTGCGGAGAAAAATAAAAGAATTAAAGGTAAGGTTGATTTTAAGTTTTGCATTTTTAGGTAAATACTGCATTTAAAACAGCGAGGGACTTCGGTTCCCGAAATCCATGCACATGCAAGCGGAAATACTGGATTACCGTTTTTAAGAGTTCTCGCCTGTTCGACTTAGTTAGTTGTATACCTTGTAACGCCTCAAAATTCGTGCCTAAAAACTTCTTGAAATTTTCCAGATTTTCATCCTGAATCAAGGGGTTGAGCGATGGTGTTTTGTAGAAGCTGCCTTCCAAAAGGTCGAAAAACGGTAAGTTTTGGTGGGAAGTATCTGGATAGAAGCCTAAGTATTTGGTGAGATTCAGCAAGAATAGAATGTGAAAGTTTGGAGACAGTTTATGTGTGTCCATCCATTGAAAGGCATATTCCAGATAATTAAAAAGACCTTCATCCCGTTCTTGTTCTTGAATGCTGCTGCCCAATATTTCAGCCAAAAAAAGGACCACGCTGTTTTTTACAACATCAGTATGCATACTTTGGTAGGGAACGGACACCTTAACATCCCTGATGCTTTCCAAAGTGCCTTTGTTTTTATGGTTCGCCACAATCTCCAACTGCATGAGCGGAAGAAAATAAGCAGGTCTCACTTTTGCTTTTTTGGAAGATAGAACCCCTTTGAGCAAATACGATTTTATTCCATCGGATTGGGTAAAGGCCTTAACAATAAGACTTGTATCCCCATATTTTATGGAAGAGAGCACTATGGCCTTAGTTGTGATTTGCATAGTCTAAAAAAAAGCAGTTACCAAAAGTGTAAATGTAATCACTACTCTTGGTAACTGCTAACCAAAAACCATACAACGATGGTTTATATTATATCACCCCTTGGGCCAACATAGCATCTGCTACCTTGACAAAGCCGGCAATATTGGCTCCTTTTACGTAATTGCAATACCCGTCTTCCTCTCCATATTCCACACAAGAATCGTGGATATCGGACATGATTCCTTTCAAACGTTTGTCCACTTCTTCCCTGGTCCAGCTAATGCGCAATGAGTTCTGGCTCATCTCCAATCCTGAAGTGGCCACACCGCCTGCATTGGAGGCTTTCCCTGGAGCAAACAAAATCTTTGCATCGTGGAAGGCGTGGATTGCCTCCGGGGTTGAGGGCATATTGGCTCCTTCCGCCACGGCAATACATCCGTTTTTTATCAAGGTTTGGGCCGCATCGCCATCCAGTTCGTTTTGCGTAGCACATGGTAATGCTATATCGCAAGCAATTTTCCATGGTGTTTCTCCCTTGTGGAACTCTGCCGATGGATATTTATCCACATACTCGGAAATTCTTCCTCGTTTGTTGTTCTTCAACTCCATTACATAGGCGAGTTTTCCTTCATCAATACCGTCTTTATCATAGATAAATCCTCCCGAATCGGAAAGTGTCAAAACGGTGCCTCCAAGGTGCAATACTTTTTCTGCAGCATATTGCGCCACGTTACCGGAACCTGAAATCACTACCTTTTTCCCTTCAAAAGTTTCGTTCTTGGTCTTTAACATGCTATCGGCAAAATACACCGTACCATAACCTGTTGCTTCGGGACGGATCAATGATCCTCCCCAAGACAACCCTTTACCGGTCAATACCCCGGTGAACTCATTACGGATTTTTTTGTACATCCCGAAAAGGAATCCAATTTCACGGGCTCCTACGCCAATATCACCGGCAGGAATATCGGTGTTTGGACCGATATGTCGGCACAGCTCTGTCATAAAAGCGTGGCAAAAACGCATGATCTCGTCATCGGATTTACCTTTTGGATCAAAATCCGATCCTCCTTTTCCTCCACCCATGGGCAGAGTGGTCAAACTATTCTTGAATACTTGTTCAAAAGCCAAGAATTTTAGTACACTGGCATTTACGGTAGGGTGAAAACGAAGTCCTCCTTTGTAAGGTCCAATGGCAGAGTTCATTTGAACCCTATAGCCACGGTTCACATGGATTTCGCCATCATCATCTATCCATGCCACACGAAACGAAATCAATCGCTCTGGTTCCACCATACGCAAAAGAATATTTTTCCCATAGTAAATATCATTTTGGGCTATGTAAGGTATCACGGTTTCCGCTACCTCTTGTACTGCTTGTATGAATTCGGGTTCATGTCCATTTCTGGAAATCACCTCATCCATAAACACTTTTATTTTTTCTTCCATATATATGGGTTAAAATTAATTGTCTTTTCGCTAATGAAAAGTATTTTTTATTGAATTATGAATTTGAAGGCAAAATTATACTATTTCAATAATTTGAATATTTATTTTTTATAAATTTTTCAAATAATGTCAGTTGAGGGCCTGATCCAAATCTGCAATTAAATCGTCTGCGTCCTCTATGCCGACACTTAATCTGATCAGCCCGTCGACAAGGCCGTTTTTTTGGCGTTTCTCCTTTGGAATACTTCCATGCGACATACTTGCTGGGTGGCCCACCAAACTTTCGACACCTCCCAACGATTCGGCTAGGGTAAAAAGTTTAAGGTTCTCAACAATTTTTATAGCGTCAGCGTAGCTTTCGCCTTTTGGCACAAAGGAAATCATGCCTCCAAATCCCCTCATTTGTTTTTTGGCCACCTCGTGGTCGGGGCGATATTCAAAGCCCGGCCAGTATACAGTATCAATTTTAGGATGATTCTCCAAATATTTGGCAATCAATTCCGCATTTTCGCAATGTCTTTGCATACGCACATGAAGCGTTTTTATGCCACGCAGGGTCAAAAAGCTGTCCATGGGCCCACAGATGCCTCCACTGGATTTTTGGATAAAATACAGTTGCTCGGCCAATTGTTCATCGCTTACCGCCAAGGCGCCCACTATTACATCGCTATGTCCTCCCAAATATTTGGTAGCGGAATGCATCACAATATCGGCGCCCAGATCCAATGGTTGCTGCAGGTACGGTGTTGCAAAAGTGTTGTCCACCGCCAACAACAACCCATGCTCTTTCGTAATTTTTGATACCGCTTCAATATCCACAATGTTCATCATGGGGTTTGTGGGCGTTTCCAACCAAACCAATTTGGTGTTCTTATTAATTTGTGAAGCCAATTCTTCCATGTCCACCATCTCCGAAAACCGAAAATTGATACCAAATTTTTCAAAAACGCCTTTAAAAAGTCGGTAGCTGCCCCCGTACAAATCCCTTGTACAGATTACCTCGTCGTTTGGCCCCAATAACTTCATCACGGCATCAATAGCGGCCATTCCGCTGCTAAAAGCCATCCCAAAGTCAGCGTTTTCCAAACTGGCCACCGCACGCTCCAGAGCAGCTCTCGTAGGGTTCGCGCCTCTGGAATATTCATACCCCTTATGTTTTCCAGGACTGGGCTGTGCATAGGTGGAAGTTTGATAAATCGGGGGCATTACCGCTCCGTATGCAACATCGGGTTGCTGTCCTCCGTGAATCGCTTTACTGTTGAATTTTAACTCTTTTTTGCCCATGTTGAAACTATCTTCATACAAATGTATCGTTATCTTTCCGAAGTATTATTTTTGATGACCCAAAACCTCGATCTATGAAAAAATACCTTGGCCCCATTTTGTTTTTGATCTTCTTGATAGGTTGCCAAACAGAGAGTAAACTTACTTTTGAACCAACCCAGTTGTTGGGTGAAAACTGCAACAGTTGCCCCAAAATCGAAATCAATATTCCCCATGCGTTGGACGATTCCAAAGTTTCAGAAGCCATTAATAGGGCATTGCGAGAGGAAATCATCAGTGTTTTATCTTTTACCGAAGACGAAACCATTGATAGTGCGGACAAAGCGATTAAATCATTTACCGATAGCTACAAAGAGCTAAAAACCAAATTTCCCGATGAAGTGCAATGGGAAGCTACCATAGACGGCGAAGCGATTTATGAGGACGAAAACATCATCACGTTGATGCTGAATTCATACTCGTTTACAGGCGGCGCCCACGGATATGCTTCTACTTCCTATCTAAATTTTGATAAAAAAAGCGGCGCTGAACTGGAAAACTGGGAACTTTTTGATGATTTGGAAGGATTTGCGGGCTATACCGAGACCAAGTTTCGTGAACAGGAGAATATACCTCGGGTTGGCAACATCAATGCTACGGGTTTTATGTTCGAGGATGATATGTTCCACTTAGCTGACAATATAGGGTACACCAAAGATGGGTTAAAGTTGATTTACAATCAATACGAAGTAGCCTCCTACGCCGATGGGCCCATTGAGTTGATTTTACCCTACAGCGAAATCAATCCGTACCTAAAACGAAAAGTAAAAAATTAGGGTTTCCATCTATTTAAAGTAGTAGCGAAGCCCGGCTGCCAATAATAGCGTGGAGTCGTTGAGGTCACTATTAAAGTGGTAGTACCCGTTAATGGGAACAATCAAGGAAAAACGGTCGGAAATATAAAAATCCATCTCAAAAGAGGCATAACCTCTATAAATAAAACTGCTCTCTGCATTACTAGGGGCGTCAAAGGGAAAATCAGTCTTACCATCATTAATGTATTTGTACCCTACAGAAGGCCCTCCACCAAAATAAAAGAAGAGACCCCGTTTGGGAGAACTTAAAATAGTGGTAAAGTACCCCAGACCGAACAAATAATCCTCGTACGGAAACTCCACGCCCGAATTTGGTTTTTCTGTAGAAAAAGTCGCCACCAAGGATACTTGCATAAAATCAGTAGTGCTATGGTAATGGTTTGCATTGATCTGTATCCCGTAACCATCTGTTTTATAAGTGGGTACCAAGCCCAAAGAAAGATTTCCGCGTTGCGACAATGCATTTTGAAAAGGAACGATAAGGAGTGCCAACAGGACCCCACAGCATAAATAGCAGTGTTTCATTTTGACTAAGATTTGGGTTCTTAAATTCTGGCAAACAAATATAACTGATTTTCATTGAGTTAGGTTCTCATAAAAATCAAGCATCAAAAAACCAGTAGTTTTTGAGATGTAGAAACTCCTAGGCTTTTGCCAATGCCCTCTTAATGGCCAAGATGGCACCCAAATGGAGTCCCTCATGAAAAACATTAAAGGACAAAGCATCCTCTGGACTGCTCAAACCAATTTTTGGAGTGGTCATGTACTCTTGAAAATTCTGGAATTTCCCATGTTCGTAATCCAATTGAATATGTTTTACAGTACTGAAAAGATAGGCCGATATTTTCTCCATTTCCATTTCGGAGGGCTCCCCATTGGGAAAAGTGCCTTTTTTGTACTTGTTGACCAACTCTTCTTCAATGGTAAAATCCAAACCGCTCAATTTATACATCAACAATTGTGGCGTAACCACCACGTGGGCAATATTCCACCAAATGTTATTGTTAAAACCCTCAGGAATTCGAAACAAATCTTCCTTTGGGGTATTTCGTAAAAAATTGTAGAGTATTTTTCTGTTTTTTAGAAGAATGTCAAATGTTTTTTCCATAGCACAGCAATTGGTTCACCTAAAACTAGCCCTAAAATCTGGAAAAAGTGTTCTTCGAGCCTGATTAATTCATCATCAAAAAACAAACACTACTCTTAAAAGCTGTTGATTTTACAGGTTCATAATGTGTTTTGATGGATTTTTAACTTCCTTTGTCCATCCAACACCATACGCATGAAGAAAATATACCATTTGGGCAGTTGTTCCACCTGCAAACGTATCCTTAAAGAATTGGAACCTTTGGATGATGTGGAACTTCAAGAAATAAAAGCCGAAGCCATTACCCCCGAACAATTGGAACAAATGGCGGCGCTCAGCGGAAGTTACGAATCACTTTTTAGTAGAAGAGCCATGCTTTTCCGCCAAAGGGGACTGCATGAAAAAGAACTTTCCGAAAGCGATTACAAAGACTTGATCTTAGAGCACTATACCTTTTTAAAAAGACCCGTAACCCTAGTGGATGACCAAATTTTTGTGGGCAATTCCAAAAAAACTGTGGAAGCCACCAAGGAAGCCCTGCATTCATGAGCAAAAGAACCTTGGCCATTCTGGCCGCCATAGGTGCTACCGTTATATACGGGATAAACCACACCGTGGCCAAAGGGGTTATGCCCGTGCACGTTAAACCCTTTGGGTTTATATTTTTAAGAGTGGGGGGAGCTGCATTTCTTTTTTGGTTGATTTCCTTTTCTGGCCCCAAGGAAAAAATTGAAAAGCGGGACTGGGGCAGAATGTTGGTTTGTGCCCTTTTGGGCATGTCCATAAATATGCTTTCCTTTTTTAAGGGGCTACAACTTTCAACTCCCATCAACAGTGCGGTTTTGGTAACAATCATTCCTATTATTGTGGTGGTTGTTTCAGCACTGTTTTTAAAAGAGAGAATTACCGTGAACAAAGGGCTGGGCATTTTTTTGGGCTTTGTGGGAGCGATAGGACTCATTCTTTTTGGGGCGGAAAACCGGCAAAATGCGCCCAATATACCTTTAGGAAACTTTTTATTTATTATAAATGCGACTTCCTATGGTGCTTACCTTGTTGTTGTAAAAAAGCTGATTGAAAAATATCACCCCTTCACTTTGATGAAATGGTTGTTTACTATCGGCATAATAATAAATCTGCCGCTTACACTGCCCGAAGCATTGGAAATACAATGGTCCGCCTTGCCCATTTGGGCCTTTGGCGCAATTGCCTTTGTGGTGATCGGAACCACCTTTTTGACCTATTTGTTCAACATTTTTGCACTCACGCAGCTCAAGGCTTCATCCGTAGGGGCTTTCGTATATATGCAGCCCCTTGTAGGCATTCTTTTCGCCCTTTTTTCGGGTAAAGATGAACTTACTTTGGTTAAAATTGTAGCTATGCTTTTTGTATTGGCAGGAGTCTATTTGGCCAGTAAAAAGCCCAAACGCATTTCTTGATGTTGATTAGAATCGGGCTTCCGTCAAAAAGAAAGACCCATCCATCAATTCACCATATCTTTTCATAGTTCGATTGTGTAGTTTTCCTTTTTAAAGGACAACTATGAAAGATTATGCCCTACAAATCCAACGTATCAAAAAGAAGCTTCAAGAGGCCAAAGAGTTCGATGAACTTTTTAGCGTGTTTGGAGCAGGCAACCATCGGTATGAAATCCATTCCCCAGTAACTATTTCGGATGTTGATGCATTCGAAAAAAATTATGGAGTCGAACTGCCTGATTGCTATAAATCCTTTCTACTGAACATAGGAAATGGTGGAAGGTCTTATTTATGTTCCGGTGCAGGGCCTTTTTTTGGGATTTATCCTTTTGGACACCATATAGATGACTTGATTCACGGCAAAGTTGAGCTTTATCTAAAAAATAAGTGTGTGCTACATCCAAATATTTCTCAAACAGAATGGGACAAAAAATTAGAACACCTTTACGAGGATGACATCTCGGACGAAGATTATGAGGAACTGAACGGAAACCTTTACGGCGGCATATTGCCCATAGGTTCGCAAGGATGTTCCTTTATCCACGCTTTGGTTTTGAACGGTCCTTATAGAGGCATGATCATTAATTTGGACCGAGGTGAACTATCACCGCCAAAGTTTTCCGAAGACATACACTTTTTGAATTGGTACGAGCGCTGGCTGGATGAAATCATCTCTGGAAAATTGATCACAACTTCCCCTACCTGGTTCGGGTACCCTCGAGGTTGAAGAATTTATAGAATTTCGATATCCTTAGGTACTTGTGCGTACCTACGGGTATCTTCTTTGGTCAAAACCTTAAAGTCTTCGGCTTTTTCCATCGATTCAAATGCTTCAAGGAATTTATTCGGCAAACCTGTAAGTTTTCTTTTTTTCAAATCGATCCAGGCCCCCATCATTTCACAACGGGCAAAATTTTTGCCTTTATGGTCATAAAAATTGTGCCTAAACTCAAAGAACATTCCATCCTTGCTCATTCCAATAAACTCCAACGAAACCCTTACCGGCATTCCCGGAAATGCTTCTTTAAAATAATACACGTGCTCGTAGAACACTACAGGACCGATATTGTGGGCCGACATACTTTTTTGGTTAAAGCCGAGCAGCCCCAAATATGCCATTCGGGTATGGCTCATAAAATTTATATAGGCAGAATTCGCCAAGTGTCGATTAGCGTCCGTATCGCTCCATCTAATCTCAAATTCTTTAAAAAACATAGTGGGTTATTTTGTTATGCATGCATAAGAGTTGTAAAAATACCATAGTTTTGGTAACTGATTCCCATGTAGAAGAAGAATTGTTCCTATTTTTAAACATAGTTTAACACGAGACCCATGAGCCAAAAAGCTGAATTCATCCAAAATTTATCACTTCCCGTAATTGCTGCCCCTATGTTTTTGATATCAGGGCCAAAATTGGTAGTGGAATGTTGCAAAAATGGTATCGTGGGAACCTTTCCTGCCCTAAACCAAAGGACAAGTGAAGGTTTTGAGGAGTGGCTCATCCAGATAAAATCCGAATTAAAGGCATTTGAAGAGGAAACTGGTAAAAAAGCAGCTCCTTTTGGGGTAAATTTAGTGGTACACCCAACAAACCCAAGACTGGAGGCCGATGTAAAGCTTTGTGTCAAACATCAAGTTCCCTTGGTGATCACTTCACTTGGTGCCGTGAGTCAGGTTGTGGATGCCATTCACAGTTATGGTGGTCTGGTTTTTCACGACATCATAAAAAAGCGACACGCGGAAAAAGCTTCGGAAGCAGGTGTGGACGGACTTATTTTGGTGTCTGCGGGAGCAGGCGGGCATGGAGGCACCATCAATCCAATGAGCTTGATCGCAGAAGTGAAAAAGTTCTATGACAAGACCATTATTTTGTCCGGATGCATCAGTACGGGAAGGGATGTTGCTTCTGCATTGCAGATGGGGGCAGACCTTGCCTATATGGGTACTCGATTCATCAACACGGAAGAAAGCAAAGCAACGGAGGAGTACCGAAAAATGATCATTGATGCCGGTGCAAGCGATGTGGTTTACACTGCGGCCATTTCGGGCGTTCACGCCAATTTCTTGGCCGCTAGTTTGCAAGCAGCAGGCATCTCCGAAGAAGATTTGAAAAAAGATACCAAAATTGATTTTGGCAAGGAGTTGGACACGGAAGCCAAGGCCTGGAAAACGATTTGGTCCGCTGGCCAAGGTGTAACCACGATAGGTGACGTTCTGCCCGTATCCAAACTTGTTGGAAATTTGAAGGATGGGTTCAAAACAGCGGTAGAAGAGCAGGCCCAACTTTTAAAAACCTACCCAAAGGAATAACCAATGCCCCAACTTAATTCCAATTACACTCCTCCTATTCTTTTTAGAAATGGCCACTTTGCTACGATTTATTCCGGCATTATCCGGTCCGTAAACGGCGTGGTGCAAAAAAGGGAGCGTCTTATACTTTCCGATGGTGATTTTATGGATTTGGACTGGAGCGATTCGTCAACTCCGACCAAAAAATTGGTCGTGTTGCTGCATGGTCTTGAAGGAGATGCCCAACGCCCTTACATTACCGGAAGTGCCAAAATCCTCAACCAAAATGGGTACGATGCCTGTGCAGTAAACTACCGTGGATGTAGTGGTGAACCCAATAAAATGTACCGTTCCTATCATTCCGGGGTCACAGAGGATTTAATTGAAGTGCTTGACCATATTCTGAACACCAAGAATTACTCCGAGATCTATTTGAAGGGTTTTAGTTTGGGGGGCAACCTATTGCTCAAATATTTAGGGGAAGGAAACAACGTTCCTAAGGAACTTAAAGGAGCCGTTGCCATATCTGTGCCCTGCAATCTCAACGATTCCTGCCAGCAATTGCTCAGCCCAAAAAATATATTGTACGCGATCAGGTTCAAGGGCAACCTCTTGGGTAAACTGCGGCAAAAACAACAGCTGTTTCCCGAAAAAATCAGCGATGCCGACATCAAAAGAATAAAGACCCTGAAAGATTTTGATGACATCTACACCAGTCAGGCCCATGGTTTCGAAGATGCATTGGACTATTATAAAAAATCGAGCTCCCTACAATTTTTACCCCATATTCAAGTTCCGTGCCTCATCATCAATGCCAAGGATGATTCCTTTTTGGGTCCTGAATGTTATCCCGTAAAGGAAACCGATAAAAACGCCAAGTTGTTTCTAGAAATGCCGAACTATGGCGGTCACGTTGGTTTTTGGGGCAAAAACAATATCACCTATACGGAAAAGCAGGCTTTGAGCTTCTTTGACTCCATTTAAACAAGCTTTTTGGCGAACTCTTGTGAGGTACAAAACAAAAAACACTCGAAATATTAATGCCTAATTACCTATATTAGTACCTTGGATTACACATACAAACTTCAATAGAAATAGAATGAAAAAAATTGTAATGTTCTTGGCCCTGGGTGCCTTGATAGCGAGCTGCGGCGGTAAAAAAGAAGAAAAGAAAGATGGTTTTGAAGTGAGCCGCACCAAAACTGAAGATACCAAAGTGGAAGCTAAAGAAGGTGTTCCTGTGGATTTAGACAACAAAGGTGTTGGACCCATAACCGACTTGGAATTTCCCGATGAGATCAATGATGAAATGGCCGCACGCGGAAAGGCTAAGTTTGAAGCTATTTGTGTTGCCTGCCATATGGTCGACCAACGTATGATCGGTCCAGCTTTAAAAGGTGTTTACGACAGAAGAAGCCCTGAATGGGTAATGAATATGATACTAAATCCTGATGGCATGTTGAAAGAAGACCCCATCGCCAAAGCTTTGTTGAAAGAATACAACAACGCCATAATGCTGAACCAAAATTTAAGCGAAGACGAGGCCAGAGATATTGCCGAGTACCTAAGAACGCTCTAAAAACCAACCTATTTATAGGTAAAAGCTGCTGTTTTGCAATAAAACAGCAGCTTTTTTTTATCTTACTAGAAAAACATTTAACCATGAAAAAATCACTGATAGCCATCTGTATGTTGTTTGTTCCATTTTTACACGGACAAGATTTAGATGGTGCATGGCTCACCGTGGCATCCAATGATGAAGGAATCCAAACTGAACACACCCTAACCTTTACAGACGGCTTTTTTTCAGAAGCCATTTATGTAAAAGGCGATGGAAAATTTTTAGGGACCAAAGGGGGCAGCTATATCTCAAATGGTGAAACAATCAACCTCTCTTACGAATTTTCCAACGAAGAGCCTGGATTGGTCGGGGAAACCAAATCCAAATCATACGCCATAAAAAACAATGTCCTTGAATTGGGCGGAATGAATTGGTCACGAATTGACAATGGATCTCCAGGAGACCTTTTTGGTGCTTGGTTGATATCGGGCAGAGAACGAGACGGTAAAATTGTAAGGCGCGACACCTCTGGGCCAAGAAAAACTATGAAAATATTATCGGGAACCCGTTTTCAATGGATTGCTTATAACACAGAAACCAAACAGTTTATGGGAACTGGTGGCGGCACATACACCACGATTAATGGCAAGTACACCGAAAGTATAGGTTTCTTTTCGAGGGACGATTCTAGGGTTGGTGCAAGTTTGGAGTTCAATTATGAGTTAAAAGACGGTGATTGGCATCACTCAGGTTTGAGCAGCAAGGGAAGTCCCATTTATGAGGTCTGGAGCAAAAGAACCCAATAGAAAGCGCATTTTTATCAATGTAACAAGGCAACGGATTGAGTGCTTCATCCAATTTTTTAGTATTTTACATGAACATTAACCATTAACTGCTGTAAAATGAAAACCTCGATCATCCTGCTTTTCTCCGCAGTACTTTTGACAGCATCCTGCGATGGTACAACATCCAACGAAGAAAAATTGTACGGCACCACTTGGGAACTGGAATATATTTCAGGACCGCGAATTGCTTTTGATGGTCTTTTTCCTGAAAAAAAACCACAAATCACCTTTAATAAAGAATCCGGTAAAGTAACAGGAACCGATAGTTGCAACGGATACTCTGCCGATTTCGAACTGGCCGAAAACACTATAGCCTTCGGCGACCCGGGACCAACGACCATGATGTTCTGTGGTGGCAGTGAACGCCATTTCTTGGAAATGATGAAGAAAATAGATGGGTACTCCTTGGAAGATGGCAAACTCAATCTTTTGGTTGGCGAAGTACCGATGATGCGATTCAAAAAAGTAAACCCATGAAAAAATTAGTCACTATAAGCTGTGCAGCATTGCTAATTTTCGGCTGTATTGAAAAGAAAAAGCAAGAACCTGCGGAACCTGAAGCTACCGAAGCATCAGAAGAAATTACAACCGACACTATTAAAACAGAGGAAAAAAGACGTGAAATGGAGCCCATTGCCATGAAAATCGATGGAAGCTATTTTAAAGCTACAGGAACAGAACCCTTTTGGGGACTTAAATTTTTTAAGGATAAGGTGGAGCTGCAAACCATGGAAGATACCATTACCACTCCCCCATCCGAAGCCATTAAAGCACAGGATGGAAACATCAAAATGTTCCGCATCCAAACAGAGGCCACTCAGATGGACGTCATCATATCGAACAAGGAATGCACCAATGCCATGTCCGGCGAAGTATTTCCTTATACCGTAACCGTATCGTATAAAAATACAGCTGAGGATGAGACCAAAGTGTACGAAGGCTGTGGTTCCTATATCACCGATTACAGGCTCCACGATATTTGGGTATTGGAAGCCATGAACGGCAATGCGGTTTCCAAGGAAGAATTTGGCGGTAGGGATCTACCCAATATGGAAATCAACATCAACAACAATAGATTTTCCGGGTATTCCGGCTGCAACCGAATGACGGGGGGCATTTTTTACGAAGAGGATTTGCTGCGGTTTACCCAAGTGGCCTCTACCCGAATGGCCTGCCCAAGCATGGATAAGGAAAATGAGTTCCTGTCTGCTCTCCAAGCAAGTACATCCTATAAATTGGAGAATAATAGGCTTTACCTCTCCAACCCATCAGAGGAAAACTTGTTGGTATTCAAAAAAATGGATTGATTATGGAGAAACGATTCTTTGTGCTACTTTTTGTTATTTTGGCTTTCCAAATCAAAATTCAAGCTCAACAAATGGAACTGCCCTATAAAGAAATCCATGATTACCCTGCCAATTATAGCCCTGGAAACCTAATTTCCAGGATGATAGATGGATTGGGGTTCCGGTATTACTGGGCGACAGAAGGACTCACCGAAAAGGACTTGGCGTTCCGACCTTCTGAAGATGGTCGTTCTGTTTTTGAAACCATGGAGCATATTTACGTGATGTCCAACAATATTTTATTGGCACCAGATGCCAAGCCGTATGAGAGACCTACGAACCCCCAAAAGTTCTCGTATGAGGAACTCCGTTTACTTACCCTGAACAACTTAAAGGCTGCCAGCGAGAAAGTTTTGGGCAAAACTTCTGAAGAAATGGAGCATTTTAAGGTTATATTCAAACAGGGAGAGCGAACATCCGAGTTCCCCTATTGGAACTTGATCAATGGCATGCTTGCGGATTGCATTCACCATACGGGCCAAATTGTATTGATGCGTCGAGCCAATGGCAATCCACAAAATCCTAACGTAAATGTGTTTTTGGGTAAAACCAAAGAGTAGGGTTGAATCCTAATCCACCACAACCTTATAGGTAGGATCTTCCAAAACGTTGACCTCGATAATATCGTCGGCATTGGCCAATAGTCGCCTACAGTCACGGCTCAAGTGCTTTAAGTGTACTTTTTTGCCCACTTTACGGTAGCGCTCCGTCATTTTGTTCACAGCTTCAATAGCGGACATGTCCACCACCCTACTTTCTTTAAAGTCAATCACTACTTCGTCTGGGTCGTTAAGTACATCAAACTTTTCGGCAAACAAAGTGGTACTGCCAAAAAACAACGGACCATATATCTCATAATGTTTCACGCCTTCGTCATCAATGCTTTTTCTAGCCCGGATACGTTTGGCATTGTCCCAAGCAAACACGAGTGCGGAAATAATCACCCCAACCAAAACGGCCAAGGCCAAGTTGTGGAGGAATACAGTTACCAAAGTTACGAGTACCATCACCAAAACATCAGACTTTGGCATACGGCGGAAAGTTTTTAGGCTGGCCCACTCAAAGGTGCCCAAAGCCACCATGATCATCAGACCGGTTAGCGCGGCCATAGGTACTTTTTCAATCAAACTGGAGCCGAACATGATGAATACCAAAAGCATCAAGGCAGCAACAATTCCGGAAAGTCGTGCTCTTGCCCCATTGGAGGTGTTGATCAAACTCTGCCCGATCATGGCACAACCTCCCATACCGGAAAAAAGACCAGAAAGAATATTTGCTGTTCCCTGTGCTATAGCTTCTTTGTTTCCACGACCACGGGTTTCGGTAATTTCGTCAATAATATTTAGGGTCAAAAGACTTTCAATCAAGCCAACACCCGCCATGATCGCGGCGAAAGGAAATATAATCTGTAACGTTTCCCAAGTAATAGGAAGGTCGGGAATATGAAAAGGAGGGAATGTTCCTTGAATGGATGCAATATCGCCAATAGTTCGTGTATCCAATCCCAAGAAAAATACGATTCCGAAGACCAAAAGGATGGCTGCCAAAGATGCTGGAATCACTTTGGTCAATTTAGGGAGCCCCCAAATAACCACCATGGTCAAAAGTACCAAGCCCAAGAAAATATATAAGGTGCTTCCGCTCAACCATTCTCCATCCACGGTTTGGAATTGGCTCATCTGCGACATAAAAATGATTACGGCCAAACCGTTCACAAATCCAAATATTACGGGGTGCGGCACCAAACGCATCAATTTTCCAAGTCGAAGCACCCCAGCCAGCATCTGCATGATTCCTGCGAGAATTACGGTGGCAAACACATATTCCACTCCATATTGCTGGGCCAAACTCACGATGACCACGGCCACGGCACCGGTAGCACCAGAGATCATACCGGGTCTACCTCCCAAAATAGAGGTAACCAACCCTATAACAAATGCGGCGTACAACCCTGTTAGGGGGGATAAACCTGCAATAAAGGCAAAGGCGATGGCTTCGGGCACCAAAGCAAGTGCAACGGTTAGGCCCGATAAAACTTCCGTGCGATAATTTACTTTCTGTGAAAAATCAAAAAGGTTGAGGTACTTTTTCATAGCTTCTTTCTTGAAGCGGGCAAAAATAACATTATTAAATGCAAGACCCTAATCGCTAGAAAATTTTTAAGGATTTGATAATCTACCAGTTAGTGAGTCCCAATAACTTTTCTCCAAGTGGACTTAATTTGGCAGTATCGTATTTGGTCTGTTCCCATTTTCGTGGATCTCCCGGAAAAGCATAACCTTCGGGGGCAATCCTATTTTTCCATGAATTGATGCGCCATTGCCGCATTTCTTCATTGTCCTCTTCGGCGGGCATCATGGAAATGTACTGTGCTATCCGCACTTTGTGGCCAGATTTGTTGGGCCGAATACCATGCGGTTGGGTGCTGTTAAATATCAGCAAGTCTCCAGCTTCCAATTTTACCTTCACGATTTTGTCCTCCAACCCTGTGATATCAGGTTGAAAATGGTCACGATCTTCGGGCTGTGTCTGCTTCCACGTATCGTAGTTTCGGTACAGCCATGGAATACATTGAAATCCGCCTATGTTTTCGTCCATTTGATCGGCAAGGGCGAGAACCCCTTGCACATTTTGTGGTTTTGTCTCGGGGTCGTAGTCCCAATGGATAAAGCCCTTTTTGTTCTCGCCTGGGCGTTGCGGTATATTTAAATTGGCGCGGTCGATGGTTACCCAAAGCTTTTCGGTGCCCCAAATATCCACGAAGGCATCGTACACTTTTGGGGTCTGTCTGTTGTTCCACAAATGTTGGTGATTGTACACTTCCACCATACCCGTTCCGGTGAGTTCTTTCATCTTCATCTCCGCTCGTGGGGGAGCATACCATGTGTCGGGGTCGTTCGGGTCCTTTTCATCAAACTCCCATAAAAAATCGGCGGTCGCCTTGGCCTGTTCCTTTGGAACGGCATTTTTGATTACGATGTATCCATTTTCTATCCAAAATGCCCAGTCCTCCTCGGACAGCACTCGTAGCGGTTTGCCGTTGAATCTATCGTTGAGTTTTGTTTTGCTACTAGTGGCTGTGGATGGATTTCCGGGTATGGCCTCATGGGCTTTGTTGGCCATCTCTGTGTGTTGCTGCATCATTGTGCTCTGCTTTATGAATTATGTATCAATCAAAACTAGTGGAAGTGCATGGGGGTTTCCACCCTAACATTGACCAATAGTTGAACTATTTTGATTTTTACTTCTTATTTTTGGTCACATTAAAGCAATAAGATGAAAATCCAACTGGAAAACATACAACCCAACGATAAGAGTTCCTTTCATTTATTGCATAACCCAAAGTTGAACGACCTCTTTTTCTGGCACTTTCATCCCGAGTTTGAATTGGTCTATATTGAAGGGGCCAACGGGAAGCGTCATGTGGGACGTCATATTTCCAATTTCAAGGGAAGCGACCTTGTACTGATCGGTTCCAACATTCCCCATTTGAACTTTGATCACGGCATCAAAACGGAGTACCATAAGGAGGTCTTGCACATCAGCGCTTCGTTCAAAGAGAAGGTCTTTACCGAGATTCAAGAGCTGGAAGATGTGTATGAACTGTTGGATAGGTCTCAGCATGGCATGGCTTTTTACGGTGAAACCAAAAAAACAGTGGGTTCCCTTATGAAACAATTGCAGGGGATGAACCGGTTTGATCAATTGCTGAAAATCCTTCAACTGCTCAAACTTTTGACCCAGAGTGATGAATATATTCTTTTGCACGACAATCCGATTATAAACAACAAAGCCAACAAGCAACAAGAACGTTTGCAAAAGGTATATTCCTATATCGACGAGAACTATTCCAGAAAAATAGCGTTGAAGGATATTGCGGCATCCATCAATCTGGGGAAAGAGGCTTTTTGTAGGTATTTCAAAAAAAACACGGGGAGTACCTTTACCAACTTTTTGAACCAATATCGCATTACGCAGGCCAAACGAATGTTGTTGACAGGCAAGAATATTGGAGAAACCTGCTACGAATGTGGGTTTGAAAGCTTGTCCTACTTCAACCGGACGTTTAAAAAGATAAGCGGCGAAAATCCTTCGGATTACAAAAAAAGAAACCGCTAAAAAAAGAACCGCCCCGAGCTAGTTTGCCCAGGGCGGTTCTTAACTAAATAACCAACCAAAAAAACTGTTTGTATAGTCGAACTAAAATGTTCTTCCTTACATATTTCGTTGACGGGTTACGTTCATTACAGCATTGTTGGTTTTTGAACGTTTTTTACCTGTTCCGTCACTTGATTTCAAATATTGAATGTATCCTCTTCCCGTGAATTCATATACCGTTCCACTGGATACATGATACAATTCTATGGTACTATCATTGATAACGTACAACTCAAAATAATCATTGCCCAAGAAGTCATAATCGAGTGTTAAAGTTTTCAAGGTGGCATCATTGGCCACATCAAACACTTCATAATCGCCTTGGTAGTCCCATTGAATGCTGCTCAATGGAATTCCCCTGCTATCGACCGACGACCTGAAATAGCCATCCCCATCGGCAAAAAACTGCAAATAGTTTTCTTCATCAAACTCGTTCAAGGCACGCACCTCGCTGGTATAGGTTTTCTCCCAAACTTGGTATTCTTGCAAAAAGTAATGGATGTTATCATAGAATACCATATCATAATCAAAGTTGTTTCTTTGATAACCTTCCAAAATATAAGAAGTATCGGAACGGGAATCGTACAATTCCAAAGTGTTGTTGTCCAAAGCAAAAACCTCCATCAACCAAAGACCATCCACATCGTGGTCTATTTCCACTTGTCCGCTATAGGTTGCGTAGGCACCCACATCTATTCCCAATCCGTTGCCCGTTTTGCCCAATCCTGAAAGATTATTGTTGGCATAAACGATGCCCCTATCAAAAGAAATGGTGAACGCACGTTGCAAAAATGGTACTTCGCCGTTCCCTCGGGTTTCATTAATATCCACATACCAAAGGTCGTGCGATTTCAAAACCAAAGTGGTATTGATCGGTGGCTCTGTGATCAGATCATCTTCCACAATAACCTCGGTATAGCAAGAACTGGCCAATAGACCAATGAACAAAATTCCAAAAAGTAATTTTCTATTTTTCATAATCGAGGTTTTAAAGTTCTCTTTACGTAAACCAAGCACTGTGCCAAATTTTTTAACCCTTTGATAATCAATTTAAAACAAGCTGATGATTTTATTTTTTAGCTTTACACCATAATTTGGATGCATGAAAGACAAGCTTACGTTTGGAGTATTTGGAGGTGGAAGTTGGGGAACGGCTATCGTAAAAATGTTGACGGAGAATTTAGACCAAGTAAATTGGTACATGCGGAGTGATTCTGCCATCCGACATATTAAAAAAGAATGGCACAATCCCAACTATCTGAGTTCTGTGGAGTTTGATGTGGACCAACTTGCGATGAGTTTTGACATCAACGAGGTGGTGGAAGCATCAGACGTGCTCATTTTTGCCATTCCTTCTGCTTTTTTGGATAGGGAGCTTCAGCAGTTGACGGCCTCACTCAAGGATAAAATCATTTTTTCGGCCATTAAAGGGATTGTTCCCGAAAGCGGCCGTATTGTCGGAGAACATTTTAATGAGAAATATGACATCCCTTTTGAAAATATCGGGGTGATTACGGGACCTTGCCATGCGGAAGAGGTGGCCTTGGAGCGGCTATCTTACCTAACCATTGCATGCGCGGATGCCGACAAGGCGAAGATGGTGGCGAAACACCTAAAGAGCGATTATATCCGCACCAAAATATCGGACGACATTATCGGTACGGAATATGCGGCCATGCTGAAAAATATTTATGCCATTGCTGCAGGTATTGCGCACGGACTCGGGTACGGGGATAATTTCCAAAGTGTGTTGATGAGCAACGCCATCCGCGAAATGAAGCGTTTTATTGACCGTGTGTACAAAATGAAGCGCAACATCAACGCATCGGCCTATTTGGGTGACTTATTGGTGACGGGATATTCCACTTTTAGTAGAAACCGTATGTTCGGGAACATGATCGGGAAGGGCTACACCGTAAAAAGCGCTATGATGGAGATGAACATGGTGGCCGAAGGCTATTATGCCACCCAAAGCGCCCATAATTTGATGGAAAAACTACAAAAGAAGTCCAAAACTCCAATTATCAACGCCGTGTACCAAGTGCTCTACAAAAACAAGAACCCGAAAAAGGTTTTTGAGAAATTGACGGAGAAGTTGGATTGATTGAAATCAAAGTTTGGCTACATCAAAGCTGTAACTTAAAAACGGAACAATAAAAGTAGTCTTCCCATCAAAGTACTTTGTGTTTAGAGATAGGTAAATACCCATCATTATTTTTGATTTGCCTTTTCCGTAACCAACGGAAATTTTGTTTGCACTAAAATTATAGTTTTCAATAGAGGTGGTTGAATCGACGACCTCTCCTTCTTCATTGAAATTAGGTTCGCTACGAGCATATTCACTATTTCGATTGAGCAAGCTAAGACCTGCATTGACCAACAAATCTCCTTTTTTAAAAACTTGAAAGTGATAGTTCAAACCAAAATGATAGCCGAACATTAGTCCCCGCTCTGTTTCTGAAGATGTTTCATCGATATGGGTCGTTATCAAATTATACCGAACAGAGGTTTTGAATCCTACGCTAAAATTTTGAGTAAAATAATAATCAACTCCAATATTTAGTACAGGGCCAACATTTTGTAAATCAGGATTAAAAAATTTGTGGCAATTGCTTGGTCCCCCGATTTATGAATAGGCGTGATTCTATATTCAGCACCTAAATTGAGAAAGAAGTTTTTCTCTCTTGAGTTGTATTTAGCTATTATGCAAGATGGTAGAATCAGTAGGAGCTTTAAAATATGTTTCATATCTTAAAAAAGAATCTTTTCCATCCCATTTTTATATTCTCAGCTACAACCTTGCAAGATTATAGCTGAAGCCAATGTGGGGTATCATAAAAGAAGTTGTCACATCAAAATAGTCGGTTGTTTTTGACACGTACACACCTAAGTAGATCCTACTTTTTAAAGATTGAAAACCAATGGAGATTCTATTGGCAAAAAAACTAAATTCAGAAATGTAGAACCCTTCACCATATTGATCAATTTCCTTAATGGTAAAATCTGTATTGGTGTTTAGCAGTGAAATTCCAGCATTGACAAAAATATCCCCTCTAGGAAAAATGTTATATGTATAAGCTAGATATAGATGATAATCAACAATAAGTTTATAGTCTATTGTTCCTGCATTTATAGCATTGTCACCATCCGGTCGTTGAGCTATAACCATATCATATCTAAAACCATTGGAAAAACCCAAACCCAAATTTTTGATAATTTCGTACTCTAAACCTAAGTTCAAAGCTATTCCAGAATTTTGAGTGTCAATATTTGTAAAGGATGCGTTTTTCGACAAAATAGTTGAACCATATATGGGAGTTATTCTATATTCAGTTCCCACAAGAAATTGTATCGGGTTTTTATCATCGCCAACAGTCTTTTGCGCATTTAAAAATAAAGGGGAAATAACAAGGACAAATAATCTTAATAACTTCATTAAAGTCTATTTTAAATTATATTCTATATCATTATTATTAATGGTTAAATTTTTTCCATTCTTAAGATTAAAAGGGTTTTGGCTATGAAAATTAACTACTTGCTCATCGTAAGTTGACTGATATGACCTATAACCTACTTTCAATGTTTCCCCGTTCAATGTTTTTTCAAACACTTCCTTTCCAGCAGGCCAAGAGTCATATTCGAAAATTACATAGACAGCAATTTTAGCAAGATCACCTTGTTGAATAATGCCCATATCCCTGTTCACAAGTCTTTTGTCACCAACTTCATTATTGTTACAATGGACTAGGAAGCTACCATTCCAGTAACACCCTAGACCGACATTATAACCACAATGCGTACGAAAATTTCCAGGGGTCAGTGATGACGCGGTAGCAGTAACAACTTCAAATTTTACATCTGCTTTTTCAAGCCATGATTCTTTTTTGTCCTTAATCTTAACATATTGTATTTTCACATAAGTATTACTGGTACCCCCACCTCCTCCAGATGAACCTTCACCAGAGGAAGGCTCAGGAATTTCACCATCATTAAACGCCTCAAATGGCTCCGGCAACATAGCTTCTTGGTCCTCTGGGGAAATCCCGAGCACATAAATATCATTCCCAATAGCTCCCTGAACTGGATTTGGGCCAAAAACGTCATCCTCGGACAAATCCCTATACTTCAGTTCCAGTTGCCCGGCACTACCCAATTTGTATCCTTGAACAATTTCTTTCTCCATATCTGGGTCATAACTATTAATCAGGAACAAAGGTTGGCTTCCCCTGCCTTCTTTAATTTTATAAACGTATGAATGCCATGATCCTCCATCCAAATCAATAAAGGCACTTAAGGAAAACTGTATACTATCATTATTTGTTCTACGTCCCTTTCCTGCGATATCTTCACTTAATAAATCGTCAAAATAAAAAGAGCGTAAACCCTGTACTTTTTCTGATTTCTTTCCCATTTTTTGGTCAAAATCCAAGTTAGATCTAAGTACTTCTTCCATTAAATTGGTAAGATGGTAATTCTTGTAGACTAATTTTTCCTTTAATTCTGCCTTCTCTACTTCCGCCTTATCAAAAAGCAAGGAAATGGTTTGACTTTCTTTGAACAGTAAATTTTGTTCTACTTCATTTTCACATGAACCTAATAGTATTGCCAAAACAAAAGTTGCAATTGGAAAAAAGGCATTTCGATTGACTGAGGATTTCATTTTAAAGAACTGCATAGAGTAGGTATTTGCGTTAATGAAATTTAGGATTGAGACGAAGCTATATGAAATTCATCGGTCAATATCCTCTAAATGGACAGATGCCCCTTTTGAGTTGACCTATGCGGGCTTTGAGTTGACGGATTTTTTTTCTTGAAAGAAAAAACGCTTTAAAATATAATCTGTTTTTGCTATTTGTAGATTGAGATTCTTTCTGTTTGGAGCCAACCTGTTGATGGACATACTGCAAAAACATCCAAAACGCCAATCATCAATGTGTTGTACCAAGTGCTGTGTAAAAACAAGAACCCAAAAAAGGTTTTTGAAAAGTTGACTGAGAAGTTGGATTAATCCCGCTCCAAAGAAAAATCGGAATGTTCCTTTAATTGCGCATCCAATTCCTGGGAAAAGGCTTCCATTTCTGCTGCTGAGTAGTTGTACGCCTTCTGGAACTCCTCGAAAACTGCTGTTTTGTATTTTCGAACGCTGTCAATATCAAAATAAAGTCGGCCCGTTCTTCTAATTAAAAAATCCAAAGGGTTCAATGCCATTTCGTGGGCGATGGCAAATTGAGCCTCGGCCCTGATCATACGTTCTTTAGGTTTATCACCCTTTATCTTGGCATACAGTTCTAAAATGGATTCCGTTTGCTTGCCATACGTGGTCACTAGATACCATCCATCATATTTCGAAAAACCATCCGCTTGCAGTTCCTCTTGTACCTTGCCAATATATTTTTTTACGTGTTTAAACTTTTTAAATTCGTTCCCACAAAGTGGAATCTTGTCCGTAGTGCAAGGCTTCAGGTCCACATCGTGGTCTTCCTCCATTTTTTTGGCGATGCGGTTCACGGTTCGCTCGGCCATTTTTCGATATCCGGTGAGCTTGCCCCCTGCAATACTCACCAAACCGGTGTCGGAAGTGAAAATTTCATCTTTTCGGGATAGTTCTGAAGCTGATTTTCCCTCTTCGTGAATCAAAGGCCGCAGTCCGGCCCAAGAAGAAACGATGTCATCCAGCTCCAATTCAATGTCAGGAAACATATTGTTCACCGCGGACACCAAATAAATAGCATCGGCTATATCGGTGGTCACATGGTCCTTGTCCAAATTGAAATTGGTATCGGTAGTTCCAATATAGGTGACCTTTCCACGCGGAATGGCGAACATCATCCGACCATCAGGGATATCAAAATAAACGGACTGTTTTACGGGAAGTTTTTCCTTTGGAAACACTAAATGCACGCCTTTGGTCAAATGTAATCGCTTGCCTTTTTTGGATTGGTTTACACTTCTGAGCTCATCCACCCAAGGCCCGGCGGCATTGATCACATATTTTGATGATACACTATATTCATCTCCAAGGACTTCATCAGTGAATTTTACGCCTGCTACCTGCTCATCCTCGTAGATAAAATCGGTGACCCTGGTATAGTTGAACAACTGCGCACCAAATTGAAGACTCGTCTTTAGGTTTTCCAAGGTAAGTCTGGCATCATCGGTTCGGTATTCGGCATAGTAGCCGGCGCCGTTCAAGATTTTTTTGGGCAAAAGGGGCTCCAATTTCAGGGCCTCCTTTTTCTCCAGCATCTGCCGTTTGTCATCCCCGGAGACCTGCGCCAAAATATCATAGACCTTCAAACCGATGGACGTCAGCCATTTTCCATAGGAACCGCCTTCGATAAGGGGAAGCAGCATCTTTTCGGGAAGCACCAAATGTGGGGCCAATTTGTGAACGATGGCCCTTTCGGAACCCACTTCCTTCACCAACCAAAAATCGAACTGTTTTAAATAACGGAGTCCCCCGTGAATGAGCTTGGTGGATTTACTGCTGGTACCCGAAGCAAAATCGCCTTTTTCGAGCAATAAAACCTTCATGCCTCGGGAAGAAGCATCCAAAGCAATGCCTGCCCCAGTAATTCCTCCGCCGATCACCACAAGATCATAGGCCTTTTTGGCAACTGTTTGAAGGTTCTCCTTTCTGTTTAAGTTGGAAAAAGCATTGTTCTCGCTCATGGGTCTATTTGTTGAATTCGTATTCGCGTTCCACACGGCACACTCTAACCTTATACCAAGAGTACCATTTTTGGATTCCTTTTTTCTGGGCTTCTTTATGATCTAACTGGGCTTTCCAATTGGCAATGGCTTCTAAACTCTCCCAATAACTGATAGAAATTCCTAGACCATCGCGGGCGCTTTCAAAGTCCAAAAATCCGGGTTGTTTCCTGGCCAGAGTTTCCATTTCTTCAGCCATTTTCGCGTAACCATCATCACCAGAAGTTCTAAGGTTGGTGAAAATTACGGCGTAGTACGGTTTTTTTGGCTCCATTTAGGTGATGTATTCCTTTTCCATGAAGTAGTTGACCAGGGCTTCTTTCATTAAAACGGATTGTTCCCCAGCTTTTAACGGTGGCAATTGCTCTTTCATTTTATAATGAGGCCATCCGTCCTCATCAAAAAAATCAAAATCGTAATAACCATAAGGTTCCAAAAGCCTACAGATGGCGATATGCATCAAATTGACCTTTTCGTCCTTTTTAAATTTACGATGAAAGTCCCCCAATTCCTGAACGCCGACCAAATAAACAATTCCATCGAGTTCCAGCGGGTCCCCATCAGAAAATTGCGCAGATAGTTTTTCCACCAAAAACTCCCATCGTTCCTTTAATTGTTCGTCTCTTGACATGTGTTTTGTAATGAGTACCAAAGGTACAAATCAATATTCTATATTTGTTAAAACCTGCGTATGAGCTTTTTGGATATTATCATCGGAATTCTTTTGGTCTGGGGCCTTTACAAAGGTCTCAAAAACGGCCTTTTTGTGGAATTGGCCTCTTTGATTGCCCTTATTGCAGGTATCTATGGTACCATCCATTTTTCGTACATCACTGGCGAATACTTGTCCGAACAGTTCGATTGGAGCGACCAATATCTTAAAATTGCTGCATTTTTGATTACTTTTTTTGCCATCATCATTGTAGTGAATTTGGCAGGAAAATTCTTGACCAAAATTGCCAATTTTGCCATGCTCGGACTTTTGAACAAAATCGCAGGAGGTATTTTTGGCGCTTTAAAAGTTGCTGTGATTTTAGGTGCGTTCCTTATTTTCTTCGAAAAGCTTACCACCCCTCTGGGACTCATCAATGAGGAAACCAAAAAAGAATCCGTTTTCTACGAACCCATCAAGGAAATAGGCGCACTGGTTTTTTCTTATGTTTTTGATGATGCAAATACTCCATCAGAGGAAATAGAAGCAAAGGAAGAAATCATATAAACGGTACCCTTTTCCCGATAAAAGGATTCGGCTTTTACTTAAAAACACCATTGAACCCATCTATCTGCATTTCAACGTGATAATCTATCCAAACATGGAAATTCCATGGAAAAGGGCCGTGTCTCCATTAGTTTAGCAATCGAGAACATAAGGGAATTGAACACTCCCGAAAACACCCCGAAAATGAAAAAATATTCTAGCACTACGCTGGTCATGGCTTTTTTATTGCTTCTTGTGAGCTGCAGCCAATCTTCGCCTGAAGAATTTGAACAGAACTATACGGAGGCTAATCTTGGAAATGAAAAAGTCACTGTTGATCCGGTAAAGATGGAAGAAGAATTGTTCAACTTGGTCAATGATCACCGTGAATCGATTGGCTTGAACATTTTGGAAAATAGCCCGCCGGCATATAAATATGCCGAGGAGCATAACGATTATATGATTTCCAGAAACAGCCTGAGCCATGATAATTTTGAAGCCCGCGCCTCCAAAATCGCGGCTGAAATAAATGCACAACTGATATCTGAAAATGTTGCTCGCTATTACACATCTGCAGAAGTTACCCTGGATGCCTGGATAAACAGCACCTCTCACAAAGACGCCATGGAAGGCGACTTTAGCCACACAACCCTTAGCATAGAGCTAGATAAAGATGGTAGACCCTATTTTACCCAGATATTTATGAAAGTAGAATAATCAACCAAAAACATATAAGAAAAGGAAAGGAGGGTGTTTAAAAAGTCTTCATAACTTGATTTGTCAGGTTGAGCCAGTCGAAACCGATATTGATTATCAGTAAAGTTGAAAATATTTCGACAAGCTCAATATGACATCGCCTTACTTTTTAGATACCCTCTTTTTTGTGAATCGTTATGTTGCTGGCAAGTTTTTTTTACCTTTAGTAAAATCTTTAACATGGCGATACAGGCACCTTTCAATCTAAATAAATGGGTCGAGGAAAACAGGGAAACCCTAAAACCTCCGGTTGGCAATAAAAATCTCTACAAAGAGTCGGGCGACTATATTGTTATGATCGTGGCCGGACCCAATGCAAGAAAGGATTACCACTACAATGAAACGGAGGAGCTTTTTTATCAACTAGAAGGCCATATAGAAGTACACATTCAAGAAGATGGCCAGAAAAAGACCATGAAATTGGGACCTGGAGATATGTACCTACATCCCGCTAAAGTACCACATTCCCCTGCCCGCCATGAAGATTCCATTGGGCTGGTAGTTGAGCGAAAACGTGTAGACCTTGATGCTGAAGATGGATTGCTTTGGTTCTGTGATAACTGCAACCATAAATTGTACGAGGTCTATTTTAAATTGAATGATATCGAAAAAGACTTTTTGGGTCATTTTAAGCACTTTTATAGTTCTGAAGAATTGCGCACTTGTGATAATTGTGGAACTGTTATGCCCGTTGATGAACGTTTTGTAGCAAAAGAAGAATGATACCCCTAGTGGCAAAAATTATTATTGGTGTTGTGGCATTGCTCCACATCTATTTTCTGTGGTTGGAAATGTTTGCATGGACTACCAAAGCGAAAAAAGTATTCCGTAACTTCAGGGAAGATTTGTTCGAACCCACAAAAACTTTAGCAGCAAATCAAGGTCTTTACAATGGTTTTTTGGCAGCAGGTCTTATTTGGTCCTTGATTATTCAAGACTCGCAATGGCAAGTTTATGTTGGACTCTTCTTTTTGAGTTGTGTAGTCGTGGCAGGTATCTATGGAGGTATAACGGCATCAAAAAAAATATTTGTGGTTCAGGCGCTTCCAGCCCTTATAGCAATTATTCTTTTATTGACCCATCTATTGCTGTAAACCGTTTATCCTCTGCAAGATTATTCGTAATATTGTAAAAATATAACAATTCACTCCTAAAAAGTTATAAATGTCAAAAATAGCAACTGCTTTTGGAATACAAGAAGCCTTAAAAGAACTTGGTTTAAATGAAATAAACAACGGTACCTCCACAGGAAAAAACTGGTTTTCCGAGGGAGATATCATTGAATCCTACTCACCTGTAGATGGTGCATTGATCGGAAAAGTGAAAGCCACTACCAAAGAGGATTACGAAAAAGTAATCAGCACGGCTACGGAAGGGTTTAAAACTTGGAGGACAATTCCTGCCCCCCAACGTGGTGAGGTGGTTCGCAAATTTAACGATGAGCTTCGCAGGTTAAAAGAGCCTTTGGGCAAATTGGTATCCTTTGAAATGGGGAAGAGCTACCAAGAAGGATTGGGCGAAGTACAGGAAATGATAGACATCTGTGATTTTGCTGTAGGCCTGTCACGTCAATTGCACGGGCTCACCATGCACAGCGAACGCCCGGGTCACCGCATGTACGAACAATACCATCCTCTCGGTGTTGTTGGTATTATCTCTGCCTTTAACTTCCCCGTAGCCGTTTGGTCATGGAACACCGCCTTGGCATGGGTTTGTGGGGACGCATGTATCTGGAAAGGTTCCGAAAAAACTCCTATGACCTCTGTGGCATGCCAAAATATCGCAGCCCGTGTGTTTACTGAGAACGGAGTACCAGAAGGTATTTCCTGTTTGATTACCGGCGACTACCGCGTGGGTGAATTTATGACCAAAGATGAACGTGTTCCATTGATTTCGGCCACAGGTTCTATCCGTATGGGAAAAATAGTTGCAAAAACAGTTGCCGAACGCCTTGGAAAGACCTTGTTGGAACTTGGTGGTAACAATGCTATCATCGTTACACCTGATGCAAACATAAAAAATACTGTTATCGGTGCCGTATTTGGGGCTGTGGGAACTTGTGGGCAACGCTGTACCTCAACAAGACGATTGATCGTTCACGAAGATGTGTACGATAAGGTTAAAAATGCCATTGTTGACGCCTACAAACAAATACGAATTGGAAATCCATTGGATGAAAACAACCATGTAGGCCCATTGATTGATAAAGATGCCGTAAAAAATTATTTGGATGCCTTGGAAAAGGTAGAGGCCGAAGGCGGAAAAGTATTGGTTGAAGGGGGTGTATTGGAAGGTGAAGGCTATGAAAGCGGTTGCTATGTAAAACCTGCAATCGCCGAAGCCGAAAACCATTTCGAAATCGTTCAGCATGAAACCTTTGGTCCCGTCTTATATATTTTGAAATATAAAGGCGACCTTCAAAATGCTTTGGATATGCAAAATGGTGTCAGACAAGGACTTTCATCAGCAATTATGACCAACAATTTGCGGGAAGCAGAGCGCTTCCTTTCTGTTGAAGGTTCCGATTGTGGAATTGCCAACGTAAATATAGGTACATCCGGAGCAGAGATTGGTGGTGCCTTTGGTGGTGAAAAAGAAACCGGAGGTGGTAGAGAAAGTGGTTCGGATGCATGGAAGATTTATATGAGAAGACAAACCAACACCATTAATTATACTACGGAGCTTCCATTGGCACAAGGCATTAAGTTCGACCTATAAAAAAAGCCGCCCATTTGGGTCAAACCTCAAATGGGCAGTCTTTAAAACCAACTTAACTAACTCAAACTTAACTTTAAAACCCTATTTCAATGCCGGATCTTCGTCGGGAGAAACAGGGTTCTTTACCTAATATTGAGTTATAAATTTCTAAATTTTATCTTTAGTAATTAAGAGCTATATTACAAGTGGCTATAAAAAGTGTATGGTTGGTACATTTTATTTCGTTTTCGGACTCGGGTTTTCTAGTAAAAATTCCTTTCTTTTATGAATAGCCTAATTTCCAGTATTATAATTTAGGAATTTAAGGTTTTTTTAATATTTTAAAAGTGCGGTTGATAACTTGCATTTACTCAAAATATGGATTTGGAAAGTTCTACGATATGGTATTGGGGTATTTTGGCCATTACAGGAATCATCTCTGGGATTCTTGGCTATTTTTTTGGAAAATCCAGCAGTCATTCCTCCCCAGAAAAATCCATGGAGCTCAATAGTCTAGAAATAGCCAATGCCAAATTAAAATCCGATTTGGAAACCTGTCGAAAAAGACTCGAACCCTTTACCACAAAAACTAAAGAGTTTACGATTGATGACCATCCAGAACCTTTGGAAAAAGAACCTTTTTTATTTGATGCAAAGGAAGCTAAAGCGGTATTTGGAAAAACCATTAAAGAAAACGACCTTAAACTTATTGAAGGTATCGGCCCAAAAATCGAAGGCCTCTTCCACAATTTTGGCATTAAAACCTGGAAAACACTTGCAGAAAGCTCCACGGATAAATGTCAAGAAGTGTTGGATTCTGGAGGAAAGCGTTATCGTGTCCACGATCCCGCCTCATGGCCAATGCAGGCAAAAATGGCCTACGAGGGGCATTGGGAACAATTGTTTGAATGGCAGGAAAAGCATCGGGCCGGTAAATACTAATGAATTAAGACCGACTTGTCTTTCTATAACATTCCATTGGCTTCTACCCATTTAAAAGTATGCTGATCTTGGGTGAACTGCATACGTTCGGATATTCTTTGTAATCTGTCCGGTAGCTTCATTAAATAAACCCTGGCTTTTTCCGCTTCATCGGAAAGCCCGCGCAGATTTCCTATGTCCCAATAAGCGTTCAGCTTTTTAAGAATATCGATATAGTCCTGGGCGGTATAAACGCCCAACCGTTGTGCGCAATTGGAAAATTGTTCAAACGCCTCACCGATGCTTCCACCGGATTCCCTTAAAAAATGAGCAGGCATCACAATTTTTTTCTTCATCATATCGGCAAAGGCCAACACCATGCCATCAGGGTCTTGCCCCATAATGGTTTTTACAAACTCTCGGTAAGCCAAATGGTGCCTCATTTCATCACCAGCAATAATGGTACACATTTTGGCGAGCAGCGCATTTCCTTTTTGCCTGGCCATTTTCCCTACGCGCTTATGGGAGATATTTGTAGCCAACTCTTGAAAAGTGGTGTAAACAAAATTTTTATAGGGATCCCGATCCGTTCCGATATCAAATCCATCGGATATCAAATGCTGCGTAGTCATCTCTATTTCCCGCATATTCACGCGTCCGGATAAGTAAAGATATTTGTTTAAAACATCGCCATGCCTATTTTCCTCGGCGGTCCAAGCGCGTACCCATTTGCTCCAACCGTTATCCTTGCCGTTATGTTGGTCAATACCTTCCACATCCATCAGCCAAGACTCATAAGTTGGCAATGCTTCTTCAGTAATAGTGTCTGCAACAAGGGTCACCCAGAAATCGTAGCCGAGTTCCTTGGCTTCACCACGGATTTTTTCCACTTCATCATAAAAACTATCACTTTGTGAGTTTGGCAAGAAATCGGTGGGCTGCCAAATTTTTTCGGCTGGAATTAGAAATTCATTGATATAACCTTCAACTTTAGGCTCAATGGCCTGCATAACTTCCAATCGGACATTCTTAATCGACATAACAAGAGGTTTTATACAAAGGTCTAGATAAATTCTTGGAATTCTCTTAATTTCTTCCTCTTTCGCCAGGGTAAAAGGTAAAAACAGGGTCACTTTGCCAATATTCTTTGGATTCTACGTCCATCATCGTCAATCCCCCCTTAAATGCAGCCCCGGTATCCACGTTCCAAACATTGGCCCTTTTTTGGGGCTCCACAAACGCTGTTTTCGATAATGGGGTATGGCCAATGTAAACTTCCTTGTAATGAGTCAATCTTTTGGGAAACTTAGGGTCCGAAGGTTCTAAATTGCGATCCATTGCCGTAGCAAGCTCCCATAATGTTCGATCCCAATAAAAGGTTTGTTCAAAATATTCATAATCTATTCCTTTGAGATTGGTATAGCCTGCATGCAAATACAAACGGTTGTCATCGGTGAGGTGATAATTCTTTAATTCCCTATAAAATTTAAGATGCTCTTCCCATTTTTCCCTGTCTGCATTCAAGTAGGATTCCCTTGTTGCTTTTCCACCATGAGCCAACCATTGTGGATTCTCTTTTTGGTCCATCAACCAAGCTCGGCAAAGCTCGTCGTGGTTGCCGCGGATAAAAGTGCAACGGTATTCTCGTTGAAGCCGGATTAAATAGTCAACGGTCTCAACGGCCGTGCTCCAAGCATCTACATAATCTCCTAAAAATATAATATGATCTTTGGAGGTAACCTTGGCTTTGTTGATCAATTGTTCCAAAGCCCTCACCCCAGAATGGATGTCGCCCACTACGAGTGTCCGCATAGAAAAGTTTTTAGCAAAATTACACACAAATGCTTGGCCCGTGAAAAATCATTGCTGCTTTATAACGCATTTAACCTATAATTTAAATTAACCTAACTGTTTTTTTGGACATGGTACATTTTTCTATGTACCTTAGAATATTCCGAAAACCTATGAAAAAAGTATACTGCATTGGGGAATTATTGATCGATTTTGTTGCTGAAAAGCAGGGAAGCGACCTGTCCAAAGCAAATGAGTTTACCAAAAAAGCTGGTGGTGCACCGGCCAATGTGGCCTGTGCGATATCCAAATTGGGAGGAAACGGAGTTTTTATTGGTTGTGTTGGCAAAGACCCCTTCGGTAAATTTCTTTTGGAGACCTTAAAAAGAGAAGGCGTTGATATATCACTGGCGCAATTATCGGACACTTTTACGACCTTGGCCTTTGTTTCCATTGCGGAAGATGGAGAACGTGATTTTGTTTTTAGCAGAGGGGCGGACAAGGAATTAAAATACAATCCCGCTCTTAGAAAAAATCTATCCGGAAACATTCTTCATTTAGGCGCTGCCACCGCTCTACTGGGAGGTCCCTTGGAAAAAACATACGCCAAATACCTGTTTGATGGCCTTACCAAAGAAATGTTCATCTGTTTTGATCCCAATTTTAGAAGCGACCTATGGAAGGATGATGAGGAAACATTCGTAAAAAAATGTATGCCTTTCGTGGAGAAATCACATTTGTGCAAGTTTAGCCTAGAGGAAGCTCAACTTCTATCCGGAAAAGAAGATCTGAACGAAGCTTGTGATAAATTGCATAAGGTTGGAACAAAAATCATTGCCGTGACTTTGGGGAAAGACGGAACCCTTCTAAGTATGAACGGAACCAAAAAAACAATCCCAAGTGTACCAGTAAGCCCAATCGATACTACGGGTGCTGGAGATGCTTTTATCGGGTGTTTGTTATATCAAATTTCCGATTTGGGCAGTTTTGACCCTGTTTTGGAGGATTTTGAACTACTGGAAAAAATGGTTGCCAAAGCAAATAAGGCCGGAGCCATAACCACTACCAATTATGGTGCGATTGTAGCCTTGCCCACAAAGGAACAGCTCGAAAAATAAATGAACCAAGCCAGCTTACATAGACTACTTTCACAAAAAGGCAAGGACAGCAAGGAACTCTTTGACCTACGATTGGCCACCAACCTGACCCTGATTCAAAAACAGTTTTTTTCCCTGTATCCTGAAGAGCGTCACGAGAAAAATTTTAAAAAATTGTTGCAACTTCTGCCCAAATTGTATTTGGAAAGACCCGAAGCGTTGCGGAATCAAGATTTGCAGCGATTAAAATCGGGCAATTGGTACCAGTCCGAGAAAATCGTGGGCATGCAATTGTATGTGGAGCATTTCAATAAAGACCTAAAAGGGCTGCAAGAAAAAATACCCTACTTTAAAAAACTGGGGGTAAACTTTTTGCACCTTATGCCCATTACTACCAGACCCAAAGGAGAAAGTGATGGCGGTTATGCGGTGAACAGCTACCTTGAAGTGGATAAAAAGTATGGTTCCAAGAAAGATTTACTGGAGCTCACCTCAGCTTTACGTAAAAACGGTATTTATTTGATGCTCGATTTTGTGGTCAATCACACTTCAAATGAATTTTCTTGGGCCAAAAAGGCCATTAAGGGCGATAAAAAATACCAAAACTACTATTATACTTATGAGGATTTCACTATCCCGGCCGAATTTGAAAAAACTTTGCCAGAAGTCTTCCCGGAAACCTCTCCTGGCAACTTCACCTATATCCCCGAAATGGAAAAATGGGTGATGACCGTTTTCAATAGCTACCAATGGGACCTCAACTATACCAACCCCGAAGTATTTTTGGAGATGCTCGCCAATTTGGTAAAGTTAACGGATTTGGGCGTGGATGTAGTTCGTTTTGATGCGCTCGCCTTTCTTTGGAAAAAAATCGGGACGATTTCCCAAAACCTTCCCGAGGCCCACAATCTTATTTCCTTGTTCAGGATGTGTCTACAAGTAGTGGCCCCAGGATCCATTTTATTGGCCGAGGCCATTGTGGCACCCACGAACATTGTAAAATATTTTGGGGAAAGCGAAAAACGGGGCAACGAATGCGAAGTGGCCTACAATGCATCATTGATGGCACTTTTATGGAATTCCATTGCCACGAAGAAAACACAATTGCTCTATAAAAGTTTGATGCACGTCCCTCCCAAACCCAAGGATTGTACTTGGATCAACTACATCCGTTGCCACGATGATATTGGTCTGGGATACGAAAACCATCTCATCCAAGAATTGGGCTGGAATCCAGAAATGCACCGTAAATTTTTGTTGGACTACTATTGCCAACGATTGGATTGGTCCCCGGCAAAAGGCATGCTTTTTATGTACAACCCAAAAACTGGAGACGGCCGCATAACGGGAAGTGCAGCTTCTTTGTTGGGGCTTGAGAAGGCCATCGCAACAAAAAATGATGATTTGATAAAAGAATCGGTAAATAAAATCATAATGCTGCATGGAATAACCTTGGCCTTTGAGGGTATCCCCCTGATTTATGCCGGGGATGAAATCGGCACTTTAAACGACTACTCCTTTCAGAATGATGCATCCAAAAAAGGGGACAGCCGATGGGTAAACCGACCGAGGCAAGATTGGGAAACCATTTCAAAATTGGAGAAAGAGGATTCCCCTCAATCGGCAATATTTCGCACGCTTCAAAAGCTCATCAAAATAAGAAAGGAAAATACGGTTTTTGCCGACCACAACAATCTGGAGATTTACCACACGGGGAACGACCACATTCTTTCTTTAGAAAGAACGCACGATGACAAAAGGCTATTGGTGATTTGCAATTTTGATGAAAACCCACAGGTAATTGACAGCAGTTGGATCAAAAAACTGGGGTATTTTAGCAATGGTGAGCCCATGGATTTGGTGTCGGCCGAAAAAATAGCATTGAACAGTGCCCTTTTGGAAGTGATGCCTTATCAAATGCTTTGGCTGATGAAATCCTAGGCGTACCTAACTTTTCTCAGAATCCGTTGTGACTCCTTCAAGGATTGATACACGTGGCTATCATATGCCTTGAGCAGTGCACGCGACCCATCCATTTTGTCCTTCGCCTCTTCAAAACCGTTCAAATAACAAATAAGATAAGTTGCCGGTAGGTGCGTAATATCGGTATGTTCCGAATCGGTCAAGGGAATATGGTTTTCCAATTTTTTAAGCAACGCATTATTGGAATTGTATACGTGATAAAGGGTTTTTTTATCAAATTGTGGCGGCTCAAATATTAATTCACTGTTGATGGTGTACTTGCCATTGTCTGAAAATGTGATGACCACTTCTTCCAAGGGATAATATTTTTGTTGCGAGCCCAAACCCAGTTGCACATATTCCAAGGTTTTAAATGAATCTTCATCGTGCTCAATAGTGATTTCATCCAAAGCGGAATAGAACAACTTTACCTGTTCGTTGATGAGTTCTATGTCCACTCTCGAATAATAGACCTTGCCCTTCACCTTTTTCTTGTTTCCGGCCCAGCAGACCACAAATTGCTCCTTAAATACTTTATAATCGCTGGTAAGATCGGGGTGCCGGGTATTAAAAAACTGCATCACGGCATCCAGGGTAAGTTCAATGTTGTTTCGGGCGTGCTGCTCAATAGTGGCCACCTTGTCGGAATTGATGTCCTTCAACTCAATATCAAAAGCTTTGGGCAGGCTGATACTTCCCTCTCGGAAGAAAACCGCACCTCCATAATACTTCCAAATATTCTTCCGAAGGGCACAGACCTTACCATTGGACCTGATAGTGACCAGACCAACTACTTTGCCTTCGGGCAAATGCGGAAATGGAATGTTTTCGTAGGAAATCAAAGGGGGATTGTCCAGATAGGCATTGACGAGGTTCTGTATTTTGCTGTCATCAAAAAAATCGACGCCAACAATGGTATTGTCCTCATCCTCCACGCCGATCACGATAAAGGAATTGTTCTTTGGATTGCTGTTGGCCAAGGCACAGACATGCTTTAAAAACTTGGCCTTGCCTTCTTTTTCACCAATGGATATAAAACGCTTTTTGTCGTAAAAACTATTCTCGTCGTTGTGGGCCAAAAGGTTTTTTACGAGTAGGCGTTTGTTGATCATATTTTAAGGTTTCGAGATTTTATAAACCAAAGAAAAATTCGTCATTTCGAGTGGTTTTTTGAACCTAAGTTCAAAAAAATGTATCCAGAATAGAATTTTTAATCGTACAAACCTTGTTCTCGATACTTTTTCCTTCAGAAAAAACTCGAACTGACGGTTTTGACCTTTAAACATCAACTATGAACCATTTTTGTTGACAATCGTGCTGCTGGCCTGTGCAGTGGGCATCACCACAAGGTCGGCAATGTTCACATGGTAAGGACGCGTGACAACAAACAGAATGATATCCGCAATATCTTCCGGTTTTAAGGGCTGAAAGCCTTTGTACACTTTGGAAGCTTTTTCCGTATCGCCCTTAAACCTAACATCGCTGAATTCCGTTTCTACCAGGCCGGGGTTTACGGCCCCAACTCGTATGCCATAGGCATTTAAGTCGATTCGCATTCCTTGGTTGATGGCATCCACAGCGTGCTTACTGGCACAATACACATTTCCGTTTGGGTAAACTTCCTTGCCTGCCGTAGACCCAATGTTGATAATATGCCCCGATTTGCGCGCTACCATTTGGGGAATAACGGCCTTGGACATGTACAACAATCCTTTGACGTTAATGTCCAACATCGCATCCCAATCGTCAGGGCTACCTTTATCAATTGGGTCCAAGCCGTGTGCATTCCCCGCATTGTTGACCAAGATATCGATTTCTGAAAATTCCCTGGGCAAACTTTCAATGGCCGAGAATACGTCCTCACGATTTCTCACATCAAAATTGAGTGTAAAAATCGCCGTATCCCTGCCCAGTTCGTTCTTAAGTTGGTTCAAACGCTCTTCCCTGCGACCACAAAGAATCAAATTGATTCCTTGCTCTGCAAAAAGTTCAGCAGTTGCCTTTCCTATGCCGCTTGTAGCTCCTGTAATTAATGCTGTTTTTTCCACTTTTCATTCTTTACTAGGGAACATCATGCCCTTGACCTGCCACCAAAAGGGCGAACCAATCCTGAAGTTCCAATTCTATTTTGCTGGCCTTTGCAGCCAATGCTATTCTTTTTTTGTTTGTGGTCCCAATAACCGGATACACTTTTGCGGGATGTTTTAAAATCCAAGCCAAAAGCAACTGACTCTCTTCAGCATCATACTTCTCCATCAAAGGTCCCATAGCCTCTTTTATCCGTGTCACTTGTTCATCATCCTCCCTAAAAAATGTTCCCAAAGGGCTCCATGCCATCGCCATTTTTTTAGTGGCTATACAATCATCAAAAGTACCATCGTACATAGGGCCGTGATGTGTCAGCGAAAATTCTACTTGGTTTCCTTCAACAGGTATAGCAGTTTCCAACATGGCCACTTGTGATGGTGTAAAATTGGATACCCCAAACCGTTTTATTTTTCCGCTTTGCAGCAATTGCTGTGCAGCTTCCGCCATCTCTTCGGGTTCCATCAGCGGACTTGGTCTGTGCATCAAAAAAAAGTCCAGATAATCTGTTTTCAACTTTTTTAGAGATTGCTCTGCGGACCAAATGATGTAATCCTTGTCGTACTGATAATGATTAATTTGATTATCCCTGCCACGAGTCATTTGAATACCGCATTTGGTGATCAATTGGATGTCCTCTCTCTTGATTCCACTATCCCCAAAAGCCTTACCAAAATCCGATTCGGTAGAATAGCTCCCATAAATATCGGCATGGTCAAACGTGGTAAGCCCACAGGCTATGCTGTGGTGCATCAATTCAATCATTTCTTTTTTGGAAAGTTTTTTGCCCCAACTTCCCCATGTCATCGCTCCCGATATAATGCGGGAAAATTTCGTTGTCTGTTTCATAAGCGCTTAAAGTATAAAATTAAACCCTTAAATCCTTCATAAAACTAGGGGTTTAGCGTTTTTTTTAACCATTAATTAACAGCTAGGTTTTAAATAAATTTTCATTTTGCACACCTTAGAAAAAACCCCGACATTAACACCAAACAATAAAAGTATATAATGGAAGAAAACACTACTATTGATATTAGTGCTGTGAATGAAAAAATCGCCAAGGAAAGCGCTTTTATTGACCTTTTGACTGTTGAAATGAACAAGGCCATCGTAGGGCAGACCCATATGGTGGAGCGCTTACTGATAGGTCTTTTGGGAAAAGGTCACATTCTACTTGAAGGTGTTCCAGGACTCGCAAAAACATTGGCTATCAACACCTTGGCCAAAGCTGTTAAAGGAAGTTTTAGCAGAATACAGTTTACACCAGATCTTTTGCCAGCCGATGTGGTGGGAACACTCATTTACAATATTAAAGAGAACGATTTCTCCATTAAAAAAGGGCCTATTTTCGCCAATTTTGTTTTGGCAGATGAAATCAACAGAGCTCCCGCAAAAGTACAATCAGCACTTTTAGAGGCCATGCAGGAAAAGCAGGTAACCATTGGTGACGAAACATTTATTTTAGATGCCCCATTTTTGGTAATGGCCACCCAAAACCCAGTGGAACAAGAAGGTACTTACCCGCTTCCCGAGGCACAGGTGGACCGTTTTATGTTGAAGACCGTCATCGACTATCCAAAATTGAACGAGGAACAACTGATCATCCGTCAAAACCTGAAAGGTGCGACCGAAACCGTAAACCCTGTGGTTTCTTTAGAGCAGATCCTAAGAGCCCAAGAAACCGTTGGCGAGGTCTATATGGACGAAAAAATTGAAAAATATATACTCGACCTCATTTTCGCTACGCGATACCCAGAAAAATATAATTTGGAAAGCTTGAAGCCACTTATCAGTTTTGGTGCTTCTCCAAGGGGTAGTATCAACTTGGCCAAAGCGTCCAAGTGTTATGCATTCATCAAGCGAAGAGGTTATGTGGTTCCCGAAGATGTTAGGGCTGTGGTGCACGATGTACTGCGTCATAGAATCGGAATCACCTACGAGGCCGAGGCTGAAAATATTACTTCCGAAGAAATCATCAACAAGATTGTAAACGAGGTAGAGGTGCCTTAGCGGTTCAATGTTTATCGGAATATAAGTAGCAATACTTTTAACCAACCCGAAAACCTATTTTTTTTGAACCAAATGGATACAAAGGAACTACTAAAGAAAGTACGCAAAATTGAAATTAAGACCCGACGTCTTTCCGACCATATTTTTGGTGGGGAATACCACTCTACGTTCAAAGGTCGGGGGATGACGTTCAGCGAAGTACGCCAGTATCAGTTTGGAGATGATGTACGGAGTATTGATTGGAACGTTACCGCGCGCTACAATGAGCCTTATGTAAAGGTTTTTGAAGAAGAGCGCGAACTCACGATGATGTTGATGGTCGACGTGAGTGGGTCAGAACTTTTCGGTACGTCCAATCAGTTCAAAAAAGAAATCATCACAGAGATTTCAGCCACGCTCGCATTTTCTGCGCTTCAGAACAACGATAAAGTAGGTTTGATCCTATTTTCCGATAAAGTAGAGCTTTATATCCCGCCTAAAAAAGGAAAAAGCCACGTACTTAGAATTATTAGGGAATTATTGGAGTTCCATCCAAAAAGTAGTGAAACCAATCTTGCAGAGGCATTGAAGTTCCTGACCAACGTGATGAAGAAGAAGGCCATTGTTTTTGTGCTTTCCGATTTTATCGCAGACGACTACGAGAACACGCTCCGTATCGTTGGCAACAAACACGATGTAACGGGAATCAGGGTATACGACGAACGCGAGGAGGCCATCCCAAACTTGGGAATGGTACAAATGCAAGATGCCGAAACGGGTGAGGTTCAGTTGGTGAACACCCAATCCAAACAGGTGAGGTCTGCTTACGGGCAACATTACAAAGACAAGGTCGCCTACTTCAGTAATTCCTTCAATAAGTCAGGATGTGGCGTAATCAATTGTCGAGCAGACGAAAGTTATGTAAAGAAACTATTGGGGTATTTTAAACGAAGGGGATAATGCGAATGGATGGTCTACATATAATACAAGGTAAAAGAAAGCTCCAAAGTGCATGGATGGGGCTACTATTTCTATTGTTGATGACCACATCCGGTTTTTCGCAAACAGGCCCCAAGGTAAGTGCCAAAGTGGATACCCTGGACATCAAAATAGGAGAGCAAATCCAATACAAAATTACCGTTGAAACAGATTCCACCGATGTGGTTTTCTTTCCGGAAGGCCAAACTTTTTCCCCGCTGGAAACTGTAGAGGCCATTATGGCCGACACCCTAAAAAACGACAACAAGGTCATTCTTCAAAAAATATACTCCCTAACGCAATTTGATAGTGGCGCGTACACCATTCCACCGCAGCGCATTGCCATTAACGAGCAACCGTTCTTTACGGATTCTTTTCAGGTGAAAGTGGCGGATGTGGTCGTAGATACCACGAAACAAAAAATGTACGACATTAAACCTCTAATTGAAGTAGAGCGAAGTACCGCCGATATGTGGCTCACAGCACTTTGGATTCTTTTGGGGTTGATTGTAGCCGGCGAATTGGTCTATTGGTTCTTTTTACGTAAAAAACCCCTGACCGAAGAGGAAAAAGTTGCGTTGCTTCCTCCTTATGACCGAGCCATTATAGAACTTAAAAAGCTGGAGAACTCCAAATACCTTATCCAGGACGAGTACAAGCAATACTACTCCGAACTTACCGATATTGTACGGTCCTATTTGGAAGAAGATGTAAACGTTACCGCAATGGAGAGTACCACTTCCGAGCTCATTACCAAACTGGAAATGTTACGGGATGCTGGAGAGCTTAAATTGGAAGATGACACCATTAAACAATTTCGAGAAATATTACAGACGGCCGATTTGGTAAAATTTGCCAAAAACAAACCAGCCACATCCATTGCAGAACAAGACAGGAAGTTGGTCGAAGAAATTGTGACCAAAACCCACGAAGGACTTCCAGAACCGACCGAAGAAGATCTATTGTTGGATGAAGAATATTTGGAAGAACTGGCCAAGAAAAAACGACGTAAAAGAATATACTGGGCTGCAGCCATTTTTGCGGGGATTATTGTTTTGGGCGGTATTGGTTCAACCATTTATTTTGGGACCAAAAAGGTTAGTGACACCGTTTTTGGTTACCCCACCAAAGACCTATTGGAGAGTGAATGGGTAGCCAGTTCCTACGGTTTTCCTCCCATTCAAATTGAAACTCCCGAGGTTCTGGTGCGGCAGGAATTGGAGCTACCCAAAGAAACCGAGGAGCTGATCAAGGAACTTCAGGCGTTCTCATACGGTAGCTATGTGGGCATCTTTTCGGTGAGCACAAGTTCCATCACGTTCAAAGAGCAAAAAGAAGAACCTCAATTTGAGGCGGTAATCGGGTCCACGCTGACCAATTTTGAACAATTGGGACTAAAGAATATCATTACCAAACAAGAAGAATTTGTGACCCAATCCGGTGTAAAAGGCATGAAAACCTATGGCACGGGAACTCTGGAAAGACCTAATGGAGATTCCAAAAGAGCCAAGTACAACATTCTCACTTTTGGTGGTAAAGGTTTTGTCCAACAAGTGGTAATCACTTGGGAAGAGGACGATGAATATGCAGAACAGATCGTTAATCGGATTTTAGGAAGTCTGGACGTAAAAACACAAGTGTAAATGTTTGAGAATATAGAATTTGCAAATCCTGAATTTTTCTGGCTGCTCCTTTTGCTGCCATTGGCTTTGCTATGGTATGTTTTCAAACGCAAAAATGAAATGGCTTCCCTGCGTATTTCTAGCATCAAAGGGTTTACGGTAACAAGTTGGGCTTCAAAATTAAAACCCGTACTGTTCGGAATCCGATTGTTGGCTTTAGCAGCTATCATAACGGCACTGGCACGACCTCAAACGGAAGATATTTCAACTCGGACAAAAACCACGAAAGGTATCGACATTGTAATGGCCATCGATGTATCATCCAGTATGTTGGCCCGCGATTTAAAGCCCAACCGATTGACTGCCCTAAAAGAGGTGGCAGCGGATTTTATCGATGGACGACCCAACGACCGTATCGGTTTGGTAAGCTATGCGGCCGAAAGCTACACCAAAACCCCGATTACCAGCGACAAAGCAATTGTATTGAACGCTTTGGAGGAAATCACATATGGCCTATTGGAAGACGGTACCGCCATAGGAATGGGACTGGCCACTTCGGTAAACCGCCTAAAAGAAAGCAAGGCCATCAGTAAAGTTATCATTCTTTTAACGGACGGTGTCAATAATTCTGGCTTTATTGAACCTAGAACCGCTGCCGACCTTGCCGTAGAGTTCGGGATCAAAACATACACTATTGGTCTAGGAACCAACGGAAATGCATTGTCTCCCATCGCGTACAACAGGGATGGTTCCTATAGATATGGTATGCGACAAGTTGAGATTGATGAGGAATTGCTAAAGGAAATTGCGGAAGTGACCGGGGGAAAATATTTCCGTGCCACCGACAATGAATCCCTGGAGGACATTTATGATGAAATCAACAAATTGGAAAAAACAGAAATAGAAGAATTTAAATATTACAAGTACGAGGAAAAATTTAGACCATTGATTTTCTTGGCAGGAATTTTATTGTTGTTGGAATGGGGATTGCGAAATTCCATATTTAAAAGTTTTATTTAGCGAATGATTCAGTTTGACGAAAAAATATATTTCTACCTCTTGGCCATAATTCCGATAATGGCCCTGGCGTTCTTTTTTCTTCAACTCTGGAAGCGAAAAACCCAAAAACGTTTTGCAGATTCAAATCTGTTGAGGCGTTTAGCACCCAATAGATCCAGTTTTAAATCCACCGTAAAATTGGTTTTTTTATTAGCAGGCCTTGCTTTTTTGGTGTTGGGGTTGGTCAATCCTAAAATAGGTACAAAACTGGAAACCGTAAAACGTGAAGGTGTGGATATTGTATTCGCTATCGATGTTTCCAAGAGTATGCTCGCAGAAGACATTGCTCCGAACCGTTTGGAAAAATCCAAACGTATCGTTTCGGAAATAATCAATCAATTGGCCAGTGATCGTATCGGAATAATTGCCTACGCTGGGCAGGCATATCCACAATTGCCTATTACCACAGATTATGGAGCTGCCAAAATGTTCCTACAGAGTATGAATACGGATATGCTCTCATCCCAAGGAACCGCCATTAACGCTGCCATAGATCTGGCTAGCACCTATTACGATGACTCCCAGCAGACCAATAGAGTCCTTTTTATTGTTTCTGATGGAGAAGACCACTCCGAGAGTTCAACCATAAACGCAGTTGAGAAAGCCACGCAAAACGGAATCCGTTTGTACACCATAGGTGTTGGCAAAGCAAAAGGGGCTCCAATTCCAATCAAACGAAATGGAATTGTAGAAAGTTTGAAGAAGGACAACCAGGGCGAGGTGGTAATCACCAAGCTGAACGAAAGCATTTTAACAGAAATAGCCAATAGGGGCAATGGCGAATATATTGATGGTTCCAACACGGAAAATGCCGTGGAATTCATCAAAGAAGAGCTGAACCGAATGGACAAAACAGAATTTGAAGCCAAACAATTTGCGGAATATAAGGACCAATTTCAGTGGTTCCTCGCCGCTGGCTTTTTATTTTTATTTTTGGACATTTTTATTTTGGACAGGAAAACACAATGGTTGAAAAAACTGAATCTTTTTAATGAGTATGACGATGACCAAGATTAAGTTGCTATTTGGACTATTGCTATGTTTTGGCGCAGTCCAAGCACAGGACGACATTACCGAACAAGCAAACAAAGAAGCGGAGAAAGCACTACAAGCCTCTACAAATATTACTTATGAGGCCAACGATAAACTTACCTCCAACGATTTTGTTACCGCCGAGGCCGATTACAGAAGGGCCATATCCAAGAGCAATAAAAATGCCGCTGCGAGATTTAACCTAGGTAACGCCTATTACAACAGGGAAAGTTTTGGGGAAGCATTTGGACGCTATAAAGAAGCCGGAGAAGCCGCCGAAGAGAAGGGAGATAAGCACAAAGCCTTTCACAATATGGGCAACGTCTTCATGAAGAACAAAGAATACGAAAAAGCGGTAGAAGCCTATAAACAAGCGTTACGTAGCGATCCTAATGACGACGAGACCCGTTACAACCTTGCCTTGGCCAAAAAAATGCTGGAAAAACAACAAGACGAGCAAAAGAACGACCAGAATCAGGACGATCAAGACAAGAAAGACCAAGAAAACGAAGACAAGGACAAAAACCAAGATCAAAACAACGAAGGAGGCGATAACGAGAAGAAGGACGAGGGCGAACAGAACGAAGACGAAAACAAAGATAAAGGCAATCAGGGAGACAATGGAGAAGACAAGCCCAAGGAAAACCAAGAAGGCGATGGTGACAAGAAGAAAGAGCAAGAGAAAAAGCCGAATGAAGGTGACCAGCCTGAAGATAAAAAACAACAGCCTAGACCCAATCAATTGTCTGAACAACAGATTCAGAATTTGCTAGAGGCCATGCAGAACGAAGAGAAAAAAGTGCAGGAAAAAATGGAGGCCCGAAAAGTTCGCGGCAAGAAAATTAAAAACGAGAAGGACTGGTAATGAAAGTGTTAAAGGGCAACATATTGTTCATGATGGTAATGTTACTCTTTACGGGGCTGCATTCCCATGCCCAAGATGATGCTGAAGAGATTACTTTTACCATGAACCTGAGCAAAGAGGAACTAGGTCTAAACGAACGTCTTCGTGTGGATTTTACCATGAACAAAGATGGCGATAACTTTAAGCCGCCACAGTTCAATGGCTTTAACGTGGTGATGGGGCCTTCACAATCCATAAGTTCTTCTTGGATCAATGGTAAACGTAGCTTTTCCAAAACGTACTCATATGTTCTTAAGCCCACGGCGAGAGGCAGTTTCACCATAAACCAAGCTACCATTGAGATTGATGGTCAGACCTATAAAACCACACCAAAAAAGGTGGAGGTTACCGCAGCGGTCGACAAACCCAATTCCGAAAAAACCGTGGACGATGTAGCGGATGAAAACCTACATTTGGTCGCAGAAGTTTCCAAGGGAAATCCTTATTTGAACGAAGCTGTAACGGTAGTCTACAAATTGTACGTAAGTCCAAATATAAGTGTTACCAACTACCGCCCTTTGGACAACCCTACTTACAATAACTTTTGGAGCCAAGACATTCCAGTTACCAAACACACTGCACAAAATGGGACCTACCAAGGCAAACCTTATCGATACGTGGTGTTAAAGCGCGTGGTCCTCTATCCTCAAAAAGCAGGGAGATTGGATATTGAACCACTTTCTTTGGAAATATTTGTTGATGTTCCCACTAATCGAAGAGACTTTTTTGGAGGGCGGATTTATACCTCAACGAGTAAGACCGTTTCTGCAGGTAGCAGAACAATCAATGTAAAGCCTTTGCCTGAAGCAGGAAAACCGGCAAACTTTAGCGGAGCAGTGGGGGAATTTGATTTTTCCGTGACCACGAGCAAAACACAATTGAATGCATCTGAATCATTACAGGCCGTAGTAGAAGTTTCCGGTAAAGGAAATTTAAAACTGTTCCAGCTGCCAGAACCCGAACTACCAAGCTCGTTGGAGGTGTACGACCCCGAGTATGAAGAAGGCATCAAGACTTACAGTTCAGGGATGGAAGGAAAAGTATCGAACAATTATACCATTGTACCATCCTTTCGGGGAAAATATCCCATTCCAAGTATTTCCTTCAGCTACTTCAACCCCAATACGGAGAAATATGTAACTTTAAATTCAGAAGAAATCAATATTGAGGTTATTGAAGGGCCTACGAGTGGAGCAGCCAGCGGGGTAAGTCCTTCCGCGAACAAACAAATGGTGGTGTCAACAGGCGAGCAATTTCACTTTATCAACATAAAGCCCAACTTGAGTGCCATTGGTGTTGAGCGCTTTTTTGGGTCGAAACTGTTTTTTGTCTTATTGCTAGCTCCATTATTGTTGATTCCGATAGCCATTTTCGCTTTCAAGAAAAGAGAGGCCATCGCAAGTGATGTTGTTGGCAACAAAATTAAAAGAGCCAACAAACTGGCCCGAAAGTATTTGTCTACTGCAAAAAAGGAACTTGGAAACAAAGAAGCTTTTTACGTTGCCCTGGAAAAAGGTTTGCACAATTATTTAAAAGCAAAATTGCACATAGAAACATCGGAGTTTAGCAAGGATAAAATAACAAGTATCCTCTCCGATAAAAAGGTGGAAAAAGAAGATATTGATGGGTTTATAAGCTTACTGACCAGTTGCGAAATGGCTCGATACAGCCCATTTTCCAATGTGCAGATGCAACAGGATTATGAAAAAGCAAGTGAAGTGATTTCTAATTTGGATAAGCACCTATGAGCATGAGAAAGACCGTCCTTTTAATTTGTCTCCTTTCGCTCTCTTTTGGGTTCGCCCAAAATGAAAAGCTTTTCAATGAGGCTACAGAGCTTTACAACAACGGGGAATATTCCGCGGCCATAGAGAATTACAAGGAAATTCTGAATAATGGCGAACATTCGGCCTCGCTATACTTTAATTTGGGAAACTCCTATTATAAACTGAACGCTATTGGACCCAGCATCTATTATTATGAAAAGGCATTGCTTTTAAATCCCAACAACGAGGAAATAAAAAACAACTTAAGGTTCGCTCAAAATATGAGGCTGGATGCAATCGAGGAAGTTCCAACCACCGAAATATCTAAAATTTACAAATCCGCTGTGGGCTTGTTCTCCTATGATGGATGGGCGTACTTGGCCATTGCCTTGGTGTTTTTGTTTGTTCTGGCCTATATGGCCTATTATTTTCTTAGGCCCGCCAACCAAAAGCGAGCCGCTTTTATTTCCAGTATGTTGTCGCTTGCTTTATGTGTTGTTTGTATTTTGATGGCCTATCTTAATTTTGAACAGTACAAAAACAATGACCCTGCCATCGTTTTTGGTAAAGAAGTGAACGTAACCTCCGAACCCAATATAAACAGCAATACAGTATTTACCATCCATGAGGGAACCAAAGTGAACGTTTTGGACGAACTTGACGAATGGAAAAGAATCCGCATTGCAGATGGCCAAACAGGTTGGTTGTTGGGGCGCGATATTAAGGCCTTAAAAGATTTTTAGGTATTATTTAACAAATATGTTTGGATCGTATCTTAATTTTGCTATTATTATATACTAATGCGAAAACTGGCCATACCTTTTATTTCCATCTTGATGGTGTCAATCTTATTGACAGCATCTTTTATTCCCCTTTTGGGGCAGGAATACAGTACGGCCATTATTCTAGGTTCCTCTGAAGAAGAAAGCAATAACCACGATACACTCAGCAGCAATGCTTTCGACTCTAAATACTTTATGTCAAAAAGTTTTTTTTCTACAGGGCTCTTCCTAAATCAGGATAAAAATAACAATGCATCAGGATATACATTCACTGTATTGGAATTCACCCTCGAAATTCTTGATCCTCCCCCCAGAAAGTTCAGTTAGCACCCAAATTTTATTCAATCAATTTTTATTCAACCTTCTTCTATGATAATCCTAACCTATAAATAGAAGACTAATTTTATATATCATTATGTTCAAGCATATTAAAAACGATTTACCTGCCAGTATTGTGGTCTTTTTCGTGGCATTGCCCCTTTGTTTGGGTATTGCCTTGGCCAGCGGCGCTCCCTTATTTTCGGGACTCATTGCAGGTATTGTCGGAGGAATCGTCGTAGGGGCGCTCAGTGGTTCCCAAATCGGGGTAAGTGGCCCTGCTGCAGGACTGGCAGCTATTGTACTTACCGCAATCGGTACGCTCGGAGGTTATCAAAACTTTCTGGTGGCAGTAGTCTTGGGCGGTGTTATCCAGCTTGTTTTTGGATTTTTAAAAGCTGGTATCATAGCTTATTATTTTCCATCCTCGGTTATTAAAGGGATGCTTACCGGTATTGGTATCATTATCATTTTAAAACAGATTCCCCACTTTTTTGGTTACGATGCCGACCCCGAAGGAGACTGGGCGTTTTTCCAGGTGGATGGCGAAAACACTTTTAGCGAAATTATTAATTCCATCAATTACATAAGCCCTGGGGCAACCTTGATTGCGGTTATTGGCTTCGCCATACTTATTTTGTGGAGTGCAGTACTTACCAAAAAAGCTAAAATATTTGAATTGATTCAAGGTCCATTGGTGGCAGTGGTCGTTGGAATAATTTATTTTACCGTAACTCAGGGTAACGAAACCTGGGGTATTTCAGCAGAACATTTGGTAAAGGTTCCCGTACCCGATAGTATTCAATCTTTCTTGGGCTTTTTTAGTTTTCCAAACTTCTCTGCCATCACCAATCCAGATATTTGGGTAACAGGTTTCACCATTGCCTTGGTGGCCAGTTTGGAAACCTTACTCTGCGTGGAAGCAACGGATAAATTGGACCCGGAAAAAAGAACAACGCCCACCAACCGTGAGCTTAGGGCACAAGGAGTAGGAAATATGCTTTCCGGTCTTGTTGGAGGCTTGCCCGTAACCCAGGTAATCGTTCGTAGTTCCGCGAACATACAATCTGGTGGTAAAACAAAAGCTTCCGCAATTATTCACGGATTCTTTTTGTTAGGCTCTGTAATATTGATACCTACCCTGCTCAATATGATTCCATTGTCCGTATTGGCTGCTATACTATTTATCGTAGGGTACAAATTGGCCAAGCCAAGCTTGTTCAAAACTATGTACAAAGCAGGTTGGAAACAATTTGTTCCATTTGTGGTTACCGTGGTCGGAATCGTATTTACCGATTTATTGGTCGGTATCAGTTTGGGCCTTTTGGTAGGGATCGTAGTAGTACTGATAAAAAGCTATCAAAACTCTCACTTTTTACATATTGAGGATAAAAGTGATGGAGCACACAATATAAAAATGACATTGGCGGAAGAAGTTACCTTTTTTAACAAAGGTGCCATTCTAAAAGAATTGGATAGTCTTCCAGAAAATGCTTATCTGACATTGGATGTTAGAAAAACCCGTTATCTCGACAATGATATCGTGGAAATTCTGGAAGATTTTTCCAGTAAAGCAAAAAACAGGAACATCGACATAAAAATAATCTCCGAAAAAGGTGAAGTAGAAAATCCTGATAGTTACATTGAATTCTTTAATCTTAGGCCGAAAAAAACGGCATAAAATCATAGATATGAAAGCACATACAAAAGAAACGCAAGCGACCATGTCGCCAGAAAAGGCCATCCAATTTTTAAAAGAAGGCAATGAGCGTTTTCAACAAAATTTAAAAGCAAACAGAAACCTGTTGGAACAGGTCAATGATACAAAGGACGGTCAGTTCCCGTTTGCCACCATTCTGAGCTGTATTGATTCCAGAGTTTCAGCTGAGTTGGTCTTTGATCAGGGTCTTGGTGATATTTTCAGCGTAAGGATTGCAGGAAATTTTATTAACCAAGACATTCTGGGAAGTATGGAGTTCGGTTGCAAATTGGCAGGCACAAAAGCCATTGTGGTTCTTGGGCATACCAGTTGTGGGGCAGTAAAAGGGGCTTGCGATCATGCACGTATGGGCAACCTAACTGCATTGATCAATAAAATTGAACCTGCCGTATATGCAGTAAAAGAACCCGCGGATGAGGCACTCAGAAATTCACAAAACTTAGAATTTGTGGACGCCGTTTCCATGAAAAATGTAGAAATGGCTTTGGAAAACATCAGAAACCAAAGTGTGATTTTAAAAGAAATGGAAGAAAAAGGCGAAATTGCCATAGTAGGTGCCATGTACGACATCTCGGATGGTAAAGTTACCTTTATCTAAACCAAAATAAACAATTTTGATGCAAAAGACCGGTGGTGTTCCATCGGCTTTTTTGTTTTTTACCGGTGTATATTTTGTGGTCCTTACCACAATGATTTATTTTACTGCCAAGCTATTCTAAAGAACCATGCTAGCAATAAAATTCCCAAATGATTCTGGCCCCATTTATTTGGAAACCATGGAGGGTAGGTTTCCAGTAGAGCCCTTTAATACGTTCAGCAATCTTATTTTTTTGGTGTTGATTCTATATTGGGGGTTCAAAGTCTATAAAAGCCATGGAAGGCATCTATTTTTAGCTTGGGTGCTTCCTATCATTGGAATTAGCTATATCGGGGGAACCATATATCATGCCACCCGCAGCCATGAGTTTTGGTTGCGTTTGGATTGGATGCCCATAACTTTTCTATGTGCTGCCGTCGTAGTCTATTTTGTTTTCAAGCTGGTCCGAGCATGGTGGCAACGTCTCTTGTTTGTTACTCTATTGTTCGGGGCTTCCTTTTTGCTTCGGATACTTCCCCTGCCATCAGGACTGCGAATTTCCCTTGGATATGTAATTACGGCAGCTACCATACTTATACCTTTGGTTTGGTATTTGGTCAAGACCCGAGGTAAAAATGTAACATATGTCATCGTCGCTTTCATCATATTTGGTGCGGCCATTTTCTTTAGAAGCATTGATCTTCATCAAAATGTCTTCCCTATGGGAACACACTGGTTATGGCATCTTTTGGGTGGAATCGCAGTACATTTTCTTATTGTCTACATATTCAAGGACAATTTGCTAAATTTGTCCGCCAATAGCGCAAGCAATCATGATTGATACCATTAAGGAACACATCGCCGAAGTAGAAAAATTCACTTCGACCTCAATAGAAGAAATTGAAGCCTTCCGAATTAAATATTTGGGAAAAAAAGGTCTTTTGAACAGTTTCTTTGCCGAATTTAAAAATGTGCCCAACGAGCAGAAAAAAGATTTTGGCAAGGTCGTCAATCAATTAAAGACTACGGCGACCGATAAGGTCAACGCCCTTAAAGAAGCCTTGGAGAACCAAACTGAGGTGACGGGAAAATATGGTGATCTTACCCGGCCTGGGGAACCCATTGAAATTGGGTCTCGGCACCCTATCAGCATCGTGAAAAACCAAATCATCGATATTTTTTCAAGAATTGGGTTCAATGTTTCCGAGGGGCCCGAAGTTGAGGACGACTGGCACAACTTTACCGCATTGAACCTTCCCGAATATCATCCTGCAAGAGATATGCAGGATACCTTTTTCATTCAAACGGATCCGGATATCCTGTTGCGCACCCATACCTCATCGGTACAGGTAAGATATATGGAAAGCAATAAGCCGCCCATAAGAACCATCTCCCCTGGACGAGTATATAGGAACGAAGCTATTTCGGCGCGTTCCCATTGCTTTTTCCATCAAGTAGAAGGTTTGTATGTGGACAAAAACGTATCTTTTGCCGATTTGAAGCAAACTTTGCAATATTTCACCTCGGAAATGTTTGGCAAGTCAAAAATCAGGTTGCGTCCTTCTTATTTCCCATTTACCGAACCCAGTGCAGAAGTAGATGTATATTGGGGCCTTGAGACCGAAACCGATTACCGAATGACGAAGGGAACCGGGTGGTTGGAGATTATGGGATGTGGAATGGTCGATCCCAATGTACTTAAAAATTGTGGTATTGACCCGGACGTTTACTCAGGATTTGCCTTTGGAATGGGAATTGATCGTATTGCTCTTTTGTTACATCAGATTTCTGATATTAGACTGCTTAGCGAAAATGATATTCGTTTCCTGGAACAGTTCAAAAGCGCATTGTAGCACATTTTATGAAAAAAGACATTGAAATTCCCGTAGCCAAGGATGTGCATATTGCCATAATACGTGAATGGAACGATGAATTTTTATCCAAAGATTGGAATGCTTACCTCATCAATAACAGAACGGATACCATTGAAATGACCATTGTGGTTTCCAAAGGTTTTGATCAAGATAAAAAAACCTCGACCATGCGACACGGTATCGGGGCGCTCGAACCAAAGTCCTTCAAGAAAATTGAATGGATACAAGAAGATGTCCTGGCGCTCAACAATGAATTCTTTGTTACCTTTTTTGCCGAGAACAAACTGTTTGAAAAAAGATTCCTCTTTCCCAAACATACTATTTCTGAAAACAACCTTACCAAAGTGCCCGTGCTGGATATGGAAGGAGTTCTTACTAAGGGTTGATGGATATTTTGTAAAAGGAAGCTTTCTTTTAACAAAAATTTAGCTCCTGTTGGTTCGGTTTGTTCCGAACCAACATTATTTTTGCTGTCAAAATCCATCTTATGGAAAAGACGAAGGAAGAAATCATAGAAACTTTAGGGTTGCATTTGGAAAAAGAATACAATCTACCGCCCTTGGCCGCCCGAATCTATGCAATACTGATATTGACGGATGAGGATGGAATCACCTTTGAGGACTGCTTGGAAAAAAGAGGTGCAAGCAAGAGTTCCACATCAACCTCTTTAAATCTTTTACAGAACATGGGCCTGATCACCTATTTTACAAAACCGGGCGATCGAAGAAGGTACTTTACCACTGCCAAGAAAAAAAACTTCTTTCTTTCAAAGCTTCAAGAAAACCTGAATCGGGTTGAAAATGAAAAAAACATCATCACTTTGGTTTTAAACTATCATAAAAAATATGCTCCTAAAAAATATAAGGAGGGCCAGGAAAGAACCGAAGTGTATCTGGACTACACTAACGAGAACGAAAAAATCTTGAAAAAATCAATCAATAAGCTGGAATCCATTTTAGATGAGTAATCACTCCAACAACCACAAACCTTACAAAGTAAGTTCGTATATGAAAACAATAAAATCAATCTTAGTATCAACGAGTGCACTTTTGATTATATCCTGTGGCGGTAAAGACCAGCAGCAAGCTGCTGCACCTCAAACCCCATCGCTAAAAGTAAGTATGCTTAAAAAGCAGGATATTACCCTATACAATTCCTATTCCACCAATATTGAAGGAGTACAGCAGGTAGAGATATGGCCCAAAGTTTCTGGTTTTATCCAAAATATTTATGTGGGAGAGGGGCAAAAAGTAAAAAAAGGGCAGCTCTTGTTCAAGCTAGAGACCCAGACCCTTTCCCAAGATGCCGAAGCGGCAAAAGCAGCTGTTAATGTAGCTCAAGTGGAAGTGAACAAGTTGATTCCATTGGTAGAAAAAAATATTATTGGCAAAGTCCAATTAGAAACCGCCAAAGCACAATTGGAACAGGCAAAAAGCAACTATAACAGTATTACTGCCAACATTGGCTACTCCAATATAGTGAGCCCTGTAAATGGTTACATTGGTGGGATTCCTTATAAGATAGGCGCTTTGGTAAGCAGTACTATGGGCGAACCACTTACGGTGGTTTCGGACATCAGCAGCATTAGGGCCTATTTTTCCATGAACGAGAAAGAGTTGCTACAAATAAAAATGCAAATGGCGAATGAGGGAGGTGCCATAGCTTCGGCAAACAGTCCCGAAGTAGAGCTTGTGATGATCAATGGTGAGACTTATCCCCAAAAAGGTAAAATAGCCATGATCAACAACATTATCAATCCAGCCACGGGAAGTGTAACCCTTAGGGCGGATTTTGATAATCCCAACCAAATATTGAGCTCCGGTAGCACTGGAACCATAAAAGTGCCATCAACTTATCAAGATGTTTTTGTGATTCCGCAATTTGTTACCGTTGACCTACAGGGCACCAAAATGATATATGTGCTGAACGATGACAATACTGTGACCACAAAACCATTGACCATTGTTGCGCAAACAGATAAGGAGTTCATCGTTAAGGATGGATTAGAGGCAGGAAGTACCATCGTAACCGAAGGAGTATCCAAACTAAAAGATGGTCAAACCATCAATCCCGTAAAACAATAATCGCATCAACCATTTATAGAACAATTTATATATGTTCCAAAAATTTATAGATCGTCCTGTACTTTCCACAGTAATATCCGTGATCATTGTGATACTGGGTATTCTAGGCCTAAGTACATTGCCCGTAGAACAATATCCCGAGATTGCGCCACCAACAGTTCAAGTTACCGCCAATTATACGGGTGCCAATGCCGAAACTGTACTTAAAAGTGTGGTGATTCCACTCGAGGAACAAATTAATGGGGTGGAGGGCATGACGTATATGACCTCATCCGCCAGTAACGATGGTGCGGCAAACATTAGCGTGTTTTTTGAACTTGGGGTTGACCCCGATATTGCCGCGGTAAACGTGCAGAACCGTGTGGCCAGAGCCAATAGTTTATTACCTCAAGAGGTGATAAATACAGGTGTTACCACTCAAAAAGCACAAAACAGTGCATTGCTGTTTTTCTCTATTTTTTCTGAAAATGAGGATTACGATGCCACCTTTGTGGAGAATTACGCCAAAATAAACCTTGTACCACAACTACAACGGGTTAAAGGGGTTGGTAATGTAAACGTGTTTGGATCCAAGGACTACTCGATGCGGATTTGGATTTCTCCTGATAAAATGGCTGCCTATAATTTGGTTCCTGCTGATATTCAAGCGGCATTGAGGGAGCAGAATACCGAAGCCGCAACAGGTAAAATTGGCGAGAACGCCGATGGTATTTTTGAATACGTGATGAAATACAAAGGTCGTCTCTCCGAAGTAAAAGAATATGAGAACATTATTCTAAAAACTACGGATGACGGAGGTTTTCTTCGCTTAAAAGATGTTGCCGAAATTGAGTTGGGGGCACTGAGCTATGTTCGAAAAAATTCCGGGATGGGCAATCCGGGTGTTGCGGTCGGGGTGTATCAAACATCCGGTTCCAACGCAAAGGAAATCATCGACGAAATCGAAACTATTTTGGAAGAATCAAAAGCAGATTTCCCAAAAGGACTTGATTATGTCATCCCTTTTAACTCCAAGGATTTCTTGGATGCTTCCATCGATCATGTGGTTCAGACATTAATAGAGGCATTTATCCTAGTGTTCATTGTGGTATTCCTTTTTCTACAGGATTTTAGGTCTACCCTTATTCCGGCCATTGCCGTACCCGTGGCCATTGTAGGTACTTTTTTCTTCCTACAGTTGTTTGGGTACTCCATCAACATGCTAACCCTTTTCGCCATGATCTTGGCCATTGGTATTGTAGTGGATGATGCTATTGTGGTGGTTGAGGCAGTCCATGCAAAGCTGGAAGAAGGAGCCGAATCGGCTAAAACTGCGACCAAAAGTGCTATGAGCGAGATCTCGGGTGCCATCATCTCCATAACCTTGGTGATGTCGGCCGTATTTATTCCCGTTTCCTTTATACAGGGTTCTTCAGGAGTTTTCTACCAACAATTTGGTATCACATTGGCAGTTGCAATTTTGATATCGGCCGTTAACGCTTTGACCTTGAGTCCTGCTTTGGCTGCCTTGTTCTTAAAGCCGCACAACCATGAAAAAGGCAAAAAATCCAATGTAATGGCACGTTTCTTCAAGGCTTTCAATGTTGGCTTTACTGCAATGACCAATAAATACACCAATACCATTGGCACCTTGGTTAAAAGAAAGTGGATAACGCTAGCCTTATTAGTGGGCTTTAGTGGGCTGGCCGTATTCTTGTTTAAATCAACACCATCAGGGTTTGTACCCGATGAAGACAGAGGGATGATATTTGTCAACGTAAGCATGCCCCCTGGTACCACCATCGAAAAAACAGAAGAAACCATTATGAAGTTGGATTCCATTTATGAATCTATGGATGTGATTGATGCCAGAATGAGCGTTGCCGGTTATAGTTTGTTGAGCCGAGTTAGTGCGGGATCCTATGCCTTCTCCATTATGAAGTTGCAAGATTGGAGCGAAAGGGATGCAGATTCCTTATCGGTAAATGCGACCATGCAAAAGCTATACGGTATTACAGCAGGTTTCAATGACGCTGAAATCATTTACTTTACCCCTCCCAGTATTCAAGGGTTTGGTACAAGTTCTGGTTTTGAGGTGCAACTGCAAAGCAAAACAGGTGAAGACTGGAACTCGATTAACGACGTAAAGAATCAATTTTTGGGAGCGCTCAACGCCCGACCGGAAATACAGTACGCCATTTCCCAGTTCGACCCAGGATTTCCGCAGTATGATTTGGATATTGATATGGAGAAAGTAAAAATGGCCGGATTCACGGCAACCGATATCTTCAATTCATTACAAGGTTATTTTGGTGGTATTTACACCACAGACTTCAACAAGTTTGGTAAGCAGTATCGAGTTATGATCCAGGCCAAACCAGAAGATCGTGCAAATGAAAAATCACTGAACCAAATTTTTGTAAGGAACAACAATGGGGAATCTGTTGCCGTAAGTCAGTTTGTAAGCCTAAATAAGATCTATGGCCCCGAAGTGGTGCAACGATTCAACCTGTTGAGCTCCGTGAAAATAACGGGGGTCCCAAATGCCGGTTACAGTACAGGTGATGCAATTACGGCCATAGAGGAGGTATCAGCTCAGGTATTGCCAAATTCTTACACCTACGATTACTCAGGGCTGACACGTGAAGAAAGTAATGCTGGTTCTCAGACCATCCTCATATTTATCCTGAGCTTGGTGTTTGTGTATTTCTTGTTGAGTGCCCAATATGAAAGTTATATTCTACCACTTTCTATATTGTTGTCGCTTCCCTTTGGTATTGCAGGGGCAATTCTTTTTATCAATGTAGCCGGTCTGCAAAACAATATTTACTTCCAGATTGCACTGATCATGTTGATTGGTCTACTGGCTAAAAACGCCATTTTAATCGTCGAGTTTGCCTTACAACGCAGACGGGGCGGTCTATCACTTTTTGATGCCGCTGCGGATGGAGCACGTGCCAGGCTTCGTCCTATTTTGATGACTTCCTTCGCTTTCATATTTGGACTGTTGCCATTGGCTCTTTCGTCCGGTATCGGAGCCATAGGAAACCAATCCATTGGTATTAGTGCCGTTGGAGGGATGCTCGTTGGAACTATCTTGGGAGTTTTTGCAGTACCCGTGCTGTTTGTAGTGTTCCAAGCCCTGCAAGAACGCATATCGGGAAAACCGGAATCCTTTGAAGCAAACAATGCTTAATTACAAAGCTTAAAAAAACATGAAGATAAAATCTACATATAAATTCACGCTGTTGCTCACGGTACCCCTATTGCTTCAATCTTGTTTTGTGGCAAAAAACTACGCCCGACCTGAAGTAGAAACCGAGAATCTATACCGAACGGATAATTTACCGCAGGACAGTGTTTCCATGGCAGAAGTATCATGGAGGGACCTGTTCAACGATGAACAGTTAAAATCATATATAGAAGAAGGGCTCGAAAACAACATTGATATTAGAATTGCGCTACAAAATGTTGTGGCCGCTGAAGCTTATGTAAAACAAGGCAAGGCCGGTTACTACCCAACTCTTTCGGGCACGGCTAGTTTCACGAGAACGAAAAACTCTGCAAACAGTCAATTTGGTAGTTTTTTCACCGAACCTTTGGAACAATATGAATTGTCCGGTACACTTTCTTGGGAAGCCGACATCTGGGGCAAGATCAGAAGTAACAAAAGAGCTTTTGTAGCTTCTTATTTACAAAATGTTTCTGCCCATCAAGCCGTAAAAACAAATCTAATAGCAAACATTGCCACAACCTACTATCAGTTGATGGCGTTGGACAAACAATTGGAAGTTTCCAAAAGAACTTTGGAATCCAGAAAACACAGTTTGGAAACCATTATGGCCCAAAAGGAAGCGGGACAGGTAACCGAAGTTGCCGTAAAAGGGGCCGAAGCACAGGTACACACCACAGAAATCATTGTGATCGACCTTGAGAACAACATAAAACTTCTGGAAAATGCTTTCAGCATACTATTGGGTGAGGCTCCACAAGAAATTGAGCGGGGCAGTTTGGACAACCAAACCATAGATACCGAGTTACATACAGGAGTCCCCTATTTGCTTCTAGCCAATCGCCCAGATATGATGCAAGCAGAATATGGGCTTATCAACGCTTTTGAACTTACCAATGTTGCCAAGAGCAGTTTGTATCCTTCTTTGAGCTTATCCGCGTCGGGAGGTTTTCAGAGTTTAGAGTTTGATAATTGGTTGGATGCAAGTTCACTGTTTTCTACCTTGGTAGGCTCCTTAACACAACCTCTTATTAACGGAAGACAGCTACGCACACAAATGGAAGTGGCTAAAGCACAACAAGAACAAGCCTTGTTGAATTATAAACAAACCTTGCTCAACGCTGGCAGAGAAGTTAGCGATGCACTATATACCTATGAGGCTGAAACCCAAAAATTGGAAGCGCGTGCCAAAGAACTTGAAGCGTATTCCCTAGCCGAAGATTATTCCGAGGAATTGTTGAACAACGGATTGGCCAATTATTTGGAAGTATTGACCGCCCGTCAAAATGCATTGAACTCCGAGCTCAACTATGTAGATACAAAGTACTCACAATTAAGTGCCGTCGTAGAATTGTATCGAGCTCTGGGAGGAGGCTGGAAATAAAAATTAAGGTTGGGGAACAAAAACGACATATTGGGTTACGCTATCGAGAACTTTACCAAGTTCGGCAGCAAAAGGTTCTCCATGGACGAATTGGCCACCAACCTTGGTATTTCCAAAAAAACCCTATACAAACATTTTAACAGCAAGGAAAAACTGGTCCAGGATAGCTTTCAGTTTTATTTGGATAACGTGCGTAGGGATATAAACGAGTACATGCTTCAAAATCCCAATAATGAGCAACCACTCATCACTATAATTTATATTTATAAACGAGGGTTGATTTCCTTTCAAGAACTCAACCCTTCTTTTTTATATGGGCTAAGCAAATATTATCCAAAGGCCTATCAAATTTATTCCAAATTAAAAAAGGACATTATTTGGGATATTGTGTGTCCGCTTTTAAAAAAAGCACAGGCACTACAACAAGTCCGCAAAAATGTTAAAGTGGAATTGGTTTGCTCCCTTTTTTTGGCACGAATGGAAGAAATCGTTTATTCCAAGGCCAATTTGTTCAATGAATATAGCCTTCACGAATTACTAGACCACATCACAATCAACAATTTACGAGGCATCCTCACATTGGAACATCTTCAAAAAAGCCCACTTTAACAGAAGTCTTTCTTATCAATCTTTCAAAGAAACCCTTTTAATTTTAACAAATAAACATATAAACAGTTGATTTTTATGCTTTTATGATTGTTTTTAGCCAAATGATCGCGTAGTTTTAATTTCTTCATAAAAACTAAAAACCAATGGGAACTACAACTAACATCAACAGACGCGATTGGATAAGAAAAAGTGTGCTCACCGCAGGAGGTGCAATGGCCTTACCTTATATAGGACTGGCTGAAACACCAAAAGCTCCATTAACTTTGGATGTCGAGGGCAATGCAATCTATAGTCCATTCTTTAAAGAATACTTACCAAAACCTGAAGCAGCCTTTCCAGAACTGACAGCCAAATTGAACGCCAATGAGAATCCCTACGGACCATCACCAATGGCCTTGGAAGCCTTTAAAAATTCAGCTTCTGGAGGAAACCGATATGCATGGAAAGAATTATTCCAGCTAGTGGACAAAATTGCCGATTTTGAAGGTGTTGAAAGCAAAAATGTTATGATGGGTCCTGGCTCTTCCGATTTATTGGAAAAAACAGCCATGGTTTTTTTTATGAACGGAGGCAACGTAGTTTCTGCAGATCCAGCTTATATGTCTCTTATTCGAGTGGCTGAATCTGTTGGTGCATCGTGGAAGCCTGTTCCATTGAAAGATGACTGGTCGCACGACCTTAAGGCCATGGAGGAGGCAATAGATGACGAAACCAAATTGGTTTACATCTGTAACCCAAACAATCCAACGGGTTCCATGACGGACCATGAAGAGTTGGTTGATTTCTGTTCTAGAGTATCCGAAAAAGTTCCTGTATTTGTGGATGAAGCCTACCTATGGTTCTTGGACGAAGGAGCCAAAAAGAGCATGGTTTCCTTGGTAAACGAAGGTAAGGACGTAATCATTGCCAGAACCTTCTCCAAAATACACGGTATGGCGGGACTGCGTGTTGGATACGCTGTCGCCCAAGAAGAAACATTGGGGAGAATACAAAAAATTACAAGGGGAGGTATGGGAATCTCTTTACCGTCCGTGTATGCAGCTATGGCTGCCATGGATGATGATGCGTTCCTTGAAAAATCCCGTAACCTCAATGCCGAGTGTCGAGAATACGTATATAAGAGCCTAGAGAAAATGGGCATTACATCTTATGTCCCCTCTTCAACAAGTTTTATCATTTTTCCTATTGAAATGGAGGGACGCGCATTTTTAGAGCAAATGACAGAGTTAAAAGTGGGAGTTCGTGCTTTTCAGTTTATGGATCAAAACTGGTGCCGTGTCAGCATGGGTACCATGGACGAAATGAAAACATTTACCGCCGCACTCAATAAAGTGTTGGTATAGTGGATGTAGGCATTCAAAAAACCATTGTATTTCTTTTTTTCATCTTCCTTGGCGTTTTACTAAAAGTAAAATTCAAATCCAAAGAAGAGATTACTGGAATAAAAAAGGTGATTCTTAACCTAGCGTTGCCCGCGACCATTTTTATTGCGTTGTTGGGGGTAAAGGTGGAATTACACCTATTAATATTGCCCCTGTTGGCGCTTGGGCTTAACCTATTGTTGTTTTTTGCCATGCCCTTTATTTTGCCCCTAATGGGTATTGGCAAAGGAACTTCCGAGTACAGAACTGCCAAAATATTGGTGCCTTCTTTGGCCCCGGGATTATCTTCCTTTCCTTTTATATTAGAATTTTTAGGAGAAGAATATCTCGCAAAGGCAGCCATGTCCGATCTTGGAAACAAGGTTTTTGTGCTGTTCTTCTTGTATTTAGTCGCCATGAACTGGCACTATAGTCTTCAGTCAAACAAAACGAGAAATGGTGGAACTAAATTGAAGCCTTTGATCAGGGCCATGGTTTCGGAGCCTGTAAACGTTTTTATCGGTGCAGCTTTAGTGTTGTTGGGATTTGGTCTTAGTATGGATTCGCTTCCTTTTTTTATGAGTGAGACCCTAGAGAAGCTAAGCTTGATCATGACTCCTTTGGTGCTCTTATTTATTGGATTGGCCGTAAAAATCAAAAGAAAACAGTTCTTCCAGATTTTTTCCCTGTTGTGCACCCGCGCAGGATTGGTTTTATTGATTTCAGGGATTTTCGTGACCGTAACAGGAATTGACGCTCGAAATGAAATTTTGTTGACCATAGCCTTTGGCCTAAGCGCCTGTAGTTTTTGGCCCTACGCCCATATAGCTGCAGTAGATAGTATGGAGATGGACAAAAAATCCAGAAAAAAAACATTCAGCAGTGATTTTGGTGTGGCCATATTGGCATTGTCATTCCCATTGTCCACTATCTTGATTTTGACAACTTTAAACAGCGGTTCGTTCTTTGTGAACCCTTTCAATATTTTCATGATGGCCGTTGTGCTCTTAACAGTTGGTTTTGCATTTCCATTGATCAGTGGTGTCAGCAAAAAAAAGTGGTCCGAGCAACAATTGATTGATCATGAAATAAATTCTGCTGCCACAGAAAAAGCGGCCTAGGTTTCCGAAGAAAAGTTATTTTTAAATTCCTAACTTTCAAAAAATTAGGAAATCATGAAACAACTACTCACTACTGTTTTGACCCTTATTTTCGTTGGAGTGCTATATGCTCAGCAACCAAAAGTCAATCAAGACCGACTTGAAGATAGAATATTTGACCTTGCCGAATTTGGCCTTCAAGAAAATGGAGAAACGGAGCGCGTTGCCTTTAGTGATGCGGACATTGATGCCCGAAATTGGGCGATCAAAACCCTAAAGGGTTTTGGCATGGAGGTAAAGGTGGATGCCGCAGGAAACATTATTGGAAAAAGAGAAGGAACGGATTCATCAAAAAAACCGATCGCTTTTGGTTCCCATATTGATAGGGTGCCCAACGGTGGAAATTATGATGGGTGCGTAGGTTCCATGGCCGCCTTGGAAGTGATTGCAACCCTCAACGAAAACAATATCAAAACCAATCACCCGCTGGAAGTCATCATTTTTCCGAATGAAGAAGGCGGTGTAATGGGTAGCAGGGCCATGGCTGGAAATTTGGGTAAATCTGCCCTTTCGGTTGTTAATTCGACAGGCTATTCCATGGGTGAAGGTATTATGCGAATTGGAGGGGATACCACAAAACTTGCTAATGCCAAACGCGAAAAGGGGAGTTTGGCCGCTTTTTTGGAACTTCATATTGAGCAAGGAGGCAAGCTTGAAAAAGAAAATCTGGATATTGGTGTGGTGGAAGGCATTGTGGGCCTTAATTGGTGGGACGTTGTCTTTACAGGCTTCGCCAATCACGCAGGCACCACACCCATGGATGCGAGGCAAGATGCTTTGTTGGCAGCGGCAAAATATATTGTAGCGGTCAACGAAATAACCAACAGTTTTGAAGGAACCCAAGTGGGCACTGTGGGCAGAATAAAGGCCGAACCAGGAGCGCCCAATGTAATCCCAGGAAAAGTTACGGCCAGTTTAGAAATCCGTGATCTATCCTCTGAGGTGATTCAAAAAGTGTACGAAGCCATCAAGAAAAAAACCGAGGAAATTGCCGAAGCATCCAATGTATCCGTGGAATTTTTACCGTTGGATACTACAGCTGAACCAGCCTTGACCGATACTAACATCCAAAAAGAAATTGAGTCCTCAGCAAAAGTACTTGCATTGAGCTATCAATATATGCCCAGCGGCGCAGGGCATGATGCTCAAGACATCTCAAGATTTGCACCCGTTGGGATGATTTTTGTGCCGAGCAAAGGAGGCATCAGCCACTCACCCAAAGAATTTACATCGGCAGAAGATATTGCCAATGGTGCCAATGTCCTTCTTCAGACTATTTTGTCGTTGGACAAGAAGTTGGATTGAAAAAACCTATCATGCGAAAATCATACTACGCCCTATTTCTTTTTATTCTGATTGGTCAACTTACCTCTTCTCAAAAAGAAAAGAAGCAGACCATATTTACTTATTTGAACGAGCTCGCCTATCCAGAATTCTCCGGGTCAATATTGTTGGCACAAAAAGATAGCATTCTTTTTGAAAAAGCCTATGGCTACGCAAGTTTGGAGTACGATGTTAAAAATCAGGTCAACACACTTTTTAATACCGCATCCATTACCAAAACTATGACTGCTGTTGCAGCCTTACAACTCGTGGATAAAGGTCTTTTGGATTTGGAGGTTCCCGTTGGTAACTATTTGCCCAATTATCCCAACCGGACTGTGCGGGATTCCGTCACCGCCTATCAACTGCTGACACACACATCAGGATTGAACAATTTTTTGGTGGATGAATCTCAAAATATAGGGAAATTGGATTTAGTAGATATTAAAGACTATTTGCCCTTTTTTGCAACTAAGCCGCTATTGTTTTCACCTGGGTCAAAATATGCTTATAGTGGTTCAGGATATATGGTCCTTGGCCTGTTGATAGAAAAACTGAGTGGTTTGAGTTATCATCAATATTTGGATAAGCATGTTTTTGAAAAAGCTGGTATGGAAAACACCTTGGCCATCCCGCTGGATTCAATTGTAAAGAACAAGGCAAGTGGATACACCTCTTACTTTGGAGAGTCCGACAAGCTAAGTAAGAATGACACCTTTCTTGAAATGGCCAATCCTGCAGGTTTTTACTATTCAAACGCCAAGGACCTTTTGAAGTTTTTCGACGCTCTAAAAAACTATCGCCTTATCTCGGAGCCTCTGACCAAAACAATGATGTCGCCACTGGTAAAAGGATATTATACCAATTATGGGTTTGGCTTATCAGTGGATAAACGATGGAATCAGACCATTGTAGGGCATACGGGTGGGTGGTACGGCATTCAATGTGAGTTGATGCATTTTGAAGACGACGAAATAACCGTAATAATCCTTTCAAATGTGGATACGGCCGAAGGTGAGGGAATGAACAAGGTTTCAAATTCCATTAAAAATGTGCTGGCCAATAAACCGATAAATAACTAATGTATTACTCTTTTGATTCTAACACAATACGCCGCGTAGCGTTGGCAATAAACAAAATACTCATCCAATATGTGGCCAAAATTAATGGTCCAGAGAAGTAAAATGGGGTTTTAAATTTGGCAATCGCCAACAAGGTATCCGAAAACATAAAGAACAATACGGCCATGGCTATCCAGGCATGCACATTGTTCATTTCTCTCAAGTACAAACCCACACCTTGCCATGCCATAAACGTGATAATCAACATATAAATGGAAACAGGAAGCATTAAATCTCCCAACCAAGGTTGTAACCAAAAGAACAATGCACCGGCCATACCAAAGAGAACAAGAAAAGTAATCCAATTTTTGTAAAATCCTCTGTACTGAATAAATGACACCGCTAATAGGATATGGGCAGTTAAAAACGCCACAAGACCCATCAAAAAGTAATCTTTAAAAAGCAACAGCACATCACCTAGCAAACAAAATACCAAGGAAATGGTAACCATTCTTCCTAATGGAACATTACTCTTTTTTGGAGTAAAGAATAGTAAAGCAATCACCAAAATTGTGGTCAGTGGCTTGAATAACATAAAAAGTTTCCTGTGGTCATAAAGACCAAAGTAAATGGCCAAAATAGCACTAATTACAATCAATAAATTAGTTATCCTGGTTATGTTCACTGATTTGACTACCATTCCCGAAACGGTTTTTTACTTAACTGGGAATTATAATATTGTACTTGGCCTGTTACTTCCTCGCCCAACCAATCGGGTTTCTCAAACCTTTCGTCTTCGTGTTTGAGCTCCACCTCTGCTATAATGAGACCTTTGTTCTCTCCTAAAAACTCATCGACTTCAAATAAATGGTTTCCGAAAGGCACTTCAAACCTTACCTTTTCCAAAATACCTGCCTCGCAGAGGTCGATAAGGTTGGCGGCTTCTGCCGCAGTGATTTCCGTTTCCCATTCAAAACGCGTGGTTCCCGATTCGTTACTGGCTCCTTTTACCGTCAAAAATCCTTTGTCGCCCCTTATCCTTACTCTAACAGTTCTATCGGGGTCCGTGTTCAAGAATCCTTGTACAATTCGTGTTTTAGACGAGGCCTTTTGTTTAAACCCATCAGACTTTACTAAAAACTTTCGTTCTATTTCCAAATGTTCCATCAAACTAAATATACCCTAAATTTGAAAATGGACTTTGATTTTCCCTTAAGAAAAATTATTCATGTGGATATGGATGCGTTTTATGCGTCCGTAGAACAGCATGATGACCCCGAGCTCAAAGGGAAACCCATTGCCGTTGGTGGTGGGTCCAAACGTGGTGTCGTCTCTGCCGCAAGTTACGAAGCTCGAAAATTTGGAGTGCGAAGTGCCATGGCTGGAAGCATTGCGAAAAGAAATTGCCCTGAACTCATTTTTGTAAAACCCCGTTTTGATCGATACAAAGAAGTTTCCATTCAGATTCGCAGCATCTTTTTTGAATATACCGACCTCGTGGAACCGCTCTCTTTGGACGAGGCCTATTTGGATGTTACCGAAAACAAAAGAGGAAACCCCTCCGCTACTTTGATTGCTCAAGAAATACGGAAAAAGATTTTTGAAAAAACAGGATTAACGGCCTCCGCAGGAATCTCCATAAACAAGTTTATCGCCAAGGTCGCCAGCGATTACAACAAGCCCAACGGGCAAAAAACGGTAAACCCCGAAGAAGTCACTCAATTTTTGGAAGACCTAGATATTCGAAAGTTCTACGGTGTAGGGAAAGTCACGGCCGAAAAAATGTATCGCTTGGGCATTTTTACGGGCAAAGAATTAAAAGAAAAGTCCTTGGAGTTCCTGGACCAGCATTTTGGCAAAAGCGGAAGCTACTACTACAATGTTGTCCGTGGCATTCATCTAAGCGCTGTAAAACCACATCGCATTCCGAAATCGGTGGGTGCCGAACGTACTTTTTCCGAAAACCTGAGCAGTGAAGTCTTTATGCTGGAAAAATTGGAAAACATTGCTGGCGAATTGGAAAGAAGGCTTCAAAAATCCAAGATAGCCGGCAAGACCATCACTCTAAAAATCAAGTACAGCGATTTCACCCTACAGACCCGTAGCAAAACGCTCCCTTATTTTATTGCGAGCAAAGATTTGATCTTGGAAACTGCCAAAGAGCTTTTGTATCAAAATTCGTTGGAAAATTCGGTAAGGTTATTGGGCATTTCATTGGCCAACCTCAACACGGAAAAGGAAAAAAAGAACGAGGACAAAGAGTCCGTCCTCGTTCAGCTAAAATTTGATTTTTAAAAGAAAAGCTGTCTAAAAATACTTTTAAGTTGTCCGTCATTCCGAACTGGTTTCGGAAACTCATCATAGCATTGCATAAATATTATGAGAACCTGAAACAAGTTCAGGTTGACGCAAAAATTTCTTAGACCGCCTCTACTCTTTAATTTTTGATGTCCGTTTTAACGGGTTCCACCGCTGGTTTTTTAGGATTTCCATCAGCATCGATTTCTATGATGTTGTCAAAACCAAGTTCATCCAATTTATCTATGATTTCAGCTCTGTCTCCCACCATAAACCAGTTTATCTTTTCTGGCTGTACCACTTCGTTACTCACTTTTCTGATATCATCCACCGATAAGTTCCTTACGTTCTGATCATACTTTTGGTAATAATCGTCCGGCAGATCATATCTGATCAGGTTCCTCACTGAACTGTTCACAGCACTATTGGTTTCCCATTGCCCGGGCAACTTCAACACCTGATTCGTTTTTACCTTTTCCAATTCTTCACTGGTTGCGGGTCGTGTAGAAGTGAATTCGGAGATTTCCTTTCTGATCTCGGTCACGGATTCCGCGGTTTTATCCGTTTGCACCGGTGCATAGACGATAAATGGACGCTCTTCTTTGGATCCAAGTACAAAACCACCTGCTCCGTAGGACCAGTGTTTGTCTTCCCTTAAATTCATATTGATTCTGGAAGTAAAATCACCCCCCAGAATATTCACCATTTGCTCCAAGGCAATTTCAGAAACATCACCGTACTTTTCGGTCAAATGTCCTGCAAGAATTACGGATTGCTGGGATTCTGGCCTGTTCATCAAATACAAGGTGTTCTTGGAATTGGTTTTGGGCTCGTTGAACGCAATGGTCGGAACGTCTCCTCTCTTCCATTTACCCAATGTTTTTTCCAATTTGGATTTTAGTTCGCTCATTTGAACATCTCCAGTAATGATTAAGGTGGAGTTGTTGGGCTTGAACCACGTATTGTAAAAGTCCACCACATCTTCCCTGGTCAGATTTGAAACGGAATCTTCGTATCCAGTGCCCGTGTATGGACTGCTGTAAGGATGGTCTTCGCCATAAAGGTACTTGTTCATCACCCGCAATGCCATAGTTATGGGCTGTGATTTTTCTTGTTTTATGTTATTGATCTGTTCTTTTTGCAGTCTTTCGAATTCCTTTTCAGGGAAAACAGGGTTGAGCACCACGTCCATAAACAAATCCAGACTGGCATCCAGACTTGGCATTAATGTACTCATGTACACGTTGGATTCATCTTGACTGGAAAACGTATTTAAGGATGCCCCCAAGAGCTGGAGTTGCTCATTGATTTCCAACGAAGTTTTGTCCTTGGTTCCCTCATCCATCAAATTCATGGCTAAATTGGCCGTACCAGGACTGGACAGATAATCGGTTTTGTAGCCTGCATCGGCCACTAAATTGATGATTACAGTAGGAACTCCTTCGCGTTGTGCCAAAACCACATTAAGTCCGTTGGATAATTGGGTACGCTGCAATTCCGGAAACTTTGAACTTTTTGGCGCCCCCAACTCCGGCAACTTGCTTCTGTCCACGGAAGATGCAACGACATCATATTCTGGAAATGGTCTGCATATCAACACATGCTTGCCTTTGGTAAGCCATTTTTCCGCGGTTTTCCGAAGATCTTCAATGGTGGCTTCTTCCACATATTCCAATTGGGTTTTGTAGTACGATGCATCCCCGTGATAAGTTTGGTTGGAAGCGAGTATGTCCGAAACTCCACCAAAACCACCGATTCGTTCCAATCCTTTGATGAAATTGGCGAAATAATTGGCTTTTACCCTTTTTAGCTCGTCTTCTGTGGGGCCTTCTTTGATAAATTTTTCGATTTCCGCCTCAAGCTCCTTTTCCAATTTAGCTGCGTCTTCACCCTCTTTAACATTCAAATAGGTTATAAATCGACTTGCAATTTCGCTGGATGCCTGAAAAGAGACCGCTGCACTGGCTGATTGATCTTGATAGATGAATTTTTGGTACAGTCGCGAATTTTTTCCACTGCTCAATATGGCGGAAATCAAATCAAAATGAAGGTCTTCTCTTGCTCCAAAAGGAGGTGTGTTCCATGCAAAAAGAACCCTGGTCTCAGGAACACGGTCTTGATATTCTTGACGAGAGTCATAAATTTTATTGGGAATATTGACCTCTTGGCGTTCCACTGTTGGACCCGAAGGTATGTCCCCAAAATATTTGATTACTTTTTGATGCACTTCTTCGGCATCGACATCACCTGCTACGGCCACCACAGCATTTGCGGCTCCGTAATACGATTTGAACCATTCCTGAACATCTTCCAATGAGGCTGCATTCAGGTCTTCCATTTCGCCGATAACGGTCCAGGAATAGGGATGTCCTTTGGGGTACATGGCCTTGGTCAAGTAATCCCATTGCATGCCATACGGCTGGTTTTCCCCTTGCCTTTTCTCGTTTTGAACCACTCCTCGTTGTTCGTCGAGCTTTTCTTGGTCAATGGCTCCCAATAAATGGCCCATCCGATCGGACTCCAAGAACAAAACTTGGTCCAAGGCGGAAACAGGCACATTCTGGAAATAGTTGGTTCTGTCGGTATTGGTGGTTCCATTAAGGTCCGTTCCGCCAATACTTTCCAAAGCTTGAAAATAATCGGTGTTGTAGTTTTCACTTCCGTTGAACATTAAATGCTCAAAAAGGTGGGCAAACCCGCTTTTCCCGGGTTTTTCGTTTTTAGATCCCACATGGTACCAAACGTTAACGGCGGCAATGGGCGCCTTATGGTCTTCGTGGACCAAAAGTGTAAGCCCATTTTTAAGGGTGTACTTTTTGTAGTCGATGTCAATGTCCTCTGCTTTAAACTGAAATTCTTGTCCAAAACCCATGGAACAGGATAATAGGCCCACAATAGAGGCCAGAAGAAATTTTTTCATTTAGGTAGTGTTTTAATTATTTGATTGATAAAACTTGATATACAAGATAGGAAATAGTTTACAATTGACACTATGTTAATAAGTTATGATTTATATTGGTATTATTCCCATGCCTGCAAAAGCTATGTGTTACACAATAATGGATTTCAACGATTGATGGCTGGCCCATGGTTTAATTGCTTGGCCCATTTTTTCTTTATTACTTTGTAAAAGTAGCCCCCAACAATTTTATTACTCTCAATTTCTTCTATGCAACGAAACGAATTGCACGAACACATTATAACTTCAGCGGGCGACCTTTTTTATTTGCAGGGGTACAATTCTACCGGGATTAACGAGATTATATCAAAATGTGATATTGCAAAAGCAACGCTCTACAGTCATTTTAAATCCAAAGAAGATATTTGTATTGCTTATCTGAAGCAACGGCATGGTGCATTTATGGACAGGCTTAAAAGCTATGTTGAACAAAAAAATGAGAGTAAAAACCAACTGTTGGCTATTTTTGATTTGTTACGGGATATGTATCTCGAAGAGAATTTTCAAGGGTGTTGGGGGATTAAGATGCTCGGGGAGCTTTCTCCTGCTCAAACTAATATATTAAAGGTGATTCAACAACAGAAAAAGGAGTTGCTTTTGTATTTAGGAGAGCTTGTAGGGGATAACATTTCCAATTTGTCCAAAGCGGAAACCGAAAAAATTTCGGGAGGTCTCTACCTTTTATATGAAAGTGCGGTTACGGAAAGTCATCTCTTTAAAAACGATTGGCCCATTTTTATGGCCAGAAGCATTGCTCCGTCACTTTTTAAGGACACCGAGCTTACTTAAAAGCCAAAAATGTCACAACAGACGCAGTCAATAAAACGTTATGTTGTCAATTGACAAAACATATGGACTACGCCCGTTGTGACCTTACTATCAACAATGATACGACTTGTTAGGTTATAGTCGCGATTACGCTCCTACCGTTTCCAAAGGCTGAGCCACTGGGAAATCTACAGGCACTTTGGTTGTACTGTGGATATAGTTGGATATAGTCTTGTCTCCTACCAAAACAATAGTATCTATCAAGTTTTCTTTGGTCCATCCGGCAGCAAAGAAATCATCCACTAGTTGGGCATCTGTTGCTCCTCTGTTCTCGGTAATATTTTTGGCTAAGCGTGCCAAAGCATCCAATTTTTCATCAAAAGATGCTTTACCTGCTCTTAGCTCAAAAATCTCCTCGTCTGTAAAACCGTTCATTTTTCCAATGGCAGTGTGCGCAGATAAACAATAAATACAGTTGTTTACCTGGCTAACAGCTAGATTTACCACTTCTTTCTCCTTAGCCTTCAATGAAGTCTTTGCATTGGAAAGTGTCAAATAATTACCTAGCGCATTTTCTGAGTGGGCATAGGTAGCGAATAGATTCGGCACAAAGCCGACTGCTTTTTCCAAATTGTCAAAAATAGCCTGATTGGCCGTACTTACTTCTTCTCTTTTAGGTAAATTGATTGTGCTCATAATTGTAAATTTTAATATGAATTGTTCTAAATGGATTAATAGGTCTGTACAAATGGTTTTTCCACATCACAGTAAAAATCGTGATGGTATTTCTGCTCACAGTGTTCCGAAGCTTTTACCGTTTTCACCGCAGTTTTTGGAGTTGTTCTAAAAATCTCGATGATGTTAAATATTGACTTTTCCGTAATATTCATCTTTTGTTTGTTTTTTAATTACAGTGCAAAGATGCTTCGGAAAGAAGGATGTGTGTTAGGAGCAATTTCCCGACGGCTTGACTAATTTTCCCTTAAGCCACCAAAAGAAGGTTTTCGCGGTAGTCTGAGGGTGTCATCTGGGTCATTTTTTTAAAAAAACGACTAAAATGGGCAGGGTCATTGAAGCCAAGTTCATAAGCGATTTCTTGATTTTGCTTGTCGGTAAAATTGATGAGTCGCTTCGCTTCTAGTGCAATTCGTTCCAAAATGATTTGCTGGGGCGATTTTTGATTGTAAATGGCAAAAAGATTGGAAAGTGTTTTGGGGGACTTATGCAACAATTCAGCATAATCGGCCACCTTACGCTTTGTTCTAAAATGCATGTCCACCAAAAAGTTGAATCTTCGGATGGTGTCAATTTGCTCGTTCCCAAGCGTTTTTACAATCAGCTGTTCCTTTGCCAAACGCGTGCTCATGATGATCAATCTTTTTAGGAGCATTTGCAGCATATCTCCTTGGATATTATCTGGCGTGGAAAATTCTTCAATGAACACGTCATGCAACAAATTGAACCTGTTCAATTGTTCTTGTGGAATGGTAATGATTGGGATATCCTGGGTGCCAAAAAACAGGATTCCGTTACAAGAAACCTCGCTATCATGATCGGAAATACAATAAAATTCCCTATTGAAAAGTATGGCTGAAAGAGGTAAATGGGTTTCAACATAGGAAACATGCTGAAGATAGGTAACGGTAATAATTTGATTGGACAGCAGCTCTAGATTCATCCCATCTATTTTTATAGTGAGGGGGCAGTCGTTTCTGTTCCACAAAAATTTAATGGTCTTTTTGGTTATGGAAAATCGTTCTTCGTCTTTTTTGATATCATCAGTAAATCCTAAAATGGCCCCTAACCTGGAATCGCTGTACTCGTGTCTCATGAAATAATTGCTCGGTTTCTAAACAATTAGTCATACTTGATTGTCCATACTTACAGCACTAATGCTCCCATACCAAGAAATTGCTGCTCAACAAAAAAAGGCGGGCATTTTAAAATGCCCGCCTTTTTTATATTTGACCCGTCCTGAAATAAGTTGACAACAATTCGACTTATTTATGGAATCATCAATTAGCTAAAGTTGTTAAAAATTACAACTTTCTATTTCGGTTACACGCAAGGTGTTCACCATTCCTTTTTCTTTGATCGGCATGGCCGCTAAGCTCACAAGCATATCGCCAACTTCCAAGAAACCTCTTTTACAGGCGATTTGGTTTACATCTTCTATGGTTTGGTCCGTGGACACAAACTTATCGTAGTAAAACGCTTTTACGCCCCACAACAGGTTCAGCTGGGTCAATATTCTTTTGTTCGATGTAAACACAAGAATATGCGCGGCAGGTCTCCATGCAGAAATCTGAAATGCGGTATAACCACTATTGGTCAATGTAGAAATGGCCTTGGCGGAAATTTCGTTGGCCATTAATGCGGCGTGATAACATACCGACTTGGTAATATATCTATTGGTGCGAATGTGCGGCGGGTTCTGAGGCACTTTGATCAAGGTGGAACTTTCCACGCTCGTTACAATACTTGCCATTTTCTCAATAACCTGAACCGGGTAGTTACCGACAGATGTTTCCCCGGAAAGCATCACAGCATCGGCGCCATCCATTACGGAGTTGGCCACATCGTTTACTTCGGCACGGGTCGGTGTTAAACTAGTGATCATAGTTTCCATCATCTGGGTGGCAATGATCACTGGTATTCTTCCTTTTTTTGCACTCAATACCAATTGTTTCTGAACCAAAGGCACTTCTTGCGCTGGAATTTCCACGCCCAAATCGCCACGGGCAACCATCAATCCATCAGAGGCTTTTACGATTTCCTCAATGTTTTCAAGTGCTTCAGGCTTTTCTATTTTTGAAATAACCGGTATTTTGTGCTCAGTGTGCTCCTTTATCAAATTATGAAGATCGTACAAGTCCTGTGCATGGCGCACAAAGGACAAGGCTATCCAATCTACATTTTGGCCTATTGCAAAAATGGCATCTTTAATGTCCTTTTTGGTAAGTGCCGGCAAGGATATCGCCGTATTGGGCAGATTTACCCCTTTTTTGGATTTTAATGGTCCCCCTTGTATTACCGTAGCGACCACCTCATCTTTACCATTGGTGGATTTCACTTCAAAAATAAGCTTGCCATCATCCAATAGAATGCGCTCCCCCGCCTTTACGTCTTGTGGAAAGGTTTGGTAGTTCATGTATACCCGTTCCGCTGTTCCTTCAAAAGGCTCTCCTGTAACAAAAGTGATTTCGTCGCCAGGTGAAACTATGGCCTCGCCGCCCATTACCCCTACTCTCAATTTTGGACCTTGTAAATCGGCAAGTATGGCGGTATTGATATCCAACTCCTCATTAAGTTCCCTTATCATTTTAATTCGTTCGGCAACATCTTCGTATGCAGCGTGGGAAAAGTTTATTCTAAAAACGTCCACCCCCGCCAGGATCATTTCTTTTAGAACTTCTTTCTTACTGGTGGCCGGACCCAGGGTTGCTACAATTTTAGTCTTCTTTCTAGTTGGCATTGTTAAAAGATTAAATTTCTTTTTGATTTTAAATTTTGCGTGTCCAATGGATAGGCTGTTATTACCTTGGAAATTTTGTTGATGGCTTTTATTTTTTGGGAAAACAAGATTTCGTCTGCTACATCCACTTTCAAAAAATAATCCACATCTTTTCGTTCTTTCACCAAATGATCGGTTCTTTTGGAAATGTTGTTCCCAAACAGACCTAGTGAGGGTGTTTCTTCTTCGATCTCACATTTGTTGGAAATCAACGTCCAATATATATCGTTTATCTCATCGTCCCAATCAAACACGGAGAAAGACATACTATCATTTAGATGAAGGTCTTTTTTCATCCGTTTTAAATACAGTCCACAAGTAGAGTTTATGGCATAAGTTATTGCATAATCCTCCAAATTACTGTGAATGGCGATCAGAGAAAAACTATCATCATATAAATCCGCTGATATCTTGTGCGTTGTTAACATGCCCATAACACGAACTGTAAATATAGGCTTAATCCTAATGAATGCCTAGTCAATACAAAACAATACACTTATAAAACAAGCGAAAACGTTTGAGTTTACCATTATTTAAACTTACTGGTTTTCTATCTTGCTCTGTAATGCAAAGTAAGCCCTTTTGGATGCCTTTTCCTCTGCTTTTTTCTTGGAAGTGGCCCTTGCTTTGGCCAGCATTCTGTCCCCAATGGTAAGTTTTACCGCAAAGTGTTTGAGCTCATCTTTACCAGTGTCTTCGTACACATTGTAATTGAAGGGTTTTTTCTCTTTCTGGCACCACTCGATCACCAAACTTTTGTAACTGATCACCTTCCCTTCGAGCTGCTCTATATCCACATAAGGCTCGATAACCCTTTCATCAATAAATTTTTCGCAATAATTGTAGCCCTTGTCCAAATAAATGGCTCCCACAAGTGCTTCAAAAACGTTTCCATGAATGTTTTCGCCAAAATGTGTCTTGGGAATTCTGCTCTCTACGTACTTCAACAGTCCCAAATCTTTTCCCAATTCGTTGAGGTGCTTTCGGCTTACCACCTTGGAACGCATTTTTGTAAGATAGCCCTCATCTCCTTCGGGCACTTCGTTGTATAAATATTTTGAAATGATGGTCCCCAACATGGAGTCCCCCAAAAATTCCAAACGTTCGTAGTTGACCGGGTTTCCCATGCCGTCCTTTTTGTTCATGGACCTGTGGAGGAATGCCGTTTTGTAGATTTCTATATTCTTGGGCTTAAATCCCAGAATTTTTTTCATTCCCAAAAAAAAATCCCCATCCGTGCTCGGATGGGAATTGAATATTTTGGAGGTAAGTTTCATGTTACAAAACTACCCTAATTTTTTGAATAACACACAAGCATTGTGTCCTCCAAAACCGAACGTATTACTCATGGCAACCTTTACCTCTCGCTTCTGAGCCTTGTTCAAGGTCAGGTTTAATGATGGGTCTATTTTCTCATCTACCACACTATGGTTAATGGTTGGGGGCACTAAGCTGTGCTCCATGGCCAATATGGAAGCGATGGCCTCAATGGCTCCCGCTGCACCCAGTAGGTGTCCTGTCATGGACTTGGTGGAGTTAATGTTGATTTCTTTGGCATGTTCTCCGAACACTTTGGAAATAGCCTTGAGCTCAGCTACATCCCCGAGTGGTGTGGAAGTTCCATGCGTATTGATGGCATCAACGTCTTCAGGTTTGAGCCCCGCATTTTCCAAACAGTTCTCCATCACTTTTATCACTCCAATTCCTTCTGGATGTGGTGCAGTCATGTGGTGGGCGTCGCTTGATAGTCCGCCACCTAAAACTTCAGCATATATTTTAGCTCCCCTGGCCTTGGCGTGCTCATATTCTTCAAGTATAAGCGCTCCTCCTCCTTCTCCAAGCACAAATCCGTCGCGTGTGGCGTCGAATGGTCTGGATGCGGTTTCCGGACTTTCATTTCTTGTGGAAAGTGCGTGCATGGCATTGAATCCGCCCATACCTGCAATGGTCACGGCGGCTTCACTACCTCCGGTCACAATTACATCACAGTGGCCCAACCTAATATAGTTAAGCGCATCGATCATAGCATTGGCCGAAGAGGCACACGCAGAAACCGTAGTATAGTTAGGCCCCATAAATCCATGTTTGATGGAAATGTTACCCGGTGCTATATCGGCAATCATTTTGGGAATAAAGAATGGATTAAAACGTGGTGTACCATCGCCTTCGGCGTAGTTGATAACCTCATTTTGAAAAGTTTCCAATCCGCCTATTCCTGCTCCCCATATAACGCCTACCCTAAACTTATCCACAACGTCCAAGTCGATTCCAGAGTCTGCTATGGCTTCATCTGAAGATACCAAAGCATATTGGGCAAACCTGTCCAACTTTCTGGCTTCCTTACGATCAAAAAAATCGGAAGGGTCGTACCCTTTAAGTTCGCAAGCAAACTTTGTCTTGAACTTTTCAGTATCGAAATAAGTGATGGGGGCAGAACCGCTCTTACCGGTCCGTAGTCCTTCCCAATAAGCTTCCAAATTGTTACCTATGGGCGTTAACGCTCCCATTCCGGTAACTACAACTCGCTTTAACTGCATTGAACTATTTTTTTTACCCTAATAGACCTAAATTATAAAAAAAATTATCCATGTGATAACCACCACATGGATAATTTATAATCTTTAGCGATATATCATTTAATTACTTAGCTTCTTCGATGTAGCTAATGGCCTGACCAACAGTGGCAATGTTCTCTGCCTGATCATCTGGTATTTGAATATCAAATTCTTTCTCAAACTCCATGATAAGTTCAACAGTGTCCAAGGAATCCGCTCCTAAGTCGTTGGTAAAGCTAGCTTCTGCAACTACTTCATTTTCATCTACACCTAGTTTATCAACGATGATAGCCTTTACTCTTGATGCAATGTCTGACATAATTATTGTGGTTTTAAAAATTTAAATCGTTGGCAAAAATATAAAACTTTGGATTAAATACACTATTTGTCGATAAAATGTGCTCCAAATTAATCGTCTTAAAGTACTGTACATTACTTTAGCCGTCGTAATTTAGTTCAAAATCACATCAATTCCTAACGAATGAAACGAATTGTAATCTTCGCATCGGGTAGCGGGTCGAATGCAGAAAATATTATTTCCTTTTTTCGTGAAAAACCAGAGATAAAGGTCGCTGCGGTGCTCACCAATAAAAAGTCTGCTGCTGTTCTGGAGCGTTGCGACCGGCTTCAAGTACCTGCTTTTTATTTCAACAAAGCTGCTTTTAAGGGTTCTGACGCGGTGGTAAATATTTTACAAGGATTTAATACGGATTTAATTGTGCTCGCCGGTTTCCTTTGGAAGGTTCCATCCAACCTTATCGAGGCTTTTCCCAATAAAATCATCAATATTCATCCGGCTTTGTTGCCAAAATATGGCGGAAAAGGTATGTATGGGGACAGGGTGCATGAAGCCGTGAAAGAGAACAAAGATTCCGAAACGGGCATAACTATACATTATGTAAACGAAAACTATGATGAGGGCGCCATCATATTTCAAGCCAAAACTGATGTGAAACCTTCGGATGATGTCGAGGCCATTGCCCAAAAAGTACATCAATTGGAATACGAGCATTTTCCTAAAGAGATTGAAAAAGTTTTATCCTAAATGGCCAAGAAGAAAAAATTTTATGTAGTCTGGAAAGGAAAACATCCCGGAATTTTTGAATCTTGGGCGGACTGCAAAGCACAAATTGATGGTGTAAAAGGAGCCCAATACAAGTCTTTCGCCACTTTTGAAGAGGCCAAAAAGGCCTTCAACAGCAATTATTTGGAGTACAAAGGCAAGTCCAAGGGCAAAAAAGAGCTCACCCCGGAAGAATTATTAAAAATTGGCGACCCCAACTATAATTCCATCGCCGTCGATGCCGCATCGAGCGGCAATCCCGGAAAAATGGAATATCGCGGTGTGGACACCAAAACCAAAAGAGTGCTTTTTCACCAAGGCCCTTTTCAACAGGGAACCAGCAATGTAGGGGAGTTTTTGGCATTGGTGCACGGCTTGGCATTTCTAAAACAGCAAAAAAGTGAACGCATACTTTATTCAGATTCCAGAATCGCCATTGGATGGGTTCGAAAGAAAAAATGCGGCACCAAATTGCAAAAAACACCTAAAAATGCCCAACTTTTCGAACTCATCGAGCGAGCAGAGGAATGGCTCAAAAAGAATCGGTTCAACACGCCGATCGTAAAATGGGAAACCAAGGCCTGGGGCGAAATTCCAGCCGATTTTGGCAGAAAGTAGCTTTAAAAATGAGATGAGAGACTTGAGTTTTGTTGAAGTCGAAAGTCAAATATCAGGAGTCAGATGTCTGCTGCTTGAACTTGTATTTGGGTCCGAAGTCTGGAGTTACTCAGTTATTGAATTGCTGGAATTTGGAACTTGATTGTTGGAATTAGGTGTTTGATGTCGGAAGTCGGTTGGCAGTAACAGTACGCAGTAACCCAATAACTCCAAACTTGAGTCTTGGTTCTTGCCTTTCTGTTCTATCTTCCCTTTTGACACTAATTTCACAAATCATCACGAATAGGTTTGCTCTTGAACTTGATACTTGAACTTGAACTTGCTCCACCCTTTTTCTTAAATCCTTTGCCAATGATTACAAATGGAATATCAAACCGTATATTTGCAGCAAAAATTAGGGAATGGGCAAATTACTGATCGTGGGAACCTTGGCTTTTGATGCCATCGAAACACCGTTCGGGAAAACAGGAAAGATTTTAGGTGGCGCAGGCACCTTTATTGGTTTGGCTGCTTCACAGTTTAATGTAGATTCCGCAATCGTATCCGTAGTGGGAGATGATTTTCCACAATCTTACATGGATATTTTAAAAAATAAAGATATTGACCTTTCAGGAGTGGAAGTGGTAAAAGGAGGCAAAACCTTCTTTTGGGAAGGAAAGTATCACAACGATCTAAACTCCAGAGATACTTTGGCCACCGAACTAAACACCTTGGCCGATTTTAACCCAGTGGTACCAAGTGATTATGCCGATTCGGATATTGTAATGTTGGGAAATCTTCACCCAAACATACAGCTGAGTGTAATTAATCAGATGGAAAAACGACCAAAACTCGTAGTTTTGGACACCATGAATTTTTGGATGGACAATAGTTGGGACGAATTGATGACAGTTATTTCAAAAATCGATGTCATTACCATAAATGATGAAGAGGCTAGACAGCTGACCAACGAATATTCTTTGGTGAAAGCTGCCGCCAAGATTCAGGAAATGGGCCCTAAATATGTGGTGATCAAAAAAGGGGAGCATGGAGCCCTTTTGTTCCAGAAGGACCATATTTTCTTTGCGCCCGCCCTTCCTTTGGAAGAGGTTTTTGACCCCACAGGAGCTGGAGACACGTTTGCCGGAGGTTTTGCAGGGTATTTGACCGAGACGGAGAACATTTCCTTTGAAAGTATGAAGAACGCCATTATCCATGGATCTAATTTGGCATCGTTCTGTGTGGAAAAATTTGGCACCGAGCGTATGGTGGATTTACAAAAAAGCGAGGTGGATGCCCGCTTGATGCAGTTTAAAGAGTTGACGCAGTTCAATATTGAATTAACATAAATGTTCGCCCTGAAAATTTTGGGGCTTTTTTATTCGGTTTGTTATGAGTGATCCCATTAAGCACGAATGCGGAATATCGTTGATCCGTTTGCTTAAACCTCTGGAGTACTATAAAGAAAAGTACGGCACAGCTTTTTACGGTGTAAACAAGATGTACCTAATGATGGAGAAGCAGCACAACCGCGGACAGGACGGTGCAGGTTTTGCAAGCATTAAAATGGATATGGATCCTGGGGAGCGATATATGAGTCGCGTACGATCGGCCCAACAACAGCCCATACAGGATATTTTTGCCCAAATCAACAACCGTATCAATACCGCATTGACCGAACATCCAGAACGCGAGAACGATGTGGCCTGGCAAAAAAAGAACATCCCCTACATCGGTGAACTTTTAATGGGTCACGTGCGTTACGGAACTTTTGGCAAAAATAGTATAGAGAATGTTCATCCATTTTTAAGACAGAACAACTGGATGCACCGTAACCTTATTGTAGCGGGTAACTTTAACATGACGAATGTTGATGAACTCTTTAGCAATTTGGTGGAACTGGGCCAACATCCTAAAGAAAAAGCCGACACCGTTACGGTAATGGAAAAAATCGGTCACTTTTTGGATGATGCCGTGGCCAAGCTCTACAAACAGATCAAAAAAGAAGGCTACACCAAAAGGGAGGCCTCTGCCTTGATCGCGGAACGCTTGAACGTGGCCAAGATTTTGAGAAAAGCATCCAAAAACTGGGATGGAGGATATGCCATGAGCGGTCTTATTGGCCATGGCGATGCCTTTGTGATGCGCGATCCGGCAGGAATACGACCAGCTTATTATTATCAAGATGATGAAGTTGTGGTCGTGGCATCGGAACGCCCAGTGATTCAAACGGTGTTCAATGTTAATTTTGATGATGTAAAAGAACTGGATCCAGGACATGCTGTTATCATCAAGAAAGACGGTTCAATGGGACTCAAACAAATTTTGGAGCCCACCGAACGGAAAGCTTGTTCTTTTGAACGCATCTATTTCTCTCGTGGCAGCGACAAGGAAATCTATCAGGAAAGAAAGAAATTGGGAAAACTGGTATTTCCGGAAATATTGAAGTCCATCGACAACGATTTGGAGAACACGGTTTTCTCCTACATACCCAATACAGCGGAAACATCATTCTTTGGAATGGTGAAAGAGGCCCAGAATTACCTCAACAAGAAAAAAGAGGAACAAATCCTGTCCCTAGGGTCAAAAATGACTGGAGAAGAACTGCATAAAATATTGAATATTAGACCACGAATAGAGAAGGTGGCCATCAAAGATGCGAAGCTCAGAACCTTTATCACCCAAGATAGCAGCAGGGACGATTTGGTGACACACGTATATGACATTTCTTATGGTTCGGTGAAACCTACGGACAACCTTGTTATTATAGATGACAGTATTGTTCGCGGAACTACCTTAAAGCGAAGTATCCTTAAAATTTTGGACCGCTTATCCCCAAAGAAAATAGTCGTGGTGTCCTCCGCTCCGCAAATACGCTACCCGGATTGTTACGGTATTGATATGGCCCGGTTGGAAGATTTTGTTGCCTTTAAAGCAGCATTGGCCCTACATGAAGACCACGGCACCACTCATTTGGTAAAAGAGACCTATGAAAAATGCCTTACCCAGACAGACCCTTCTAACAAAGAGGCGGTAAACTACGTAAAAGAATTTTACGCCCCGTTTTCGGCCAAACAGATTTCCAAGAAAATCGGAGAGATATTAAGCCCGGAGGACATCAACGCGGAAGTTGAAATTATTTACCAAACAATTGAAGGTTTGCATAGTGCCTGTCCCAAGAACTTGGGCGATTGGTATTTCACTGGGAACTATCCAACACCAGGAGGCAATAGGGTAGTAAATAAGGCCTTTATCAACTTTTTTGAGGGCAAGAACGAAAGAGCTTATTAATCAACAAGATAGATAAACAGTGGAATCTGTGCACTTTATCGATGAAACTAGCAGAACAGCGGGTTTTTATACGACACACAACCCGCACTCCTACTTTAGTACTTGCCATAGCATAAGTAGGTTAAGTTCATGGTAAGATTTGGGGCAAAAAAGGTGGAAGCTATTCCACCTTTTTTATTTTTCGCACCTTTCCCGATTATTTCTACTTTTTCCAGATTTCAGCGCTGTTCAAGCTTGAAATTACGTAAAAACCACAGTTTTTTTAAGGTTTTTGTGCAACGAGGATTGAGCAAAAGTTATTAGCTTAGTCCCAATACAATCCCCATTACTTGTCGAGTGCAGCAAAAGTGTACGTCCAGAGTGGCCGTATGCGGTGTGTTGCCATATGCTTTTGAGATTTCCCCAGATCTTATTGATAACTTAAAACTTGACAAGCAATGAAACGATTGAAAGCCCTACTGCCCCTTATGCTATTGGCCCTCTTGGTCTGGAAATGCCAAAAGGATGATGGCCCATTGAGTCCGCCTCATAAAAGTGCTGTGGAAATACAGACATTGACCCTGGAGGAACTTAATCAAAAAGAATCCCTAAAGGGCCCTTTGGAAAAGATGCACAGGGTGTTGGATGTGAACAAAAAGAAAGCATCAACCTCTAAAGTAACTGCAACGGATGGTTCCTTCACCGTATTGACCAAGGAAATTGTGGAGCTCACCACAAGCAATTCAAAATCTTACAGTTTTAGGACCGAGACGCCTGTATTTCCCGAAGCAGATTTTGAAAACCTGGTCATTTATAAAAAAGAAAGAGAAGCGTTCAAGTTTTATCTATACAGTTATAAATACATTTTTTTTGAAGGGGAATGGCGGAATTATATTATCTCCATAATTCCCATTGATGCAGCAGCACTGGGCTTGGATAATTTGGTGGAGGACTTCACGGCCAAACAGGTTATGGCCAATAATTGTTTGTGGAATATCGCAGGTGACGATATAACCTTGATCTGGTGCTTTGGAAGCAACGACCAAGGAGGCTTGGATGGACAAGAAGGTTCCCTGAACCCGAGCTATGGCTGTGATGATTGGGTGTATTTTAACCCCGATGGCATCGGAAAATGCATAAGGACCAGAAGTTGTGTGGACTCCAATGGCAATTTATATTCCACCACCGAATATGGGGTTGATTGTAACGGCAATGTGGTACACGGCAATGAAGGAGGGGGCAATGATGAACTCAATAATGACAACAACGATAATGATTTTGACGATAATTGGGGCATAGAGGACGGACCGGTAAACGATGGTCCTGTTAATGGAGGGGGGTCCAGTAATGATAATGAGGACGAGGAAGTAGTTCCTGTAAACCCACCTGTTGATTATGTACAGGCAGCGGAAATGTGTTTGGGTTTTATGGGGGGCAATTACAACATTCCACAAGATGCCATGGAAGATCTCGGGAAATACACTTATGAGAATGGTTGCGATGCCTTTGCCCTGAAAGTAGCTAACGAAATGGAAAATAATAATTGGGCTTTTGAGCAAGACTATAAAGGACGAATGTCGATTTCTGAAAGAGCTATATATGATTCAATGTCAAGGTTTAAACAAGTTGGGTATTTACTTAATGCTCAAAAAGCAACATGGGTATCAGAAGACCTTTATCCTAATTCTTTATATAATGGAAAAGGGGACGCTTTCAGGCATGCCTACTTTAATGGATTAAATGCCATTTTGTTGGGGCCCACATTGGCAGAAGATTTGGCAACTGCACATGAAGATAAACCTGCACCACTGAATTACCCAAATTATTTTAAAGAAGTACAAATGGACTTGTTCAACAATGCTGTGGGCAGGAACAAAAGAAACTGGCTATCGGACGGTTACGATTCTTTAACTGAAAGCATTCAGGACGCCATGGTAAATGGTGAATTGAGGTACTTGTCAAATTTACATCCGGCTTTGGGCACTAATGAAGATTATCGGGCAACGTATAATTCTCAATTAATCCCTTCTAACCAATAGTTTTATGAAAAACAAATTAGTTATATCAAGTTTATTTTTGTTAATAGTTTCTTGCTTTCATAGAAAAGAGCCAAAAATCACAATTATCAACAATTCAGGAAATCTATATGATAGTATAAAAGTATTTACATCGGTGAACAAGCCAACATTATTTTATAATGTTAAAAGTAAAAGTATAGTCAATGGGAAAATATTATTTGATGAGAGCAACAAAAGTGATGGATGTTATAAAATATTGCTTTATCAAAAAGATAGTTTAAAACTAAATAATTGCTTTGGTTATTATACAAATGGAGCCTCATTGAACTATAAGTTTGACATAAAAATCGAGAAAGACTCTTTGATTATTGATGGACATTGAACGGCATAATCAATTGGGCTTTTAATCCATATAAGGAAAACTTGAGATTGAATATTGGCTTTAAAAATTAATTCATGAAAGCGGTTTATTAAATTATTGTGACCATAGCATTAGTGGTTGTTCTTTACATTTTGGGAGTTGAAAAAGCCTCAACATCTGCAATGTAAAAGAAATCCTTAAAATAGATTCAAAAGGATTCCACACAAGCAAAAACGCAGGCTGCTCCCGAGGAAAATCACAAAAAATATCACAACTTTCTTGACATTTATCAATAATCGCGCCTTGCTGAACACTTCAACCCATTTAAGGGAGTTTCATCTAAAAGCTTGGGCACAAAAACATCACTTGGCTTACATTTGAAGAACCATAGCATAAGTAGGTTAAGTTCATGGTAAGATTTGGGGAAAGAAGCCGGAGCGTGCTCCGGCTTCTTTATGTTTGACTACCAAGGTTTTATCCATTTTATCGATGAACTGCACAATTTCTTTTTCTTCCTAAAAGCAAAATATTTTTTAAAACCCTTTGTTATTTCTCACAATACCAGTATTTTAGTCGTGCCATAGCATAAGTAGGTTAAGTTTATGGTAAGATTTGGGACGAAAAGGGTGAGGACTTCCTCGCCCTTTTCTATTTTAAAAAAAACAGTGTGTCGTCCTAAAATAGGTTGACAGTTTTTAAGTATAATTATTTAATAGACCTGTGGAGTTTTCTTCACAGGTTTTTTCATGAATAAAGTTAGGTGTTTTCATCTGAAGACTCAAGTGAGGCCTAT